>NZ_VFUH01000011.1:0-248403 GCF_006440475.1 Mesorhizobium sp. B2-6-1
GCCATGCTGATGCTGATGCCGATTTCCGGCTTCGCCTCCGGCTTCGTGCAGCCGAAATACCTGATCATGATCGGCATGTCGGCGGTTGCCGTGGGATTGTGGCACCTGACTTCACTGTCGCCGAATGCCGGTTTCAGCTATTTCACCTATGCCCGCATTTTCATCACGGTAGGGCTTCCCTTCCTGTTCATCCCCATTTCGACGGCCGCCTATGTCGGCCTGCCGCCGCAAAAGACCAACCAGGCCTCGGCGCTGATCAATGTCGCCCGCAATATCGGCGGCAGCGTCGGCGTATCGCTCTCCAACACCGTCGTGGCGCAGAACGCACAACTGCATCAGACCCATCTGATCGGCAACACGGCGCAGTCCTCGCCTGTCTATCAGCAGATGCTTCGGCGCATGACTGACTATTTCGTCGCTCAGGGCTCGCCCGCGGTCGAGGCGAAAGTCCAGGCGGTCGGCTGGATTGGCCAGACGATAGGCCGGCAGGCGACGCTTCTGGCTTACGTGGACTTGTTTCGCTACTCCGCGATCGCGACCGCCCTGCTCGTGCCGCTCGCACTTTTGCTGCGCTCTCCCAAGTCGAGTTCCTCCGCGAAATAGCTTCTACCGAGGCAGGCGCTCCTTCGAGCAAGGCAGTTTCATGGAACCGGGCGGCGCTTGTCTGGTTACGTCCCATGACACGGAAAAAAGGAGACAGACCGATGGCCAAGGAAAAGATCCGGCCACAAGACGAAGATCGCGAAGCCGTGCATCTGGCCGAAACGACCGACGTCTCGCCCAAGCAGGCGAAAGATCTTATCCGCAAGCACGACAACGACAGGAAAGAGGTGAAAAAGGAAGCCAAGAACTTCAAGGCTGAGGGGTAGGCGTTCGGGCGGATACTGCCGGCCGCTTCGACGCCGCGCGCCTGCCGCAATATGGAACCGGGACGCGAACGGTTCGTTCGAATAAGTGGGCCGGCCTGAAAATTCACCGCCAAGGTTTCTGCACCTTGGCCACAGGACAACGGCAATGAAATCGAAACTGGTTTCGAAAGTCGCGGGACAGAGGACCTTCGTGGTGGTGCTCGAGCCTGGCGAAGAGGCGATTGGCGTGCTCACTGCCTTTGCCAGCGAAGAACAGATCGACGGCGCATCGCTGACCGCGCTTGGCGCGTTCGAGCGAGCAGCGGTCGGTTGGTTCGATTTCGAGGCAAAGGACTATCGCAAGATACCGGTCAACGAGCAGTGCGAGGTTCTCAGCGCGATCGGCGACATTGCCTTGGGCGATGACGGCAAGCCCAGCCTCCACCTGCATGCCGTGCTCGGACTGAGCGACGGAGCGACGCGGGGCGGACATCTGCTGGGCGGCGTGGTGCGACCGACCCTGGAGGTCACACTGGTCGAGTCCCCCGCTCATCTGCGCCGCACGAAACACGCCGATCTCGGCATCGCCTTGATCGACCTGAGCGCCTGACCTGGACATTGCTTCGAGATCAGGTCCAGTTGGAAAGAACCGTCTCCATCTCGACCGTTTCGACCTGCTGCGCGAACCGCTGATGATAGACGGTCATCAGCGCGTCGTGTGTTGCATCCGAAGAGCTGCACAGGGCATCCGTCACCAGAATCACGCGGTAGCCGATATCGATCGCGCCAAGCACTGTCGCCAGAACGCAGACGTCGGTCTCGCCGCCGGTGATGACGAGAGTGTCGATCCGGCGGGATGAAAGCAGCGTGTGCAGATGCCCTTCGGGCCACGGTGAGTAGATGTGCTTGTCGACAACGATCGCCGGCGGGCAGCATGCCGCCAGCGGCGGCAGGAGTTCGATCATCTCCTCGCCGATCCTGTCGATGGTCATCGATGCCCAGCGTTCATAGTACCGCTTCCAGGTGCCGGTGCCCTGCCCCGGGCGTCGCGCCGGAAGGAAGCGAGTGAAGATCGTTTGTGAAGGATATCTTTCGGCAAGGCTGACGATCCGGGGAAGGACACGGGTGATCCAGGGTGTCGCCCACTCCGACGGCTCGGCGAACAGCCGCTGCATGTCGACACACAGATGGGCACAATGATCGCCCAGAGGTCCATATGCCAGACCCGGAGCCGACATCAGCAGCGACCCGCTTTGTCGTCTTCGGCGTCGAGCCGGCACAAGGCGGCCAGGGACGGATACCTGAACGCACATGCCAGCCGCATAGGGGTTCCGTTCAAGTCGACATCCTTGCGCTAGTCCCCAGTTTCTCGAGTGCCGACCAAACGCGAGGCAGCGAAACTCGTTCCCCTCGGGCTCTCGGAAACCACATCATCGGTGGAACGTTGACCAGCATCGAGGTTCGAGAGATCGGCCAATGGTCGCGCAGCAAGAAATGAGAGAACGAACCGGGGGATGCCTGTGCGGCAACGTCCGCTATCGCACCATCTCCAGGCCGCGCACTCACTATTGCCACTGCGACATGTGCCGACGCTCGACCGGCAGTGCGTTCGCAGTCCTGGCGTGGGTACCATCAGCCAGCTTGGAATGGCTTTCCAACAAGCCTTTCTGCCGCAGGTCATCACCCATCGCACAAAGAAGCTTCTGCCGCGACTGCGGATCGCCCGTCGCGTTGGCCTACGATGCATCGCCGGATGAGATCGCCCTGCATGTCGGAACCTTCGACGATCCCGCCGATCTCGAGCCACGCTACAATTACGGATCCGCGCAACGGCTCGGATGGACATGCTGCGGTGTGGACCTGCCGCACCACGACGCCGAAGAGCGGTGGTAGAAGCCGTGGCCGCTGCTTTTCCGCTGCCTTTGGATACCCGCCCCATGGAGGCCAAGGCGGCCGACGCACTGCCGGGCGACGACGGTCTCTGGCAGTATGAGCCGAAGTGGGACGGATTCCGCTGCCTAGCCTTCAAAGGCACCGCAAGCGTCGATCTCAGGGCCAAGTCCGGCAAGCCGCTCGGCCGGTATTTTCCGGAAATAACGACACTGTTGCGCGATCTCGATACCCAGTCTTTCATTCTCGACGGCGAGATAGTCATCGAGGTGAATGGCGATCCCTCCTTCGAGGCCTTGCAGATGCGGCTTCACCCTGCCGAAAGCAGGATTCGCATGCTGAGCGCGAAAACCCCGGCCCATCTCGTCCTGTTCGATATTCTCGCCGATCCGGACGGCGGGATCATGCTCGACAAGAGCTTGACGGAACGACGGGCCGCGATCGAGCGCTTCGTCACGAGGTCGGGCGTTTCCTCGTTGCGGTTGTCGCCGCGCACCACCGACGTGACCACCGCCAGGCGCTGGCTGGGCGAGGCCGGCCACGGCTCCACCGATGGAGTTATCGCCAAACTGCTGACGGACCCTTATCGGCCGGGCGAGCGCACCATGATCAAGGTGAAGCGGCTGCGCACCGCGGACTGTGTCGTCGGCGGGTTCCGCTACCTGACGGGCAGCAGCCAGGTCGGATCCCTACTGCTCGGACTCTATGACGACCACGGCAAGCTCGACCATGTCGGGTTTACGTCGACGATCGGCAAGGACGACAGGGCAGAAATTACCGCGAAGCTCGAGAACCTGAGAGGCGGACCCGGCTTTACCGGCAAGGCTCCCGGCGGACCGAGCCGCTGGAGCACCGAACGCAGCGGGGAGTGGGAGCCCGTGCGGCCGGAGCTGGTGGTCGAAGTCCGTTTCGATCATGTCACCGGCAATCGGTTTCGCCATGGAACGAAACTGCTGCGATGGCGGCCGGACAAGGCGCCGCGGCAATGCCGCTTTGAACAGATCCAATGAAGAAAGGGCTGGCAATGAGCATGCTCTACCGGGCGGCCAAGATTGCCGAGGACGCGCATCGATCGCAGACCGACAAGACCGGGCAACCCTATATCGAACACTGCAGGCGCGTGGTCGACACGGTCGAAACCCTTGACCAGAAGATCGTGGCATATCTGCATGACGTCCTCGAAAAAGGGGAGGGCTGGACAAGGACGAGGCTGAAATCCGCAGGCTTTGGTCCCTCGATTGTCGCTGCGGTCGATGCGCTGACGAAGAGGCCTGGCGAGAATGAAATCGCTTTCGTGCGCCGGGCTGCGTCAAATCCCCTGGCGCGGCCGGTCAAGCGTGCGGATCTGGCCGACAACCTGTGGCAAGCGCGGCGGGCCGGGATTCCCCTCGCGAAATTTGAAGAGGGCCTGCGCATTCTCGACGAAGACCGCGCAGCGTGAAGGCGACCTGGGCCCGGTGTCATCGCACGACAACCCAATGGAATCGGTTCCCTTGGATAGATCCTGCCGCTGTCCTGCTATTCCACTATGTGAGGCGTGTGGCGCTCGTCTTCAGCGGGATCGGCGTCTATGCGAGCCTTGCCGGGATCGAAGGCGGCGTGGCGAGCAAGCACCCGGACAGGCGCCTCGGGCTCTTCATACGCCCACATGAAATCATCCGCCGATCCGCCAACGGCATGCACGCGCCAATAGCTCGCAGTGCCTTTTGGCGATATCGAGGTGGTATCGGTTTTCTCGAGCAGGTCGAAATAGATGTCCTGGAACGGGATGTAGAACACAGGATCCCTCCCCGTTTCCTGGACCTGCAGCGCATGTTCGGTGGAGGCGATGATGGCGTCGGAGAATCTGACAGTCACCGTTCCATGGAAAGGCTGAATATGGAGATTGTTTCCCGACGGTGATCGGGGCTCGGCTGAAGGGTTCATTTGAGTGTCTCTGAGATTTCCAATCGGTAAAGTTCAAGGGCGGTCTCAAAGGCAAAACGAGGTAATGCGGGATTGGTTGCGCGAATGCGGCGGCTACCCCGCGATGCTGCATCCCAGGCCCAAGGCGGAACACCAACCGATCCCGCTGAGAGGAACAACGGGCCGGGTCGGCGGTTATCCGTTAGCCTTTCCGATTCCACGATCCATCAGGATAGCCGAGTTCTGGCGGCGGAAAGCGACGCAACTGGCGACAAAGGGGCCACATGAGGCACCCGTTCATATCGGAGACATGAGATGGAACCGCGCAAGAAGCAACGATCCGAACAACGGGACGAAACTGAAGCCCCGGCAATCCAGCAGGCGGACTGGGATGCAATCAAGGGCGGCAGGGTTCTTCCAGACAAGGTGTCCGACAATGTCGACGACGTCGTCGACGTCGAGAAGGAAGGCGACCTGCCGGAGGAGGACGATGACAACGCCTACCAGAACAGCGACGAGGCATTGCCCGATGACGAAGAGGAAGGTGCCATATCGCGCGATCTGGCCAGGCGAGCCGGGCCTTTTGACGAGCCCTGACCCCAAGGGCGCCGACACTGATCTTGCTGGCGCCCGGCAACCATCGAGTGGCCGAGGGTGTCAGGGCAACGGGCACTCCGTGCGTCACGAAAATCTCTTCACTTTCCGACGCCGGGATACTGCCTTTCCTTCAGCACGCTGGCCAGATGGGCCGCATTCGAAGCCGTCATTTCGATCATCTCGACCACGGCTTCCGGCGTTCCGGGCAGGTCGACATAGTTGACGTCGCCCATAGCCTGCCCAACCCAATACACGCCGCCATTGGCAGGAATCGTGAAGCCGACGTCGTTTAGCGCCTGAAAGCACGCCGCGTGACAGGCGTGAGCGCCGTCTTCATTGCCGACGATCGCCACGATCGCGACCTTGCCGGCGGCCGGCATCCGGCCTTGTTTGTCGGTCTCCGATAGAAACGCATCCATGCGCTCCAGGATGCGCTTGGCGACACTCGACGGCTGGCCGAGCCAGATGGGCAGGCCTAGCACGAAGATGTCGGCGTCGAGGATCTTCCTGCGGAGCTGCGGCCAACCGTCTCCCTCGCCCATGTCCGACAGCACGCCGGGTTTGACGTCATGGTCGAGGGCGCGAACAATCTCGCCGCGCACCCCATGCGGCACCATTGCCGCTAGCAGATCCGCCAGCAGGCGGTCCGTGGACGATTTCTCGGCGTCGTCGGAGGCCTTCAAGGTGCAATTGAGCGCAAAGGCGGTGAGCGGCATGGAAAGATCTCCCGAGTGCGTTCTGTGCCAAACGCACCGGGACGTCGTGGGTTGCCTGAAACCCGACAAGAAGCTTCACCTTCCACCCTTGGGAACCATCGAACGCTCCGCGGTGTTGGAGAACGAGCCCATTGCGTGAGTCGTCCCCGCTATGACCATGCCGCTTCATCCAACCTTGACCGACCTCGCCCTACGCCTGGCTCTTGCTTTTGTTGCCGGCGTGATCATCGGAATGAACAGGGAAGCCCGCGGCCACACCGCCGGGCTCAGAACAACCGTTCTGGTCGGCCTGGCGGCCGCGATAGCGATGATGCAGGCCAATATCCTGCTCGAGGTGGGCGGCAAGGGCCCCGATTCGTTCAGTGTGATGGACGTGCTCCGTTTTCCGCTGGGCGTGCTGACGGGCGTCGGCTTCATTGGCGGCGGAGCCATTCTCCGCCGCGGCGACTTCGTGACAGGTGTCACCACGGCCGCCACCTTGTGGGTCATGACCGCAATCGGCCTCGCCTTCGGCGGCGGGCAACTGGCACTTGGCACAGCGGGGACGGTTTTGACGTTGATAACGCTTCAGGTGCTGAAGCAGGTCGATCTGTGGGTCCCACGAACCCATCATGCGATCCTGGCGATCTCGTCGGCGAACGGCGTTCCGCCTGACCTCGACGCGCTGGTTCAACCGCTGGGCTATCGCTGGCGCTTTCTCGGAATGCAGCACGACATCGAGCGCGGCCGGTTCGTATTCTCCTTCGAGCTGAGCTGGAAACAGCCCGACGCGGCCAAACCCTCCGTCGAGATACTGGCGCGGATCAGTCCGCGCTACGACATCGAACGGTTTGACGCGATCAGCGATAAAGGTCCCCGACCATAGGCAGGGCAGCGATGCGTCCTCGTCCCTGCCTCGGATTCGACCGGAGCCGGAACAAATCCGGACTTCGCGCTTTGAACACGCAACACTGTTCGAGGCGATGGCTTGCTGTCCCTGTCGCGCGTCATCCCGATCGACCCTCCTCGAACAAGGAAGGAAGATATCATGAACAAGGCAATCATCATCCTGGCGGCACTCACTCTGGCTTTGCCTGCCCATGCTCAGTCCCAAAACGCACCCCTTCCCCCGGACGCACCGGCACCGGAAGCCGTGCCAGGTCAGACCGGCCCCGACCAGGGCATCACCGGACAGACATTCACCAACATAGCCATCGTCGCATTGGCGGACTTGCCACCCGACCTCAAGGCCAAGGTCGAGACCGTGGTTGCCCAGACCAGCCAGGAAGACCTTCACGTCCTGCAGCGTTCGGTCAGCGCATCGCCGGAAGCTTCCTCGGTCCTGGCCGCGAATGGACTTGATGCCTCCGAAGTGGTGGCGGCCAACATTGACGGCGACGGCACGCTGACGCTGATCATCCAGACCACGACCTGACGGCGTGGGGCAGAACCCGGTGCTTCGGCGGATGTCCCATTCCCGGTGCCAGGCGGCAACGGTCGAAGGAGGGCGTCATGGCTGACGCGACGGTCCGCAATTTCACGATAAACTTCGGGCCGCAGCACCCTGCGGCGCATGGCGTCCTGCGGCTGGTGCTCGAACTCGACGGCGAAGTCGTCGAACGCGTCGATCCGCATATCGGGCTGCTGCATCGAGGCACGGAGAAGTTGATCGAGTACAAGAACTACCTACAGGCCCTGCCCTATTTCGACAGGCTCGACTATGTGGCGCCGATGAATCAGGAGCACGCCTTCTGCCTGGCGGCGGAGAAGCTGCTCGGGATCTCGGCTCCACAGCGCGGCCAGCTCATTCGCGTGCTGTATTGCGAGATCGGCCGGCTGCTGTCCCATCTGCTCAATGTCACCACGCAGGCGATGGATATCGGCGCCCTCACGCCGCCGCTCTGGGGTTTCGCCGAACGCGAGAAACTGATGGTGTTTTATGAACGGGCATCGGGCGCCCGCATGCATGCCAACTATTTCAGGATCGGCGGCGTACATCAGGATCTTCCCCCGGACCTGTTGGACGATATCTGGGATTTCTGCGATCCGTTCCTCAAGGTCTGCGACAATCTCGAAGAACTGCTCACCGAAAACCGCATATTCAAGCAGCGCAATGTCGACGTCGGCGTCATCGGTCTCGACGATGCCTGGGCTTGGGGATTTTCGGGCGTAATGGTGCGTGGGTCGGGCGCGGCATGGGATTTGCGCAAGGCGCAGCCTTACGAATGCTACCCGCAGATGGATTTCGATATTCCCATCGGCAAGAACGGCGACTGCTATGACCGCTACCTCGTACGAATGGAGGAGATGCGCCAGTCGGTCCGGATCATGAGGCAATGTCTTGACAAGCTACGGTCGCCGCAAGGCCAAGGACCGGTCGCAATTCCCAACCGGAAGATCACGCCGCCACGCCGCGCGGAGATGAAACGCTCCATGGAAGCGACCATTCACCATTTCAAGCTTTACACGGAAGGCCATCACGTGCCCGAGGGCGAGGTCTATGCCGCCGTCGAGGCGCCGAAAGGCGAGTTCGGCGTCTATCTGGTTTCGGATGGGGGCAATGTTCCTTACCGGTGCAAGATTCGCGCGCCGTCCTTCGCACATCTGCAGGCGATGGACTATCTGTCCCGGGGGCACATGATCGCCGACGTCTCGGCGATCATCGGCTCCCTCGACATCGTCTTTGGAGAGATCGATCGCTGAACCGCCGTCGCCGCCCGCGGGACGCGGGCAGCGCTCTCGCAATGTCATCGATGGTCAGTGTGCCGTCTGCGAATGCGCGCCGCCTGCCTGTGAGATGCCGTTCAGCGCTTCGCCGGCTCGTGCTGCCTCGCCGTTTTTCGTGAGATCGCCAAGCGAGATGATGCCAACCAGCCGTTTTTCACGGCTGATCACCGGCAGCCGTCTAACCTGAAGGTCCCCCATCTGCTGGAGCACGTCTTCGATCTCCTCGTCGTCGTAACAGTACCTGATCTCGGCACTCATCACTTCGCGTATCCGCGTATCCGGGCCCCTACCCTGGGCGACGCCACGGACGGCGATGTCGCGATCAGTGATCATTCCGACCAGCCGGTCGTCCTCGCCTACGGGCAGAGCGCCGGCATCGAGGCTGGCCATGGCGGCGGCGGCCTCCCGCAGGGTCTGGTCCGGACTGGCGACCTGAACGCCTTGCGTCATGCAGTTGCCAACTTTCATGATGTTCTCCTTTGGTTGAAGCGCCCCTTGCCGTTGCTGCGATGGAAACACGATGGGGGGACAATGGCGCCGGCCCAAGACGTTCCATTGCCACGGGATCGGGATCTCATGCGTCGCACGTTCAGACGACGCGGCTCCCGGCATGCATCGGCGATTCTTCGTTCTCGTCGGGATTGGGCAGAGGCGTCTCGTCCGGGAGTTGTTCCGGATCAGGCTCCTCGATCGGTTCGGGCTTCCAGGTCGGCGCCGGCATCGGCACGTCGCGATTGGGATCTGGTTTTCCTGGGTTTGGCATCGGGATCACCTCCCTTCATTCGGGACGCAACTCCTGGCCGGCGTCATTTGTTCCATCGCCAATTCGCGGTCGCCTCCGGCCTTGCCGCCACGGATCGAGACGGCGCGCTGCCGATCGGATCCGCCGGTCGACTTCAGCCCCGTCTTTCGGAACCGGACGGTTTTCCAATCCGTTGTCTCGGCATCGATCGAGGAGAAAGACGATGGCTGGTGACGAGAGAATTTCCGGCAGCAACTTGCCCCAAGTCGCGGTCGACAGTGAACAGGTCCGGCAACTGGTGGCGACAGCCGATCTGCCGTCCAATCAGGCACGCGAGCTCGTGCGCCGTCACGGCAACGATCCGCACAAGCTCGAAGAACTGGCAAAATCGATCAAAGCGGTAAGCTGACCGTCGGGACGGCGCCCCGACTCCGTCAGATTTCAAGCAAGGCATAGGGTCGGCCGGTCGGTTTGGAAACGTGCATGGCGACGTTGTAGACCCTCGCCCCGCCGGGCGTGCGGCCCTCATAGCTTCCCCGATGCGCATGGCCGTGCACGACAGCACTGACCTGGAACCGGTCGATCGTTTCCGCCAGCCGCGACGAGCCCAGAAACGGAAATATCTCCAGGGGTTCGCCGGCGATGGTCTCGACGATCGGAGCGTAGTGCAAAATGACAAGCGTGCGTTTTGCGCGAACCTGGCGCATCGCGTTCTCAAGCCGCATGGCCTCGCTGACGCTCTCGGCGACCATCGACTTGATGGCCGGCTCGCCGAAGGAGCCGAGCATGCGTGAACCGAACCCCCCGACGAACCCTTTCACGCCGACAAAACCGACCTCCTCTATTTCGGTCGTCTGCCCGTCGAGGAGATGGACGCCCGCTTGACGCAAGATTTCCGCGACGTCCTCGACCGCACCGGATTCATAATCGTGGTTGCCGAGCACGCCGACCACCGGGATAGAGCAGGCGCGCAGGTCTTCGGCGAGGATCTCGGCTTCGCGGGGCTTGCCCAGATTGGTCAGATCGCCTGGAAGAACGAGGATATCGGCCTCGCGCGACATTTCGCCGAAGAGATCGCGATACGATGTCTGGGCGTCCTCCTTCACATGCAGGTCGCCAACGGCCGCCACCTTGATCGTGGCGGTGCCCTCCATCGCCGGAGCGTCTTCGGTCCGTTCAGCCATCACGAAATTCTCCTGTACCGCCGACGCCGGCGAAGCCCCATTCCTTGACGTCGATTTCGTAATCGGTCTGCGAAAGCAGGCGCCCGCGGCAGATCTTCATTCTGGGGGAAGGCAATTGGCGCTGCTTGGCAAGGCGGTCGAGCAGTTCGTCAAGCAGCCATGTGGGGATGCGGTCGCGCTCGCTCGGATAGATCCATCTGAAACTGAGAATCTGCATCAGCAGCACTTCCCAGTGGACTTCCAGGTAGGACAGCAGCCTGTGCCAGTCGATCTGGTCCTGCGCCTTGAGGATCGTATGGGCGATGTCCGCCCCGTCATGACGCCCTCGGTCCTGGATGAAGCATTTGGACCATATGAGCTCGGTCGGGCCGACGATCCTCACCCGGCTTCCCAGCAGTTCGGTTTGGCGGGCATGCTCCATCCACTGGTCGCTTACCGGCATCGTTCCATTCGCCGAGGCGAATATGATGTCGAAGAAATGCGTGCCCTTAAAGACCTTTCCAAGCCACCGGTCGTCCTCGATTTCGACCGCGTAGCCGAGCTGCTTGAAATGGGCCAGGATGCGCGAGAAGTCGCCTGCCTTGCAGAAGATATCGAGATCCTTGGTCTGACGGATGACGCCGGTGTAGGCGCTTACCGCATAGGTTCCGGCGACAAGGAAAGGAATGTCGGTGGCGGCGAGTTCGCGAATGGCTTCGGTATAGAACACCTCCGCCTCGGCGTTCTTGAGCGTCGGGGCGGCCTTTGCGTCGATCGCGGGAAGGGATGCCGGAACAGTTCCCGGCAACGGATCGTTGATCATGGCACGCATGGCTCCCACACATCGGCAACCGATTGATCGCCCGCGTTGTTAACAGCGGGAACCCTGCCTGGTTCCGCCATGGTCGCGTTGCGGCCTGAAGGAAATCGGGCGCAACGGGCAAAATTACCCGCAGAGTCCCGGGTTTCAATATGGTTGCATGGGCCGTTTCCCTGCATGGAACCATCGCCATTCGGCATCGTTAGCCCGGACAGCCAAAGCTGCCTTCGGGCGATCGGGGTGTCTGGTTTCAAGCGCAGACGATATCCAGGATGTATGTTCTTGCCCTAGCGACAGACTATGACGGCACGCTCGCCGAAGACGGGGTCGTCTCCGATGCGACCTATGCTGCGCTCGAACGGCTGAAGCAGACGGGCCGCAAGCTGATCATGGTGACCGGCCGCGAGCTTGCCGATCTCGAGCGGGTCTTTCCGGCACTCGACATCTTCGACAGGGTGGTCGCCGAAAACGGCGCGTTGATCTATACGCCCGCTTCGAAGAAGGAACGGCTTTTGGCGCCGGCGCCCCCGGCTGAATTCGTCGACAGGCTGAAGCGTCGCGGGGTCGCGCCCCTGTCGGTCGGACGCTGCGTCGTGGCCACCTGGGAACCACAGGAAGCCGCCGTGCTGTCGGAAATCAAGGAGCTTGGACTTGAGCTCGAGATCATCTTCAACAAGGGCGCGGTGATGGTGCTGCCAAGCGGGGTCAACAAGGCCACCGGCCTTGCCTGCGCACTTGAGGAATTGGGGTTTTCCGCCCACAACGTCGTCGGTGTCGGCGATGCCGAGAACGACCATGCATTCCTGCGCGCCGTCGGCTTCGGCGTCGCCGTGGCCAACGCATTGCCGACCGTTAAGGAGACGGCGGATTTCGTCACAGCCAGCCCTCGAGGTGCCGGCGTGGTGGAACTGATTGAACAGCTCATATCGCGCGATGCCGGCTTCGTGGAGACGGCTCGCCAACACGTGGAAGTGGGAACCGACATAGCGGGCGCGCAGGTGCACCTTTCACCGCATGGCGGCGGCGTGCTGCTGGCCGGCACGTCCGGCATCGGCAAATCCACGCTTGCCACCGCGTTGACCGAGCGCTTTGTCGAGAAGGGCTTTCAGTTTTGCGTTCTCGACCCCGAAGGCGACTATCAGGAACTCGAGAATGTGGTGGTGGTTGGCGACGCCAAGACCCCGCCGATCTCGCGTGAGGTCTTCGATCTTCTGTCCAAGCCAACCAACAATGTCGCTGTTAACATGCTGGGGCTGAAGACCGCCGAACGGCCCGGCAATTTTGCCAAGCTGCTGCCGGATATGGCTAGCATTCGCGCGCGCACCGGCCGACCGCATTGGCTGATCATCGATGAGGCGCATCATCTTTTGCCCCAGGCCCGTGACGGCGCGTCTTTCGCGCTGCCCAAGAGCCTCCCCGCGACCATCCTGATCACCGTGCACCCCGATCTGGTTTCGCGCGACGTCCTGGCTGGCGTCGAAACCGTTCTGGCGCTTGGACCGGAAGCCGACAAGATCGTCGCAAGCTTCTGTGCCGCCACCGGCATAGACGTTCCGGACGGCGCCGTGCCGCCGCCAAAGGACGAGGTCCTGTTTTGGAACCGATCATCGGGCGAGCCGATCAGGACGGTCAAGGTCGAACGGCCCCGCCAGGTTCGCAAGCGGCACATGCGCAAATATGCCGAGGGCGACCTTGGCGACAACAGCTTCTATTTCCGGGGGCCGGACGGAGCGCTTAACCTGAAAGCGCAGAACCTGATGATGTTCCTTCACATCGCAGAAGGCATCGACGATCGCACCTGGGAACATCACCTGCGCGCCGGCGACTATTCGAAATGGTTCCGCAGCAAGATCAAGGACAAGAACCTCGCCGACGAGGTGGCGGACATAGAAACGGATACCGGCACGGACATGCAGGAGAGCCGCGCGGCCATCGCCGAGGCCATTGGCCGCCGTTACACTGCTCCCGCGGACTGACCTTGAGCCGGGGTAGACACAAGCCCATCCCGATTCCTCGGGATGGACCTTTCTCATGTCATGATACGGAGCGAGCGTCAGCGCGCCTGGCTGAAATGCCTAGCGGTTTTTGTGGCTCTGTTGGCCCGCTCTTACATGTTGTTCGTGCGAGCCGCCCCGCATGTTGGAGCCGTCGCCCTGTTGCCGCTCATTATTGCCTGCGGCCTGTTGCTGCTGGCGGTTCTTGTTTTCCGTGTTCTTGTGGCTCTGCTGGCCCGCCTTCACATGTTGCTCGTGGCTACCACCTTGATTGGGCATGGTAATTCTCCTTTCAATCCAACTTCGAGACGACGGTCGTCTCCCCCGGAGAATGCAGATTTCGGCGCCGACGTTCCCTCACGTAATATTTCGTGACATCCTGCCAAAGGGACGAAGGCGGACCGAGCTTGATGCCGACCGGCGGGAGAGCGACATGCCTCAAGCAGCGATCATCACGCCGAGGGTGTGACGCGCCACACTGTGTTTCCGACATCGTCCGCGATCAGCAGCGCTCCGGTTTTGTCGATGGCAACGCCGACCGGCCGACCACGCGCCTCCTCCTGGTGGTTGAGGAAGCCTGTGACGACGTCTTGAGCCATGCCGCTCGGGCGGCCACCGCTGAATGGCACGAAGACGACTTTGTAGCCATTCAGCCCGGGACGGTCCCAGCTGCCGTGCTCGCCGACAAAGGCGCCGCCCCGGTATGTCTGCGGCAGGCTGGTTCCGGTGTAGAAAGCCATGCCCAATGGTGCCACATGCGAACTCAGCGCATAATCGGGAACGATAGCCTTGGCGACCAGATCCGGGCGTTGCGGCATTACCCGGGGATCGACATGCTGGCCGTAGTAACTGTACGGCCATCCGTAGAAGCCGCCTTCCTTCACCGAAGTCATATAGTCCGGCACCAGATTTGGCCCCAGTTCATCGCGCTCGTTGACGACGGTCCAGAGTGCTCCTGTCTGCGGCTCGAAGCTCAAGCCGTTGGGATTGCGCAATCCGCTGGCAAAAATGCGCGATCGCCCGGTGGCCCTGTCCACCTCCCAGATCGCGGCGCGGTCCTTTTCCGCGCCGATGCCGTTTTCGGTAATGTTGCTGTTCGAACCGACGCCGACATAGAGCAACGAACCGTCCGGACTGGCGACGAGGCTTTTGGTCCAATGGTGATCGATCGGACCGCCCGGCAATTCCGTCAACCTGACGCCCGGCGCGGTGATCTTGGTCTCGCCTGGCTTGTAGGGATAGCGCATGATCGCGTCGGTGTTGGCAACGTAGAGGTCGTTTCCCACCAGAGCGACGCCGAAGGGCGAATTCAGGTGATCAAGGAACACATCCCGGACGTCAGGCACGCCGTCGCCATTGCTGTCACGCAGCAAGGTGATGCGGTTGCTCGGTCCCGTATCGCCGCCCGAGGTGACAAGCGATTCGATCAGGCCCATCACGATATCCTTCGGCCGTTTGGCTGGCGGTTCCGGCGGGGCCTTCGATTCGACGACCAGCACATCGCCGTTCGGCAGGATGTAGAGCGAGCGCGGATGCTGAAGCCCGGTCGCCAGCGCATGGATCTGCAGGCCCTGCGCTACCGTCGGCGTTTCATCCTTCTTCCAGCCGACCACGGATGCAAGATGCATCGGCGGGAACAGATATTGCTTTATCTCCGGCAAATTCGGGTTGGGGCCTATCTGAGTGCTTGGGTCGGCGGCATCGTTGCTGCAGCCCGCGGCGCCGAGCGTCGCAAAGCAAAGGAACGCAAGCCCTGTACCATAAGCGCGTCGCTTGCCGGATCGATCAAACGGTTTCATCGGCCACTCCCACGTGGTGGCGGTAGACAAGGGCCCAGCCCAGCCAGCCGGTGAATATCAGGATGAGTACCACCAGCGCCGACAGGATAAGGCCTGTCGGCATCACCGAGGTCCAGGCATCACGGGTATGTATGAGCATGTTGAAGAAGGACAGTATGACCGCCACCGCATTGCCCAGCATGTGCAGCCACGCGGTTTTATGTGCGCGCACCCGGCGATCGCCCAGGAAGTCGGTGAGGCCGGCAATGGCGGCCAGCACGCCCACGATCACGCCGACCGTCAGCAGCCAGGCGGAGAAATTCGCCCACATCATCTCCGCCGTCCGCCAGTAGTTCAGGTCCGTCAGCAATGCGCCGACGAAGCAGGCGATGGGAATGGGCACGAGCATCGGATGGATGGGATGGCCGGCGATGCTGGCCGTGGAAGCCGGATTCTCCCTTGCCATGAGGAAGTCCTTCCATATCAACTCTTGGTTGGCCCATAAACAATCCCCAAGGCCGGAGGTTCCTGCCTGATGGTCCCGGCGGGTCGCCGCGGACCGAGTTCAGCGGTCAGATCGGCACGGTCGCCAGCACCTGGCGGGCGATGATCAATTCTTCGTTAGTGGCGATTGCGTAAACATCGACCGCGCTGCCCTCGCCGGTGATCCGCCCTTTTCCCGACCGGTTTGCATTCGCGTCGAGCAACACGTCCAGCCATCGCAGGCGCTCGCAAACCGCTTCACGGATCTGCCAGGAATGCTCTCCGATCCCTCCCGTGAACACCAGCGCCTCGATACCCTGGAGCGTGGCTCCCATCGCCGCGATCTCGCGGGCGATCCGAAACGTGAAGAGATCGATCGCCTCCGCCGCACGAGGATCCTTGCTGCCAAGCAAGGTCCGCACATCTGCCGACACTCCCGAAACGCCGAGCAGGCCGGACTTGTGATAGAGCAAGGTCTCCAACTCTTTCACGGACATGCCGCGCGCCTGCTGAAGGTAGAGAAGCACGCCGGGGTCGATGGCGCCCGGCCGCGTGGCCATCATCAACCCGTCAAGCGCGGTGAACCCCATGGTGGTGTCGAGACTTCTGCCTTCGCGCATGGCGCACAGGCTGCATCCGCTGCCGAGATGCGCGACCACGCAACGCTTGCCCCGGAGTCCGGGCGAAAGCGCCTGCAGCTGGCCTGCGACGAATTCGTAGGAAAGGCCGTGGAAGCCGTAACGGCGGATCCCGCTTTCCTCGAACTCGCGCGGCAGCGCATAGCGGTTGACGGGCGGCTCCAGCGTGCGGTGAAAGGCGGTGTCGAAGCAACCGATCTGGGGTAGGCCGGGCAGCAGTTTGGAGATCGCACGAACCGGCGCCAGGCCGGCCGGCTGGTGGAGCGGTGCCATCGGCGTCAGCGTGTCGAGCGCCGCGACGATCTCGCCGGTCAGCAGGACCGGAGTCGAAAACCGCTTGCCACCATGGACGATGCGATGGCCGACCGCGCTCAGCGGAGCCTGCGCAAGATACGGATCGAGGACATCGAACAAGTCCCGCAGGAGAACCTCTACGGGCGGGCTTGCGGGCTTGACGGCGCGTTTGAAGATGGATTTGCCCGACGCGTCCTTGGCGACGAGGCTTGGCTCGTCATCCAGGTCTTCGCACGCACCGCTCACCGTGAGCACCGGCCCCTCCTGTGATCCGGCTTCGAACAGGCCGAACTTCAGGCTGGACGAGCCTGCATTGAGGGCGAGTATTGCGCTGGTCACGAGCGGCACTCCCCGGCGGGCACAGCCTTAACCATCCGCCGCGCCCGCTTTGTCGCGCCAGGCCCAGTTCCGGATCTCGGGCATGTCCTCGCCATGTTCGCGAACATAGCGCGTGTGCTCGTTCAGGCCGTCGGCAAATCGGGCCCTCGCATCGGCTGCCCTGGCGCTCAGCCCCGGCACCCGGTCGATCGCCTCGATGGCTAGGTGAAAACGGTCCAGTTCGTTGAGCACCGCCATGTCGAAGGGCGTGGTCGTCGTGCCCTCTTCTTTGTAGCCGCGAACGTGGAAGTTGTCGTGATTGGCCCGTTTGTAGGTCAGCCGGTGAATGAGATAGGGATAGCCGTGGTAGGCGAAGACCACCGGTCTGCCGGTCGTGAACAGCCTGTCGAATTCCGCGTCCGCCAGGCCGTGGGGGTGCTGCTCCTTGGGTTGCAGCGCCATCAGGTCCATTACGTTGACGACGCGTATGGCGAGATCCGGTATCGCCTGGCGAAGAAGGTCGACAGCCGCGAGCGTCTCCAGCGTCGGCACGTCTCCCGCGCAGGCCATCACCACGTCGGGATCCTCTTCTCCACGCTCGGTTCCCGCCCAATCCCAGATCCCGATGCCGGCCTCGCAATGACGTATGGCGTCGTCCATCGGCAGCCACTGGGAAGCCGGCTGCTTGCCGGCAACGATCACGTTGACCCGATTGTAGGTTCGCAGGCAGTGATCCGTGACCCAGAGCAGCGTATTGGCATCCGGCGGGAAGTAGATGCGCACGATGTCCGCCTTCTTGTTGGCGACGAGATCGACGAAGCCGGGATCCTGATGGCTGAAGCCATTGTGGTCCTGCCTCCACACATGGGAGGTCAACAGATAGTTGAGCGACGCGATCGGCCGCCGCCAGGCAAGTTCGCGCGAGACCTTCAGCCATTTGGCGTGCTGGTTGAACATGGAATCGACTATGTGGATGAACGCCTCGTAGCATGAGAAGAGGCCGTGCCGGCCGGTCAGCAGGTATCCTTCCAGCCAGCCTTGGCAAAGATGTTCGCTCAGCACCTCCATGACGCGGCCGTCGCGCCCCAGATGCTCGTCATAAGGCTCGATCTTTTCCATCCAGACGCGCTCGGTCGCGTCGAACACGGCGTCCAGCCTGTTTGACGATGTCTCGTCCGGTCCCATGAGCCTGAAATTGCGGGCATCGGCATTCAGCCGTATGACCTCCTCGATGAACGCTCCCATGAGCTTCGTCGCCTCGGCCCTTGCGCCGCCGGGTTTCGGGACCGCGACCCGGAAGTGGCGGAAATCCGGCAATCGCAACTCCTGCTTGAGCATCCCTCCATTGGCATGTGGATTGCTGCCCATGCGCCGCTCGCCGTCCGGCGCCAGGGCCTGTAGCTCGTTTCGAAACCTGCCCGCTTCATCGAAAAGCGTCTCGGGCCGATAGCCGCGCATCCAATTTTCCAGAGCTGCGAGATGGCCTGCATCGTTTCGCGGGTCGGTGATCGGCACCTGGTGCGCGCGCCAGAAACCCTCGACCTTCTTGCCATCCAGCTCCTTCGGGCCGGTCCAGCCCTTCGGGCTTCTCAGCACGATCATCGGCCAGCGGGGCCGATGATCCACTCTGCCGGTCTCGCGCGCTTCCTTCTGGATTTCATCGATCCGATCGAAGACAGTATCGAGCGTTTCGGCCATCAGCCGGTGCATCGCCCGCGGTTCGTCGCCTTCGACGAAAAAAGGTTCATAGCCATATCCAGCCAGCAAGCTTCGCAACTCCTGCGCGTCGATCCGGGCGAGCACCGTCGGATTCGCGATCTTGTAGCCGTTGAGATGAAGGATCGGCAGGACAGCGCCGTCATGGACCGGATTGAGGAATTTGTTCGAATGCCAGGAGGCTGCCAGCGCCCCCGTTTCCGCCTCGCCGTCGCCGATCACGCAGGCCACGACGAGGTCCGGATTGTCAAACGCGGCGCCATAGGCGTGAGCCAGCGCATAGCCGAGTTCGCCGCCCTCATGGATCGACCCCGGCGTTTCCGCGGCGGCATGGCTCGGGATGCCGCCCGGAAAGGAGAATTGGCGAAAGAGCTTGCGCAGCCCATCCTCGTCGCGACTGACCTCGGGATAGATTTCGCTGTAGGTCCCTTCGAGATAGGTATTGGCGACCATCCCCGGTCCACCATGGCCTGGGCCGCAAATGTAGATCACGTCGGCATCACGCTGCCTGATGATGCGGTTGAGATGGACGTAGATGAAATTCAGCCCAGGCGTGGTCCCCCAGTGGCCAAGCAGGCGAGGTTTGATGTGCTCCGGCCGCAACGGCTCCTTCAGCAGCGGGTTGTCGATCAGATAGATCTGTCCGACCGACAGAAAATTCGCCGCCCGCCAATAACGGTCGATAAGATCGAGCTCTCCTTGTTCAGGCCGGCTACGCATTGCCCGCACGAGTTTCTCCTTGGCAAAGCTGGTTGAAATACGATGCGTGCCGCCCGCATTGAATAATCCGACAGCGAAGTCGAGGTTCCCATGAAATGCGAGCCGCCTTACGCGGCCGGCCGGGCAAATCTTGTCTCAGCCGCGGATTTCACCATCTAAAGGCGATGCCATCGCCCGGATCCAGCAATCCCACGGACCCTCGCCAGGACGACCTCTTTGGTGCGCCCGACAGCTTGCCGGAAGGATTTCGTTACCGGCCCGAACTGATCACGCCGGCGCAGGAAGCTGAACTGGTGCGGGAGCTCGAGAGCCTGCCCTTCCAGCCATTCGATTTCCACGGCTATCTCGCCAATAGGCGCGTGGCAGGCTTCGGCCTGCGCTACGACTATGAGCGGCGCCAGGTGATGGAGGCGCCGTCCATACCAGGTTTCTTGCTGCCCTTGAGGGACAAGGTAGCCGGCTTTGCCGGCCTGCCTGCCACCGATTTCGTGCAGGTCCTGATCAACGAATATCGACCGGGCGCCGGCATCGGATGGCATCGCGACAAGCCGCACTTCGGCATTGTCGCCGGAGTGTCGCTGTTGGCTGCGTGCAGTTTCCGCCTGCGCCGCAGGAACGGTGCGAAATGGGACCGCGAAACCGTCACGGTCGAGCCGAGATCCGCATATCTGATGGCGGGCGCCTCGCGGACCGAGTGGGAGCACAGCATACCGCCGGTGAAAGAGCATCGCTATTCGATCACGTTGCGGACGCTCCGGCCGTTGTGATTGTCGGACAGCGACTGCGACAGCCGGTGCAGCGTCTCGCGTAAACTGCCGAAGCGAAGAAATTTCGGCCGGGCATGAAACTTTCCCTGCCACCGATGGTTTTGCCGACGGGTTTTGCGGGTGAGCGATTCGATTGAGGAGGCGGCGATGAGCGCTACCGGACTCGGGCTGGACGAGATCATGGCCGACCACGGACAGGATCGCCAGTTCGCTTGGCACCTGCTCGGCGTCGTCTTGCGCACCGTCAGGGACCGGCTTCCGGTCGACATGGCTTCGCATCTTGGAGCGCAGTTGCCGCTGCTCGTGCGCGGCACCTACTATGAGCAGTTCGAGCCGTCACGCATGCCGCAAAAGAGCCGTTCCCTGGAAGAGTTTCTCGGCCCCGTTGAGCAGGGCATGGACGATACGCGTCCCGTCGACCCGAAAGCTGCGGTTCAATCGGTCTTCAAAGTCCTCTTTCATCATATCGACCCCGGCCAGATCAGAAAGATCCGCGCCTCGCTGCCTGCGGACGTACGGCAGCTCTGTCCCGATCCCGATACGAAACACTGAACCTCCTCTCGGTTCGAGAGGCCGGCGTGCTCAATAAAGGAAATCCGCCATGCCCAATGCCGCCGAAATCCTCGTCGACACGCTGATCAACTGGAAAGTGGAGGTCGTCTTCGGCCTGCCGGGCGACGGCATAAACGGCATCATGGAGGCGTTGCGCACCCGTCAGGACCGCATCCGGTTCGTCCAGGTCAGGCACGAGGAATCTGCCGCCTTCATGGCGTGCGCCTATGCCAAATGGACCGGCAGGTTGGGCGTCTGCCTGGCCACCTCGGGACCGGGGGGCACACACCTCCTTACCGGCCTCTATGACGCCAAGCTCGACCAGGCTCCCGTGCTTGCCATCACCGGCATGCAGTTCCACGACCTTATCGAGACTTTTACGCAGCAGGACGTCGACCTGACCCGCGCCTTCAACGACGTCGCGATCTTCAACGCGCAGGTCTCCGATGCCGCCCACATGGAAAACCTGGCGGGTCTCGCCTGCCGCTCGGCTCTTGCCCGGCGCGGGGTCGCCCATCTGTCGATTGCCAGCGATGTACAGGAAAACGAGTTGCCCGAGGCGGACCGCTCGAAGCGAAACCGGCCCTCCCACACCCCCGATCGATGGTTCGAAGGCAGCCGGCTTCCGGCTGCCGACCAGCTCGACCAGGCGGTTGAGATTCTCAATGCGGCGAAAAAAGTCGCTATCCTGGCCGGGCGCGGCGCACTCGGCGCACGCGAAGAACTCGAACGCGCGTCGGACCTGCTGGCGGCGCCCGTCGCCAAGGCGCTGCTCGGCAAAGCCGTGCTCCCTGATGACCATCCGAATACGACTGGCGGCATCGGCATTCTCGGCACCCGCGCCTCGCAGGATGCGCTGAGCGAATGCGACGCCCTGCTGATTGTCGGATCGACGTTCCCCTACATCGAATACTATCCCGAACCCGGCAAGGCGCGCGGCGTCCAGATCGACCGTGACGCGCAGAGGATCGGCCTGCGCTATCCCGTCGAGGCAGGGCTCGTAGGCGATGCCGCCGACACCTTGCGTCTTCTCAACGAACGCCTCGAGCGCAAGAGCGACCGCTCCTTCCTGGAAAAGGCGCGGCAGGAAATGACCCGCTGGCGCGATGCAATGGCATTATCCGAAGCCAAGCCGGATGTGCCGCTGAAGCCGCAACTCGTGGTCAAGGCATTCGGCAGGCGTATGCCTGAGAACGCGATCCTGGCAGCCGATTCAGGACAGAATACCGAGATGGCTGCCAGGCACATCGACATGAAGGCCGGACAGGCATTCGGGGTTTCTGGAGCGCTCGCCTCTATGGCCTGCGGCCTTCCCTATGCGATTGCCGCCGGCATTGCCTTTCCGGGGCGGCCTATCTTCGCAGTGGTTGGCGATGGTGGGCTTGCCATGCAACTCGGCGAATTCTCGACCGCGGTCCGGCACGGCATTCCGCTCAAGGTCCTCGTGCTCAAGAACGGCATGCTGAACCAGATCGCCTGGGAGCAGATGATGTTCCTTGGCAATCCGCAATTCGGCTGCGAGCTGCAGCCCATCGATTTCGCCATGGCAGCCGAGGCCATGGGCGGCATCGGCTACAGCGTCTCGCGGCCGGAAGAGGTCGAGGGCGTGCTTGAGGCGGCCTTCGCCACGCAGGGACCGGTGATCATCGAGGCCGTCGTGGACGCCTATGAGCCAATGATGCCGCCCAGGATGCCACCGGATTATGCGAGGAATTTCCGCAAGGCGCTGCCGGACACGCCTGGACACGACCAGATCGAGGACAATGTCGGCGAGGAGCCGCTGAAGTCCATGATGAACGAAGTTTCCGAGGAAGCGTAGGCACAGCCGATCTCGCCCCACGTCCGCGACGGATGGCGACGTGCGCGGCGACACTGCATAGGGATACTTCTACCGAGTCCGTGGCATCGGTATCGGCGCCCCGACCATCGCGGAAGTCTCGGGCCATGTACCGCTTCGGGGCAGATCCTGCTGTTGCAAGAGTGAAAGGGTCGTGCGGCAGAACTACCGCAAGCCACTGTTCTTGCATGGCAACTTAGCATCAAAAAATTTTTGGGACCCCTCTTGAAGAGATTTCTGGCCGTTCCCAGATCGTTTCGCGTCGAGGCTTCGGCTCGATGAAAAAGGCGTCGCGACACCTGCGGCGTCCCATGTTGCTTTTCGGAGGATATGGATATGAGAAGCGTGGATTTTGCACCCCTTTACCGCACGACGGTCGGCTTCGAGCGTCTTTTCGACATGCTCGACAGCAGCATTCGCTCGGACTGGCCTCCCTACAACATTGAAAAGAAGAATGAGAACAATTACCGCATCACCATGGCGGCAGCAGGCTACGACCTGGACGAGCTCGAACTCGTGCAGAACGGCGCCGAACTGTGCGTTACCGGACGCAAGAAGCCCGATCCAGAGCAGCGGCAAGTTCTCCACCAAGGCCTTGCGATAGGTAATTTCAGACAGGCCTTCAGGCTGGCCGACCACGTAAGGGTGAAGGCTGCGACGCTGAACTGCGGTTTGCTCGCCATCGAGCTCGTGCGTGAGGTGCCCGAGGAACTCAAGCCGCGTCGCATCGAGATTGGCGTCCGCGACCCTGAAAATACAACGAAGTCGATAAGCCAGGATGTGTCGCGCAAGGCGGCCTAGAATGTCGCAACAACCTGCGGTCCGCCTCCCGGCAACGCCGGGAAGCCAAGATTGCGGAGAACGGAGATGACAAGCGAAGCTGATATCTTTCTTCAAGCCGGCACAAGAAAACCGACCCGCATCGACGTCTCGCCGGTGCCGAAAAACCCCGGCGACGTTCTTAACTGCTCAACCATGAGCCTTGAGGCGAAGCGTGCCTTGCTTGCCTCATGGGCCTCGGACGCGCATGCGGTTGACGACGCTCCGTCGCTGCGCAGGCTGGATGACGGCTCGGTCATGAATGTGGATGAGATCCTTCGCGCGCTGAAGGCACTGGATGAGCGCGAGCAAGGGCATCCGCCGCACAGGGCGGCGTCTCGGTCCCAGCGGCGTTCTTTCGGCCGCTTCCGTCGAGGGAGTTGGTCCCGCTGGATCGCGGGCATCCGAGGTGAAGACGATGATGACGATCCACCTCCGAGCCCGGTCTGCGCGGCGATCCCGCCGAGGGCAGGCGGTGGCGGGGCATTTTCCCTGCCGGAACCTGAAGCAGCCTAGAGCAATCCCGAGAAAAGCGCATACCGCTTTTTCCCTGGAAATTACGTGGAAACAGACGGTTAGAGCAGTTCGGCGTCTCGTGAAACGATGAACTGCCCCAATGAAGGGGTTGGGTCCAACCCCTCAAAAGCATCCAGCCAATGGAGGAAATTCATGAATGACAAAATGTTCGAGCAGCCTGTTCTGGTGAAGAACGGGGATTTCATGATCGAGGAAGTAGCGTGCCTCGAAGATGCATTCGAGTTTCTGCAGAATTGGCCCCGGAACCGCAGAGGCCCGATTTTCGAAACCGCCCTGCGCGCGTGTCAACGCGCCTATGACGGCCATGTCCCAGCCTCGCTGGCACGCGATGCTTTTGCCGGCTTTGCGCGCTCGGCCAGGATCCTTGAAGACGTCTCGACCTCCATACCCTGGATGGCGGGGATCAAGACGGGCAGAGGCGGCATTTCCGCCTGAGGAGAACGTTCGCCGAACCTTCGGTTTCAAGTATGTCAGGTTCCGAGCAAAGTCATGGAGAGCGCCTAATTCCGTAGGTCGTGCCGCCGGCAGGGCGCGGTGACCGGTGCTAACGCCGGTCACCATGCTTGGCGGTGCCGGTCAGCGGAACATCGAGCCGCCATCAACGTCGAGCGCCGCGCCATAGACGAAGCTCGCGGCGTCCGAGCAAAGGAATAGGATCGCGGCGGCCATGTCGTCGGGCCGGCCCATGCGGCGCATCGGCAAATTGGCCGCGATGCGGTCCTTGAGAGCCTGGTCGATATGGGAATGCATCGGCGAATCGGTCGGCCCCGGATTGAGGGCGTTGATGCGCACCTTCTTTCCCGCCAATTCGCGCGCAACCGACTTCACCAGCGACAGCGTGCCGGCCTTGGACGCCGCATAGGCGGTGTCGGCGATGAGCCCGCCGCCGCCATGCACACCGGCGTCGGAGGCCACGCACACGATATTCCCCCCGCCGGCATTGCCTTGCATGCGCTGCACCGCCCCCTGGACGGTGAAGAAGGTGCCCAGCAGATTGACGCCGAGGACGCGCTGCCAGTGCGCCCAATCCTGCTCCGCGATTCTCTTGGCAGTGATGATCGCCGCGCAGGTCACGACGTTGTCGAGCCGCGCCAGCTTGGCGTCGCAATAGTCGAACATGCGCGCGATGCTGTCGGGGTCGCCCATGTCGGCCACCACCTTGTGCGGTGGTGTCCCGGCCGTTCCGCTCAATTCGTCATGGCGCTTCGCCAACCCCTCGGTATCGCGGTCGCACATCACGACCTCGGCGCCCTTGGAGAGAAAGGCACGGGCGGTCTCGAAACCCATGCCGCTCGCGGCACCGGTCACCAGCACGGTCTTGCCGGCAAAACTGTCCTGGGCAAACGTCGGATAGGGATCGATCATGATGTCTCCGTGAACAGTAAGGGTTGGCCGGCGGCAAGGTTTGGCACGGCGTGTTCAGGCCTTCAGGTGCAGCGTCACGAGCACGCTGCACTCCGCGCCGCTGTCGAAACGCGCCGCGACGCGCAGCCAGTTGCCAAAATGGCTAAGCCGCGCCATTGCCATGCCGTCGCGCTCGGCCGGCATGACAAACTCGGTGCCTTCGCGCAGCCAGTGCATTCCATCCGGCGAGATCTCGATCCACGCCGTTGCCGCAGGGCCGACAGGTTGCTTCAACGCGCGCACGAAGAAGATCGCCTCGCGCGCCCATCCTGCCTCGTAAGGCTCGCTGGCGGCCTCGCCGCGCCAGCGCTCGTTGCGCGAGACGACCGCGGTGATGTTCTCGGGCAGCATCAGAAGTCTCCGGAAATGCAGATGGAATCGACATAGAGGAAGGCCCGTTTGGCAACGTCGGTTTCAGCGAAGAGGCCGAAATTGAGCATGCACCACAGGTTCTTCATCGCCGGAATGCGGATCGAATCGAATCCCGAGAGATCGAAGCTGCGATCGTTGCAGCGCAGCCCGAGCGCCGTCATCGATTCCAGATCGAAATCGAAGCACAGATAAGTCCAGTTCACCTTGGTGGGGATCTCGTTGTAGCACAGGCGCTGCGATCCGCCGGGAAGGTCGAGCCATCCCTCCGGCGACAGGTGATAGTGGCTGATCGTCTTGTCGTCGCTGCCGATCGGGATGATCTTCTCGGTCTCGCGCTTGTATTGCCATTTTTGCAAGTGCTGGCCGTCGAGCGCGTTCAAAAAGCGCAGATGCGGCATGACCCGATCGCTGTTGCCATCCTGGTCTCCGCCCTGCAGGTCGAACAGGAAGCCGACGGAGCGCACATCGGTTTCGGACAGCTTCAGCGCATTAGCTTCGGGCTTGAAGGTGAAATACATTTCGAAGCGGATCGGTCCGCGCTTCCTGAATGTGTGGCGTTTGATGGCGACGTTGCGGGCTCCCGGCAGGGGACGTGTCGCAACCTTCAACGCATAGGATGAATCCATCCCCCCGTGTGAGCCGGCGTCCCAGTGCGCGAGCGTCGACAGCATGGCGCTGGTATGTTGCGCGTAGCCCGGCAGCATGGTGTCCAGATCGTCCTCATAGTTGCCGACAAGCTGCGACCAGCCGCAATGGCCGCGAGCGAAATCGTCGAACGACAATATCCGCGGCAGCGGGTCGAAGCGGCTGAGCGCGGGGTCCGCGCGCAACAACGCCAGCCGCATCGCCTCGGCGAGGTCAGCGCCCTGGTTTGGAACCTGGTTCTTCATCTCGGTCTCATCCGGCTTTCAGTTTCTTGACGGCGTCCCAGTCGATCTCTATGCCGAGCCCCGGTTTCTGCGGGACGTCCAGCGTGCCGTTCTTCTGCCTGACGCAACCGGGCGCGAGATCGGCCAGGCTGGCCTTGAACGGGCTGGCGTCGCACTCGCACTCCATGACGCCGAAGTTCGGCATCGCGGCTGCCAGATGCACGCTTGCGGTCTCGCAGACGATGCCCGACATGCCGATATGCGGCGCGTAGCCGACATCATGCGCCGCGGCGTAGTCGGCCATGCGACGCGTCTCGGAGATGCCGCCCGCGCGCGCCACGTCGGGCTGCAGCACGGACAGCGTCCGGTTGGCGATCAGGCGCTGCGCCTGGTCCAACGTGAAATTGCTCTCGCCCGCGGCCAGCGGCACGTCGCAGCGCCGGCGCAGTTCCTCATAACCCTGCTCGTTTTCCGGTTGCAGCGGCTCCTCGAACCAGAAATAGCCGTTTGCCGAAAGCGCACGACCTACCTCGACCGCCTCGTCCAGATTGTAGGCCCAGTTCGCATCGACGCAGAGCCCGATCGCATCGCCGGCGCGCTTGCGGATGCGCTCGATCCGTTTGCAGGCTTCGCGCACGGGCCGCGCCATCTTAACCTTGATGCGCGTAAAGCCCTCGCCGAGATAACGATCGAGTTCAGCGTCGGCGGCATCGTCGTCGACCCAGTTGACCGCGGCGGCATAGACGTCGATGCGGTCGCGTCCGACACCGCCGAGAAGCTTCGCGATCGGCTGCCCGGTCGCCTTGCCCAATATATCCCATAGCGCGATGTCCACGCCGGCGATGGCCTCGATCAGCACGCCGCCCGCCCTGCCCGAAAGCACGCGGCGCATGGACTGCCATAGGGCGCCGATGTTGCGCGCGTCCTGGCCGAGCAGGCGCGGCTTGAGCGAGCTTTCGATCAGCTCGACATAAGCCTTGGGCGAGAACCGCGCCAGGGTTTCGCCTACGCCGACAATGCCCTCGCTCGTGCGCACTTCGACCAGGACCAGCGAGACCTTTTCATAGACGCCCCAGGACGTGACCGTGGGCCGGGGCAATGTCTGGCTGAGGGGATGGGCAATCACCTCGGCAATCTTCAGCGGCCCCGCCGCGATTGGATCGCTCATGTGCATCGGCTCCAGATTTCTCCCTTGGTCCTCTCGCACCGCCTTCATAGCTTTCACTTGTAAACTTAGCAACCAAAAAACTTAGTTGCTATGTTCGGGAAAACCGTGCTAGTGAGCTCGGAAAGGATTCCGAATGCCCCTGGACGAAGCACGCAAGCCGATTTTCTCCGCGAAACTCGCGAGCCCTTCCCGCCTCGCGGACGGCGTCTCGGATGCGATCGCCGCGGCGTTGTTCGACGGACGCATCGCGCCTGGCGAAGCGCTGCCGCCGGAAGGCGAGATCGCCCGGGAATTCGGCGTCTCCAAGCCCATCGCACGCGAGGCGCTGCGCCAGTTGACCAGCGCCGGCCTCGTTTCGACGCAGCAAGGAAAAGTTGCCCGCGCCAAGGCACTCAGCGGCGAGCCGATGGAGCGCATCTACGCCTATGCGGTCCGTTCGAGCCTGACGCGGCTTCAGGAAGCCAACGAGATGCGCCGCGTCATCGAGGTTGGCATAGCCAGGCTGGCCGCCGAGCGCCGCGATCCGCGCGGCCTGGAAATGATGCGCCAGGCCGTGCTCGACATGCACGCCGGCATCGGGAGGCCTGGCGATTTCACGCAAGCCGACATTCTGTTCCACCTCGGCCTCGCGACGGCCACGGGCAACTCCATGATCCGTATTCAGATGGAAGGGATGCGGTCTGTCCAACGCGAGGTTTCGGAACTGTTCTCCCAGCGCTCCAACCGCACGGAAACGGATTGGAGGGCCACCGTCGAACGGCACCAGGCGATCTACGACGCGATCATGGCGGGCGACACCGATCTCGCGGACCGGCGCATTCACGAGCATTTCGACGCGGCCGACATCGCCTCGTTCGAGGTGGCCGGCAAGCTCGGGGAGCCGTCGCCGTGAGCAAGGACCGTTTTTCCCTTGCCGGACGGCGGGCGCTGGTGACCGGCGCCAGCTCCGGCATCGGGCGCGCGGTTGCGATCGCCCTGGCGCAGCATGGCGCCAGCGTCGCGCTGCATCACTTCGGTGACGCCGCCGGCGCGCGCGAAACGGCTGCCGCTATCGGCCCGGGCACCGCGGTTCTCGAGGCCGATTTCACCGATAGCAAGTCAATGTCGGCCTTTACCGATGAAGCCGCCGGCGCCGGGCCCATCGACATCCTCGTCTCGAACGGCGCGATCGAGCGGCGCCGTGCATGGAGCGAGATCGACGAAGCGCATATCCAGGCCCATGTGGCGGCAAACTTCACGGCCCTGCTTACCCTGGCCACGCGGCTCGTTCCCGCCATGGCCAAGCGCGGATGGGGACGCGTGGTCGCGACCGGCAGCGTGATGGCGAGGCGTCCGCGCGCGGAAACGATCGTCTATGCTTCGCTGAAGGCGGCGCAACTTACGGCGGTGCGCGCCATGGCACGCGAGGTTGCGCCGCATGGCGTCACCATGAATGTGGTATCGCCCGGCGCGATCGAGACGGAGGCAACCGCCGAGCGCTACCGGGACGCAGCCTTCCGCCAAGCGGTCGCGGCGAAGATTCCCGCCGGCCGCCACGGCCAGGCCGACGACCTCGTCGGCGCCTTCGTTTTTCTGTGCAGCGACGCCGCCCGCTACGTCACCGGGGCTGACCTGCCCGTCGACGGCGGCTGGACGATCGACGACGCGCCCAGCGCGCTGCCGGGGACAACAGCATGACAAGTCGCCGCCGCCTGCCGGCCCGTTCGTTGCGCGCCCGCAGTTGTTGATTGGACCATCGGCGTTTCGGGAGGAAACCATGAAGACCGCAATCAAACTTGCACTATCGACCTTGGCGCTGTGCGCCCTGTCGGCGCACTCGCTGGCCCAGGAACTCCGAGTGACCGTGTGGACGGGCAGCGAGGCCCACCTCAAGATGCTGAACGGCATCGCCCAGGGCTTCATCGCCAAGCATCCGGGCGTCACGGTGAAATTCGAGACCGTTCCGGTCGCCGACTACACGCAGAAGCTCACTTTCCAGGTCGCCGGGGGCAACGCCCCCGACATCGCCTGGATGATGGAGGATGCCGCACCCGCTTTCGAGAACGCCGGGCTGCTGATGGACATCGGCCCGACGCTCAAGGCGACCGAGGGATACAATTTCGACGATTTCTCCCAGCCCGCCATGGCGCTCTGGCAGAAGGACGGCAAGGTCTACGGCGTGCCCTTCTCCACCTCGCCTTTCCTGATCTACTACAACAAGGACATGTTCGACAAAGCAGGTGTCGAAGATCCCAACCAGCTCGCCGCGAAGGGCGAGTGGAACATGCAGAAATTCCAGGAGGTCGCCAAGAAGATCACCGAGGCTAATCCCGGCAAATGGGGCTTCGAATTCAAGGATGGCGAAGGTTACGCATCGCGTATGACGCACGCCTTGCTGCCGCCCGTGCGCGCTTACGGCGGCGATCTGTGGGCCGACGGCCAGTGCGGCCTCGACAAGCCTGAAGCGGTGGCTGCCATCAAGCAGCTCCATGATATGGTGTTCAAGGACAGGTCGATCGTGCCGCCGGGAGAGCAGGGCGACTACTTCTCCGGCAATTCGGCGATGACCGTGAACCAGATCTCGCGAGCCTCGAAGATGCCCGAGGCAGGCTTCAAATGGGGCATCGCCCCCTTGCCTTCGGGACCCGCCGGCGAAGCTCCGGTCATCGGCCAGGCCGCGCTGACAGTCTTTGCGTCCGGCAAGAACAAGGAGCTTGCCGCGCAACTCGTGGCCGACATGACCAGCAAGGACAATGTGGCTGTCATGGCCCAGTTCTTTCCGCCGGCCCGCAAGAGCGTCCTGGAGAGCGACGCCTTCGTCAACTCCAACAAGCTGATCCCGCCCGAGCAGATGAAAAGCGTCGCCGCAGCGATCGTCAACGGCCGCGTTCACCCTTCGCATGAGCATGTGCCGCAGATATTCGCCGCGATGGCGCCGCGCGTCGACGCGCTGTGGCGGGCCGACGCCAATGTCGAAGAGGCGCTGAAGGGCGTCTGCGCCGCCATTCAGCCATTGCTCTGACAGGATTTCGGTTCATGGCCGGCATGGCATCCCGGGACAATGCGGCGCGCCCTGCCAGCGCGCCGTGGCTGAGCTTGAAGGCCAGGGAGATGCTGGAGGCATGGCTGTTCGTCAGCCCGACCTTGATCGGCTTCCTGGTCTTCTTCCTTGGGCCGCTGGTCGCCATCTTCTATTATTCGACGACCGAGTGGAACCTGCTCAGCCAGCAGGCGACCTTCGTCGGGCTTCGCAATTTCCAGAATGCGCTGCTGGAGAACCCCGACTTCTGGCATGTCGTGCGCAATTCCGTGATCTTCGCGCTGGGGCTCGTTCCCCTGAACATGGCGCTGGCGCTCTCCCTCGCGCTGGCGCTTTCGCGGCCGTTCTTCGGTGTCGTCTTCTTTCGCACGGTCTTCTTCGCGCCGGTGGTCACATCGGCAATCGCCTGGGCCATCGTCTGGAAATTCATGCTGCAGGGCGAAGGCGGCGCCGTGAACCAGATGCTCGCCTGGATCGGCATCGATGGCCCGAATTGGTTGCGCGAGCCCAACTGGGCGATGGCGGCCGTCATCGTCACCCGAGTCATCAAGATGGTCGGCCTCAACATGATCCTCTACATCGCCGCGCTCCAATCGATACCGCGCGACTACGAGGAGGCAGCGGCGCTGGAAGGCGCCTCGCGCTGGCAGGTCTTTCGCATGATCACCTGGCCGCTGCTCGCGCCGACGACGCTGGTCATCATGGTTCTGACGACGATCGGCTCGTTCAAGGTGTTCGACCACATCTACCAGATGACCGGGGGCGGCCCGGAAAACGGCACCCTGGTGCTGGCCTTCTACATCTATCAGCAAGGCTTCAAATTCTTCAACGTCGGCTACGCGGCCGCGCTGGCCCTGATCATGTTCGTCATCGTGATGGCGCTCACCCTCGTGCAGGTGATGTTGCGGCGGAAGGAGATGGAGTGACCCAGCGCCGGACCGAGATTCTCTATCGCATCTGCTGGACCATGGCGCTGCTGCTTTTGGCCGTGCCCTTCGTGTTCCCGTTCCTGTGGATGATTTCCGGCGGCTTCAAGAGCACCACCGAAATCTTCGGCGCGCCGACCTTGATTCCCCGCGTCTGGCGCTTCGAGAACTTCGCGGAAGTGTTCACCTATCAGCCCTTCGCGCGGCAGTATTTCAACTCGCTCTACATCGCCGCGACGGTGACGGTGCTGACCTTGTTCATCGCCTCGCTCGCGGGCTACGCGCTGGCGCGCATCCGCTTTGCCGGCGCCGGGCTGTTGATGCTGTTCCTGATGATGGCACTGATGGTGCCGGAAGAGGTCACCATCATCCCTAATTTCTTCCTGATCCGCGCCATGGGCCTGATCGACACGCACTGGCCGCTCATCCTTCTGCCGGTCTTCGGCCCGCAGGGCGTCGTGGCGACCTTCCTGATGCGTCAGTTCTTCCTCGCGCTGCCCAGGGAACTCGAAGAGGCCGGCAAGATGGACGGCCTCTCGCGCTTCGGCGTCTGGTTGAAGATCGCCCTGCCCATGGCGCGGCCGGCGCTTGCGGCGGTTGCGATCATCACCTTCCTGCATTCGTGGAACCTGTTCCTCGAACCGCTGATCTTCCTCAGTTCGCTTGAAAAATTCACGCTGCCGCTGGCGCTGTCCAACTTCAACGACAGTTACGGCCTGCCCTTGTGGAACCTGCAATTGGCGGCGACGAGCCTGGCCGTGGTTCCCATCCTCATCATCTATCTGATCGCCCAGCGCCAGATCATCGAGAGCTTCGCCCTCTCCGGCGTCAAGGGATAAGGGGAGTCATGACAAAGCTTCTGCTCAAGGACATCCGCAAGCGGTTCGGAACGGTCGAGGTGATCCGTGGCGTCGATCTCGAGATCGAGGATGGCGAGTTCGTGGTCTTCGTCGGCCCGTCGGGATGCGGGAAGTCGACGCTGTTGCGGCTGATCTCCGGCCTCGAGCATCTCAGCGAGGGCGAACTCCACATTGGCGGCCGTCTGGTCAATGAGGTTCCGGCGGCCAGGCGCGGCGTGGCCATGGTGTTCCAGTCCTACGCGCTCTACCCTCACCTGACCGTCCGCGACAATATGGGCTTCGGCCTCAAGGTCCGCAAAGTGCCGGCCGGCGAGCGCGCCCGGCGCGTCTCGGAGGCCGCCGCGACGCTGAAGCTCGAGCCGTTGCTCGACCGTTTCCCGCGTCAGCTGTCGGGCGGGCAGCGCCAGCGCGTGGCCATCGGCCGCGCCATCGTCGCCAATCCCGACGTCTTCCTTTTCGACGAACCGCTTTCGAACCTCGACGCCGAACTGCGTGTGCACATGCGCTCCGAGATCGCCGCGCTCCACCAGCGCCTGTCGACGACGATGATCTACGTGACCCACGATCAGATCGAGGCCATGACGCTTGCCGACAAGATCGTGGTGTTGCGCGACGGAAAGATCGAACAGGTCGGCTCACCGCGCGAGCTCTACGACAGCCCCCGAACCATTTTCGTCGCCCAGTTCATCGGCAGCCCGAAGATGAACATCCTGCCGCTCGCCGATGGACGGCCAATCACCCACGGGGCGTCCGTGCCTGCGGCGGCCGTCTCGATCGGCGTTCGGCCCGAGCACCTGTCGCTGGCCCAGCCTTCGTCCGCCACGCTGCGCGGCAAGGTAAAGCTTGCCGAATACACTGGCGCCGTCACGCTCATCCACGTGGAATTGGACGCGGGCCAGACTTGTCTTGTCATCCACAATCAAGGAACGGCGCCCGAGATCGGCGCCGAGATCGGCCTGGACGCAGCCCCGACGAACCTGCACTTCTTCGACGGCGAGGGCCGCGCGGTCTGACGCGATCAGGAATGGCCAGCGCGTAGCCGGCGTGCGGACGCGATAACCCGCGGAAGCATGAGAACGGGCGAATGACCCGCCGCATTGCCTTCTGTACCCGCTCGCTGGATAGTTCCGGCCATGCTGCAGAGCCTGACGACTCACTGGCCTCAAATCCTGGCGATCATCTCGGTGATGATCGCCAGCGTTGGCATTGCCCATGCCGTCATGACCAAGGAGGACGTCCGGGCCGCCACCGGCTGGGTCGGCGTGATGGTGCTGTCGCCGATCCTGGGCGTGCTGATCTATGCCGTGGCCGGCATCAACCGCATCCGGCGCGCCTCGATCAGCGCACAGCGCTCGCTTGCCGGCGATCTGGCGTCCGCCAGGCACGACCGCGACATTGCCGCCGAGGAGGCCCTGATCGTCGAACGATACGGGCCGCGCTTCATCGGCCTCAGGACGCTGGGCGACAGGGTGGCGCGGCGCGCGCTTCATCCGGGAAATGCCATCACGGTCCTGGAAACAGGCGACGAAGCCTACACCGCGATGTGTGCGGCCATCGACGGCGCCGAACGCAGCGTCCTGCTCGAAACCTATATTTTCGACAATGACCCCGTCGGCCTGCTCTTCGTGGAATCCCTTGCCCGGGCGGTCCGCCGCGGCGTCAGCGTGCGCGTGTTGATCGACGCCGTAGGCGCCCGCTATTCCGTGCCCAGCATATTGGGCCACCTGCGCGGCGCCGACATCACCGCCGGGCTCTTCAACGGCAACATCGTCATGGGCCTGCACCTGCCCTATGCCAATCTGAGGACCCACCGGAAGATCCTGGTGGTCGACGGCACGGTTGCCTTTACCGGCGGCATGAACATTCGCAAGGGCTTTTCCGCCGAGTTTGCCGGCTCCAACAGTTCCAGGGACACGCATTTTCGCGTGACCGGTCCAGTGGTAGCCGACCTCTTTTCGGTTGCCGCCGAAGATTGGCGTTTCGCCAGCAACGAGGCGCTGAAGGGCGATGCCTGGCGAATTGCCCCGCTGTCGCCGGCGCCCGCCACGCCCATGCTGGTGCGGGCGGTCGCGTCCGGCCCGGACGCCAGCGTCGAGACCAATCACAAGCTGCTGATCGGCGCCTTCTCCGTCGCGCGCAAATCGATCCGCCTCATGTCGCCCTATTTCCTGCCGGACCGCGAACTGATCAGCGCCCTGACGACCGCGGCAAGACGCGGTGTCGAAATCGATATCGTGGTGCCGGCGGTGAACAATCTTTTCCTTGTCGACCGTGCGATGACGGCGCAATTCGACCAGGTTCTGAAGCACTATTGCCGCGTCTGGCGCACGGAAGGACCTTTCGACCATTCGAAGCTGCTTTCGATCGATGGCGCATGGGCCTATATCGGGTCTTCCAACCTTGACGCCAGGTCGCTACGGCTCAATTTCGAGATCGACCTGGAGGTACTCGACGCCGGCTTCGCCAGCGAGGTCGAAAAGCGGATCGCGGCGGCGATCGAGACGGCCGTCCCTGTCACGCTGGAAGCATTGCGGGCGCGGCCATTCGTCATCCGTCTGTTCGATCGCATCCTGTGGCTGGGCTCGCCCTATCTTTAACAAAAGGACGTGTTTGCCAGATAGCTTGAAATCGATGATGGAACAGATGCCGAAAGGTTCTATTTTTTGAGGTGCATGGTGCAAGCAGCAGGAATGGCGGGCAAACGATGCGGGTGAACGGGCGCAGCCTGCCGGCAAGCATGCTTTTGTCCATTCGCGACAAACGGATGCGGAAGGCCAATGCCACGTCGACCAACAAGGCGGACGCCACCGGAACGCTGGTCGCCTCCTACAATGTCCACAAATGCATCGGCGTCGACCGCAAGTTCGATCCCGAGCGCACCAGTCGCGTCATCCGCGAGATCGACCCGGATGTCATCGCCCTGCAGGAAGCGGACAATCGTTTCGGCGACCGGACCGGACTTCTCGACCTGTCCCGGCTCGAACTGGAAACCGGCCTGGTGCCGGTGCCGATTTCGGCAACCGGCAAGGGCCATGGCTGGCACGGCAACGTCTTGCTTTTCAAAAAGGGCGTCGTGCGCGACGTGCATCAGATCAGGCTTCCCGGGCTGGAACCGCGTGGCGCTCTGGTGGCAGAAATCGACCTCGACGGAAGCCAGTCCCTGCGCGTCATCGCGGCGCATTTGGGCCTGCTGCGCCGTTCGCGGTCGCAGCAGGCACAGGTCGTACTGGATATCATGAACAGCCCCGACGAGAAGCCGACGCTGCTGCTCGGCGACCTCAACGAATGGCGCCTCGGAAACCGCTCCGCGCTGAACACGCTGCATCTGACGTTTGGACCGTTGCCTCCGGCGGTTCCCACCTTCCCCTCGAACCTGCCCCTGCTGGCGCTCGACCGCATCGTGGCCAACCGGCACGGAATGATCGCGGCCGTCGAAGCGCATGACACGCCGCTGTCGCGGGTCGCCTCCGACCATCTGCCGCTGACCGCCTTTGTCCGCCTGTAGCCACGCGCCGATAACGCCTTGATGTCGACCGCGTTGGAAAGCGTGTAGGGCGGTATCGGAACGGCGGCTCCTTTTGCGAGTTGATATGGCTTGGACAACAGGAGGACGAGACATGAGAAGCTTTTTCCTGGCCTCGATGATGGCGTTGGCCGCTTCGGCTTCCGTCATTGCGCCGACGCAGGCCGCGAGCGTCACCATCCAGTCCGGCGACGAGCCCCAGTATTCGCCCGACGACGACTATGACAATGGCGAGGTCGTCGTGCGCCGCCATCACGATCGCCAGCGTTATATCGACAATCGCTATAACGACGACGAGGACAGCGATGTTCGTTACAGCGACCGCGAATACCGCCGCTACCATCGTCACCACCGCTGCCACATCGAGTTGGTGAAACACTGGCGCCACCATCACAGGGTGATCGAAGAGGTTCGTGTCTGCACCTGACCCGAGGATCGCTGAAGTGCATCTGCGTGGCCTGATTGCAATGCGGTAAGCTGCGGCCACGCCCCTTCTGCTGCACTGGCTATGCCGCATTGCACAATTCCGCGACCTTGCCCACAATGCGGGGCATGGTCCTATCCTCCCTAGCCGTCCTGGTGATCGACGAAAACCGTATCCGCGCCTCGATCATCGAGGCGGGACTGCGCGAGGCCGGCCATCAGCGGGTGACCGTCGTCCATGACGTGGCGGGCATTGCGCGCCGCATCGCCGAGATCGAACCCGACGTGATTGTCATCGACCTCGAAAACCCCAACCGCGACATGCTGGAGAACATGTTCCAGCTGTCGCGCGCGGTGAAGCGCCCGATCGCCATGTTCGTCGACCGTTCCGACAAGGCCTCTATCGAGGCCGCGGTCGATGCCGGCGTGTCCGCCTATGTCGTCGATGGCCTCAGACAGGAACGCGTGAAGCCGATCCTCGACATGGCCGTCAGCCGCTTCAACGCCTTTTCGCGCATGGCACGCGAACTGGAGGAAGCGCGCAGCGAACTCGAGAACCGCAAGGTCATCGACCGCGCCAAGGGGATATTGATGAAATCGCGGGGTCTGAGCGAAGACGCGGCCTACACGCTGCTGCGCAAGACGGCGATGAACCAGAACCGCAAGATCAGCGACATCGCCCATAGCCTGGTGACGACAGCCGGGCTGCTCGGGCCGCTGGAGGATGAATGAGCATGACAGCTGCGCATCAGATCACCGCCGGCTTCATGCCCCTGTTCGACAGCGCCGTGCTGGTCGCGGCCGGCGAAATGGGCTTTGCCGCGCGCGAAGGCGTCGATCTCGTCCTCCACCGCGAAACCTCCTGGGCCAACATCCGCGACCGCATCGCCATTGGCCATTTCGACCTTGCCCATATGCTTGGGCCGATGCCGCTCGCCTGCAACCTCGGGCTCACGCCGCTGGCATCCGAGACGATCGTGCCCTATTCGCTCGGCCTCGGCGGCAATTGCGTCACCATCTCCAACGCCGTCTGGGAAGGCATGGCGGCGCACGGCGCCGTATCGGATCTCGATCCGGCCCGCGCCGGCGCGGCGCTCGGCGCGTTTATCCGCGAACGCGCGGCGGCCGGCCGCGACCCGCTGCGCTTTGCCGTCGTGCATCCGCATTCCGGGCACAATTACGAACTGCGCTATTGGCTCGCCGCCTGCGGCATCGACCCCGACGGTGAGATCGAGATCGTCATCGTGCCGCCGCCCTTCATGGCCGACGCGCTGGCCGCCGGCCGCATCGACGGCTATTGCGTCGGCGAGCCCTGGAACAGCGCCTCCGTCTCGGCCGGCACCGGCCATATCGTCACCGTCAAGGCGCTGCTGTGGCGCAACAGCCCCGAAAAGGTAATCGGCGCGCGCAAGGCTTGGGCCGAAGCGCAGCCGGAGGCGCTGGCGGCGCTGCTCAGGGCATTGCACCACTCCGCCCGCTGGTGCCAGGACCCGGCCAATCGAGGCGAACTGGCGGCATTGATGGCGCAGCCCGGCTTCCTGGGCCAGTCCACCGAGATCCAGATGCCGGTCCTGACCGGACATCTCCGCCTCGGCAGCGGCGCCGAGCGGAACGTCGAGGACTTCTTCGTTCCGTTCGACAAGGCGGCGAACTTTCCCTGGAAGAGCCATGCGCTGTGGTTCTACACCCAGATGGTGCGCTGGGGCGATATCGCGCACACGCCTGAAAACCTCGCCGTCGCCCGCGACTGCTACCGGCCCGACCTCTATCGGGCGGCGCTGAAGCCGCTCGGCGTGGCGCTGCCGGGCGCCAATGCCAAGGTCGAGGGGGCGTTGAAGATCGCAACGCCCGTCGGCTCGGCCGGGGCAAGCCTGGTGCTCGGCCCCGACGGTTTCTTCGACGGCCGCATCTTCGATCCGGACCAGATCGACGCTTATATCGGGGCGCAGCGGCCAGGGTGATCATTTCCGCGCCGTTCTTGTGCATTGCACAAAATTTATGCGGACTGATCGCATAGCTGACCAATGTTTGGCCTTGTCACCTGGTGGCCGGATCTGCCCGTGAATCGGCTATTCAGCTGAATTCATTCGAAATTCCTTTCTAAGGCGAGACTGGCACGGTTCCTGCATTGAAATAACCAGACCCTTAGTGGGTCACGGAACAGGCGTCCAATGGCGGGCGCCCACAGGCAAAGCTGCCGCTCAGGTCAAGACGCGATCCGGATTCCCGGACGCGAAGACCTGGCCGGCGGCTTTTTTGTTTGGCCGAACACGCAATCGACGGTGCTGGTCCCAGGCAGCGCCCAACCGGAGACGACGATGACGAAACGGATCGGAACTGGAACAACCCTCAAGGATTTCACGCGCCGCGATTTTGTCGCCAGCAGCGCGCTGGCGGCGGCGCTGTTCGTCGCAGCGAAGATGTTGTTCCCGGTTGGCGCCGTGGCCGAGGGCAAAGGTGCCCAAGTGAACGCGCCAAGCTCGCCGCGCTGATGCCGCGCCGCTGACCATCGATCAAGAAAACACGCGCGGTGCTTCTCCATCGCAAACCGGAGCCTGACATGACCGCAATCCTCCCAGCCGCGCCCAGCCAGGACAATGCCCCCCGGCAGGCGCTCCTGATGTCCACCATCGCGTTCACAGTCTGCTTTGCGGTGTGGACGATCTTTTCCATCATCGGCGTGCGCATAAAGCAGGAACTTGGGCTGAACGAGACGGAGTTCGGCCTGCTCGTCGGCACGCCGATCCTCACCGGCTCCCTCGTGCGCATGGTGCTCGGCGTCTGGACCGACCGCTATGGCGGACGGCTGGTTTACACCGCCACCATGCTCGCTGCGGCGGTAGCGACCTTCCTGCTCGGTTTTGCGCACACTTACGGACAGATGCTGATCGCTGCACTCGGCGTCGGGCTTGCCGGCGGCTCCTTCGCCGTTGGCGTCGCCTATGTCTCGCGCTTCTTCCCGGCGGGCAGGCAGGGCACGGCGCTCGGCATCTTCGGTGTCGGCAATGTCGGCGCCGCTGTCACCAAATTCCTGGCGCCTTTCGTGCTTCTCGCCTGGGGCTGGCAATCGGTCGCGCTGATCTGGGCGGCAGCACTCGTCATCATGGCCGCCATCTTCTGGTTCACGACCGGCGACGATCCCGTGATTCGCGAGCGCCGCGCCGGCAAGACCACGCCTGCGAGGAGCTTCTGGCAGGAATTCGCGCCGCTGAAGAACCCGCAGGTCTGGCGCTTCGCCTTCTACTACTTCTTCTCCTTCGGTGCGTTCGTGGCGCTGTCGCTGTGGCTGCCGCGCTACCTGATCGGCGTTTACGGCTTCGGGCTGGCGACCGCCGGCATGATCGGCGCGGCTTATTCGATTCCCGCGAGCATCTTCCGCGCCTATGGCGGAGTGCTTTCCGACCGCGTCGGCGCTCGTACCGTACTCTACTGGACCTTCTCCGTTTGTGCCGTCGCGACCTTGGTGCTGTCTCTCCCCTCGGCAGACTATGTGGTGCGCGGCATCAGCGGGCCGATCGCCTTCCATTTCGAGATCGGCCCGCTCGCCTTCATCGCCGTCGCCTGCGTGCTCGGCTTCTTCATGAGCCTCGGCAAGGCCGCCGTCTACAAACATATCCCGGCTTACTATCCGCAGAGCGTCGGGGCCGTTGGCGGCGTCGTGGGCATGATCGGCGGCCTTGGCGGCTTCATCCTGCCGATCGCCTTTGGCGCGCTGAACGATCTCACCGGCGTCTGGTCGAGTTGCTTCATGCTGCTCTTCGTCCTCGTCGTCGCCTGCTTTGCCTGGATGCATGTCAGCGTCAGGCGGATGGGGCGGGCCGCATCAACCAAGGCGTCGACCCTTTCCTATGCTGCAGAGTGACACCGGAGCGGATTAGGAACATGACCCAAAAACTCGTCATCATCGGCAACGGCATGGCCCCCGGGCGCATGCTGGAGCACCTGCTGGAACAGGCGCCGGACCGCTACAGCGTCACCATCTTCAACGCCGAACCGCGCGTCAATTACGACCGCATCATGCTGTCGCCGGTCCTCTCGGGCGAGAAGGCCTACGAAGAAATCATCATCCATGGCGACGGCTGGTACATCGCCAACAACATCACCCTCTACAAGGGCCACAAGATCGTCGCCATCGACCGCGCAACGAAGACCGTCACGTCGGACCACGGCGTCACCGAACCCTACGATAAGCTTGTCATCGCCACCGGCTCGGTGCCGTTCATCATCCCGGTGCCCGGCCACAACCTGCCCGGCGTTCTCACCTATCGCGACCTCGACGACGTCCAGGCGATGATGCTCGCGGCCCAGTCGCGCGCCAAGGCTGTGGTCATCGGCGGCGGACTGCTCGGACTGGAAGCAGCAGCGGGCCTCAACGCGCAAGGCATGGACGTCACCGTGCTGCATGTCATGCCGACGCTGATGGAGCGCCAGCTCGATCCGGCGGCAGGCTATCTGTTACAGCGCGCCGTCGAGCAGCGCGGGATCAAGGTTGTCACCAAGGCCAATACAAAGGCGATCACGGGCAACGGCAAGGTCGAGCAGGTCGAACTCGTCGACGGCACCGTCATCCCCGCGACGCTGGTGGTGATGGCCGTCGGTATCCGGCCGAACGCAGCGCTGGCGAAGGAGGCGGGCATCGCCGTCAACAGAGGCATCGTCGTCGATGCCGGCATGCGCAGCAACGACCCGGACATCTACGCGCTCGGCGAATGCGCCGAGGTGAACGGCCAGATCTATGGGCTGGTCGCCCCCCTATACGAGATGGCCCGCGTCGCCGCCCGCCAACTCGCCGGCGACGAGGCGGCCGGTTTTGTCCACATGGACACGCCGACCAAGCTCAAGGTCACCGGCATCGACCTGTTCTCGCTCGGCGACTTCGCAGAGGGCGAGGACCGCCAGGAGATCGTGCTGCGCGACGCGGCGGCCGGCGTCTACAAGCGCCTCGTGCTCAAGGACGACCGCATCATCGGCACCGTGCTCTACGGCGAGACCGCGGACGGCGCCTGGTTCAACGACCTCAAGAAGAAGCAAACAGACATATCGCAAATGCGCGATACGTTGATCTTCGGCCAGTCCTACCAGGGGGGTGCCCCACTGGACCCTATGGCGGCCGTTGCAGCCTTGCCGGATGATGCGGAAATCTGCGGCTGCAACGGCGTCTGCAAGGGCAAGATCACGGGCGCGATCGCGGCCAAGGGGCTGACTTCGCTCGACGACGTGCGCGCGCACACCAAGGCGTCGGCCTCCTGCGGCTCCTGCACCGGGCTGGTCGAAAAACTTATGGTGCTGACCATCGGCGACAAGTACAACCCGGCCGCCGTACAGCCCATGTGCTCCTGCACGACGCTCGGCCATGACGAGGTGCGCCGGCTGATCAAGGCCAAGGCGCTGAAGACCATTCCCGCGATCATGCAGGAACTGGAATGGAAAACCTCCTGCGGCTGCGCCAAATGCCGGCCGGCACTCAACTATTATCTCGTCTGCGACTGGCCGGACGAATACGCGGACGACTACCAGTCACGCTTCATCAACGAGCGCGTCCACGCCAACATCCAGAAGGACGGCACCTATTCGGTGGTGCCGCGCATGTGGGGCGGCGTCACCAATGCCGCCGAACTGCGCGCCATCGCCGATGTCGTCGATAAGTTCGATATCCCGATGGTCAAGGTCACCGGCGGCCAGCGCATCGACATGCTGGGCATCCGCAAGGAAGACCTGCCAGCGGTGTGGGCCGACCTCGGCCAGGCCGGCTTCGTCTCCGGCTACGCCTATGCCAAGGGTCTGCGCACGGTGAAGACCTGCGTCGGTTCCGACTGGTGCCGCTTCGGCACGCAGGATTCCACCGGTCTCGGCATCCGCATCGAGAAATTCATGTGGGGCTCGTGGACGCCGGCCAAGGTCAAGATGGCGGTTTCGGGTTGTCCGAGGAACTGCGCCGAGGCGACCTGCAAAGACGTCGGCGTCATCTGCGTCGACAGTGGCTACGAGATCCACTTCGCGGGTGCGGCAGGCCTCGACATCAAGGGCACCGAAGTGCTTGGCCTGGTCAAGACCGAGGACGAAGCGCTGGAGCATATCGTGGCGCTGACGCAGATGTACCGCGAGCAGGCCCGCTATCTCGAACGCATCTACAAATGGGCCAAGCGCGTCGGCATCGCCGAGATCAAGCGCCAGATCATGGACGATGGCGACAAGCGCAAGGCCTTCTACGACCGCTTCGTCTTTTCCCAGAAATTCGCCCAGGTCGATCCGTGGTCGGAACGCGTGTCAGGCAAGGACAAGCACGAGTTCCGGCCGATGGCCTCGGTCGGGTTCGCGGAGGCGGCGGAGTGATGGAGATGTTCGCGCGAGCCACCCTCTGTCCCGCCGGCCATCTCCCCCTCAAGGGGGGAGATTGGATGCCACAACGGCCTTTGCCAATCGCCAACTTCGCAGAACGGACGCCATCAGCAAAACTGCCGATCTCCCCCCTCGAGGGGGAGATGTCCGGCAGGACAGAGGGGGGCGCCTGGGCGCATTCGTATCAAGTAAAGGCGACCCAATGACCTGGACACCGATCGGCTCCCTGTCCGACATCCCCCGCCGGGGCGCGCGCTGTGTTGCCACGCCGCAGGGCAAGATCGCTATCTTCCGCACCGCCGAGGACCAGGTCTTCGCCATCGACGATCATTGCCCGCACAGAGGCGGGCCGCTGAGCCAGGGCATCGTGCATGGCGCGGCGGTCACCTGCCCCCTGCACAGTTGGGTCATCTCGCTGGAGACCGGCAAGGCGCTCGGCGCCGACGAGGGCGCGGTGCGCACCATTCCGGTGAAGATCGAGGGCGAGCGTTTGTTCATCGCGCTCGAAGCGCTGGCAAGCCGCGCGGCCTGACCCATGCAGATTGGCGAAGCACGCGAGGTGAGGACCACTTGCCCCTATTGCGGGGTAGGCTGCGGCGTGCTGGCGAAGGTCGCCGCGGACGGGCAGGTGTCGGTCCGCGGCGACCCCGATCATCCCGCGAATTTCGGCCGGCTCTGCTCCAAGGGCTCTGCTCTTGCCGAGACCATAGGTCTTGACGGCAGGCTGCTCCATCCTGAGATCCACGGCCGCCGCGCCTCCTGGGACGAGGCACTCGATCTTGTCGCGTCGACCTTCTCGCAAACCATTGCCGAACATGGGCCGGATGCGGTCGCCTTATATGTCTCCGGCCAGTTGCTGACCGAGGACTATTATCTCGCCAACAAATTGATGAAGGGGTTCATCGGCTCGGCCAATATCGACACCAATTCGCGCCTCTGCATGGCCTCCTCGGTCGCCGGCCATCGCCGCGCCTTCGGCTCCGACACGGTGCCCGGAACCTACGAGGATCTGGAGCTTGCCGATCTCATCGTGCTGGTCGGCTCGAATCTCGCCTGGTGCCATCCCGTGCTCTACCAGCGCATAGCTGCCGCGCGTGAGAAGCGCTCGGAGATGAAAATCGTGCTGGTGGACCCGCGCCGCACCATGACATCCGATATCGCCGACATGCACCTGGCGATCGCGCCCGATGGCGACGTCGCCCTGTTCACCGGCCTGCTCGCTTGGCTCGGCCAGCACAATGCGCTCGACCGCGCCTACATCACGGCGCACACGACCGGCTTCGGACAAGCCCTTTTCGCCGCCTCGGCACTCGACCTTGCCGGCATCGCTGCCGCCACGGGCCTGAGCGAGGACGAGCTCGCCCGCTTCTACGGCCTGTTCGCCGCGACCGGCAAGACTGTCACGGTCTACAGCCAGGGCGTGAACCAGTCGTCGTCCGGCACCGACAAGGTCAACGCCATCATCAATTGCCACCTCGCCACCGGTCGCATCGGCAGGCCCGGCGCCGGGCCGTTCTCGGTCACCGGCCAGCCCAACGCCATGGGCGGACGCGAGGTCGGCGGCATGGCCAACATGCTGGCCGCCCACATGGAGATTGAAAATCCCGGGCATCGAGAACGCGTGAAGCGCTTCTGGAATGCACCTGACATCGTGCAAAAGCCCGGTCTGAAAGCGGTCGACATGTTCCGGGCGGTCGCCGACGGGCGGATCAAGGCGCTGTGGATCCTCGCCACCAATCCTGTCGATTCGATGCCCGATGCCGACGCCGTCGAAGCAGCGATCAAGGCCTGCCCGTTTGTGGTGGTGTCGGACGTGCAGGCCGACACAGACACGGTGCGCCATGCCCATGTCCGGCTGCCGGCCACCGCCTGGGGCGAGAAGGACGGCACCGTCACCAATTCCGAGCGTCGCATCTCACGCCAGCGCCCGTTCCTGGCGGCACCTGGCGAGGCCCGGCCGGATTGGTGGATCATTGCGGAAGTGGCGCGGCGGATGGGTTTTGGCGAAGCGTTCGCGCATGCGTCCCCGGCGGAGGTTTTTGGCGAGCATGCCGCGCTGTCGGGATTTGAAAACGACGGTGGGCGCGATTTCGACATTGGGGTTTATGCCGGCCTCGATGGGGAGGAATACGACGCGCTGGCGCCTTTCCAATGGCCAGCACAGAGCCCGGCCACCCCCCTCTGGCCTGCCGGCCATCTCCCCCTCAAGGGGGGAGATTGGATGCCACGACGGCCTTCGCCAATCGCCGATATCTCAGGACGAGCGCCGTCGACAAAACTGCCGATCTCCCCCCTAGAGGGGGAGATGTCCGGCAGGACAGAGGGGGGCGCCTGGGCTCGACATCTCTCGGAGGGGAACGTTCAAGCTGAGCCCCAACCGGAGAACGATAAAGCAGGGCCACCGAACACCCGCTTCTTCGCCGACGGCAATTTCTACACGCCCGACCGCAAGGCGCGCTTCATCGCCGTCCGCCCTGTCACGGAAACCCGCACGGACGAGAAATTCCCCCTCATCCTCAACACCGGCCGTGTCCGCGACCATTGGCACACCATGACGCGCACCGGCAAAAGCCCGCGTCTGTCGCAGCACATGGCCGAACCCTTCGTCGAGATCCATCCCGACGACGCCGCGCGATACGGCATCGGCGACGCCGACATCGCGCGCGTTTCCAGCCCGCGCGGCGCCGTGCTCGTGCGCGCGCTGATCACGTCCCGCCAGCGCCGGGGCAGCATCTTCGCGCCGATGCACTGGACGGACCAGTTCACCGCCAAGGGCCGGCTCGACACGCTCACCGCGCCGCTCACCGACCCGGTTTCCGGCCAGCCGGCACTGAAGCACGTCGCGGTGCACATCGAGAAATTCGCCGCGATGGCGTTCGGCTTCGCCGTGACCCGACAAAGGCCCGAAGCGGTCGCCGGCGACTATTGGGCCGTGGCCCGCTGCAGGGATGGCTGGCGGGTCGAGCTCGCCTTTGCAGACGACAAAATCGACTGGACGACTTTTGCCCAATCCCTGTTCGGCGCCTCGACCGATGCCGAAATACTCGCCTATCACGACCGCGATGCCGGCCAGCATCGCATCGCCGCCTTCGATGGCGTACAGCTCGCGGGCGCCCTGTTCGTCGCTCCCGGCCCGGTCGCCGTGTCGCGCGGATGGGCAACGCAGCAGCTCGAAGAGGCCCATGCCAGCCAACGCGAGCGCTTCCGCATCGTCGCCGGCCGCGCCGGTGCCGAACGGCGCGATGCCGGCGCGACCGTCTGCTCCTGTTTCAACGTCGGGATCAACCAGATCACGGCGGCGGTGGCTTCCGGCTGCACGAACGTGGAAGCCATCGGCGCCGCGCTGAAGGCAGGCACCAATTGCGGCTCCTGCCGCTCTGAGATCCGCGCCATCATCCAGGCACATCGCGTTCAGGCGGCCGAGTAGGCGGCAGAACCCGCCATCGGCGGCCTCCCGATGCGTATGCGCCGGCGGACCCCGCGTCAGCCCATCATAGCCGGGCGGCAGGACGACACCCGGGGCGTAGCTGCGGTTGTCCAGATCGCTAAGCGCGCCGTACTTGCCGCCGTGTGGGTTGCCGCCGACGTCTCGCCGCCATCATTGGCTACAGAACTGGACTTTAGTCCGAGCTGTCTCATCTGGACACAAAAGCGCAAGGCTGAAAATGTCTTAATGCATGTCGCCCAAAAGTAACCTCGGTTTTGGGAGGACGACATGCACGGAAAAAGCCAAAAGCGCGTCGCATGAATCCGCTTCGACGCGACCCGCTCTTGGAGCGCAGTAAGCTTGGCCAACCAGAAGGAGGCGGATGCTGGACATCGAGGACATAGCCGCTCATCCGGATCTGCACCGCCACGTCCAGGAGCAGTCGCTGGCGCTGATCCACATCTACGAAGCCAGCCCGCGGCTTGCTTCCATATTCGCCACGCAGCAGCGCTGGCTGATGGGCCATGTCGGCCTTGCCATGCATTTCAGGCGCGACCCGGGCGACCGTCGCACCGCGTTGACGGTGTCGCGCTTCATCGAGTTCGTGCATCAGCACAAGGTCGCCAGCCGCAACACCGCCGACGCTTTCATCAAGGAGATGCTGAATTACCGCATCGCCGAATACGTCGCGGGCGGAGACGGGCGCACCCACCCGTTGCAGCCGACAGCGGACACGGTGCGGACATTCACCGGATGGGTGCACGCACATCTAAGCACCCTTGACCGACTCGACGGCGCGGACCGGCTGGCGAAATACCTGGAGCGGCCCGATATGCTCGCCGCCCTGCAGCCCCTCGTGGCCGACGGCCTGCTTTCGTCCAAACCGGTGCGCGAACCCAACCAGACCTTTTCCCTGTTCATCTGGCTCAACAATGGCGGCATCGTCATGGATCGGCTCATGTCCGGCATCGACCCCGACCATGCCGGCCTAGATCGGATTCCGACCAGCGTGGTCTCGGTGGCGGAATTCGCCAGTTGGCTCAAACTGTCGCGCACCCACCTCGCCCGAAAACTACGCGATGCCGAGGCGCTCGGCAGCATCGGCTGGCTGGGCCAGCGCGGCAATTCCGTGATGTGGGTCTCGCACCGCTTCTTTCAGGAATACATGACCGTCCAGGCCGCCAAGCTGGCCATCGTGGATGCCGCCTTCGCAGCATGCTTTTCCACCGACCTCTGAGAGACTCGCCGCTGCCCAGGCTATGAAGGCGGTCCGTGCCGCTGCGTATCCTCGAAACAAAAAAGCCGCCTCGGCGGCGGGACGTCAGCACCATACGAAGAATGACAGCATAACTGCCCTCAGCAGTGAACCTCAGGCCGCAGAACGGCCCGGGTGCGCAAGGTCACCCGAGCCGGAACCCGCAATGTCACTCGATGTCGAAGGAGACACCCTGGGCGAGCGGCAGCGCCTTGGAATAGTTCACCGTGTTGGTGGCGCGGCGCATATAGGCTTTCCACGCATCGGAGCCGCTCTCGCGGCCGCCGCCGGTTTCCTTTTCACCACCGAAGGCGCCGCCGATCTCGGCGCCCGACGTGCCGATATTGACATTGGCGATGCCGCAGTCCGAGCCGTCGACGCCGAGAAAGCGCTCGGACTCCTGCAGGTCGCGGGTGAAGATCGACGACGACAGCCCCGCTCCCACCGCATTGTGCTCGTCAAGCACGGCGTCGAAATCGGAATACTTCATCACATAGAGGATCGGCGCGAACGTCTCTTCGGTCACCGGCGACACTTGGCTGGGCATTTCGACTAGCGCCGGATGCACGTAGTAGGCGTCCGGATGGCCATTCTCGACCCGCGTGCCGCCGGTCACCTTGCCGCCGTGGGCGGACGCTTCCTGCAGCGCCTTCCGCATGGCTTCGTAGGCTGCCTTGTCGATCAGCGGCCCAACGAGCGCCGACGTCTCCAGCGGATTGCCGACAGAGACGCTCTGATAGGCCTTCTTCAGCCGCGGTACCAAGGCGTCGTAGACGCTGTCATGCACGAACAGGCGCCTCAGCGTCGTGCAGCGCTGGCCCGCCGTGCCCATCGCGCCAAAGGCAATCGCGCGCAACGCCATGTCGAGATCGGCGGTCGGGCAGACGATGCCGGCATTGTTGCCGCCGAGCTCCAGCACCGCGCGTGCAAAACGCTTGGCCAGGCGCGGGCCGACGTCGCGGCCCATGCGGGTCGAGCCGGTGGCGGAGACCAGCGGCACCTTGGGATGATCCACCAGAATCTCGCCGACGGCGCGGTCGCCGATCAGCACCGACGCGAGCCCTTCCGGCGCATCAGTGCCGAAGCGCTTGACGGCGCGCTTGAAGATCGCCTCGCAGGCAAGCGCCGTCAGCGGCGTTTTTTCGGAAGGCTTCCATACCACCGCGTCGCCGCAGACCAGCGCGAGCGCCGCATTCCACGACCACACCGCGACTGGGAAGTTGAAGGCGGAGATGACGCCGACCACGCCGAGCGGATGCCAGGTTTCCATCATGCGGTGTCCTGGGCGCTCGGTGGCGATGGTCAGTCCGTACAATTGCCTGGAAAGACCGACGGCGAAGTCGCAGATGTCGATCATCTCCTGCACTTCGCCGAGCCCTTCCGAGGGGATTTTGCCGACCTCGATCGACACCAGCCGGCCAAGTTCGGCCTTGTGCGCGCGCAATTCCTCGCCGAGCAGCCGCACCAGCTCGCCGCGCTTCGGGCCCGGTACCAGCCGCCAGGCCTGAAACGCCTTGTGCGCGGCATCGATGGTCCTGGCCGCATCGGTCGGCGAGATCGTGCTCAATGCCGCGATCTGCTCGCCCGTGACCGGGCTGCGCACGATCAGGTCGCCGCCGACAAGCGCCTCCTTGGCAACACCCAGTTTCGCCAGCAGCTCGGCGGTTTCCTTCGCTATCGTCATGTCTGTCCCTTTCAGATCCCGCCATTCATGTGGCGTGGTCAAAGCATTGCGCCGTGCATTCCCTATGCGGTCAGGCGCAGGGTGGCGCTGTCTTGGCGTGCCAATAGCGGTTTCAGGAAAAAATCGCCACCCCGGCATGGTCCAAGCTCGGGCCAGACCATTGAACCAGGGTCAGCTTGCGGTGCGCGCTGCGCTGTCCTTCATCAGCCGGTCGATGTGCATGCGTATATGGGCCGCTTCCGCCGCGGTGTTGGCAAGCGCGATGGCGCGATCGAAGGCGACCCGCGCCTCCTCGCCCCGGTCGAGTTGCATCAAAAGCCCGCCCTTGAGACCGAAGAAGTGGAAATAGCCGGAAAGCCTCTGCTCCAGCGGCTCGATCATGGCGAGCGCGGCCTCCGGTCCGCTCACCTTGGAAACCGCTACCGCACGGTTGAGGGTGACGACGGGCGACGGCTGCATCTGTTCGAGCAGGCCGTAAAGCAGGTCGATCTCCACCCAGTCCGTGTCCTCGGCCTTTTCAGCCCGAGCATGCAGCGCGGCAATCGCCGCCTGCACCTGGTAAGGGCCGGGCTTTCGGTGGCGCAGTGCCTTGTCGACCAGCGCCAGCCCTTCATCGATCATCTTGCGGCTCCACAGGCTGCGGTCCTGATCCTCGAGCAGAACGATCTCTCCGTCCGCATCGAAGCGGGCCGGTGCGCGCGCATGCTGGAGCAGCAGCAGCGCCGTCAGCCCCATGATCTCCGGCTCGGTCTGGAACAGCCTGAGCAGCAGCCGGGCCAGCCGGATCGCCTCCTCGCACAGCGGCGCGCGGGCCGGCGCCTCGCCGCTGTTGGTCGAATAGCCCTCGTTGAAGATCAGGTAGACCATGGCCGCGACCGCGGCGAGCCGCTCCGAGCGCTCCACCGCGCCCGGCGTCTCGAACGGCACGCCGGCGTCGGCGATACGTGCCTTGGCGCGAGTGATACGCTGCTCCATGGCGCTTTCGCCGACCAGGAAGGCGCGCGCGATCTGCTTGACCGTAAGGCCGGAGACAATGCGCAGCGCCACCGCGATCTGCTGCGTTGCCGGCAGGTCGGGATGGCAGCAGATGAACAGCAGTCGCAATATGTCGTCGCGGTAGTGCGCGCCATCGAGCCGCTCGGCGATGTCGCTCTCTGCGTCCTCGAGATCAGATATCTGGTCCTCTTCCGGCATCGGCGCCTGCTTGGCGCGCTTGCGCACCGCGTCGATGCCGCTGTTGCGTCCGACGAAGATCAGCCAGGCCGCCGGATCGCGCGGCGGACCGTTCTGCGGCCAGTTCTTCAGCGCCCTGAGGCAAGCGTCCTGGAAAGCTTCCTCCGCCGTATCGAGGTCGCGGAAATAGCGCAGCAGCGCACCCATCGCCTGCGGGCGGGCGGCGCTGATCGCTGAGCTGATCCAGGCAAGTTCGGTCATACGGCGGCCCTAGTGGGATTGAAGATGGATACCGGCCGGATTTCGTAGGAGCCGCCGCTCGGATTGACCTCGGAAAGTTCGCGCGCGAACTCCACCGCCTCGTCGAGATCGGCGCATTCGAGCGTGTAGAAGCCGAGGAACTGTTCCTTGGTCTCGGCGAACGGCCCGTCGATGACGATCGATTCGCCCTTGACCTTCCTCAGCGTCGTCGCCGCCGTCGTCGGCAAAAGCCGCGCCACCGGGCCAAGCCGGCCGGCGTCCGCGTATTTCTGCTGGACATCGAGAATGTTGGCCATGACCTTGTCGTCCTGTTCCTTGCTCCAGGAGCAGACGACGTCTTCGGAAGCATAGCACAAGATCGCGTAGAGCATGGTTTGTCCTCTTCTGTGTCAAAGGACGAAACACTAGGACCGATCCCGACACGGCGTCGATAAAAAAATCGAGGCGCCGCGGATTCAGCGGCCGCTGGTTGCCGCGGGTCCGCTTTCGTGCGTCTTCAGCCATCGCAGCACGAGCGCTTCCTCGTCATCGAGACCGTCTATCGATCGTTTGCGCTTGTTGGCTTCCGCCATTTCGGCAAGCAGCCGTCCCTGCAGCCATGCTTCGAAGACTTGCGGATGGATATAGCATTGGCGGCAGACGGCGCGCGTGTTGCCCAGCCGCTCGGCGACCCTGTCGATGACGCTGTTCATCGCCCGTTTCTGCTGTGCCTGGCTGTCGGGCAGCACCGTTTGCACAAATAGCGACGCGGCGTGGATGGTGCCGCCCCATGTACGGAAATGTTTCGAGCTGAATGCATCCCCGATGGCCTCGCGGATGTAGCGGTTGACGTCCTCGGAGCGCACCGGGTGTCTGTTGCCGTCCTCGTCGAGATACTGGAACAGCTTTTGGCCCGGCAGATCCTGCGCGCCGCGCACGATTCGCGCGATGCGGCGATCGACCAGCTTCAATTTCCATTCCTTGCCCGATTTGCCCTTGAAGGCGAACCGCAGGCTCGATCCCTTGATGTCGACATGGCGGTCCCGCAGCGTCGTCAGGCCGAAGCTCTTGTTGTCGCGGGCGTAAGCGGCGTTGCCGACTCGGATCATGGTGTTGTCGAGCAGCCAGACGATCGCGGCGACGACGCGTTCGAGCGGCAGGCCATGGCGGCGCAGGTCGCTGTCCATCCTACGCCGAAGCTCCGGCAGGCTTTCGGCGAAAGCGACAAGGCTCGAATATTTGGCGCTGTCGCGTTCCTCGGCCCAACGCGGATGGTAGCGATATTGCTTGCGCCCGCGCTGATCCCTGCCGGTTGCCTGGATATGGCCGTCCGCCTCGGGCGAGATCCACACATCCGTCCAGGCCGGCGGGATAACGATCGCCTCGATGCGCGCTCGGGTGGCATCCGAGACCGGCCTTCCGTCAGGTCCCCTGTAGGAAAATCCCTTGCCCGCTTTCAGTCGGCGGATACCGGGCTCGGTATCGCTGACATAGATCAGTGCGGCATCCTCGGCAGAGATCTGAGCGCCGTTCTTTGGTGCGGCCTCGCCGTCGATAGTCAATCCGGATTTCTGCAGCATGCTGGCCCCACGGAAACACCCGTAGATAAGCCTCTGGGCCGAGCACTGGTTCCATTCCTGTCCGAAAAGTCGGCGGCCACCCACGCCGGGGCGGAACCCTGCAAGGCGCTTTGCGCAAGCAGGCCGGACGTCAGGTCTTCTCCAGCACCACCGGAATAACATCGACGGCTTGCTCTCCGACCTGTCCGCCGGTGGTCTTGAGAACGCCGACGATCGGCGCGACATCCGAATAGTCACGGCCATAGCCGACGGTGATGTGATCGTTGGAGGCCCGCATGCCGTTGGTCGGGTCGAACTCCTGCCAGCCGGCATCGCGCCCGCACCACACCTTGACCCATGCATGCATGGCGTCGGCGCCCTCCAGCCTGGCCTTGCCCTTGGGCGGAATGGTGCGCAGGAAGCCGCTGACATAGCCGGCCGGTATGCCAAGCCCGCGCAGGCCGGCGATCATGATATGCGAGAAATCCTGGCACACCCCGCGCTTCAGCCGGAATGCGTCGCCAGCCAGGGTCCGCACGGTTGTCGCCTCGCCATCATAGGTGAAATCGCGGTGGATGCGATTGCAGAGGTTCATCGCCGTACCGGCGGCCGAGCCGCCGACGCTATCGCGCGCATAGGCGGTGATCGCCGCATCGATGCCGGCGTGACCGCTGGGGGCCAGGAAATGGTGCGGTGTATCCGGTGCCAGCGAGCGCACGGCGGCGAGCTCCTGACGCAGCCGGCTAAGGTCGGGCGACACGTCGAGCCCGGGCTCGGGCCGCGACACCGCCACGCGCGCGCTCATCCTGATGTCGAGTGCGTCATGCGCGTCGCGGAAGGCGATCGAGGTGACGTTGTTGCCGAAGAAATCGGAAAAATCCGAGCGTTCGTTGGGCGCCGGCGCGAAGGATAGCGACGCAGCGACGACGCGCTGCACGCCCTCGATGGTCGGCGGCAGTACGCGCACCTGGTGACGGCCGCCGCCGGCGACGGCGGCGTAATCGTAGTGAAGGTGAAGCCTGATGTCGTAGAGCATGCCGGAGCGCCGCCTTACCCGAAATAGGCCTTGGCGAGGCTGCTGTAGAGCCCGCCTATCTCGCCGGCGAGATCGTTCAGCGCCTTCACACTCATGTCCGCTGGCTCCTTGATGGCGATGGCTGTGTTGAGCTGCAGGATCTCCTTGGCCGCAGGCGACATGTGCCCTTCGCCGCCGATCGCCGGCAGCAGTCCGATCTCGGCCTTCAGCCGTTCGAGCTGGAACAGGATGGAACGCGGATTGAGCGGATCGAGCGCAAGAAGGTCGATCACCGTGCGGCGGCCGGCTTGCACAGGGTACTGCCGCCGGTGCGTCATGACGCTGTCGCCGATCTCCAGCATCATGTCGAGCGAGCCGTCCGGCGCCTTGTCACTGGTCAGCCGGGCGAGCGTGCTGGCGATCTGTATGCCGCGCTCCAGCCGCCGGCCGATCTCAAGGAAGCGCCAGCCCGCAAAGCGGTACATGTTCTCGTGCAGCAGGCCGGAAAAACCGGCGAGCTTGCGCAGGATGACGGTCATGGCCCGTGTCGCATCATCCCCCGGCGCCACCGTCGTCGCGAACTGATGGATGGTCTTCGACAGGTCCTTGAGGGCCAGCCAGCCATCCGGCGAGAAACGGTCGCGGATCTGGCCGGCGCTGTAGACGGCGCTGTCCAGCGTGCCGATCAGCCCCGATGGGATCGCTGTTTCGACATCGATGCCGAACGGTTCGAGATGATCCCTGATGTCGGCCAGCAACGGCATATCCGGGTCGGAGGTTTCGGCGAGCCGCACATGATAGGCGCGCAGGATGCGCACCGTGTCTTCCGAGCGTTCGATGTAGCGGCCCAGCCAGGTCAGGTTTTCCGCTGCGCGGCTGGGCAGGCTGCCCGGCTTGGTGCGGCTGAAGCTGTCACCCTCTTGCGGCAGCAGCGTCTCGCGCTCCACCGGCCGGTCGCTGACCACCCAGACATCGGCCGCCTGGCCGCCGCGCTGCATGGCGATCGCGGTCGGATCGAGCGACAGGCCGACGCGGGCGAACCCGCCCGGCATCACCGTCCAGCCCTCGGGCGTGCGCGCCAGGTAGACACGCAGGCTTGCCGGCCGCGGCTCCAGCCAGCCGCCGACATAGACGGGCGTCGTCGAAAGCGTCAGCGCTTCCTGGCCGACGAAAGCGTCGCCGTCGCGTTCGATGCGCGCCACCAGGTCCGCCCGCTCCCCGGCCGACAGCGCGGAGCCAAGCCTAGTCTGGTCGTCGTCCTCGAAGGCCAGCCTCGTCGACAGCGCCGGCCCGATCACCATGCGGTCGATATTGGCGAGCACATGCGCTCGGTCGGATGCCTGACCGCACCACCATGTCGCGACGGTGGGCAGCTCGAGTTCCTCGCCCCGCAATTCGCGCGCGATCTTGGGCAGGAAGGCAAGCAGCGCGCGCGTTTCCATCAGGCCCGAGCCGAGCGCATTGACGGTGGAGACGCTGCCTTGCCGGATCGCCTCGACCAGGCCCGGCGTACCGATTTGCGACTCCGAGCGCAGTTCCAACGGATCGGCGAACGCCGCGTCCAGCCGTCGCCACAGCACGCTGATCGGCATCAGCCCGGAAACGGTGCGCACCATCAGCCTGCCCCCGGAAACGGTCAGGTCCTCGCCTTCGAGCAGCATGATGCCGAGATAGCGGGCGATATAGGCGTGTTCGTAATAGGTTTCGTTGAGCGGCCCAGGCGTCAATATGGCGACGCGGCCGTCAGCTTCCCTGGCCATGCCGATCAGCGCATCGCGAAAGCGCCGGAAGAAGCCGGCGAGGCGATGCACATGCATCTCGCCATAGATGTCCGACAGCGCGCGGGTCGTGGCGACGCGGTTCTCCAGAGCGAAACCGGCGCCGGATGGTGCCTGAGTACGGTCGCCCAACACCCACCAGCGGCCGTCCGGCCCGCGGCCGAGTTCGAAGGCGCAGAAATGCAGGAAATGGCCGTCGGCCGGACGAGTGCCAACCACGGGCCGCAAATATTCGGGGCTCGCCGCGATCAGTCCGGCCGGCAGGATGCCCTTCTCGACCAGCCGGTTCGGCCCGTATATATCGGCGATGATCTCCTCGAACAGCTCGGCGCGCTGCACCAGGCCGGCGCTGATCGCTGCCCACTCGGCGTCCTCGATGAGCACCGGAACATGCGCCAGCGGCCATTCGCGCTCGTTGGCGCCGGCCTTGTCATAGACGCGGTAATAGACGCCGGCGTCGCGCAGATACTGGTCGGCACGCGCAAAACGCTGGGCGAGTTCTTCGGCGCCGAGATCATCGAGCGCCTCGATGAAATGCTTCCAGGCCGGACGGGGATTGCCCGACGCGTCGACCATCTCGTCGACGACGCCGTCGATCGGCTGGTAGTGCTCCAGCAGGCGATGGATCTGCGCCTTGCCTCGTACCCGCTTGTGATTCCCCTTTGCCATGTCAGATCAGAGTCTTGGCGGACGCCGAAGGTCAAGCGTCACCGGGAAATCTTCCGTGGGTTGTTCTTCGCGCAGCACATAGGTCGACGGCGTGTGGCCGCGCGCCTCGAAGCGGGCGAGCCGGCGCGCTTCCGCCTCATTGCCGTTGACCGGAAAAGTGTCGTAGCTGCGCCCGCCCGGATGCGCGACATGATAGACGCAGCCGCCAATCGCCCGACCCGACCAACGGTCGTAGATATCGAACACCAGCGGCGTATTGATCGGCAGTGCCGGATGCAGGCCCGAAGCGGGTTGCCACGCCTTGAAGCGCACGCCCGCCACCGCGACTTCCCTGTTGTCGGTAACCTTCATCGGCACGATGCGGCCGTTGCAGACGACGGCATGGCGCTCCGGATTGAGCCCTTCGGTCTTGACCTGCAACCTTTCGACCGAGGAATCGACGAAGCGCACGGTGCCGCCGATGGCCCCCTGCTCGCCCATGACATGCCACGGCTCCAGGGCCTGCCGCAGTTCCAGCTTGACGCCCGCATATTGGACCTCGCCGCAGAAGGGAAAGCGGAACTCGAGCTGCGCGTCGAACCATTCGGGGCGGAACGTGAAACCGTTGAGCTTGAGGTCGTCGAGAACGTCGAGAAAATCCGCCCAGACATGATGCGGCAGCATGAAGCGGTCGTGCAGCGACGTGCCCCAGCGCACGAAACGGCCGTCGAGCGGGTTCTTCCAGGCGCGAGCGATGATCGCCCTGACCAGCAGTTGCTGCGCCAGGCTCATGCGCGCATTGGGCGGCATCTCGAAGCCGCGGAATTCCACCAGGCCCAGCCGTCCGGTCGGTCCATCAGGCGAAAACAGCTTGTCGATGCAGATTTCCGAGCGATGCGTATTCCCGGTGACGTCGGTCAAAAGGTTGCGGAACAGCCGGTCGACCAGCCATGGCAAAGGCACGTTGCCCTGGTCCGGACGCGGCACCTGCGCCATGGCGATTTCAAGCTCGTAGAGCGAATCGTGGCGCGCCTCGTCGAAGCGCGGCGCCTGGCTGGTCGGGCCGATGAACAGGCCGGAGAAGAGATAAGACAGCGAGGGATGCCGCTGCCATTGCAGCACCAGGCTCTTCAAAAGATCGGGGCGGCGCAGAAACGGGCTGTCATTGGGCGTCGCGCCGCCGACCACAACATGGTTGCCGCCGCCGGTGCCGGTGTGGCGGCCGTCGATCATGAATTTATCCGCGCCAAGCCGCGTTTGCCGCGCCTCCTCGTAGATCGCCGTGGTCGTCGCCACGCAGTCCTGCCAGTTGGCAGCCGGGTGGATGTTGACCTCGATGACGCCAGGGTCCGGCGCGACGCGGATGACGTTGAGGCGCGGATCATGCGGCGGGCCGTAGCCCTCGATATGCACTGGCAACCTGATCGCCTTGGCCGCGTTCTCGGCTGCCGCCACCAACTCAAGATAATCCTCCAGCGCCTCGACCGGCGGCATGAACACGCAGAGCCGTCCCTCGCGCGGCTCGACCGAAAGCGCGGTACGCACCGCGCCGCCGATCTCGGTGATCTCCTGCTCGACCCGGTCCTGCTGGGCGGTCGCGGCCGTGAACGATGCCGCCTGCTGGCGGCGTGCCATTTCATCGGCGCCCTGAGGTTCGGCCGGAGCCGCCATGGGCAAGATCGCCTCCCGCACGGGCAGCGCACCGCGCGGCTGCGACGGATCGACCGGAACGATATAGGGAAACTGCTCCGGCGGCACGTGAGGCAGCGTGCCGAGCGGCAGGCGGTAGCCGACCGGTGAATCGCCCGGCACCAGGAACAGCCGCCCGCGCCGCGTCGTCCATTTTTCCGAGCGCCAGCGCTGGCCCGACGCCTGGCTGTTCCAGCGCTGCACCGGCAGCACATAGCCCGACGGCTTGGTTAGCCCGCGTTCGAACACCGTCGCCATGCGGCTGCGCTCTTCGGGATCCTCCAGCTTCGAATTGGACGGATCGACATTCTCCGGCAGCTTGCCTTCCTTGAGCAGCCACTCGGCCGGATCCTCATAGGCTTCGCTGACCATGGACGTTTCGATGCCGAGCTCGCCGGCGATCGCGGTCAGCAGGCTCTCGGCCTGCTTCGGACCGATATCGGCTTCGCTTTTCTCCCGCGCGATCAGCGACGGGTCGCTCCACACCGGCTGGCCGTCGGTGCGCCAGTAGAGCGAAAAGGTCCAGCGCGGTAAGCTTTCGCCGGGGTACCATTTGCCTTGGCCATAATGGAGGAAGCCGCCAGGCGCGAAGCGCTCGCGCAGCCTCCGGATCAGCGCATCGGCCTTTTCGCGTTTTGTCGGGCCGACGGCGGCGGTGTTCCACTCGGCGGACTCGAAATCGTCGATCGACACGAAGGTCGGCTCGCCGCCCATGGTCAGCCGTACATCCCCGTCCGCCAGCGCCGCATCGACCTTGTTGCCGAGCGCATCAAGCGCATGCCAGCTTTCATCCGAGAACGGCTTGGTGATGCGCGGATGCTCCGCGATGCGGTCGACCCGCATGTCGAAGCCGAACTCGACATTGGCAAAGCTCGCCATGCCGGAAATGGGCGCTGCATTGCGAAAATGCGGGGTGGCGGCAAGCGGTACATGGCTCTCGCCGGTAAGCAGGCCCGAAGTCGGGTCGAAACCGATCCAGCCAGCGCCGGGAAGATAGACCTCGCACCAGGCGTGCAGGTCAGTGAAATCCACTGATGTACCGGCCGGCCCATCGAGCGCGACGAGGTCGGGCTTGAGCTGGATCAGATAGCCCGAGACAAAGCGCGCGGCGATGCCTAGATTGCGCAGGATCTGCACCAGCAGCCAGCTCGAATCGCGGCACGACCCTTTGGCGGCCGCCAGCGTTTCCTCCGGCGAGAACACGCCGGTCTCCATGCGCACGATATAGGCGATTTCGCGCTGCAGCCGGGCATTGAGGTCGACGAGAAAATTGACCGTGTTTTTCGGGCTGGTATCGATGGTTTTCAGGAACGCCGACAGCAGCGGGCCTGCCGGTTCCGGTGTGCGATAGATGGCGAGGTCGTTGCGTGTCTCTTCCGGATACTCGAACGGGAAATTTTCCGCCGTCTCCTCGACGAAGAAATCGAACGGGTTGTAGACCGTCATGTCGGCGACGAGGTCGACCTCGATCTTGAGTTCGCTCACCGGGTCGGGAAAGACGAAACGGGCGAGGAAATTGCCGTAGGGGTCCTGCTGGAGATTGACGAAGTGGTTCGCCGGCTCGACCTTCAACGAATGGCTGAGCACTTTGGTGCGCGAATGTGGCGCCGGCTGGAGCCTGATCACCTGGGGACCAAGAACCACCGGCCGGTCGTATTTGTAATGGGTCAGGTGATAGACGGCGGCCAGAATTGCCATGGAGCCCCGGAAGATCGGCGTTTAGCTGGCCGAACCCTGACACATCTGGCCGTCATTCTCCAAGCGGATGTTGCGCTGCACCTAACTTAAACGGCTACCGAACCTCAGAAAAACGCTTGGATCCCCGTCTGCGCCCGTCCCAGGATCAGCGCGTGCACGTCATGCGTGCCCTCATAGGTGTTGACCGTCTCCAGATTCTGCGCATGGCGCATCACGTGATAGCCGATCTGGATGCCGTTGCCGCCATGCATGTCGCGCGCCTGGCGGGCGATGTCGAGCGCCTTGCCGCAATTGTTGCGCTTGACGATCGAGATCATCTCCGGCGCCATCTTGCCTTCGTCGAGCAGCCGCCCGACGCGCAACGAGGCCTGCAGCCCGAGCGCGATCTCGGTCTGCATGTCGGCGAGCTTCTTCTGGTAGAGCTGCGTGCTGGCCAGCGGCTTGCCGAACTGCTTGCGGTCGAGGCCATACTGGCGCGCGCGATGCCAGCAATCTTCGGCCGCGCCCATCGAGCCCCAGGAAATGCCGTAGCGAGCCCGGTTGAGGCAGCCGAACGGCCCCTTCAGCCCCGACACGTTGGGCAGCAGAGCATCCTCGCCGACCTCGACGCCTTCCATAACCACCTCGCCGGTGATCGACGCCCGCAGCGACAGCTTGCCGCCGATCTTCGGCGCCGAAAGCCCCTTCATGCCCTTTTCCAGGACGAAGCCACGGATCTCATCCTTGCCGTTCTCGCCCTTCAGCTTCGCCCAGACGACGAACACGTCGGCGACGGGCGCATTGGAGATCCACATCTTGGAGCCGGTAAGCTTGTAACCATTGGCGGTCTTCTCGGCGCGCGTCTTCATGCCGCCGGGGTCGGAGCCGGCATCCGGTTCGGTCAGGCCGAAACAGCCTATCCACTCGCCGCTGGCGAGCTTGGGTAGATACTTCCTGCGCTGTTCGTCCGAGCCATAGGCATAAATGGGATACATCACCAGCGACGACTGCACCGACATCATCGAACGATAGCCGGAATCGACGCGCTCCACTTCGCGGGCGACCAGGCCGTAGGTGACATAGTTGGCGCCGAGGCCGCCGAATTCTTCCGGAATGTTGATGCCGAGCAGGCCGGCCTCGCCCATCTCGCGAAAAATCGCCGTGTCGAAGGTTTCGTTGAGATAGGCCTCCTCGATGCGCGGCGCGAGCTTGTCGGCGGCGAAGGCCGCCGCCCCGTCCCGCACCATGCGCTCGTCTTCCGAAAGCTGGTCCTCGATCAGGAACGGGTCTTCCCAGACGAATGCATTCTTCTCGGCGGCCATGGCGTCTCGATCCTTAAAAACGGGTGAAGCCCGGCTTATCGGCCCACGGCCTGAAAAAATCAAACGAAATTGCTTCACCGATCAATGAGCGTTAGGAATAGATCATGAGCGTCCAACGTCGTCTTTTGCCTAACATCAACGCGCTTGCCGCCTTCGAAGCGGTGGCCCGGCTTGGCAGTTTCACCGCTGCAGCCCAGGAGCTGGATTTAACCCAGGGCGCCGTCAGTCGGCAGATCAGGCTGATCGAGGACCAGTTTGGCCGCCGGCTGTTCGAGCGCGACAGCCGCAATGTCCGGCTGTCGGCGGCGGGCGAAACCTACGCCGAAGTGGTCCGTTCGGCACTTGGCCAATTGCGCGACGCAGCGCTTGGATTGATGAGTAATCGGCATAGCGGCATCCTGAACCTCGCAATCCTGCCGACCTTCGGCACGCGCTGGCTGATGCCGATGATCCCAGACTTCGTCGACAACAATCCCGACATCACCATCAACTTCGTCACCCGCGTCGGCCGCTTCGACTTCGCCAGGGAGCGGCTGGACGCCGCCATCCATTATGGCCTGCCGGACTGGCTCGAGGCAGACTCGACGCTGCTGGTACGGGAGGTGGTGGCCCCGGTGGTGTCGCCCGAATTTCTCGCCGAGCGCTCCATCGCCACGCCGGCCGACATCGGCCGTCTGCCGCTGCTGCACATGGCGACGCGGCCTGGCGCCTGGACAGAATGGTTTGAGCATCAGGGCCTGAGCGCGCCGACCGGACCGGGTATGCAGTTCGAACAGTTCGGCACCGCCGCCCAGGCTTGCATGGCGGGTCTGGGCGTGGCTCTGCTGCCGCAAATCCTCATCTCAGGCGAGTTGCAGCGCGGCCAGCTGGTGCCCGCGCCCGGCCAGCCTATGCACAGCCGCAGCGCCTATTATCTAGTCGTCCCGCACGACAAGCGCGGCCATCCGCCGGTCGCGAGTTTTCGAGATTGGCTGACGAGCCAGGTTGAAAAGGACCCGGCTGTTCTGGCGTGGTAGCTACTTCCGTTTCAGCGCATCCGCCAACGCCGCGCCGAACGCACCTTGCTGCGCCGGTCGCTCCGGCTGGCGCTGCGGCGCTGGCGAGCGTGGCGCCGGCCTGCCGCCGCCATTGTCGCGCGGGCCGCGCGATGCGCCGCCCTCGCCACCATCCCTGCGCATGGAAAGCGCGATCCGCTTGCGCTTGATGTCGACATCGACGACCCGCACCTTGACCACGTCGCCGGCCTTGACCACCTCATGCGCGTCCTTGATGAAACGGTCGGCCAGTTGCGAAACGTGCACCAGCCCGTCCTGGTGGACGCCGATGTCGACGAAGGCGCCGAAGGCGGCGACATTGGTGACGGTGCCTTCCAGCAGCATGCCGGGCTTCAGATCCTTGATGTCGTCGATGCCATCGGCGAAGGTTGCCGTCTTGAAGCCGGGGCGCGGATCGCGGCCGGGCTTTTCCAGCTCAGCCAAAATGTCGCGCACCGTCGGCAGGCCGAACCGCTCGTCCACGAAAACGCGCGGATCGAGCGCCTTCAGCGCCGCACTGTCGCCCATCAGCGAACGCACATCGCGCCCGCAGGCGGCGACGATCTTTTTGGCCACGCCGTAGGCTTCCGGATGCACGGCCGAGGCGTCGAGCGGCTCGGAGCCGTTCGGGATGCGCAGGAAGCCGGCGCATTGCTCGAACGCACGCGGCCCGAGGCGGGAGACCTTGAGCAAATCCTTGCGGCTGGCGAACGGGCCGGTGGCATCGCGATGCGCGACGATGGCGTCTGCGAGCGACGCCCCGAGCCCTGAAACCCGCGCCAGAAGCGGCGCCGAAGCCGTGTTGAGATCGACGCCAACCGCGTTGACGGCGTCCTCGACCACCGCCTCCAGCGAGCGGCCAAGCCGGTACTGGTCGACATCGTGCTGATACTGGCCGACGCCGATCGATTTCGGCTCGATCTTGACCAGTTCGGCCAGCGGATCCTGCAAGCGGCGCGCGATCGACACCGCACCGCGCAATGATACGTCGAGACCGGGGAATTCCGCCGCCGCCGTCGCCGAAGCCGAATAGACCGAAGCGCCGGCCTCGCTGACGATCACCTTGAGCGGCTTCGGCCCGCCGTCGGAAGGCATGTCGGACAGCATGTCGGCCACCAGCTTCTCGGTTTCGCGGCTGCCGGTGCCATTGCCGATCGAGATCAGCTCGACCTTGTGCAGGCGAACGAGCTTGGCGAGCTCCGCCTGCGTGCCACGCACATCGTTCCTGGGCGGGAACGGATAGACCGTTGTCGTCGCCACCAGCTTGCCGGTGCCGTCGACCACCGCGACCTTGACGCCGGTGCGGATGCCAGGGTCGAGCCCCATCGTCGGCCGCGATCCGGCGGGGGCGGCGAGCAGCAGATCCTTCAAATTGCGGGCGAAGACGTGGATCGCCTCTTCCTCGGCCCGTTCGCGCAGGTCGCGCATCAGATCGAGCGTCAGGTGCAGGGATAGTTTTATGCGCCAGGTCCAGCCTGCGACCTCCATCAGCCAGCGATCGCCCGGCAGGCTGCCGCCGATGGCGTAGGCATTGGCGATCATCCGCTCTACCGGCTTCACCGGCGAAGAGTCGTCGGCATCGACCTCGATGTCGAGCGACAGCACCTCCTCGTTGCGGCCGCGCAGCATCGCCAGCGCGCGGTGGCTCGGCACGGTGGCCCAGCGCTCGACATGGTCGAAATAATCGGAGAATTTCGCACCCGCCTCCTGCTTGCCGTCGACCACCCTGGCGCGCATGAAGGCGCGTTCCTTCATGTAGCTTCGCAGCTTGCCGACCAGGTCGGCATTCTCGGCGAACTGCTCCGACACTATGTCGCGCGCACCCTCAAGTGCCGCCTTGGCGTCGGCCACGTCCTCGGTCAGATAGGCCAGTGCGAGTTCCGCCGGCACCAGCGAGCGGTCGGCCAGGATGGCTTCCGCCAGCGGCCCCAGCCCACGCTCCCGGGCGATCTCCGCCCTGGTGCGGCGCTTGGGCTTGTAGGGCAGGTAGATGTCTTCGAGCTCGGCCTTGGTGACGGCGGAGGCGAGCTTGGATTCAAGCTCGTCGGTCAGCTTGCCTTGCTCCCGGATCGAGCCAAGGATGGTGTCACGCCGCGCGTCGAGCTCACGCAGATAGGCAAGACGCTCCGACAGCAGGCGCAATTGCGTGTCGTCGAGCCCGCCCGTCACCTCCTTGCGGTAGCGCGCCACGAACGGCACGGTCGCGCCTTCGTCGAGCAGCCCGATGGCAGCGGCGGCCTGTTCGGGCCGCGCTGTGATCTCGGTCGCGATAATGGCTGCGATGCGCTTGATGTCGGATGCCATGCCGTTCCTGCTCTTCTCGAAAAGAGCGGCGACCATAGGCGCAGTTATCCTGCCCGCCAACCTTCGCGGTTTCACCGGCGACAGAGGTCCACAGGAAAGCGCGCCCTAATGTTGCGGCCGCTCAGACCATCCGGCTCAGCGCTTCGAAGAATGCGACGATCTCGAGATCGAGCGGATCGTCGACCGGCTCGGGCTGCGATGACATCTTGGCGATCACCACTTCCGTCCGGGGGTCGACATAGAGCCACTGGCCATGGATCCCGATGCCGCAATAGGCCCCGTTCTCATGTCCTGTCTGGTACCATTTGTTGCGGTAGCGGCCCTTGGGAAACAGCGGCAGCATGGCGCCACGCTGCCAGGCTTCAGAACTGCCGCCGGTTACCGTGGTGTCGCGCACCCAGGCCTCGGGCACGATGCGGCGGCCATTCGCAGTGCCCCCTTGCCGCATCATCTCGCCGACGCGCGCCAGATCGCGCGGCGTCACCGAGATGCCGCCGGCAGTGCGCGCCGTGCCCTCCATGTCGACCGCCACCGAAGCTTCGCCGGCAGCACCCAGCGGCAGCCACAGTTTCTCGCGCATCAGGTCGGCGAAGCGCTGGCCGGACGCCCGTTCGAGCAGCAGGCCAAGCAGGTCGGAATTGGGGGACCGGTAGCGGAAGGTCTGGCCATGCGGCTCGGCGAGCCGCTGCAGTGTCAGGAGGAATTCACGCAGGCTTTCCGTGCCGCCGCCCGGGTTCCACAAGGTGGCGCGACGGTAACGAGCAAAGGCGCTTTCGGGATCGAGGTAGGCCTCCTCGAAATCGAGGCTGACACTCATATCGAGCACATGCCGCACGGTAGCCTCGCCATAGGCCGAATCGCGGGCTTCCGGTATGTAGGCCGTCACCGGGGCTTCCGGATCGAACACGCCCTCGCCTTCCAATATGCCGGCCATGATCGCGGTCACCGACTTGCTGATCGAAAAGATGATGTGGCGGGCGCCGAAATCCATATGCGGCGCAAACCAGTCGCCGACGATCCTGCCGCCTCTCATGACGGTCAGCGCATCCGTGTGCGAGCGGCTGAGAAAAGCCGCGACGGTTTCCGGCGTGCTCGCCACCGCGATCTTTTCGTCGAGCAATCCGCCGAAATCCTCGGCCGGCGCCTCGTTGACCGGCAGGGCGGCGACACGCGCGCTCGGCACCAGCTCGCCGACGTTCTGGAATGACCATCGGTTGAACGGATTTTCCCGCCAGTTGGCGAGCAGCACCTGGTTGCGGCGGAAGCCGTAACGGGTCTCGAACGCGGTCTTGCCGGTCATGGCATTTCCTTCCAGGTCGTGTCTTGTGGGGGTTCAGCTCAGCGCGGCGGCGATGGCATGCACGGCCTTCAGCGTCGCCATGGAATAGGCGACGTTGCTGAAATCCGGCCAGCTCGAAAGCTTGACCACGACCATCCGCGTATTCCAGTCGATGTGGATCATCTGCCCGAACACGCCCCGGCACATCAGCGCCCGCGAATGTGGATTCTCGATCCAGAACTGGTTGCGATAGCTGCCCTCTGGCAGGCTCGGACTAAAGCCCGGCCCGTGGCTGCCGCTGCGCGTCGCCTCGATCCAATCGGCCGGCACGATGCCGCCGCCATTATCGAGGATCAGCTGGCCGAAGCGGGCATAATCGCGCAGCGTCGCGTTGAAGCCGCCATCGGCCAGCGCGTAGCCGGCGCTGTCGACGGTGAAGCAGGCGCTTTCATCGGCGCCGAGCTTTTGCCAGAGTTCTTCCGAGACCAGTTGCGCCAGCCGCTTGCCGGTCACCCGCTCCAGGATGAACGCGAGCACATCGGTTTCGACCGAGCGGTACTCGAATGCCGCCCCATGTGGCCGGACCGTCTCCGTCAAGCCCAGGATCAGCTCGAACATGTGCGCGGGCCAGCGAAAGTCCGGGTCGCTGCCCGGCGGCACCGGCTTCCAGCCGGTGGCGACATCGACCTGGCCTATGTCGGAATAACGGTCGTTATATTCCTCCGAGAAACACACGCCCGTCGTCATGTCGAGCACGTGCTGGACTCTGGCGCCGGCCCACCCGGTTGCCTTCAATTCCGGCAGGTAGTCCGTCACCGGCCTCGCCGGATCGACCAGCCCGCGCCCGGCCAGTATGCCGAACACCGAGCCGGTGACCGACTTGGCCATCGACTGCGACAGATGCAGCGTGCGCTCGTCCATGCCGTTGAAGTAACGCTCATAGGCTATCTTGCGGTCCTTGAGCACCAGGAAACCATCCGTGTAGGTCTCGTCGAGCAGGCCCGCGAGCGTCGAGGCCTTGCCATCGCTGTCCTCGACCGGCAGCCCGTCGAGATCGACCTCGGCGCGTTCGAGGCGGTGACGGTGGCCATTGCCGCGCCAGACTTCGACGGTCGGCAGAATTTCCCTGATGTGCTGGAAAGCCCAGCGGTTCCAGGGCGGCCTGTCCCAGTCGAGCCTTGGTGGCACCATGGCGGGCGGCGAGCCCTGCATGATCGGCGGCCGCGGATCGCTGTTGCGATAGGAGTCCATGAAAGCTATTCCCGGAAACGGAAAAGACCCGGCGGCATGTGCCGCCGGGTCCGTCATGCGGCGATTACTTCTGCAGTTCGGTCCAGATCTTGGTGTAAAGTTCCCGCGTCTCTGGCGCGCACATCTGCTGCAGTTCGCCAAGCGGCTTGGCGTCGGCCGGAATGACGACTTCCGGCGCGTCCTTCATGTCGGCCGGCATGTATTTGTCCGAACCGGCGATGGCATTGGCGTAACGATGGAAGGCCGAGAGGCCGGCCGCGTTTTCCGGATCCATGATGAAGTTCTGGAACAGCTTGGCGTTCTCGACGTTCTTGGCCTCTTTCAGGACGACGACGTTGTCGCTCCACAGGCCATAGCCTTCCTTCGGATAATTGAAGTGGATGGCCGGGTTGGCGAGGCGCTGACGCAAAGCCGAGCCATTCCAGTCGCTGGTTGCCTTGAAGTCGCCGGCGCCCATCTTCTCTATGGTGTTGTATTCCATGGCGATCCAGTTCGGCTTCGCCGCCACCAGCAGGTCACGTACTTTCTTCAGCACCGTCTTGTCGTTGGTGCATTGCTGGCCGCCGACATATTTGATCGCGGCGAACATCACGTCGCCCATCTCCGGTACGACGTTGACCTTACCCTTCAACTCGTCGGGCGTGTTGAAGATGATGCCCCACGTGTTGGCCGGGCCCTTGTAGGCGTCGGTGTTGACGACGACGCCGATCGTGCCCCAGGCCCACGGAACCGTGTATTTGCGGCCCGGATCGAACTCAGGATTGGCCCATTCCGGCGCCACGTTTTTGAAGTTCTCCATCTTGCCCGGATCGGTTTCCTGAACGAGGCCTTCCTTGATCCAGATCGGTACATAGGTCTGCGAAGGCACGGCAATGTCGAAACCGGTGCCGCCCTGGCGCACCTTGGCAAGCGCGGTATCGTTGGAATCGTAGTCGGTGATGGTCACCTTGACGTTGTATTTGGCTTCGAACTTCTTGATCACGTCGGGGCTGGTGTAATTGCCCCAATTGTAGATGTTGAGCACGCCGTCGGCGCGGGCAAGGCCCGTCGAAGCGAGCAACGCCAACCCCATGGCGGACGCCGTTGTCTTCCAGTTCATCGTTTTAACTCCCATTATCGGTTTCAGTCTCGTTTCCTGCTGACAAAGAAAAACAACGTGACGATCGCGACCGAAAGCAGCAGGAAGGCGGTCGATATCGCGTTGATCTCGGGTGTGATGCCGCGGCGGATCTGGCCGAGCATGTAGGTGGGCAGCGTGTCCTGGCCGCCCGACTTGACGAATTCGGTGATGACGACGTCATCGAGCGAGATGACGAAAGCCAGCATCAGGCCGGCGAGGATGCCGGGCCACAAAAGCGGCAGCGTGATGCGGCGGAAGGTCTTCCACGGCGTCGCATAGAGGTCGGCGGCGGCGCGTTCCAGCGTCAGGTCCATATTCTCCAGCCGCGCCCGGATCGGCAGGTAGGCAAACGGGATGCAGAACGCCGTATGCGCGGCGATCAGGTAGCCAAGGCCGGAATAGCCGGTGAAGATCTTGATGCGCGAGAAGAAGATCAGCAGCGCCACGCCGGTGACGATTTCGGGCACCATCAGCGGCTGGTTGATGGCCGCGTATTTGAAGGTCAGCCCGGGATAGGGCGGTGTGCGCGTGGTGGCGAGCGCGGCCATGGTGGCGAAGATGGTGGCAAGGGCCGCCGCTATGGCGCCGATCTGGAAGGAACGCATCGTCGCATCGATGACCTGCGTGTTCTGCCAGGCCGACTGGAACCATTTGAGCGAAAACCCGCCCCATTCCGAGGTCGAGCTCGCCGCGTTGAAGGCGTAGATGACCAGCACGATGATCGGCAAATAGAGCACGACGAAACAGGTTGCCGCGATGGCGGTGAAGCCAGGCTGGTGCTTGATGGAGAAATTGCTAGCCATGACGCACCCCCGACTTGCCGGCGTTGCGCACATAGGCCAGCAGCGCCACCATGACGATGATCATGACCGTGATCGACAGCGCCGAGCCAAGCGGCCAGTTGCGGCCCTGTCCGAACTGCAATTCGATCAGGTTGGACAGCATCATGTTCTTGCCGCCGCCAAGCACGCTCGGCGTCACATAGGCGCCAAGGGCCGGAATGAAGACCAGGATGGAGCCGGCGATGACCCCGGGTTTGACCAGCGGGAAAATGATCTTGCGCAGCACCTTGAAGCGCGTCGCGTAGAGATCGTAGCCAGCCTCGACCAGCCGGAAATCGAGTTTTTCCATGCTTGCATAGATCGGCAGCACCATCAGCGGCAGGTAGACATAGGCCATGCCGATCAGGATCGCCGTGTCGGTGTAGAGGATCTGCACCGGCGCCGAGACGATGCCGAGCTTCAGAAGGATGGTATTGACGATGCCTTCGTTGCGGATGATCTGCAGCACCGCGAAGGTACGGATAAGGAGGTTGGTCCAGAACGGAATGGTGATCAGGAATAGCCAGAGATCCCTGGTCTTTTCACTGCGCGTCGCCATGAAATAGGCGGTCGGGAAGCCGAGCGCCAAAGTCGCCAGCGTCGTCACCACCGCGAGCTTGATCGAGCGCAGGAAGATGGTGACGTGGGCGGCCGCGAGCGACAGCGTGTCGTCGAAAATGTCGCGTTCCATGAACACCGACACCCAGGCTTCCAGCGAAAATTGCCACTTCACGTCGCCATAGGCGCCGGGCGTCAGGAACGAATAGACGAGCACGATTAGCAACGGGCCGGTCGCGGCGAGCAGAATGACCAGCAGCGCCGGCGCTGACAGCAACCAGCGGTCGCGGACGTCGCGCCGCTCCGCTGCCTTGGCGACTTCTTCGGCGGTGGCCATCAGTCCCTCAGCACTTGCGCGGCGTCGTTGCCGATCAGGATGCCGACCTTGTCGCCGCGCTCGAAACCGCAGCCGGCGCTGCGCGTGTTCTGCTGGCGCACGGTGAAGGCTTCGCCGCTGTCGAGCTGGACATGGATATGCGTGTCGGTGCCGAAATAGACGATGTTGTCGACCGTGCCCGCCAGGTCGCCCTTGCTCTTGGTCAGCTTGGCATGCTCCGGCCTCACCACCACGGTGGCGTTGTCCTTCGGCTGGAAACCTTCGGCGACGGTCGCCTCGATGGTGGTGCCGGATTTGAGCGTCGCGCGCGCCTTGCCGTTGCCGGTGCCCGATATGGCCGCGGTGAGAAAGTTGGTCTCGCCGATGAAGTCGGCGACGAAGCGTTCGGCAGGCTTGTCGTAGATATCCCAGGGCGAGCCGACCTGCAGGATCTTGCCCGACGACATCACGGCGATGCGGTCCGACATCGTCAGCGCTTCTTCCTGGTCATGGGTGACGAAGATGAAGGTTATGCCGGTCTCGTGCTGCAGCCGCTTCAACTCGATTTGCATCTCCTTGCGCAGCTTGTAGTCGAGGGCGGAGAGCGGTTCGTCGAGCAGCAGCACCTTCGGTTGCGGCGCGAGCGCCCGGGCCAGCGCCACGCGCTGCTGCTGGCCGCCGGAAATCTGGCCGGTGCGCCGGCCCGCCAGCGCCTCCATCTTGACCAGCTTCAGCATCTCGGCAACGCGCGCCTTGATCTGCGCCTTGGGCTTGCCCAGCATCTCCAGGCCGAAGCCGATATTGTCTGCCACCGTCATGTGCGGGAACAGCGCATAGGACTGGAAGACGGTGTTGACCGGCCGCTTGAAGGGCGGCAATGGCGCGATGTCCTGGCCGTAAAGCAGGATTTCGCCGGCGGTTGGAAAGTCGAAGCCGGCGATCAGCCGCAGCAAGGTGGTCTTGCCGCAGCCGGATGGTCCCAGCAGTGTGAAGAATTCGTTCTCGCGGATGGATACCGAGACTGTGTCGAGGGCAGCGACCTGCCCCTCACCCGATCCGAAAATTTTGCTGACGTTTACTACTTCAATCGCATTCCGATCCGGTTTGTCCGGCACGATTACGCCTCACTGTTGACCCCGCTCTTGCTGGCGGAGCTTTTCCCCTATTGGATGTGACCACACGGCCGGTGGGTTGGCAAGTCCGGCATTGAATCACAGTTCAGTCGGTCATTTCAGTCCGCCATTTCAGCAGGCAGGCCGCATGCCATGTCAGGCCTGGTAGGTGACTTTGCCGCCGCAGATCGTCGTTACCGGGCGCACCTTGTGCAGGTCGGCCGGTGCCGTTTTTTCGATGTCGGCCGACAAAACCACCAGATCGGCCATATAGCCTGGCTTCAGCGTGCCCTTGCGGTGCTCGGCGAATTCGGCATAGGCGCCCTCGACCGTGTAGGCGGCGAGCGATTCACGCAGCGAGAAGCTCTGGTCCGGATCGCTTGATGCCCATGGTTTGCGCATTACTGCCGCCTGGATGCCCAGGATCGGATCGATCGGCGACACCGGCCAGTCCGACGCGAACACGACATGCGCGCCGGCATTCTTCAGGGTGCGCCAGGCATAGCTCAGCGGCCAGCGCGCCGGCCCGATGCGCGAGACGGTCGGCTCCAGCGGAAAATCCATGGCGCCGGGCGGATGCGGCGGCTGCATGGAGGCGATGACGCCGAGTTCGGCGAAACGCGGCACATCAGATGCAGCGATGACCTCTATATGTTCGACACGATGCCGGCTGTCGCGCTTGCCATTGGCCTTTTGCGCCGCCTCGTAGCCGTCGAGCACGGCGCGCACCGCGCCGTCGCCGATCGAATGCACGGCGATCTGCAGGCCGCGCCTGTCGACGGCGACGGCGAGATCGATGAATTGCTGGGGCGTGAACAGTGGTTCACCCACCCAGTCGGGACGGTCGGCATAGGGCTCGATCATGACGGCCGTCCAGGAATCGAGCACGCCGTCGTAGAACACCTTGACCATGCCTGACGACAGCCACTCGCCATTGTAGCGCTCGGCCATCGCCGAGGCCTTGTCGAGTATGTCGAGCGTCATGAAATTCTTGTAGTGGAAGGGTATCTGCACCCGGCAGGACAGACCCTCCTCGGCCTCGATCTCGGCCAGCAATTCGAGCTGGTAGAGATTGCCGTCCATGTTCTGGATCGAGGTGATGCCGTGGCGCGCGCACCAGGCGAGCCCGCGCCGCATGATGTCGCGGTCGGCGGCGCGCTCTTCCGCCGATGGCATCGGGTCCGGTTCGCCGCCTGTCGCCAGCCCGAGCCGCACCCGGCTCTCACCGGCAAGATCGAGAACCGGGCCGAAAGCCTCGCCCTCGCGCAGTTCGCCATTGGCCAGGCCGTCGTCGCCCATGACGATCTCATTGCCGGGGCCAAGCGCGCGCCCATTCAGGATGCCGGCCATGTCCAGCGCCCTGCTGTTGGCCCACATCGTATGGTGATCGGGCGCGGCCATGACGAAGGGCCGGTCCGGCAGGATCGCATCGAGATGATGGCGCGTCACTCGCTCGTCATCGAGCACGGTGTAGTCGACGCCCTGTCCGACCAGCATCTTGGCATCGGGGTGCGTCGACGCGTAGTCGCGGATCGCCTTTTGCAGCGCCTCGAAACCGTGGACGCCCGACAGCTGCAGATGCGCAAGCTCGGCCGCGCCTGAAAACAGATGCATGTGGGCTTCGATGAAACCCGGGATCACCGAACCGCCCCTGGCGTCGATGACCCTGGTGGCCGGGCCCTTGAACTCTTCGATGGAGGCTTGGCTGCCGAGAGCGACGATGGCGCCATCCTTGACGGCAACGGCTTCGGCGGTCGGATTGTCATCGTCCATGGTCAACACACGACCATTGATGACGATCAGATCCGCCTTGTGACCCGCACCCATGACAGACATCGCGACTCCGCGCTTTTGACTGAGACCGACAACCACTGCCCACGAGCTGCCGCTCCGCGGGAGGGGCGATGGGAAAAGATGATGCCGGCGCGCTGTCTTCGAAATTCCCCTTGTTATCCCCAAGGCAGCGTGGATAAAAGAATGCGACTAATCATTCGCGTTTGTCAACATGCGGAATTTGCAATGTATTGTGGATAACCCCGCCCCGATGTTGGGACCGGGCGGGGAACGAGGACATCAAGCCGTGAAGCGCAATCTCGATCGCAAAACCAGGATAGCGCTCGAACCGCGCAAGCAGCCGCGGCAACAACGGTCGAGCAAGGTGGTGGACCGGATTCTCGACGCGGCGCTGATCCTGACCCGCGAGCAAGGGACAAGGACGCCGACGACGCTCGCCATAGCGCAGCGCGCGGGCCTGTCGGTCGGTTCGGTCTACCAATACTTTCCCAACAAGGAAGCCATTCTCCTGGACCTCGCCCGGCGCTGGCTGTCATCCTTTCCCGAAGTGATCGCGAGGCGCATCAGGGTCGATCCGCCCACCAACCGCGAGGAGTTTCGGCGGGAGGTGCGCAGGCTCTTCACCGATACCTCCAGGCTTTATCTCGACAATGCCAGCCTGATGCCGGTGATCGAGGCGATTTCAGGCAACGCCGACCTGAGACCGATCCAGAACGAGTATGACGACCAGATCATCGCCCTCTATGCGGCGTGGCTGCGGCACGTGAACCCGGCTCTCGAAGACAAGGTCGCCAACCGGCTCGGCGTGCTGATGATGGAGGTCGGACACGCCTGCCGTCTTGTCGGCCTGAAAAGGGATCGCCGGACATACGACCTCATCGAGGACGATGTCGAAACCATGTGGCTCGCTCTGGTGACCCCCTACCTCAACCTTGACTGATTTCGCATTTCGAGAGGAATTTTATGAAGACTGTCTATTCGCCGCTTCACGCCGGCCACGCCGGCCAGATGGAACTGGTCACATCGGCGATCGTGCCGGGTTTCGAAAAACCCTCGCGCGCCGAGTTCATCAAGGCGCGGGTCGACAGCGAGAAACTCGGGCCGATCATCGCGCCGGCCGAGCATGATCTTGCCGCCGCCAAGCGCATCCACAGGGCCGACTACGTCGATTTCCTGCCGACGGTCTGGCCGCAATGGATCGCCGAGGGCCACACAGGCACAGCCATGCCCTTCACCTGGCCGACACGCGGCCTGCGCGGCGACGTGCCGCCCAAGCGCGTCGACGCCCTGCTCGGCTATTATTCCTTCGACGGCGGCGCCACCTTCGTCGAAGGAACATGGGATGCGATCAAGTCCTCCTACGACGTCGCGCTGACCGCCGCGGGCCTGGTCAAGGCCGGCGAAGCCTCCGCCTTCGCGCTCTGCCGTCCGCCCGGCCACCATGCCGGAGCCGGCTTCATGGGCGGCTATTGCTACATCAACAACGCGGCCGTTGCCGCGCAGTGGTTCCGCGACCAGGGGGCCAGCCGCATCTCGATCCTCGATGTCGACTATCATCACGGCAACGGCACACAGGAGATCTTCTACGACCGCGCCGACGTGCAGGTCCTCAATTTGCACGGCGACCCGATGGTCGAATATCCGTTCTTCCTCGGCCATGCCGACGAGCGTGGCGCCGGCGCGGGCGAAGGTTTCAACATCAACTATCCCATGCCGTTCGGCACCGGCTGGGACGCCTGGAGCGCCTCGCTGGAAGACGCCTGCGCCAGGCTCGCCGCCTACGCGCCAGACGTCGTCATCGTCTCGCTCGGCGTCGACACGTTCGAGAAGGATCCGATCAGCCAGTTCAAGCTCAAGTCGTCGGACTATCCCATGATCGGCCGCCGCATCGCCAGGCTCGGCCTGCCGACGCTGTTCGTCATGGAAGGCGGCTACGCCGTCGAGGAAATCGGCATCAATGCCGTCGGCGTCCTGACCGGCTTCGAGGACCGGTGAAACCGGCTGCCCACAGCGCGGCAGCTTTCAGGGAAACACGAAAAAGGGCGGCGTCAGCCGCTCTTTGACATCCTCCAGCGACATCCTCTCGGACCTTGGCTTGCGCGACCGAAACAGCCCGGCCGAGATGACCGGCTTGCATGGCTCGGGTATTTCCACGCACCGAAACGCGCGAAAATCGGCGCCTGAGTCGCGGCTTGAGTCCACTCGATTCGATTTTGTCAAATCGCGTTTGATGTCAGATTCATCTACGGGTAGATTAGACCCGAATCAGCCGGTCCTCGGGGGGCGCGGCGACCACCCAAAGTCTCACGTGCCGGAATATTCCGGCGCCAGACGCGGACGGCTTCGCGTTCCCTGAATGGATTCCGTCTGATCGGGCGCGACCCCGCGCTTGTGTGTGTCTCGTAAATGTAACGCGTTTTCCGGTTCGGCGGCTGGCTCTCCAGCATCCGGACATCAGCATCGATTCCGGCCAAAAACAGCAAATGAGCAGTCCCGCCGCGCTTCTTCAATCCGACACATTGGGCTCGCGCCTGACGTCGCGCGGCGATCTCACCAGCTTTTTCATGGAGTTGACCGCCGAGATCGGTGCCGACAGCTATATGCTGGTCGCCATCGTCCACGATCAGGACCGCAACGACGCGCGCATCGTTTCGTCCAACTGGATTTTCGACGCCATCGAACTGATCGGCAAGCGGCTAATCGCTGGCCTTGCCCAGGGCGCGCTCACCGTCGCGCCGGGCATGCGTCCAAGGCCGCTGGTGTCGGCGCAGGCACCACAGGCCGAGGGGCTGGTCTCCGGCGAAGAGGCACGTCTGCTCGACGTGCTCGGCCATGCCGAGATCTATTCGCTCAGGCTGAATGTCGGCCGCCAACGCCTGTTCGCGCTGTTCTCGGCGGCAGCCGCCGGTCGGATCGACCAACCGGCGCTGATGAAGGCGCAGTTGAAGTGCTGCTACGCGCTCTCGCATATTCCGCAACTGATCGCCGCCGCCGCCATGCAGGATCCGCTGTCGGACCGCGAGCGCGAATGCCTGTTCTGGGTCTCGGAAGGCAAGACCACGGACGAGGTTGCCGTCATCCTTGGCGTGTCCTCCAACACCGTCAACAGCTACATCACCCACGCCATCCAGAAATTCGCGGCCAGCAACCGCGCGATGGCCATCGCCACGGCGATCAGGAGCGGCATCATTTGAAACAGGCCGACGTCAAGCAGGCCGCCGAGGCCCTTTTTAACGACCAGCGCAATCCGTTCGGTGCCTTCTCGCTCGGCTCCGAAACGCATCACGCCGTGACCATTCCCGATGCTGTGCGGCGCTGCCGGTGGATCGCCGTCGACATCAATGCCTCGGCCTTCGGCCTGTTCTTCGTCAGCCCGTCGCTCGAGCGGGCGCGGCTGGTGCCGTGCTTCGATTCCGACTATCCCGGCATATCGGTGGCGACCAAGTTCATCTCGGGCGCCAATGGCGAGGAGATCGTGCGCCATAGCAGGATCTCGACCGAACCGCGCTGGTGGACGGATGACGGTGTGGCGGCCATGAGCGAGATGTTCGGCGGCCTTGCTTGGACCGAGCAGATGGCGCCGCTGGCGCCCGGCAGCAGCGGCATCGCCTTTCCCGTCCACGCCGATCGCGGCCAATGCGGCCTCGTCGTCTTCCTCGGCTCGGAGATCGCCCTGCCGCAGGACGCGCTCTATGAAATCCACGCCCGTTGCTTTTCGCTGTTCGCCGCTGTCGCCCGCATGCGGCCGGGCGATGTCGGCAAGACGCGCGCGATCTCCAAGCGCGAGCTCGAATGCCTGAAGCTGACCGCCAACGGCAATACCAGCGAGGAGATAGCGCGGCTGCTGAAACTGTCGGTGCATACCGCCAACCAGTATCTCACCCAGTCGACCCAGAAGCTCAACGCCGTCAACCGCAACCAGGCGGTCGCCAAGGCGCTGCGGCTCGGCCTGATCGAATAGTTAGAACGCCAGCGGCTCGACCTTGCGGATACGCGCCTGTTCGACCACCGCCTCAAGCAAGGCGGTGTTGTGCTCGGGGTCCTCGCCGGGCTTTTCGAACGACACGTAGTTGACCGCGACCGAGGCGCCTTTTTCGCTCAGCGTCAGCTGGAAATAGACGGTGACGCCGGGCGGCCGAAGCTCGAGATCGAGCACGATGCGCGGGCTGCCGCTCCAGTCGACATGCGCCTCGCCGCCATGGCCGAGCCTCAGCGTGCCCGGCTTGAAGAACAGCTCCGCCGCGGAATCGACCAGGTCCGACAGGCAGGCGAAATGCTCCAGCCGGATGAAGGCGATATAATCGGCGACATCGATCAGCCTGAGCTCCGCCACGACTTGCTCGATGGCGCTGGCGACGATGATCTCGCGGGAGTTGGCGTGCGGTTGGCGGTTCATGAAATCTGTCTGCGCTCAGCCTTTTTCGAGTAGACGATCCGCACCAGTTCGGCGACGGCCTGGTAGAATTGCGACGGGATCACACTATCGACCGAAACTTGCTTGTACATGGAGCGGGCGAGCGCCACGTCCTCGAAGATCGGGATGTTGTGCTCGCGCGCGATTTCGCGGATCTTGAGCGCCACCAGATCCTGCCCCTTGGCCAGCACCAGCGGTGCCGAATCCTCGTCGCGCACATATTTAAGCGCGATCGAGAAGTGCGTCGGGTTGGCGATGATCAACGTCGCGCGCGGCACCGCCGTCATCATCCGCTTGCGAGCGCGGTCGCGCGCCAGCGAGCGCAGCCGCGACTTAACGATCGGGTCACCCTCGGACTGCTTGAACTCGTCCTTGACCTCCTGCTTGCTCATGCGCAGGTCCTGCTTCCAGTGGAAGCGCGACCAGACGATGTCGATCGCCGCGATCAGGCCCATGACGAAGACGATCGCCACCAGTATGTCGACCGCGATGCCGCGGATGACGAGGCCGAAGGCGACGGGATTGGTGATCATGCCGGCGAGCAGCTTGCGGTGATCCTCGGACAGCGTGAAGGCGAGCACGACGATGGCGAAGCCCACCTTGCCGAGCGCCTTCAGGAACTCGACCCAGCCCTGCACCCCGAACAGCCTGTTCCAGCCCTTGACGATCGAGATGCGCGACAGCTGCGGCCTGATGCGTTCGCCGACGAACTGCGGCATGTTCTGGAACACCGAGGCGCCGATGCCGGCGATGGTCAGGAGCACCAGCAGGCTGAGGATGGCACGGCCCACCTCCAGCATGACGATCTTGTAGAGCGCGATGACGTCGGTCTCGGTGTCCATCGGCCAGGCTTCCGGCTTCTCCAGGAACATCGACAGGAACATGCCGAGATCGACAATGGCATCCTTGGCGTAGAAGACGGTGAACACCAGTATGGCGACGAAGGAGGCCAGGAGCGCGGTCTCCCTCGAATGGGGCAGCTTGCCCTGTTCGATGGTGTCGCGGATCTTCTTTTCCGTCGCTTCTTCGGTTTTGGAATCCTTGTCGACCGCCTCTGCCATGATCCGGCCTTAGGCGGCGGCGTTCTGGGTCGCGGGAAGCTCGAACGCGCCTTCGCGCGCCAGCCGGATTGTCGTCGTCACGATCGTCTTGCGCGCCGCCATGATGTCGGCGAGGGGAACCCCTTCGGATCCTTGTCCGAGTTCGGCTTCGATCATGCGCCGCGAGCGCGCGCCGATCGCCGACAGCGCCGCTTCGGCAAGGATCGCCGAAGTGCCGCGCAGCGCCAGCGTGACCAGTTCGGTCGACAGCCCGTCGAATAGAAGCACGCGCGCTTTCTGGGTAAGCAGCGGCAAATCGTCGAAGGAGAACAGCCGAGCCCGGACGCCGTCGAGATCGGGCGTGCCGGCGGCCTCCAGGTCCTGCATGACCTCCTCGAGCAGCGGCTTGTCCAATTCGTTGAGAACGCTGGCGACGCGCGCCTGTCCGGCCGATGTATCCTTGGTCGCGGTTTCCGCCAGCACGCTGGTGCGCAGCCGATTTTCGACGATCCTGCTGGCGGCGTCGGGAACATTGGCCATCGTCACCATGCGCTTGATGATCTCGCCGCGCGTCGGCTTGCTCAACGTCAACAGCACGCTCGCCGCCGCCTGCGGCGCCAGCTTCGACAGCACCATGGCCGCAGTCTGCGGATGTTCACCGGCCAGGAAAGTACCAAGCCGCACCGGCTCGAGCTTCTCGAGCTCGGGCCAGATCGGCGGCGGACCTTCCGGCGCAACCTCGAATTTCTTGTCACCCATGATCGCGCTCATCTCTTCGGGTGACAGCGATTCATTGAGGATGGTGTCCATCCTGTCGGCGGAATCGAGCAGTCCCGCCCCTTCGGTGAACTCCGCCTCGAACTCGGCGACGATGCGCTCGAGATCGCCTTGCGGAATGGTCCTGAGCAGCCGGGCGCCCTCGATGAGCGCCTTCAATTCCTCCTGCTTGAAGAATTTCAAGAGGCGGCTGGCCGACGGCTTGCCCATCGCCACCAGTATGGCGGCCGCCTTCTGCGGACGCGTCAGGGAAAGGGACGTTGTCATGCCTTTCGCTCCCGCTGCCGCCGGCAAGACCCGCGACGCATCTTCACGCGCCCTTCGTGCCGGCGATGATTTCGGTCAGCCTGATGCCGAAGCGCGACGGGTCGCTTTCGAGCACGGTGATCTCGCCGCGCGCTATTCTGCGGCCGTTGACCACCACGTCGACCGGTTCGCCGATGCGGCGGTTGAGCGCCACCGTGGAGCCCTTCTGCAGCGCCATCAGGTCGGACACCGGCATCTCGGTGCTGCCGAGGATGATCTGGACGTCGACTGGGATGTTCATGATGACGCTCGAATTGGCCGCGGACGCGGCCTTGAACGCGATATCGGGGCGCTGTTCCTCTTCATGCAGAACCCCGCGCAATTCCTCGATGGCGCGGTCGAGCTGCTCGTCCGGCTGGTCGATTTCGGCTTCTGCCTTGGTCTTGGCCATGCATCGTCTCCAAAAGCTCAGGCGTGCCCGGCACCAGCCGGCATGAGCCCGTCGATAAAATCCTGTCCGGCATCATAGGGATGCTTGATCCGGACGGTGTAATTCTGTCCCAGCTTGCCGAACTCGCATACGAACAGCGTCTTGCCGCGCGCGCCGAGACGCGCTTGCGATTGCGCCGTTGCCTCGAATTCGATGATCTGGCCAATTTCGAAATCGGCAAGATCGCCGAGCGTCAGTCGGGCCAGCGGCATGGTCCCCTCGAGCGCTACCGTGGAGCGCATCACTTCTTCCGAAAAGCGCGCGCGCCAGCTGGCGCCCTGATCGTTCTCGCCGCCGGCAGCAGCGCTGTCTCGGCTGGCCAGCACGACACGCTGCGGCATCGTCACCGTGACGGTGCCGCTGTCGGCCGGCGTCGAGATGCCGAAGACGATGCGGATTGCAGCGCCGTCGCGGAACACGTGTCGTTTGGCTTCGGTGCCCGACATCGCCCGCGGCACTGGCAGGCGCAGGTCGAGCGACCGTCGTCCCGATCCGTTCAGTGCCTGCGCGACCTGCTGGAACATCATGGTCGAAACATCGACCTCGATCTGCGACAGATCACGCTCTATCGGCGATGCCGGCATCTCCGGGTCGCCGCCGAACAGCGTGCAAAGCGTGACCGCGATCGCCGGCGCATCGATCACCAGGGTCATGGCATCGGAGGACGTGGCTGACGCAACGATGGTCATGGCAAACGTATCGCCGGCACGGGAGCGGGCCTCCGCGACGCGGCTGACCTCGACCCCCCTGAGATCGACGGTGACCGGAACTCCAAGCTCACTGGTCAGGCTCTTCTGCAGCAGCGGCGCAGCGCGCTCTGCCATGCCCCGGCCGGCGCCGATGACCTGGGCGGCCTCGCCGCTGTCGCCGACCAGGCGCTCGATGATCAGGGAGCGCGCTTGTGAGGGACTGCCGGGACTGGTCATGACAATGTCGGCACCGATCTGTCGCGCATCGCTCAGGCGGCCCTTTTCTCGGCGGAGCCGGTGTTCATCGTGCTCTGCTCGACGGCGTCGATGGTCGGCCGTTCATAGGACGATATGGTCTTGCGGCCGAACTCGATCGCCACCTGCGGCAGGGCGCCGTTCATATAGGCGAGCAACGTCTGCTTGACGATGATGTAGAGGCGGTTCTTCTTCTCGCGCACCGTCTTGATCTTGGTGGCGACGGGCCCGACCACCGCGTAAGACAGGAAGATGCCGAGGAAGGTGCCGACGAGGGCGGCGCCGATCAGGCCGCCAAGGATTTCCGGCGACTGGTCGAGCGCGCCCATCGCCTTGACCACGCCGAGCACGGCGGCGACGATGCCGAGCGCCGGCAGGCCGTCGCCGACCGCCACCAGCGCGTGGTAGGCTTTCATCTTGTCGGACTTGATGGTCTGGATTTCCTCATCCATCAGCGCCTCGATCTCGTGCGAACGGGCGTTGCCGATGATGATGATCCGGCAATAGTCGCAGATGAAATGCGTCAGGTCGTGGTTCTTCAGCACGGTGGGGAATGCCTGGAAGATCGCCGATTCCTCGGGATTGTCGATATGCGCCTCGACCTCGCTGCGCGACTTCGAACGCAGTTCACGCATCAGGCTGTGCAGCACGCCGAGCGTTTCCAGATAATCCTGCTCCTTCGGCACGGCCTGCTTGAAGGCTTCGAGGATGCCCCTGCCGGTGTCCTTGACCGTTTTCATCGGATTGGCGACGAGGAAGGTGCCGAGTGCGGCGCCGCAGATAACCACCGCTTCCCAGGGCTGCATCAGCACATGCAGATGCCCGCCCATGGCCATGAAGCCGCCAAGGACGCAGCCGAGCGTCACCACCAGTCCAATCAGAATGCCCACGAGAGGTCCTTCCGCATTTCAAGTCAGGTGCAAGGGATAGTCCCCGTGCCTTGTGTGAGGCTTGAATCGGAGCGGCATCGAGCCGATTGGCGCGATTCAGTTTCGCGCAAGGAAGTGAGTCTATTGTGCTGGCATAGCTTCGGCCGGAGGCGCGTCCTTGCTCAGTACCTATACCAGCTACCAGTTGATCACCAGGGACATCGACAAGTCGATCGACCGCATCGAAAAGCAGCCGACGGTCGATCGCGACACCAAATATTATCTGGACAACATCACCAAGGTGAAATCGATCGACGATTTCGTCAACAATGACCGTTTGTTCAAATATGCCATGAAGGCCTACGGCCTGGAAGACATGGCTTACGCCAAGGCGTTCATGGTCAAGGCGCTCAAGGAAGGCGTTTCCGACCCCGACAGTTTCGCCAACAAGCTGACCGACAAGCGCTACGCCGAATTTGTCAGCGCCTTCAACTTCGCAGCCAACGGCGCCAATACCACCGTTTACAACAAGGCGCAGCAGCTGGTGACCGGCAACTATGCGCTGCAAGTCCAGATCGGCGCCTCGCAGGCGGGCTTCTCTTACTATCAGAGCGAAACCGCCTATTATGTCACCAACATCTCCAAGGTTAAGTCGATCGACGACCTGATGGGCGACAGCCGCCTGCTGACATACGCGATGGCCGCATTCGGGCTCGACGCCGAAACCGAACCGGCCGCAACGGTCAGGGCGATGCTCGAAGGTGGCGTCAGCGATCCCAACAGTCCCGCCAACAAGCTGACCGACAAGAGTTACGCCAACTTCGTCTCGACGTTCGACTTCGCCCAGTATGGCGATCAGACGACCACGCGCGACAACGTCCAGCAGGCGGTGCCTAAGGGCTACATGGCCGGAGCCGGGCTGACGTTGGTCAAGCCGAGCGCGCAGTACGTCAAGGGCGAGGCCGACTACTACGCGGCAAACGTTTCCAAGGTGAAGTCGATTGACGACCTCATGGCGGACAAGCGCCTGCTTACATTCGCCATGGCGTCCTATGGACTGGATGCGTCAACCGAAACCCCGCGGCAGATCCGCGCCATGCTCGAGGGCGGCGTGAGCGATCCCAACAGCCCTGCAAACAAGCTGACCGATAAACGATACGCCAACTTTGTCACGGCCTTCGATTTTGCCCAATACGGCGATCAGACAACCTCGCGCGACGCAGTGCTGAAAGATACGCCGAAAATCTACACGACAGAGTCGGCGCTTGGCCTGATCAAGCCGAATGCGGACTACATCAAGTCGGAGACCGCATATTACCTGGCGAACATCACGAACGTGAAATCCATCGACGATCTGATGGCCAACAGCCGCTTGTACAATTATGCCCTCTCGGCCTACGCGCTCGATCCGGCGACAGAGAGCAAGGACCTGATCCGCAGCGTCCTGGCCGGTGGCGTCCGCGACCCCGACAGCGTCGCCAACAAGATGACCAACAAAGCCTATGCCGGGCTCGCCTCCGCCTTCAACTTCGAACAATACGGCGAAGCGGCCACCACGACCAATCCGGCACAGCAGCCGACCGTCGACAAATACATGCGCCAGACGCTGGAGGAGGATGCCGGCCAAACAAACGAGGGCGTACGGCTGGCGCTCTATTTCCAGCGCAAGGCGCCTGATATCACCAGCTGGTATAATGTGCTCGCCGACACCGCTCTTGCCAGTGTGGTGCGCACAGTGCTCGGCTTGCCCGATTCCTTCGCCACCGCCGACGTCGACAAGCAGGCGCAGCTGTTCGAGCAGAAGCTCGACATTTCCGATTTCTCCGACCCCGAAAAGCTCGGCAAGTTCCTGACCCGCTTCACCTCCATGTACGAGATCAACCACCCGACCTCGTCAGCCGTGTCGTCGATCAGCGTGCTCTTCGCCAAGCCGGTCACGGCGGGGATCTCCACCGACCTGATGATGGCCATGCAGAAGTTGAAGTTCTGACCATGCGGGACAGTCTCTACGTCGCCCTTTCCTCGCAGATCGCGCTCGAGCGTCGGCTCGACACGATCGCCGACAATGTCGCCAACGCTTCGACCGTCGGCTTTCGCGCCACCGGCGTGAAGTTCGAGGACGTGGTGTCCGGCACCGGGCCGAAATCCGTGTCCTTCGCCTCCTCGGGCAAGACCTACCTTTCCGGCGCCCATGGCTCTCTGACCGAGACCGGCAATCCGTTCGATTTCGCCATACAGGGCGACGCCTGGTTCGCCATCGAGACGCCGGTCGGCACCGTCATGACCCGCGATGGCCGCTTCTCGATGAACGAGAATGGCGAGCTGATGTCGGTCGAGGGCCATCCCGTGCTCGACGCCGGCGGCGCACCGATCCAGCTCGACCCCCGCAACGGCCCGCCCAAGGCCGGAGCCGACGGATCGTTGCGCCAGAACGATCAGCTGGTAGGCTCCATCGGCCTGTACAATTTCGATCCGGGTGAGAATTTCGTGCGCTACGGCAATTCCGGTATCGTGCCGGCGCGCACGCCCGAGCCGGTGACCGATCGCGCCGATATCGGCGTCGCCCAGGGCTTCGTCGAGGAATCCAACGTCAATCCGGTGCTGGAGATGACGCGGCTGATCATGGTCCAGCGCGCTTTCGAGAACACCGCCGCCTTGATGCGGCAGACTGATTCCTCCACCGACGAGGCGATCAAGACGCTCGGCTCGAAGTAACATGTCGCTCGACCAGCCAACCCTGCGCGCACCCGAAAGACTGCCCCAGCCAACGCCGGAAGACCGGCTTGCCGCGCTGGAGCGGATATGGCGGCGCTTCAGCGATGCCGAGGGACTGCTCAAACGCGGCGGCCTCGTCACCGAAGTCACATCGACGCATTACAAGGTGCGCGGCCTTTCGGATTTCGCCAGGCTGGGCGATCTTGTCGAACAGCGCGGCCATGCCGGCACGCGCCGCGGCGAGATCGTCAAGATCAGCCGCGACGAGATTGTCGTGGCCCCCTTCGAACGCAGTGCCGATGCCGGCATAGGCGACGCCGTTTTCCGTCGCGGTCCGCTCGCGGTGGCGCCGCATGCCTCGTGGCGCGGCCGCACGATCGACGCGCTCACAAGGGCGATCGACGGCGGTCCGCCATTGGTCAGGGGCGACGGCATGTCGGCCGCCGCCGCAACGCCGGGCGCCATGGCGCGCCAGCGCGTCGGGACCGCCTTCATGACCGGGGTCAAGATCATCGACATTTTCACGCCGCTCTGTTTCGGCCAGCGCATGGGCGTCTTTGCCGGTTCCGGTGTCGGCAAGTCGACGCTGCTGGCCATGCTCGCCGGCGCAGACGCTTTCGACACCGTCGTTGTGGCGCTGATCGGCGAACGCGGCCGCGAAGTCCGCGAATTCCTCGAGGACACGATCGGCGACAGCATGGCCAAGACCGTAGCCGTCGTCGCCACGAGCGACGAAAGCGCCATGATGCGCCGGCGCGCGCCGGACACCGCGATGCGCGTCGCCGAACATTTTCGCGACCAGGGCCACCGCGTGCTTCTGGTGCTGGATTCGATCACCCGCTTTGCCCACGCCCTGCGCGAAGTGGCGACGGGAACGGGTGAGCCGCCGGTCGCGCGCGGCTATCCCGCTTCGGTTTTCACCGAGCTGCCGAAGCTGCTCGAACGCGCCGGGCCGGGAGTGGAAGGGAAAGGATCGATCACCGCGATCATTTCCGTGCTGGTCGACGGCGACGACCACAACGATCCGGTGGCCGATTCCGTGCGCGGCATCCTTGACGGCCATGTCGTGCTCGACCGCGCGATCGCCGAACAGGGCCGCTATCCGCCGGTCAATCCGCTGTCGTCCATATCACGCCTGGCCGGCAAGGCTTGGAGCGTCGAGCAGCGCGCGCTGGTGACGCGGCTGAAGTCGATGATCTCCCGCTTCGAGGACACGCGCGACATCCGCCTGCTTGGCGCCTACCAGGGCGGCGCCGACGTGGAACTCGACATGGCGGTGCGCCAGGTACCCCTGATCTACGAGGCGCTGATGCAATCGCCCAAGGACCGCCCGTCCGCTGATCCGTTCTCCGATCTCGCCCGCCATCTCAAGGGAAAGCAGAATGCCGAACCAGGGGACTGAGCTCCAGCATACCGAGCGCATCCTGCGCGAAATGATCGCTGAGGCGAAAGCCGAAGAAGAGATAGAAGCCAGCCGCAACTCGGCCATCGACGGGCTCTTCGCGGCGCCGCAATGGCCGCAGCCGCCCAAGACCGCGTTTCCCAGGCTGGGCAAGAAGGCCGGGCGGCGCAGCGACTTCGTCATCGCCGCGCTCGGCATCACGCTCGGCCTGATCTGCGCGCTGTTTCCCTGGTATATCTTCTTCAATCAGGAACAGTTCGGCGTCCAGGCAATCAAGTTCGGCGGCACCGGCACCAATTCTGGACGCGAGGGCGGCGGCGTGGTTGCCGAGCGCAGCGCGCCGCTGACGGCCAAGGACGTTCCGAATGCCAATATCGACCTGCTTGCCACCGGAACCGTGCAGGACGATCCCAGCGCCGCCCCGGCACCAGATGACCAGCCCTTTCCAGCCGACGTCACCAAATTCCGCATGGTCCACGTCGCCAATGGCCGCGCCATGATCGAGGACGACACCGGGCTGTGGATGGTCCAGCGCGGCTCGATACTGCCGGATTCCAACAAGGTGTCGTCGATCGAGCAACGCAACGGCAAATGGGTGATGGTCACCAGCGCCAACCAGGTGATCGAGCTTTCCAGATAAGTTCGCCGCGCTTGCCGGTTGCGTCCGCCCGCAAGGTCCGCGCAAGACTGGCGGCCTAGTCTTTGGGCACACGCCCGGAGATTCCCATGGAGCCCGTTTCTCTTTTCGATCTCGCCGCCAAGCAGGCGCAATGGCTGGCCGTGCGTCAGTCGGCGGTCGCCGGCAACATCGCCAACGCCAACACGCCGGGCTATACGGCAAACGATGTCGAGCCGTTCGAAAAGGTGCTCGACCGCGCGGCGGTGTCGTTGCAGACGACACAGGCCGGACACCTCGGCAGCGCCGCGACCAATGCCGGTTTCGCGATCAAGCCACAGGAAGACGACGGCGTCGTCATGCCGTCAAAAAACACCGTCGTGCTCGAGGACCAGCTTCTCAAGGCCGGTGAGGTGCGCCGCTCCTTCGAGCTCAACACGGCAATCGTCAAGGCATTCCATTCGATGATGATGATGGCGGTGAAGAGCTGACCATGGACGCGCTCACAGCAGCCCTCAAAGTAGCAGCCTCCGGCCTCGGCGCCCAGTCGGAGCGGCTGCGCGTGGTTTCCGAAAACCTCGCCAATGCCCAGTCGACCGGCACCACCCCCGGCTCCGACCCCTATCGCCGCAAGACCATCAGCTTCGTCTCGGAGCTCGACCGGACCACTGGCAGCTCAACGGTCGAAGTGAACTCGATCGACCGCGATCCCAGCGATTTTCCCGTGGAATTCCAACCCGGCAACGAGGCCGCCGACGACAAGGGCTACGTCAAGATGCCCAACGTCAACGTGCTGATCGAAATGGCTGACATGACCGAGGCCAACCGCTCCTACGAGGCTAACCTGCAAGTCGTGAAGCAGGCGCGCGATCTCATTTCAATGACCATCGACCTGATGAGGAACCAATGATCGTGAACGGCATCGGCGCGCTCAACTTGAAGCCTGGACTTGGCGACACGGCGACTGAGCTGCTTCAGGGCGGCGTTGCGCCCGCGAGCGCAGGCAACCTCGGCACCTCCTTCGCCGAGGCGCTGAGCCAGGCGGCCACAAAGACCGTCAACACGCTGCAGAACGCCGAGCAGGTCTCGGTCCAGGCGCTCAAGGGCGACGCCGACACTCGCCAGGTCGTCGATGCCGTGATGAGCGCCCAGCAGGCGCTGCAGACCGCCGTCGCCATCCGCGACAAGGTCGTTTCGGCCTATCTCGAAGTCAGCCGCATGGGCATCTGAGGAGTTCGGCCATGAAAGCACTCGCCATCGCCGCCACCGGCATGAACGCCCAGCAGACCAATCTGGAAGTCATCGCCAACAATATCGCCAACATCAACACCACCGGCTACAAGCGGGCGCGGGCCGAATTCTCCGACCTGCTCTACCAGGTCGACCGCACGCAAGGCGTGCCCAACCGCTCCAACGCTTCGCTGGTGCCGGAGGGCGTCTCGATCGGCCTCGGCGTCAAGACCACCGCCGTGCGCAACGTCCACACCCAGGGCGAACTGACCAGCACCGGCAACAGTTTCGACATGGCGCTCACCGGCAGGGGCTGGTTCCAGATCGAAGGCGCCGATGGCGGCACGCTCTACACCCGCGCCGGCGCCTTCAACACCAACGCCACAGGCCAGCTGGTCACGGTGGACGGCGCCAGCGTCATTCCAGCGATCAACGTCCCGGTCGACGCCGTCGAGGTCATCGTCAACAAGACGGGCCAGGTCTTCGCCCGCATCGATGGCCAGACCGACCTGCAGAATCTCGGCCAGCTCCAGATCGTCAACTTCGCCAACGAAGCGGGACTGGCGCCGCTCGGCGACAATCTGTTCCAGGAAACGACCGCCTCTGGCCCGGCCAATGCCGGCGTGCCCGGCGATCCCGGCTTCGCCACCATCCAGCAAGGCTATCTTGAGGCCTCCAACGTCGACCCGGTCAAGGAAATTACCGAACTGATCTCGGCGCAGCGCGCTTATGAGATGAATTCCAAGGTCATCCAGGCCGCCGACGACATGGCCTCGGTCGTCTCCAAGAACATCAGGTAACGACAATGGCCGCTCCGGTCTCGTGCTCCGCGTTCCGCCGTACCGCGCTCGTCCTTGCGCTGATGACCGGCGGCATGCCGGCTTTCGCGCAGGACGCGGCCAACCGGTCGGCAACGCAGATCGCCAGCAGCCAGCTTGCCGGCGAGGTCGTGCTGATCCCAAACCGGGTCATTTATCCCGGCGAGACCATCGAGCTCGCGGCCCTCAAGCAGGTGACCCTCATCCCCGGCAAGCACAAGCCCGACGCGGTGGCGACCCTTGCCGAGGAACTCCAGGGCAAGATCGCCAAGCGCACGCTGCTGCCCGGCCGCTACATCCCCGCCGCCGCCATTCGCGACGCCTGGCTGGTCGAGCAGGGCGCAGCCGTGCAGGTCTTCTTCATCGCCGGCGGATTGACGATATCGGCCACCGCCGTGACCTTGCAGCCAGGCTCGGCCGGCGATCTCATCAAGGTTCGCAACAGCGACAGCGGCAAGATTCTCTCCGGCACGGTGATGGCTGACGGAACCATCCAGGTCAGCGCTTCATGATGCGTCCGCTTGCTCTTCTGCTTGCGGCCGCGCTCGGCCTGCAGCCTGCCTTGGCCGACGGCCTCACGCCCAAGGCCAAGCGCGAACTCGCCGCCAGGAATGGCGGCGTCTATGACGATCCTGGATATGATCCGGCCACCACCACGCGCATGTTCCGCGTCTCGCCCGGGCCAAGCTCGCTGCCGCCGGGCCAGGTCGCCTCGCGCATCAAGGACATCGCGCAGCTGCAAAGTTCGCGCGACAACCAGCTCGTCGGCTACGGCCTGGTCATCGGCCTCGCCGGATCGGGCGACAGCCTGCGCAACTCGCCGTTCACCGAACAGTCGATTCGCGCCATGCTGGAGAATCTCGGCATCGCCACCGAAGGCGGCAGAGCGCGCGCCAAGAACGTGGCCGCCGTCATCGTCACCGCCAACATGCCGCCCTACGTGCAGTCGGGCGCGCGCATCGACATCGACGTTTCCTCGATGGGCGACGCTACCTCGCTCGCCGGCGGCACGCTGATCATGACGCCGCTGAAGGCGGCGGACGGCGAAATCTATGCCGTCGGCCAGGGCGCGGTCATCGTTTCGGGCTTCACCGCCCAGGGCCAGGCCGAGCAGTTGACGCAAGGCGTCCCGACCGCGGGCCGCGTGCCGAACGGCGCCATCATCGAGCGTGCCGTGAAGGCCGAGTTCGATGACCAGCCGATACTGACGCTGCAGCTGCGCAATCCCGATTTCTCGACCGCCATTCGCATCGCCGACGCGATCAATGACTACACCAGCCAGCGCTTCGGCATGCGCGTGGCGGCCGAGCGCGATTCCCGCACCGTGCAAATCAGACGGCCGAAAAGCGTATCGGCGGCCCGCTTCTACGCCGAGATCGAGAACCTCGTGGTCGAATCCGATACGCCGGCCCGCGTCGTCATCGATGAGCGCACCGGCACCATAGTCATCGGCAACGACGTCAAGATCTCACGCGTGGCCATCAGCCACGGCACGCTGACGGTGCGCATCACCGAAGCGCCGCGCGTCGTGCAGCCCGAACCATTCTCCAAGGGCGAAACCGCCGTCGAGCCGTTCACCGCCATCGACGCCAGCCGGCCCGACGCGCGCGTCGCCGTGCTCGACGGCCCGGACCTGCAAACCCTTGTTTCCGGCCTCAACCGCCTCGGCGTGAAGCCCGACGGCATCATTGCCATCCTGCAAGGCATCAAGTCGGCCGGCGCCCTGCAAGCCGATCTGGTTCTCCAATAGGCGATGCCGATGATCTTCTTCCCCTCATTCCATCAAGGATGCCGCCCCGCCGCGATCCTGTTCGCGGCCTGCGCTCTGGCGGCCTTTTCCAGCGGCGTGCATGCCGAGGAAGCCGTCCGCCAGGTCCTGCCGGGGGCGCCGCCCGCACCCGCGCCGCAGCTGTTGGCCCGGGAGAAGGCTCCCGACCAAAGCGAGATCGAGCGCTTCTGCTCCAACATAGCCGACGCCGCCCGCGACCGCCGCTACGTGTTGCAGGCGGAGGAGTTGAAACAGCTCCAGGCCGGCATCGACCAACGCATGAAGGCACTGGACGAAAAGCGGGCCGAATACGAGACCTGGCTGAAGCGGCGCGAGGTGTTCCTGGCCCGGGCCGAGGACAGCGTCGTCAAGATCTATGCCGGCATGAAGCCCGACGCGGCGGCCGAGCGCCTGGCCATCGTCAATGCCGATCTCGCCGCGGCCATCCTGATGAAGCTGGATTCGCGCAAGGCCGGCGTCATCCTCAACGAAATGGACCAGAAGGCGGCGGCGACGCTCACCGGCATCATGGCCAGCGCAGCCCGAAGGGTAGATCCGTCATGATCCGCAGAACGCTCATCCTGTGCGCGGTCGCAGCTTTGTCCGGCTGCGGCACCAATCTCAAGGAGATCGGCAGGGAGCCTTCACTGTCGCCGGTCGGTTCCGGCATCGGCAGTGAAGGAGCTTCGCCCTACAGCTATCCTGAGCCGCCTGCCGCGCCGGTCAAGAAATTCTCGCTGTGGGACGATCGCCAGAGCCGGCTGTTCACCGACCCCAGGGCGTTGCGCGAAGGCGACATTCTCACCGTCAGGATCAAGCTCAACGACAAGGCCAACTTCAAGAACCAGAACGACAGGAGCCGCACCGCCTCGCGCAAGCTGGGTTACGACGTCACGCTCGGATGGGAAGACAAGAGCACGAGCGGCAAGGGCGACGCCGGCCTGAGCTCCAGCACCGAAACCAATGCGGACGGCGAGATCAAGCGCTCGGAGAACCTGGAGCTCAACGTCGCTGCCGTCGTCACCGAAGTCCTGCCCAATGGCAATTTGATGATCAGGGGCTCGCAGGAAGTGCGTGTCAATTATGAGCTCAGGGTGCTTACCATCGCCGGCATGGTGCGCCCGTCGGATATCGGCGCGGAGAACACCATCTCCTATGAACGCATCGCCGAGGCGCGCATCTCCTATGGCGGCCGCGGCCGCGTCAGCGAGGTCCAGCAGCCGGCCTACGGCCAGCAGATCCTCGACCAGGTTCTTCCGTTCTAAGGCATTGGAGACCGCAGCACCGTGGCCAGCGTCGAACAGGTTCCGTCTCGCAAGGGTCCTTCCCTTGCCGTCCAGGGCGCCATGCTGCTCCTGGTGACGGCTGCCGCCATCGGCATGGGCTGGCTGTCCGGCGGCTATCTCAAGGGTGTGGGGGCACCGGCATCGGTACCCGTCGCGCCGGAAAACGAGGGCAAGGTGCCCAAGCCCGCCGACGCGCAAGAGCCCGGCACGGGACCGTCACTCGTCGCGCTGGCGCCGATCACCACCAACATCGCCTCGCCCGCCGAGACCTGGATCAGGATGGAAGTGTCGGTAGTCTACGACGCGCCGCAGCCGCCGGCAATGTCGGATGAGATCCATCAGGATCTTCTGGCCTTCGTGCGCACCCTGAAGATGCACCAGATAGAAGGCGCCAGCGGCTATCAGCACCTGAAGGCCGATATCGAGGAGCGCGCCTCGATCCGCAGCCAGGGGCATGCCAAGCAGGTACTCATCAGGACGTTGCTGCTCGAATGAAGAAATTTCTTCTTGCCGCGGCGCTGCTCGGCGCCGCCACATCGATCGCGACGGCCCAGCAACTGGACCTCGGCGGCATCGGCAAGGCCGACGGCACCACCGTCGGCTACATCATCCAGATGTTCGGCCTGCTCACCGTGCTTTCGGTGGCGCCGGGCCTGCTGATCATGGTGACGAGCTTCACCCGTTTCGTCATCGCCTTCTCGATCCTGCGCGCCGGCATCGGCCTGCAGTCGACGCCGGCGAACCTTATCCTCATTTCGCTGTCACTGTTCATGACCTTCTATGTCATGGCGCCGACCTTCGACCAGGCCTGGAATACCGGCGTCAAGCCGCTGATGGACAACCAGATCAGCCAAACCGAGGCCTTCGAGAAGATTTCCGATCCCTTCCGCACCTTCATGCTGCACAATGTGCGCGACAAGGACTTCGACCTGTTCGCCGACCTCGCGCGCGAACGCGGCCAGACCGTTGCGAAGGAAACCGTCGACCTGCGCATCCTGGTGCCCGCCTTCATGATCTCCGAGATCAGGCGCGGCTTCGAGATCGGCTTCCTGATCGTGCTGCCGTTCCTGGTCATCGACCTGATCGTCGCCACCATCACAATGGCGATGGGCATGATGATGCTGCCGCCGACGGTGGTGTCGCTGCCCTTCAAGATCCTGTTCTTCGTCCTGATCGACGGCTGGAACCTGCTCGTCGGCAGCCTGGTGCGCTCCTTCAACTGATCGCGCCCGGCGCCGAACTGCGCCCTCCCGTTTTTTTCGACAATATTTTTCGATTAACCGTCCGGTTTAGTCCTTTGGTAGGGACTTGCCGCCATATTCCCCGCAGATGGCGGGTGATCGGATCTCAGACAGATCATTGGCATGATGCCGCTCCGTCATACCGGCCAATCCGGTATGTCAAAAAACACCTGTAAAAAGTAAGGTACGAGTAGACATGGCCAGTATCATGACCAATGCCTCGGCGCTGACCGCGCTGCAGAGCTTGAACGCCACCAACAAGAACCTCGAAACCACCCAGGCCCGCATCTCGACGGGCTATCGCGTTTCCCAGGCTTCGGACAACGCCGCTTACTGGTCGATCGCCACCACGATGCGTTCCGACAACCAGCAGATGTCGACCGTTTCGGACGCGCTCGGCCTCGGCGCCTCGAAGGTCGATACCGCTTACACCGGCATGAACAGCGCGATCGACACCATCAACCAGATCAAGACCAAGCTGACCGCCTCTTACGGCCAGACGGATGCCGACAAGGAAAAGACCCAGACCGAAATCGCCGCCCTTCAGAAGCAGCTGAAGGCCTATGCCGATGGCGCCAGCTTCTCCGGCACCAACATGCTGTCCGTGGACAGCGGCACGGGCACGTCCGTGGCGGACATCAAGATCGTTTCGGCCTTCAACCGTGACGCTTCCGGCGCGGTATCGATCTCGACGATCGACGTCAACGTGGAAAGCACCAAGCTGTACGAGGCGGGTACCACGGCCGGCACCGCGAAGGGCATCCTCGACGCCGCGCGTCTGGGCACCGACGGCAGCGTCACCGCCACGGCGGCTACTCCGGCTGCTGGTGCTACCGTTGCGGCCGGCGACACCTATTCGGTCGCCAGCCTGAAGATCTTCGACTCCGCAACGGGCAAGGGCTTCAGCGACGACCAGATCTCGGGGATGATGAACGTCGTCGACGCCGCGCTCAAGGACATGACGAACGCCGCCACCACGCTCGGCGCCGCCAAGAGCAGCATCGACCTGCAGAAGACGTTCACGCAGAGCCTGATGGACTCCATCGACCGCGGCGTTGGCCAGCTCGTCGATGCCGACATGAACAAGGAATCGACCCGCCTCCAGGCCCTGCAGGTTCAGCAGCAGCTCGGCATCCAGGCGCTGTCGATCGCCAACGGTTCGTCGCAGTCGATCCTGTCGCTCTTCCGCGGCTGATCGCCTTCACCATCCACGAACAGCACCAAGATATCGGGCCGCGCCAAAAGCGCGGCCCGATTGCGTTTGCTCCAGCCCCGCGCAATCCTCGTTCCTTAACTGTCGAAAGCTGACTTTTAACAGGGCGTTAACCATATCGCGCTAGCTATGGTTAACCAATAGCTTACGACAGGTTGTCGAATCGGCCCGACCGGCACGATCGCAGCCGATGGGCAGGCCGACCAGGCCTGTGGGCATGCCGGCTTAGAGAAGGAGCGAGTTTCTTGGCGAGCATCATGACGAACGCTGCGGCGTTGACTGCACTTCAAAGCCTCAACGCCACCAACAAGTCGCTCGAGCAGACACAGGCCCGCGTCTCGACGGGCTATCGCGTCTCCGAAGCCTCCGACAACGCCGCCTACTGGTCGATCGCCACCACCATGCGCTCCGACAACCAGGCGCTCTCGACCGTGCAGGATGCGCTCGGCCTCGGCGCCTCGAAGGTCGACACCGCCTATACCGGCATGAACAATGTGCTGGACACGATCGGCAAGATCAAAACCAAGCTGCTTTCGACCGTCGGCCAGACGGATGCCGCCAAGGCAAAGACGCAGACCGAAATCACGGCGCTTCAGGCGCAGATGAAATCCTTTGCCGACGCCGCCACCTTCTCCGGTTCGAATTTCCTGTCGGTGATCTCCAAGCAGGTGTCGGCCGCCAATGACGGCGTCCAGCCCGACTCCAAGATCGTGTCCTCGTTCAACCGCACCTCGTCCGGCGCCGTCCAACTCGGGACGATTGACATCGATGTCGAGAGCACCAAGCTTTTCGATTCCGGTCTCGCCGGCGAGGTCAAGAACCAGGGCATTCTCGACCGCAAGACATCGGTCTATTCGACCGCGGCCGCGCAGACCCTGTATGACACCGCCTATGCGGCATCGATCGCGGGTGGATCAACGGATATCGCAGCCAACACCGCCGGCCAGACCGCGGCGGGGGCGGTTGCCAAGGTCGACAATATTTCCGCCTACAATCTCGACATCACTGCGGCGGGCGTGACCGACGACATCATCACCCAGATGATCACCAAGATCGACAACGTCATGAGCCAGCTGACCGATTCCGCCACCATCCTCGGTTCGGCCAAGAGCAGCATCGACCTGCAGAAGACCTTCACGCAGAGCCTGATGGACTCCATCGACCGCGGTGTCGGCCAGCTCGTCGACGCCGACATGAACAAGGAATCGACCCGCCTTCAGGCGCTCCAGGTGCAGCAGCAGCTCGGCATCCAGTCGCTGTCGATCGCCAACAGTTCCTCGCAGTCGATCCTGTCGCTGTTCAAGAGCTGACCGCCCACTCGACGTCTTCACCTCAAGGTTGACGGGCCGCGCGCCGAGCGCGGCCCGATTTCATTTTCGCACAAGCTTCGAGGGCTAGTGTTCCAGCGGACAGTCATGCTGGGAGTAGTCGACCGTGCCGGAACAGATCCAGAGCATCATCGCGAATCTCCGCGGGTTTGGCGTGAAGCGCCTGGCCATGCTGGCGGGCATCGCCGCATTGGTGATGAGCGTCATCGGTGTCGCTTCCGTCTATCTCAACCGTCCGGCCTACGACACGCTCTATGTCGGGCTCGACCGCGCCGACGTGAACCAGATCGGCCTCGTGCTGGGCGAGGCCGGCATCGGCTTCGACGTCGGCTCCGACGGAACCTCGGTCCTGGTCCCGGCCGGCACCACCGCGCAGGCCCGCATGCTGCTTGCCGAAAAGGGCCTGCCGACCAGCGCCAATGCCGGCTATGAACTGTTCGACAATGTCGGCTCGCTCGGCCTGACCTCCTTCATGCAGCAGATCACGCGTGTGCGCGCGCTGGAGGGCGAAATATCGCGCACCATCCAGTCGATCGCGGGCGTCAAGGCTGCGCGCGTCCATATCGTTATGTCCGAGCGTGCCAATTTCCGCCGCGACGAGCAGCAGCCCTCCGCGTCGGTCGTCATCCGCTACGCCGGCATCGACGCCGAGAAAAGCGCCATGTCGATCCGCCATCTCGTCGCCGCCGCCGTTCCCGGCCTGTCGGCCGACAAGGTGACGGTGCTCGATTCCAACGGCAATCTGCTGGCGGCGGGAGATGATCCCTCCAACACAAGTGCCGCCCGCACGCTTGGCGTCGAACAAACCGTCGAGGCGCAGATCGGCGACAACATCCGGCGCGCCCTCACCCCGTATCTCGGCCCGGACAATTTCCGCGCCAGCGTCAAGGCCGACGTCAACACCGATACCCGCCAGACGGAGGAGACGATCTTCGATCCGGAGTCGCGCGTCGAGCGTTCGGTGCAGTCGGTGCGCGCCAACGAGAACAACAACCAGAAGCAGGCCTCCACCCCGGCCAGCGTCGAGCAGAACCTGCCCGAGACGCGGACGACCGCCACCGAGGGTCCGCAATCCTCCTCGCAGAACGACCGCAGGGAAGAGATCACCAACTACGAGATCAACTCCAAGAAGATCGCCACCGTCTCCAACGGCTACAGCGTCACCAAGATGTCTATCGCCGTGGTCGTCAACCAGGATCGGCTGAAGGCGATCCTGGGCAAGGACGCCACGCCCGAACAGATCGCCAAGCGCGTCGCCGACATCCAGAAGATGGTGACCTCTGCCACCGGCTTCGACGACAAGCGCGGCGATGTCATCGACGTCTCGGCGGTCGAGTTCATCGACGGGCTCGACGGCGAGGCGATCCCGCAGGCCGGAATGCTCGATTCCGTCGGCCAGCACGCCGGCACGCTGATCAATGCCGGCGCCTTCATCGTCGTGGTGTTCCTGGTGGCCTTCTTCGGCCTGCGCCCGATGGCGGCGGCCCTGACAGCAAAGGCGACGCCGTCCATAGCCGGTCCCAATTTCGACGAGGTCCAGCGCTCGCTGCCGACGCCAGAGGGCACGGCTTCCGCCGAAGCCGGCTCGGCCGTCGGCGCCTTGCCGGGCGTGCGGGCCGGCTCCACGCCGCTCGACGACCTGCGCCAGAAGATCAGGCCCGCGCCGCAGGAGCGGCTTGCCCGCATGGTCGACCTCAACGAGGAGCGCACAGCGCAGATCCTGCGCAAATGGGCGGCCCAGGAAGTCGCGGTGTAGTCCATGCCTTCCCTAGCCCTTTTCGATCTCCTGCCGGATTTCGGCCCGCGCCCGCAACGTGTCAGCCAGCCGAGGGCCGCCGCCGAGCACGAGCCGGAAGCAGCCGTGCCTCAAGCCGATATCGGCACGCTGATCGCCGAAGCGGTCGCCCAGGCGGAGGCAGCGCTTGGCGAGCGGCTTGCGGCTGCCCACGAAGCAGCGATGGACGCTGAACGCCGGGCGAATGCCGAGGAAGCGAAGGCCTTTCTCGAGAGCTTCGGCGGCGATGTCGGCGAGGCGGTCTCGCTGCGCATTGATGCCATGGAGGCGCGCGTGACGGACCTCGTCGCCGCCACGGTCGCCGGCATCATCGGCGGCATCGTCAGTGACGACCTGCAAAAGCGCTCGCTTGAAGCGCTTGCCGGTGCGGTCCGCGAAGCGGTCGGCGATGGCGAAGCGGTGCGCATAGTCGTTCGCGGCCCGCTTTCCCTTTTCGAAGCGCTGAAGGCATCGCTCGGAGCGCGCGCCGCCAATCTCGACTTCATCGAAGCTCCCGGCTTCGATCTCACGGTCTCCATCGACGAAGCGGTGTTCGAGACGCGCATGGCCGAATGGTCGGCAACGCTCTCCCAGGTGTTGGCATGAGCGTCGCCGATGCCGATCAGGCCAGGCACGAGATCATCATCGTGCGTCGTGGCCATGACGACCACGAGGAGGGCCATCACGGTGGCGTCTGGAAGATCGCCTTCGCCGACTTCATGACGGCCATGATGTGCTTCTTCCTGGTCATGTGGCTGATCAACGCCGCCAACGAACAGACCAAGGCGGCGGTCGCCAGCTATTTCAATCCGGTCAAGCTGGTCGACCGCACGTCGAGCCGCAAGGGCCTGGAGGATCTCGGCGACGGTCCGCGCGCCATCGGGCTGACCGCCGACAATCCGGAAGAGGCGGCCACCAAGGCCGGACAGGATGGAGCCGGCGGCGCGGGTTCATCCGATCCCAAAAAGGAAAAGCAGGAGCCGCAGCAGTCCGAGCAGTCCGACGAACACCTGTTCGCCGATCCCTACGCGGTGCTTTCGGAAATCGCCACCAACACCGGCATCATGCAGAACGTCAGCCAGAAGGGCGATGGCGGCGCGCAGAGTGCCGGCCCGGCAACGGGCGCTTCCGGCGGCGCCTCCTATCGCGATCCGTTCGAGCCTGATTTCTGGTCTCAGCAGGTGGCCTCGCCGGGCGCCGAGGCCAGCGCGCAGCGCGCCAGGATCGAAGGTGATCCGGTGAAGCCCGGCGACAAGGCCGCCGAGGCGCAGGTCGCCAAGGTCAAGGCCGTGCCGCCTGCGCCGCCGGTCATCGCGGCGCCGCTTGAACCTCTGGCAAAGGACGGCAAGGCCACAACGGCAATCGCCGAGGCGGGTGATGCGAAAGCCGGCGCCGCCGGGCCCGCGGACGCCAAGGTTGCCGCCGCCCAGGAGGCGGCCAAGCCCGATGCCGGCGAAAAGAAGCCGGGCGCGGCCGCGCTTAAGGCTGCGGCCGATGTCAGGCAGCAGCTGGCCGAGGCCTTCAAACCTGGCGACAAGTTGCACGACGGCGTCTCGGTCGAAGCCACCGACAAGGGCGTCCTCATCTCGATCACCGACCAGCTTGACTTCGGCATGTTCGAGGTCGGCTCCGCGATGCCGCGCCGTGAGCTGGTGCTCGCGATGGAAAAGATCGGCCGCATCGTCAACAGCCAGAAGGGCACGATCAGCATCAACGGCCACACCGACGCGCGGCCGTTCCGCAGCGCCGGCTACGACAATTGGCGGCTGTCGACGGCGCGCGCGCATTCGGCGTACTACATGCTGGTGCGCGGCGGCGTCGACGAGCGCCGCATCACCGAAGTCGCCGGCTTCGCCGACCGCCAGCCGAAGGACCCCGCCGATCCGCTGTCGGCGGTGAACCGCCGCATCGAGATACTGATGGCGACCGGCGGATGAGGCGGGCGGTCTTCACCAGCCGCTTGATGGGCCTTTTGCTGTTGGCCGGCCAGCCTACGGCCGCCCTCGCGCAGGATTCGTTGCAACCCTATCAGCTGGTGCGCTCGCTGCAGCTTATTCAGGACCGTATCGCCGTCGGCGACCACGCCGCGCTGCCGATGCAGTCCAAGCTGCTGGAGATGATCGATACGCGCTTGCGCGAGGCGGACAAGGACGATTTCAGGGATCCGAAGAATTTTCGCGCGCTGCTGGTCTACGGCATGAGCGGCGGCAACCCGGTGACCGTCGAGGCGGCCGTGTCGCGCGCCACCGCCGATGCGCGGGACCTAGCCCTTGCCAGGGGCGTCATCGATTACCTGAACGGCCGCCCCGCCGAGGCCATCGAAGCCTTGAAGCCGGTCGATCCGATGGCGGAGCCCAGCGACCTCGGCGCCTTCCTTGCCCTGGTCAAGGGTTCGCTGCTCGCCAGCGACCAGCCGGCCGCGGCGCTGGTGCTGCTCGACGAGGCGAAATTGCTCGGCCCCGGGACACTGGTCGAGGAGGCGGCATTGCGCCGCTCGGTCGGCATTGCGGTCGCGCAGCGCGACGCGGCGCGCTTTGCGCTTGCCTCCACACAATATGTCGAGCGCTATCTCTATTCGCCCTATGCCAGCCAGTTCGCCGACTCCTTCGTCTCGGGCGTGATTGAGCTGCACATGTCGATCAGCCAGGACAAATTGGCCGATATCACCTCAATGATGGATCCCGAGCGCGAGAAGGTCATTTATCTGCGCATCGCCCGCCGCGCCGCGATCGACGGCCTGAACGAACTGTCCGCCTTCGCCTCGGCGCGGGCCGAGCAAGGCCGCGACGGCAACACCAATCAGGGCGATCCGCGCGCCCTGCTCTACTCAAGCCTGTCCACCGTGACATCGGGTACCATCGAGGACGTGCGCGCCAAGCTGGGCAAGATCGACCGCAGCCGGTTATCGGACGGCGACCGCGCGCTGCTCGACGCCGCCGAGGCCATCGCCGGCGAAGTGGTGGCACCGCCCGCTTCCCTCCCGACCGCCAGCTCGGCACCTGCAGAGGTCATGCCATCGCACGAGCCCGAGCCTGCCGCCGCGCAGACGGCCGACGCCGCCGGATTGCCGCCCGTCGAGGGTGCTGTCTCCGAACGGCCGGCCGTCGCGCCATCCGGCGATACAGTGGCAGTTGCGCCGAACGCGCCGGCTCCGGGCGATGCGGCAACTGTCCTGCCGGCATCGGCGCCGGCGGCCGCGGCCAGCACCGACACGTCAGACCCAACCGATGCCGCGATGGTCAAAACCCGTCGACAGCTCGACCTGATCGACCAGATGCTTGGAGCCGCTCCGAAATGACCCCCAGCCTCGGTCCGGCGCTGCCGGGAATCACCACCGCGCGCACGACGGCGGAACAGCCGGCGGCGACCGGAAAAAATGACGACACGGGTTTCGGCAAGATGCTCGACGACAAGGCCGGCCCGGCCCACCCGGACAAGCATCCGGCAGCCGGGGCCGGATCGCGCGATGAGCGCTGGAGCAGGCTTGCCGCCGGTCCTGCCGGGCAGAAGGACGAGCCACTGCCGGCTGGCAAGGCAAGGATCCCATCCAGCGGAATGCCGGCCGCGAAAACGGCCAGGGACGACAAGACCGCCGAGCCGGACAAGGACTCCGATGGCGCAGCGGCCGCGACAGGTGCGACGCCGCTCGAGGACCATCTGCCGTTGCTGATCGCGTTCCATGACCTGCGCCATTTCTCGACATCGGCCAGACCGGCCGATACGAACGAAACCGGACAGGAACCGGCGCTCGACGGGCAGCTCCTGCCGAAGGCCTACCGGCCGAAATCCGCCGCCGGGCATGACGATCTCGACCCGATCTCGAAGCCCGAGCGGACATCGCTCGTCGATGGGTCGCTGACCAAGCTCGATGGCCAGACCGTCCACGACGCCGCTGGCACGCCAAAACGCGACAATGCGATCGCGGCCGGGCCGCTGCCCCAGACAGCGCCGGCCGAAGTGCCGGGCGTGGATCCGAAGCAGGCGGCACCGCAGCTGAAATCCATGGCCGATGTTCAGTCCTCGTTGCGGCACGAGCCCGGAAAACAACTGTCGGCGGCAGGGCGCATCGACGTGGTCTCCGAGCGCAGCTTCCCTGCCCCGCCGCAGGCGCCGATGAGCCAGGCCGCCCTCAACGTGATCGGCGCCATAACAGCCGATGGCGGCCCGAAAACGACGCTTTCGACACACTCCGCAACCGCGCAACTGACAGGCCCTGTTGCCGCCGCGACACATGTGTTGAAGATCGAACTTCATCCGGCCGAGCTTGGCATGGTCACCGCCAATCTTCGCCTCTCCGGAGAACAACTTTCGATTGAGTTGAAGCCTCAAACACATGACGCCTACCACCGGCTGTCCTCTGATAGCGATGCCATCGTCAAGTCCCTGCGCGGACTCGGCTTCGAGGTTGACAAGGTCACGATACTACAACCTTCGGTAGCGGTCCCCGCAACGACCCGCACTGATGCGACCGCATCCTTGCAGACGGCGGCGGGCCGCGACCAGTCGTCCTTTCAACCCGGGAATTCCGGCGGCGGCAACAGCGGCGCCGGCGGCCAGCAACCGGGCCAGCAATCCGCCGGAAGACACAATGATGACGCGCAAGCACACGGCCGCCCCGCTTCGCCTTCTCGCGAGCGCGCTGGCGGCGATATCTTTATCTAGTCTTGCGAGCGCCGCCGCTGCCGCCGCCAATGCTTGCGAACCGGAGATCCTGCGCGCCGCCGACCACTATGGCGTGCCGGCCGGCATCCTCTATGCCGTCGGCTTGACCGAGACCGGCAAGAAGGGAAGCTTGCAGCCCAACGCATTGAATATAGAAGGAAAAGCAGTCTTCCCGACAAGCCGCGCCGAAGCTCTTGCCACCTTCGCCAATGCCCGACGCGAAGGCAAGACGCTGATTGATCTCGGCTGCATGCAAATCAATCACCACTACCACGGCGCGCATTTTCGCAGCGTCGAGGACATGCTAGATCCGCGTCAGAATGTCGACTATGCGGCGCGTTTCCTGGCCAGCCTTCATGCCCGTCACGTGACCTGGTCGATGGCTGTCGCCCGCTATCACGCGGGGCCCGACAACGACCCGGCGCAGAAGGTCTATGTCTGCCGCGTGATATCAAATATGGTGGCCACCGGCTTCGGCAAATGGACCGGCAACGCTCGCACGTTCTGCAATCCATGAGTGTATTGTTGCATCTCATGCAATCGGTCGCAAAGTCTCGGCGTTGCGCTTCGACTTGGCCGGGACTTGGAGCACGAAGCATATCTCACCCCACGCTAATGCAACCGATGCGATTCCGGACTCCCAAGAAACTAGTTACAAGAAATGACGGTTGTTCAGGATTCCTGCCAGCGGATACGGCTTTCCCCACGGGGCAGATGAGCTGATTCGGAGGCGGGGCCGATGATCGTTATCGTTGACGAGCGAGAGCTCGTGACAGACGGATACAATTCACTTTTTGACCGCGAGGGCATCGCCTGCGCGGGCTTCGCTTCCGGCGAATTCGGCGAGTGGGTGAACTCGGCCGCCGATGCCGATCTGCGCTCGGTCCGGGCCTTCCTCATCGGCGACTGCCGCGAAGGCGCGATCTCTCCGCGCCAGATCCGCGACCGCACCGGAGCCCCGGTGATTGCTCTCAGCGAGCAGCATTCGCTGGAGAACACGTTGCGGCTGTTCGAGAGCGGTGTCGATGACGTCATCCGCAAGCCGGTCCATATCCGCGAGATCCTGGCCCGCATAACAGCCATCCGCCGCCGCGCCAACGAGGATGCCGCCTTTACCGAGATCGGCGCCATGCGCATCTTCATGGATGGCCGCGACCCTGAAATCAATGGCCAGCCGCTTCCCTTGCCGCGCCGTGAGCGCCGCATTCTCGAATATTTGGCAAGCAATCGCGGCCGCCGCGTCACCAAGACCCAAGTATTCAACGCCATCTACGGCATCTTCGACGAAGAGGTCGAGGAGAACGTGGTGGAAAGCCACATCAGCAAGCTGCGCAAGAAGCTGCGCGAGAAGCTGGGCACCGATCCGATCGATTCCAAGCGCTTCCTCGGTTACCGGCTGGTGTTCTGATGCACCGCCGCGCCAGCCTCGCGCAAGACAGGACGCGTAGCCTCGCTGCCAATGGCATGGACATTGCGGAGACATTTCGATGAGCCTCTACGGGATGATGCGGACCGGCGTTTCCGGCATGAACGCGCAGGCCAACCGTCTGTCGACGACAGCCGACAACATCGCCAATTCCGATACCACCGGCTACAAGCGGTCATCCGCCGAATTCTCAACACTGGTCATGCCATCGACGGGCGGCGCCTATAATTCCGGCGGCATCACCACCACGATCCGGCAGGCGGTCAGCGATCCCGGCGTGCTCCAATACACCACCTCTGTCTCCGATCTTGCCGTCAGCGGCGACGGCTTCTTTGTCGTCCAGGACCCGAGCGGTACGCCTTTCCTGACCCGCGCCGGTGCCTTCGTTCCCGATGGACAGGGCAGGCTGGTCAACTCGGCCGGCTTCCAGCTGATGGCCTACAGCTACGAAAATGGCGTGCCGGCGGCGACGGTGAACGGTTTTGAAGGACTGGTCCCGGTCGTCATCTCCGACCAGGGAATGACCGCGACCCCGAGCACCGAGGGTCTCTACAGCGGCAACTTGCCCGCAGGCGCGACGCCGGTCGCGGCCGGCAACCTGCCCACCACCAACGCCGCAGGCGCGCAGTACACCTCGAAATCCTCGATGGTCGCCTATGACAATCTCGGCAACAAGAAGCTGCTCGACGTCTATTTCACCAACACCGGCGCCGGCACCTGGCAGGTGTCGGTCTTCGACCAGTCGAAGGCGACCGCCGGAACGTCATTCCCCTACACCGGCGGCGCGCTTGGCTCGGCCAACCTGACCTTCGACACGACCACGGGCAAGCTCACCGGCGCCGTCGACAGCGTCTCGCTCACCGTGCCCAACGGCAGCACCTTTTCACTGGATCTGTCGGCATTGACCCAGCTCGGCACCGGCTTCACGGTTTCGGACGCTCAGGTCAACGGCAACGCGCCGAGCACCATCGACAAGGTGCAGATCAGCAAGGACGGCACCATCTACGCCCAGTACAAGGACGGCTCCACCAAGCCGCTCTACAAGATCCCGCTGGCCGATGTGCAGAGTCCCGACCAGCTCACCGCGCTGCCCGGCAATGTGTACTCGCAGGGCACCGAATCCGGCGCGGTCCGCGTCGGCTTTGCCAATGAAGGCAAGCTCGGCTCCATCATCTCCGGCGCGCTCGAGAATTCGAACGTCGATATCGCCGAGGAACTGACCAACATGATCGCGGCGCAACGCAGCTACACCGCCAATTCGAAAGTCTTCCAGACCGGTTCCGACCTGATGGACGTCCTTGTCAACCTGAAGAGATAAAACCGGGCAACGCCCGTGAAAGACCCGCATGTCGCTTTCCACCGCATTGAGCATCGCCCAATCGGCGCTTATGAACACCGCTCGGCAGACCAGCGTTGTCTCGCGCAACGTCGCCGACGCTTCCAATCCGGACTATACGCGCCGCATCGCCGTCGTCACCAGCACGGCGCCGGGCGCGCGCTCGGTTGATATCCAGCGCGTAGCCAACGACCTGCTCTTCCGCCAGAATCTCAGCGCCCTGTCGGCGTACAGCGGCCAAAACGCGCTCTATAGCGGCCTGGATCAGCTGGATGTTTCGGTCAATGGCGTTGACAATGCGTCCTCTCCCTCGACCGCGATCGGCAATTTGCAGCAGGCGCTGCAGCTCTATGCCACCTCGCCCTCGAACCAGAATCTCGGCTCCAGCGTCATCGACGCAGCCAAGCAGGTCGTGCGTTCCCTGAACGAAGGCTCCAGGGCCATTCAGGACTTTCGCACCCAGACCGACGGCCAGATCGCCACCGCGGTAGACGATCTTAACTCGCTGCTCAGCCAGTTCCAGGATGCCAACCAGGCTGTCATATCAGGCACGCGCTCCGGCACCGACGTGTCCGATGCGCTGGACCAGCGCGACGCGCTTTTGAAGAAGATCTCGGACTATGTTCCGGTCTCGACCTTCACGCGCGGCGACAATGACATGGTCATCACCACGGGTGACGGCACGACGCTGTTCGAAACCATCCCGCGAACGGTCAGCTTCGCCCCATCCTCCGGCTACAGCGCCGGTACCGTCGGCAACGCACTCTACATCGATAACGTGCCGATCTCGGCGGGAACCGGCGGCAACACCAGCGCCAGCGGCAAGCTTGCCGGTTTGCTGCAATTGCGCGATGGCGTGGCCTCGACCATGCAGAGCCAGCTCGACGAGACCGCGCGCGGCCTGATCACGGCCTTCGCCGAGACCGCGCCGTCAATGCCCAACGCCGCCGGGCTGTTCACCTGGTCTGGCGCGCCGGCGGTGCCGGCCGCTGGCACGCTGGTCAATGGCCTTGCCGGCACGATCAGCGTCAATGCCGCCATGGATCCAAGTGTCGGCGGCAATCCGGCACTGCTGCGCGACGGCGGCGCCAACGGCGCGGCCTATGTCGTCAACACCGGCGGCGCCTCCTATTCCAGCCTTCTGGTCGCCTATGGCGACCGGCTCGATCAGCCGATGACATTCGACCCCGCCGCCGGGATTTCGGCGACGTCGAGCGTTGCCGATTATGCCGCCAATTCGATCGGGTGGCTCCAGGGCGTGCGCCAGCAGGCGTCGACCGCAGCCGACGCCAAGCAAGCTTTGGCATCGCGCAGCGCCGAGGCGCTGTCCAACGCCACCGGCGTCAATGTCGACCAGGAAATGTCGCTGCTTCTCGATCTCGAACATACCTATCAGGCATCGGCCCGAATGATGAAAACCGTCGACGACATGTTGGCGGCTCTGCTCAGCGCGGTGGGATAATCCATGACCTCAGTCTCTTCGGCCGCTCTCTCGAACGCCATGCGCTATCAGCAGATGCGCATGCAGGCCGAGCTCGTCAAAGCCACGAAGGAGTCCTCGACCGGCAGGGTCGCCGATGTCGGCCTGGCGCTGGGCGGACGCACCGCCCAGTCCGTCACCTTCTCGCGCGATCTCGACCGGCTCAATGTCATTATCGATTCCAACGGCCTGGTGGCCGCCCGGCTCTCCTCGACGCAGACCTCGCTCGGCCAGCTCTCCAGCGTCGCGCAGACCTTGCTGTCGAGCCTGACCACCTCAACGTCGGGCGATTCTTCCGCCAACCTCACCCAGTCGGCCGGCAAGACGGCCGTCCAGCAGCTCGCCTCGATCCTCAACACCAGCGTCAACGGCGAGTATCTGTTTGCCGGCACCAACACCGACGTCAAGCCGATCAACGATTTCACAGCGGCCGGATCACCCGCCAAGGCTGCCTTCGACGCCTCCTTTGTCGCCAATTTCGGTTTCACGCCGGATGACCCCGCCGCGGCAAACATCACCGCGGCCCAGATGGACGATTTCATCACCAACGACGTCGAGCCGCAGTTCTTCGGTTCGGGCTGGCAGGCCAACTGGTCGAACGCCACCGACCAGCAGATCGTCAGCCGCATCGCGCTCAACGAAACCACCGCGACCTCGACCAGCGCCAACAGCGACGGCATCAAGAAGCTCGCCATGGCGGCGGCCATGGTCTCCAGCCTGATGTCGACCAACATCAGCCAGGCGGCGAAGGACACCATCGTCGGCCGCTCGCAGTCGCTGGTCGGCGAAGCGCTGAGCGGCATCGGCCAGGTTCAGTCCGAAACCGGCATCGTCCAGAAGCGCGTGTCCGACGCTGTCGACCGCATGAAGACGCAGGTCGACCTGTTCGAGCGCCACATTCTCGATCTTGAAGCGGTCGACCCGGCCGAAGCCGCGACCCGCGTCGCCGACCTGACGCAGCACATCGAGACCTCCTTCGCATTGACGGCGCGGCTCCAGCAGCTCAGCCTGTTGAATTACCTGACCTGACAACTCTGAACCGGAACGGTAGAGCCAACGATGTACCAATTCTCCTACGCCGACATCCAGAGCACCTCTGTCGCCGATGCGAAGGACCGTGAACGGGAGCTGTTGACCCGCTCGATCGACATGCTGGCGGCGGCCGCCGCCCTTGGCCCCGCTTCGATGGAGGCAGTGGAGGCGCTGCATTTCACCAACCGCGTCTGGACCGCCTTTGTCGAGGATCTCGGCTCCAACGACAACGCGCTTCCCAAGGAACTGCGCGCCAACCTGATTTCGATCGGCCTTTGGCTGCTGCGCGAGGCGGAAGACATCCGCCAGGGCCGCACCCAGAATTTCGAGGGACTGATCGAGGTATCCCAGATCATCCGCGACGGCATTCAATGACCAACACGCTGAAGATATCGCTGAAGCCGAACGAGAAGATCTACATCAACGGTGCCGTCATCCGCGTCGACCGCAAGGTCACCGTCGAATTGATGAACGACGTGCAGTTCCTGCTCGAAAGCCATGTGATCCAGGCCGATGACGCCTCGACGCCGCTCAAGCAGCTGTATTTCATCCTCCAGGTGATGCTGATGAACCCGGCCGGCGCCGGCGAGGCGCGCGAAATGTTCCGCCGCTCCTTGCCGCTGCTGCTTGCAAGTTTCGAGGACGCCGAGATCGGCAGTGCGCTGAAACAGATCGACCGCATGGTCGGCGAGGATCACATCTACGAGGCGCTAAAGGCGATCAGGTCGCTCTATCCGCTCGAACGCCGCGCGCTTGGCGGCAATGACGACGTTCCGGGCGCCTCGCGTCCGCTGGCTGTAGGAGCACGCTGATGACCGTGGACATGACGACGACGATACCGGTTGGCGCCAATCAGGCCAGCCAGCAGACCTCCAAGACCGCTGTCGACTACCAGTCCTTCCTGAAGCTTCTGATCGCCGAGATGAAGAACCAGGATCCGACCAAGCCGATGGATTCGACACAGTATGTCGCCCAGCTCGCCACCTTCTCGCAGGTCGAGCAGTCTGTGCAGACCAATACCAAGCTGGACCAGATCATGCAGTCCTCGGCGCTGTCGCAGGCCGATGCGCTGATCGGGCGCTCGATAACGTCCGCCGACGGCAAGACGACGGGCACCGTCGCGTCCGTGCGCCTTGCCAGCAGCGGCCTCATCGCCGTGCTGGGCAACGGCACCGAGATCGCGGTCGGCCCCGGCGTCTCGGTCAAGGCGGCAAGCTGACGGCTCCGGCGGGCCGACCCCATGAACGAGGCCGACGCACTCGACATCGTCCAGTACGCGGTGTGGACGGTGCTGACCGCATCCGCCCCGGTGGTGCTGGTCGCCATGGCGGTGGGTATCGGCATCGCCTTGATCCAGGCCCTGACGCAGGTCCAGGAGATCACCTTGACCTTCGTGCCGAAGATCGTCGCCATCATGCTCGTGGCGGCGCTGACCGGTCCCTTCATCGGCAGCCAGATATCGGCCTTCACCAACGTCGTCTTCGAGCGCATTGAAAACGGGTTCTAGCTGCTTGCGGCGAGCCGGCCCGTTCTGTCCCGACGACTTACCGGCAGCAGCCTGCTGTCGCCGATGCGGACCGTGTACGGCATAGGGCTGCATCCGCGGCGCGGCGTCGAAGCAACGCCGCACGGCTGCGTGGTCCTCCTCTATCCTCTTGTTGGACCATGATCTTTTTTTCAGGACGTTCGCTCTTTGCGGCACGATGCCATAGTTTCGGCAAACCATCCGGGGAAACGGATCACCGCAACGATCGGCAAGCCATGACAGGGCCTTTCCTATGATTGACGAAAAGCCGGAGAGCGAGAGCGTTTCGGCGCTGGCGCCGTTCCGGCACGGCATCTTCCGCGCCGTGTGGTCGGCCAGCCTCGTGTCGAATTTCGGCGGCCTCATCCAGGGCGTCGGCGCCGCCTGGATGATGACCACGATCGCCACCTCGCCCTATCAGGTCGCGCTGGTGCAGGCCTCGACCACCTTGCCGATCATGCTGTTCGCGCTCGTCGCCGGCGCCATCGCCGACAGCTTCGACCGGCGCAAGGTTATGCTGGTCGCCCAGACCTTCATGCTGGTCGTCTCGGTGCTTCTGACCCTGTTCACCTATTCCGGCTTGATGACGCCGTGGACGCTGCTTGCCTTCACCTTCCTGATCGACAGCGGCACGGCCCTGAACAGCCCGTCCTGGCAAGCCTCCGTCGGCGACATCGTGCCCCGCAACAAGGTGCCGGCCGCCGTCGCGTTGAACTCGATGGGCTTCAACCTGACCCGCAGCGTCGGTCCGGCGATCGGCGGCATCATCGTCGCCGCAGCCGGGGCGGCGGCCGCCTTCGCGGCCAACGCGGTGAGCTATATCGGTCTCATCGTCGTGCTGGCGCGCTGGAAGCCGCAGGTTCAGCCATCGACGCTGCCGCGCGAATCGCTTGGCGCGGCCATGGGCGCAGGCCTGCGCTATGTCGCCATGTCGCCCAACATCGGCAAGGTGCTGGTCAGGGGCTCCGCCTTCGGCTTCAGCGCCGGCGCGGTGCTGGCGCTCCTGCCGCTGGTGGCGCGCGACGTCGTCAAGGGCGATGCCTTGACCTATGGCATCATGCTGGGCGCCTTCGGCATCGGCGCGGTCGGCGGCGCGCTGATCAGCGTGCGGCTGCGCCAGCTTTTGTCCAGCGAGACCATGGTGCGCTCGGCCTTCGCCGGCTTCGCCGTCTGCGCCTTCAATGCCGCCGTCAGCCACAACGCCTGGCAGACATCGCTCGGCCTGCTGGTCGGCGGCGCGTGCTGGGTGATCGCGCTTTCGCATTTCAACGTCACCGTGCAGATGGCGACGCCGCGCTGGGTCGTCGGCCGGGTGCTGTCGGTCTATCAGACCGCGACCTTCGGCGGCATCGCGCTCGGCAGCTGGATCTGGGGCATCGTCGCCGACGCGCATGGCGCCGGGACAGCGCTGATCGCGGCGGCCATCGCCATGCTGGCTGGCGGCGCCATCGGCCTCGTGCTGCCGCTGCCGCAGCAGCAGGTGCTGAACCTCGATCCGCTCAACCGCTTCAAGGAGCCGCATCTCGCGCTCGACCTGAAGCCACGCAGCGGCCCCATCGCCATCATGATCGAATACATCATCCGCGACGAGGACGTGCCGGAGTTCCTGGCCACCATGGCCGAGCGCGGCCGCATCCGCCGCCGCGACGGTGCCCGCAACTGGACGCTGGCGCGCGATCTCGAAAATCCGGCGATCTGGATCGAGCACTACCACACGCCGACCTGGCTCGAATATGTCAGGCACAACGGCCGCATCACCCAAGCCGACGCCACGGTCGGCGAGCGCCTGCGGGCGCTGCACAGCGGCGACGAGCCGCCGCGGGTGCGCCGCGTGATCGAGCGCCCGACAACCGCGGGCACGGCGCTGGTCATGGCAAAGGGCCCGATCGAGCATTAGGAGTGCAGGATAGCGCGAAGACGTTTTCGTCCGGGCTTGCATCAACACAAAGCGTTAGAGCGGACCCAGCCAGCGGAACGCGCGCTTCAGTTCGGCGACGCCATCGCGTTCGTACCAACGGCCGTGCGCCATGATCACGCGTTCCGGATTCCATTCTAGCATCTTTTCGACTGCCGCCTTGAGTTGCCCCCTGGGGAAGGTCAATCGCAAATCGCGCGGCGTCTTGCCATCCGGATCAACGACACCAGCCGCCCTGGCAAGCCAGCGCCACGGCCAGCCAAGCTTCCGCGATTCGAAGTTCTCGATCAGGTCTGTCAGGATCAATGTTCGGCTGACGGAATGGAAGAACACCATCTCCGTCATGAAGCTGCCCTCCACCGGCAGCGACTTGAGGTCATCGTCCCACGGGTAGCCCCTCTCGGCACCAAGCTCGTTCGCCTCGAAATCGATCCTGTCGCCCGCCTGCTCGCGAATGCCCGGTGCCAGCCAGATACCCGCATCCGCAAAGGCCCTGCGCCACATCGGAATCCACCAATAGTGGATCCGGTTCGGCCCGATGATGTAGCGGACCTTGCCCAATCCAGCGATCTCGGCCTCGAGGCTCCCTGTCAGCAAGGTGGGTGAATGGACGAACAAATCGCCGTCGTTGACGCGGATGACGGTCATCCGTGTCGGAAACCGCATTTTCGGCCAAGGCATGCCGAAGCGGATGACCGGGCCATCCACGATCCAGACGTCCTTCGAAACCAGCTTTAACGTGTTGAGCGGCGGATATGGTGTGCGGTCGGCCATGGTCTGCTGATGTAGGGTGGAGAACAAGCTTGGCCACGGCAGCTTCGCCTTGCACGAGTTCAGCCGGGCCGGCTCGGCAGCCTACCTTCGCCCGACCTACCCTTCGCCCGACAAGTCCCGGCGCGCTTTTTCCAGCTCCTCGGCATAGCGCCGCATCAGATGGCCCTCGGTCAGCAGTCCGAGCACGATGTGGTCGGTGAAATCCTCGACCACGGCCAACTCCTCGGCGCCGGCCCGCTGGAAGGTCTCGGCGGCCGACTGCACGTTCATGCTCGGCACCAGGACGGCATCCTTGTATTGCGCGAGGTCGCGCACCGCCGTCTCGCCGTCGGACAGGTCGCTGTGCAGTTCGGCAACGATCAGCACGCCGACATACTGGTCACCCGCGTCGACGGCGATGACGCGCTGGGCCGAGCCCAGCGGTACCTGCTTGCGGAAGGCCGCAAGCGTCGTGTCGGCATTGATGGTCTTGATGTCCTTGCGCATCATCGAGCCGACGGTCAGGCTGCGCATCCAGCCGACGTCATGGGCGCTGCGGATCGTTTCGCCGCGCAGATGAAAGCGCCACGTCGAGAAGGAGTAGCCGAAGGTCTCGCGCACCAGGATCGCCGCCATGATCGAGGCCGCCAGGACGACGCCGGTTAGCGTCAGGTCGCGGGTCGATTCCAGCGCCAGGAACGTCATCGTCAGCGGCCCGCCGACGACGCCGACCGCCAGCGATGTCATGCCGACGACGGCAGCGACGGCGGAATCGATGCCGGTCGACGGCGAGATGAAAGCCATCACATCGGCGAATGCCTTGCCGAGCAGGGCGCCAAGAAACAGCGAAGCGAAGAACAGTCCGCCGCGAAACCCCGAACCCAGCGAGATCGCGGAAGCCGCCAGCTTCAGCACGAAGACGCTGGCCACCACGCTCAGCCCATAGTTCATGGCGAATTCGCGATGCAGCGCGCCGTGGCCGCTCGACAGCACCTGCGGCGTGACCAGCCCGAGCAGGCCGACGATGACGCCGCCGATGACGGGACGCAGCGAGGCGTCGACCGACAGCTTGGCAAAGGCGCGTTCGACCAGCGTCACCAGATGCATGATGGCGATCGAGGCGGCCCCGCCAAGCAGTCCAAGCAGCAGGAAGGGCACGTACTGGCTGGCCGTGAGTGCCGGCAGGCCCGCAAGCTCCAGCGGGAACGGCACGCCGCCGAACATCTCGGCGGTGAGCGAGGCGGAGATCGCCGCCGTCATGACAGGCACCACATTGGCGACCGAATAGATGCCGATGACCAGTTCGAAACCATAGAAAGCACCGGTCAGCGGCGCATCGAAAGCCGCCGCGATGGCGCCGGCGGCGCCGCAGCCGACCAGGATGCGGACATCATTGCGGCGCAGCTTGAACAGCCGCGCCAGCCGCGAAGCCAGGCCGGAACCGACCTGCGTATAGCCGGCTTCCAGCCCGACAGAGGCGCCGAAACCGCTGGAGATCATGGTCTGGCCGGCGATGATGAACGTATCGGTCAGCGACATGCGACCGCCATAGAGCGCGTTGGCCTCGATCGGGTCGACAGGCGTGCGAAATCTCCGCTTTCTCAGCCAGATCACCGTCAGCCCGAGCAGGATGCCGCCGATCGCCGGGATCAGGGCCTGCATGGGGTGGGCGAGCGAGAACATGCCGGAAAGCCGGCCGCCGGGCTGTACGCCGAACAACAGCCCGTGCAGGTCCTGCACGATCTGGCTCATCGCGGTGACCAGTATGCCCGCCATGACGCCGACGATGCCGGCAAGGACGACAACCGCGATGCCTCGCGCTTCGAGCAGCGGGATCGAATTGATGAGCACCGCGCGCAGCCGGCGAGCGTAGACTTGCGGTTGATTCCTGGGCGATTGGTTTTTGGTAAGCACCGGAGCGGCTCGCCGACATCAGCAAGGCATTGAAAACACTGCCGTGCTGATACGCCGAGCGGCACCGCATGGCAACCACAATGACGGCGCCCGCGCGCCCTTTGGGAGGGAGCCCGTCCGGCCGCCGATGGTCAGGTCGGCTTCGGGTCGCCGGCCTCGTAGAGCACGAGATTGCGCTCGCCTATGCCGAGCGCCGGCCAGCTTGCGCGCCAGTCCACAAGGTGCGGCGCGGCGAAATGTGCGTCGAGCGCCGCCCTGTCACTCCAGACTTCCGTGACCCGAATCAACCCGGCGTCGAGGACATCCCGCGCATAGGAGTATGCGAGGCAACCGGGCTCGGCACGGCTGGCAACAACCATGCGTTCCATCGCTGGCCTTGCCTGTTCGAGCTTGTCGGGTGGCAGACGAACCGTGCCGATGACCAGCAGCATGAGATTTCCTTTCGATGGTTGGGCAGGCCACTCTCCCACCCTCGCGCAAGCTTGGCCAGCTACCCTCGCCGGGCTGTCGCATGCTCGGCAGCCCACGGTTTTCGAGGACTAGAATGGCGATAAGCGAAAGCATCCAGCCCGGCGCCGTGGCCAAGAACGGTCGCGACGTCTTCTTCGCGCTGGGCATCGTCATCATCCTGGCCGTGCTGTTCCTGCCGATCCCGGCCTTTCTCATCGACGTCGGCCTTGCCTTCTCGATCGCCCTTTCGGTGCTGATCCTGATGGTGGCACTGTGGATCCAGCGGCCGCTCGACTTCTCCTCGTTTCCGACCGTGCTGCTCATCGCCACCATGCTGCGGCTATCGCTCAACATCGCCACCACGCGCATGATCCTGTCGCACGGCAATGAAGGCACGCACGCCGCCGGCTACGTCATCGCCGGCTTCTCCAAACTGGTGATGGCCAGCGATTTCGTCATCGGCCTGATCGTCTTCATGATCCTGATCGTGGTGAACTTCATCGTCATCACCAAGGGCGCCACCCGTATCGCCGAGGTCGGCGCCCGTTTCACCCTCGACGCCATCCCCGGCAAGCAGATGTCGATCGACGCCGACCTCTCCGCCGGCATGATCGATGACAAGACAGCGCAGTTGCGCCGCCGCGAGCTGGAAGAGGAATCCTCCTTCTTCGGCTCGATGGACGGCGCCTCGAAATTCGTCCGCGGCGACGCCATCGCCGGCCTCATCATCACCGCCATCAACATCGTCGGCGGCATCGCCATCGGCTATATCAGGCACGGCATGGGCATGGGCGAGGCCGCCGACGTGTTCATCAAGCTGTCGGTCGGCGACGGTCTGGTCACCCAGATCCCGGCGCTCATCGTCTCGCTCGCCGCCGGCCTGCTGGTTTCCAAGGGCGGTACGCGCGGTTCGACGAACCAGGCCGTGTTCGGGCAGCTCGGCGCGCATCCGCGCGCGCTCTATGTGGCGGCGGCGCTGCTGGTGCTGCTCGGCCTGATGCCTGGCCTCCCCTTCTTCCCCTTCTTCGCGCTCGCCGGCGGCATGGCCGGCCTCGGCTATGTCATTCCGATGCGCCACAACCGGGCCATGGCCGAGGCCGAGGCGCTGAAGAACCAGGAGAAGGCGACCAAGGCCGAGGAAGAGAAGAACTCGGTCAAGGCCTCGCTCGCCACCGCCGAGATCGAGCTTCTGATCGGCAAGCAGCTTTCGACCCGGCTGCTGGTCTCGCATCAGGAGCTGGTCTTCCGCATGGCCAAGATGCGCAAGAAGTTCGCCCAGCAATATGGCTTCGTCGTGCCCGAAGTGCGCGTCGCCGACGATTTCGCCATCCCGCCGAAAAGCTATCAGATCAAGGTGCACGGAACGGTGGTCGCCGAATATTCGATGCGCGTCGGGGAGATCATGGTGCTGCTCGGCAACCGCGACGTTCCCGAAATTCCGGGCGAGGAGATCCGCGAGCCGGCCTTCGGCATGCGTGCCTATTCCGTCATGGAAACATTCGCCGAGGATCTGAAGCGCGAGAACTACACCTTTGCCGACAACATGTCGGTGCTGCTCACCCATCTCTCCGAGGTCATCCGCAACAACCTGCCGCAGCTTCTGTCCTACAAGGACATGAAGGCGCTGCTCGAGCGCCAGGATCAGGAATACCGCAAGCTCGCCGACGAGATCTGCACCACGCACATCTCCTATCCCGGCCTGCAGGCAGTGTTGAAGCTGCTGCTGGCCGAGCGTGTCTCGATCCGCAACCTGCACCTGATCATCGAGGCCATCGCCGAGATCGCGCCGCATGTGCGCCGCACCGAGCAGATCGTCGAGCATGTCCGCATCCGCATGGCGCAGCAGATCTGCGGCGATCTTTCGGAGGGCGGCGTGCTCAAGGTGTTGCGTCTCGGCAACCGCTGGGACCTGGCCTTCCACCAGAGCCTCAAGCGCGACGCCAAGGGCGAGGTGCGCGAGTTCGATATCGATCCGCGCCAGCTGGAAGAATTCGGCCAGGACGCCACCAAGGCGATCAAGAAATTCCTCGAAGCCGGCGAGCGTTTCGTCCTCGTCACCGCGCCCGACGCGCGCCCCTATGTGCGCATGATCATCGAGCGGCTGTTCACCACGCTGCCGGTGCTCTCGCATGTCGAAATCGCCAAGGGCGTCGAGATCAGGGTGCTCGGGACGATATCGTGAGCGTTCTCTCGCAAGCGGTCGTCATCGCGGCTTTCCTCGCCTTCTGCCGCATCGGCGCCTGCTTCATGCTGATGCCCGGCCTGTCCAGCGCCCGCATCCCGGTGCAGGTCAGGCTGTTCGTTGCGGTCGCCGCCACCGGCGGCCTGCTCGCCTTCCTGTGGGACAAGATCTTTCCCTTCGTCGATCCGCGTCCGCAGATCCTGGTGCCGATGATCGTTTCCGAACTCCTGGTCGGCGGCCTGATCGGCGCCATGACCAGGCTCTACATGGAAGCCCTGCGCTTCATGGGGTCGGCCATCGCCATGCTGATCGGCTATGGCGGCTCGGGCGGGCCAGCGATCGAGGAGCCCGAACCGCAGGCGGCGCTCGCCGCCATGATCTCGTTCTCGGCACTGCTGCTGCTGTTCGTCTTCGACTTCGACCATGAGATCATACGCGCGCTGGTGACATCCTATACGGTCGCGCCGGTCAACGTCTTCTTCAACCCGCAGGCGGCACTGGTCGATGTCGCCGACACGGTGTCGGACACCTTCTTCCTGGTCATCCGCCTCGGCAGCCCTTTCGTCGCCTATGCCATTCTCGTCAACCTGACGATCGGCTTCGTCAACAAGCTGACGCCGCAGATCCCGATCTATTTCATCTCTCAGCCCTTCGTCATCGCCGGCGGCATGCTCATCTTCTATTTCGCCGTCGGCTCCATGCTGTCGCTGTTCGTCGACGGCTTTGTCGACCTGACGCTGGCGAGGTGACATGAGCACGCGCAAGGACCGCCTGAAGAAGCTGGTCAAGGTTCAGGAACAGTTGAAGGCGCTGCACGAGACGCGCCACGCCACCCTCCTCGCCGCCGCAAATGCCGCCGAAGCCGAGGCCAAGGAACTGGTCGAGCATTTCGATAGGGACAATTCCCTCTCCGGCCTTTTCCCCGATCTCTACCATCGCCGCATCGCCCAGGCCGTCGTGCGTCAGGAGGCGAGCCTCGAAAGCGCCAGGAAGGAAGCCGGCCTCGTCGCGTCGGCAACCGCGCGCACCAACATGGTCGAGCGCGCCTACAAGGACGTGCGCAACCGCGACGAACGCGAACGCTCCGACCGCGAACGCCTCGATCTGATCGCGCAGAAGCGGGGACAGGAGTAGAGGAGGAGGTCTGCTATTGGACCCAAAGCGAAGCCGCCCGGACTGCCTGTCGAAAAATGTAACCGAACTCACGCATTGCGGAGGATCGTGAAAAGGCGACGTTTCAGCTAGCTTGTTATCTGCTCGGCGGCAGCTTCGTCGAGGCCAGCTGCCGCTTGGACGGCAAGACCGCGAGCCGCTGCCTGTGAATCGTAAAATTCCTCGAGCGCATGGACCCTGCCCCACCGCAGGGTAAACACGTGGAGACCTCGGTTGATGTACGACGTGTCGCCGTTAAGCAGGGTCGCGGTGCCATCCCACTGGGCAAACACAGTGGTATGCCATGGCCAGCCCTCCACCCAGATGTGATTGACCGTGAGACGGAGGGTGGGCAGAACACGGCCGAGGCGTTCAAACCAGCGGCGCAGGGCTTCCTTGTCGTGGCGCTCTCCACCAAGCGCGTGGGCGCCGCCAACCCGATGATGGACATGCGGCGCGAGTGCTTTCACCGCCGCATCCCAGCGATGATTGTTGACGTCATCGAAGCTCTTTCGGATCGATTTCTCGACAAAATAACTATATAGCATATCACTCTCCTCCAACTCATTCGGTAGCGCGATCGAAAGGCACCTGTGGCAAGCTGTTCGGACGCAGCCGACACCATGCAGGGTCTGCGCGTCAGCGCATTGTCGCGTCGGCTCGCAGGTATGTGTCGGTCTCGGTCGAGATCGTGACCTCCTCGCCCGACCTTGAGAACGCATAAAGCGAATCCTGATGGCCCGGCATGGAAAAGGCCACGGAGTCGCCGTCAGCAAGGCCCATGACGAAGCGCAGCGGATCACCTCCGATCTTCGGCGCGAAGGTGGCGGTGACCTCCAGCAGGTCGCCGTTGACCGGGACGTAGTAGACCACCATGTCGAGCTGTCCCTCGTGCAGGCTGGCAGCTTCGATCGGGCGTCCGATGGTCGCTTCCTCGGCAAAAGCCGGTTTCGCAAGAAACATCGCGGCCAGAACGGACGCACTCAGGGTTTTGCGGATCATCTCATATCTCCTTTTTTGGATTGCATTCGACCTCTATATAATGTATAGATTACGAATGCAATCTAAAAAAGGAGATGGCGATGCGCGTAAGTCGCACTCAGGCCGCGGAAAACCGCGAAACCGTGATCAATGTGGCAAGCCGCCTTTTTCGGGAGCGAGGTTTTGACGGCATTGGCCTCAAGGATCTGATGAAGGGCGCCGGGCTGACCCAGGGCGCCTTTTACAAGCAGTTCGAGTCAAAGGACGACCTGGCGGCGCAGGCATCCAGGCGCGCGATGGAAAGCGCCACCGACAAGTGGTCGGCCGCGACAGCGGCGGCAAACCCTGGGAAACCGCTCGACGGGGTGATCTCATTCTACCTCAGTATGGATCATCGCGCGGAAAAGATGGACGGCTGCCCGGTCGTCGCGCTCGGCTCGGATGCGGCCAGGCAAGGCGCCGAGGTGAAGGCCTCATTCGAGGCCGGCATCAGGGAGTATCTCGAGATGCTCGGCAGTTGGGTTGGCGAGGACGACAGCGAAAAGGCCGGCGACAAGGCAATGGCCGTTCTCTCGACAATGGTCGGCGCGGTCATGCTCTCGCGGGTGGTCAACGACCCCGACCTCGCGCAGGCTTTTCTGGATGCGGCGGCCAATCAGGTTCGCGAGACAGTCGCCATCTGAACCATGCGGGCAGCGGCGCCTGATCCATCGCTCGCCGCTCGGACCGAACCGCCGAGCGCGACTGCGAGGAAGTAACGGATAGTCGTCCCAGCCGGTCGATCATGGAGAAGTTCGCGTCGTCACGTGAAGCCTCCGGTGCGATTTCGCACCACCGTAATGCGTATCTTCCGACTGCATGGCGCGCCTGGGCATGCCTACCTCTTGGCGTGAGGCAGCGGCGATGCGTCCGCCCGAAGGAGAAGCGCGATGAGCTATTCCACCATGAGATTTGGGGCTGTTGGCCAGGCATTGGCCCGTATGTTCGGCCGCCAGGAAATGGCGGTGTGCGTGGCAAGCACCCGGCTCGGCGCCCTTCGGCACTAACATCGGAACGCCTGCGCGCGCTCGCGCGGCTCATCTAGCTGAGCGGCATCAGCTGACCTCCGGGCCATCTGTCCGGTCGTCCGGCCGCCTATAATCGGAGATCAAGGGCATGAACATCGAACTCAAGGGCCGCAAGGCCATCGTCACCGGATCGACCGCCGGCATCGGCCGCGCGATCGCCGAAGGGCTCGCGCGCGCAGGCTCCGCCGTCGTCGTCAATGGACGTACGGAAGAGCGGGTCGCCGCGACGCTCCGGGAACTGCGCGCGCTGCTGCCTGACGCCGACCTCACCGGCATTGCCGCCGATCTCGCGACGGCCGAGGGCTCGGCGGCGCTCGCGGCGCAGGCGCCGGATGCCGACATCCTCGTCAACAATGTTGGCACTGCGCGTCCCAATGGCTTCTTCGAGCAGGACGACGCCGCATGGCTCGACCTCTTCCAGCTCAACGTGATGAGCGGCGTGCGCGCCGCGCGCCACTATATGCCGGGTATGGTCGAGCGCGGGTGGGGACGGGTCGTCTTCATCAGCAGCGAGTCCGCGCTCGCCATCCCCAAGGAGATGATCGACTACGGCATGACCAAGACCGCGTTGCTGGCCGTGTCGCGCGGGCTGGCCGAACTTGTCGGTGGCACCGGCGTCACGGTCAACGCTGTCCTGCCGGGGCCGACCGACTCCGAGATTCTCGGCGGCTGGATGAAGGCCACCGCGAAGGAGCAGGGCATCACGCAAACGGACGCCGAGCATAATTTCCTGAAATCGCTGCGTCCGACCACGCTCATCAACCGGTTCGCGACAACCGAGGAAGTCGCGAACATGGTCGTCTACACCTGCTCCGAGCAGGCCTCGGCGACCACCGGCGCCGCCTTGCGCGTCGACGGTGGTGTGCTCCGCTCGATCGGATGAGCCGCGCTCCCACCGCCGCGGTGGCATGAGGGTTGCTGCGGCTGAGCCGGCCTCAGATCGGCGCCGGCTCGGGTGGCTCCTGTCGGCAGCGATTACCGGATCGTCGGAGCCGCCTGGGGTGCGCCGCCGATCGACCGGGCCGAGGTCAAGATCAACGAGGGGCCGTGGATCGCCAAGAAACATACCTATCGGGAGAGCAACGGGCAGGTGACCGCCGTCTGCTCTCGGCCCTACGCGGCCGTGCAGCAATGCGCCACTGTCCGGAATTACGGTTGAGAAGAGCGCCCGTCCGCCGGTTGCGGGAACTGTCCTTCGTTGTTCATGCTTACTTCTGTGACCAGCTTGCGGCGAAGCGCCGTGCTGTAGTCGTTTGGCCCTTTCGGCGTCATGACGAAAGCCTGGGAACCGCCAATGACCGATTTGGCAAAATAGGATGCCAGCGAATTGCCGGGATCGTCGTCTTCGGTGGGAATGGCGATCGCGTTGATCGTATATCCCTTGGCAATGGCGTTCAGCCTGCTCGGCTGAACAGGAAGTCCGTCGTTGTTCTCACCATTGGAAGAGATATCGATGACCTTCTTGGCGGCATTTCCAGGAAACTGGTCCAGCAGAAGACTGCCAATGTCGATAGCCGAGGAAACCGATGTTCCGGCTCGCCCTCGGCGGATGACGCCGGTATCCCCTTTCCTGCTGATCTCCGCCGCCGCCGCTCTTGCATCTTCCAGTCCGCAAATGCTTGTCCACGGCAGTATGGTGCGTGCGTGTCCGGGGCTCGACCATTCAAAGTAGGCCACGCCGATGCAGCCGACGTAATTCCGGCCGATGGCGGCGATGATCTCGGGCGAAGTGAGTGCCGCGGCATGTCCCTCGCGTTGCAGATCGGCGATCTTTGGATCAATCGATGCCGAGAAGTCGACCGCGAACACGATGGCAACGTCGACATTCGCTGCATGCGCCGGGAGATTCCAGAACGCAGAAGCTGCAAGTATCCCCGCCAGTCTCAGGAGTGAATTGGCTCGCTTTGCCAGCCCCCTTCCCGATGGCTTTGTCGGCGAAAAAAGATTGCCCCGGCCTATCGACTGCACCCGCCCGCGAAAGGAGACCGCTCCAGAAGAGGGACCGGCGTCCTGATACATATCTGTAAACATGCCATTCTCCATCTCGACAACCGATCGTTGTCAAAGCCGCCCATTTTCAACATGTGGAAATTTGACGAGGGACCTTGGACCCAACGCCGAACAGCAGCAGATCGGCCTTGGTCCACAAAAGATAACAGCCGAGTAACGTCAGCGGCATGATGAGTGCCGCGAAGGACTCGCCCGACCAGACCACCGGCAAAGCCTGGCCGAGGGCGACGGTTGTCGCCACCACTGCCGGCAACCTGCTGGCGAGCACCGCACTGCGGAACGGATCGGGCCAGGCGGTCGGCCACACCGGAACTGGCCTGCCCGGCCTGTGAAAGACGCTGCCGAACTTGCCGAGTGCATGCAGCAGGCCAGAGGTCGCCGCAAGCAGCGGGTCGCCGAGCAGCAACAGCGCGATGCCGAGCCCGATTGCGCCTAGTCCCGAGAGGAAGTCGCCCAGACGATTGAGGGTGGGATCGGGAACATCCGGCTTTGCCCAAGCTCGGTGGTAGGCTTCGCCGCCGCAGAAAAAGACGAGGGTAGCCAAGGTGAGCGCAACAGTGCCATGGCTGCCCGCGAAATAGTCCATCACCGCCGCGATGATGGCGCTTTCCTCATGCTGGCCGACTGGCGCGGCCGCAATTTGGGTTGCAAGACCTACGACGAGGCCAAGCGCGTTGCCACTGTTGTAATAGCCGCCGGGTCCCTTCATGCGGGCACCAAGGGCCGATCTCAAGTGTGTGAGCGGAAGAAGGACTGTCCCCCCGTTCATCGCAGCGCCCCCGCGGCCTGTCCGGCCGCGCTCGACACGGCGACGGTCGCATCAGCGGCAGTGGTCATCGCATTCCTCCACCGGACCTGAACTGTTGACGCGGCGTTCGCCTGCCCCGCTTGCCGGCGCTGTTGCAAAGGCAGGGGCAATGTCGAAGAGTTGGTTCGAAGCGGTCCGCAAGGACTCACATGCCTGCGGCGTTCGGTTCGATCGTGCTACGGAAAGGATCGCACCGAGAATGATCGCTGCTCCCAAGGCGCCCGGCCACGAACTCCGCTCGCCCAGAAAGATCGCCGCGCCCAGCGCCCCGAAAACGCTTTCGGCACTGACGATCACGGCGGCGTGGCTGGCCGGCGTGAAGCGGAGGGCAGCCGTCTGTATGCCGAAGGCTATCGCGGTGGAGAAGACGCCGAGTATCGCCAATTCCGGGCCGGCTGCAAATGCGGCGGCCAGCGACAGATTGCCATGCATTGCCCCGAGCGGCAGGGCGAAGACTGCGGCGCCGAGAAATTGTGCCGCGGCGGCGGTGAACGGCCGCGCATGGGCCTGCATGTGCCGGCCGAGCTCGACCGCCCAGAGCGCATAGCAGGCAGCCGACAGGATGGCGGTGAGATCGCCGCTGCCGAGGCCGCCGATCCCATCCGACAAAAGCAGGGCTCCGACCAGGGTCAGCCCGGCAGCGATCGTGAGGCCCGCTGTCGGACGCTCGCCGACGAGCAACCAGGCGGCCAATGGTGTCATTACGGTTGCCGTGCTCACCAGAAAGCTTGCATTGGTGACCGAGGCTCCGACATAGCAAAGCTGCTGAAGCGTGATGGAGATGGCGAACAGCGCGCCCACCCTGGCCAGGCTCGGAAAATAGCCCGCCCCGATCGCCACTCGCCTTTCGGTCAAGACAAAGGGCAGCACCAGCAGCCCGCCGATCAGGCAACGCAGACTTACCGCGCTCATGGCGTCGAGATGGACCAGCACCGTCTTTTGCGAGACGTTGCCGAAGCCCCACAATGCGGCTGCAAGGAGCAGCAGCAAATTGGCTCTTGTTCTGGACACGCGCCCCCCTTGAACCAAGCATTGCGTTGACTTGGCCGCCTAATTTAGCGAAGTCTAAATGACCTGCCGTCACGGGAGCGCTTGAAGCGCGGTGACGGACGATTGCGGAACGTTAGATTTGCGTTAGAATTTCGTCAGGCTGAGGCAGCAGATGCAAAGTGACGACGGCGGCGCTGCAAATAGAATCTCACTCTTCGGCGGCTTCCGTATTGAAACAACTGGCCCGCTTCGACTGGCTGGGAAACGCGGCCCGGCAATCGTTGCTTATCTGGCCCGATGTCCGGGCATGGCAGCAACGCGGGAGAAACTGGCTGACCTGCTATGGGGCGACAGCGATGGCGAACATTCGCGCAACAGTCTTCGCCAGACCCTCAGCGTCCTGCGCCGCGATCTCTCGGGTGTCGATCTTATCCATTCCACCGGAGAGTTGATCCACCTCAGGCCAGAGGCGTTTCGGGTCGATGTGGAGGAGTTCGAGACGGGTCTATCGGCCCGCTCCGCGCAGGAACTCGAAAAGGCTCTGGCGAACTACACTGGCCCGTTTCTCGACGGTCTCCATGTGGGAAGCAATGGCTTCGACGACTGGGTCACGTCGGAACGCGACAGGTTGCTCGGTCGTGCGCTTGAATCATTCGAGAAACTGGCTCGCCTCGTCGACGCTGAAGCGGGCCTCGTCCTGGCCGATCGCGTCCTGGCCATGGATCCGGCGCGGGAAGAATCCTATCGGCTCAAGATGGAATTGCTCCTTGCTTGTGGTCAACGCGACAAGGCGCTCAGGACATACGAGGCCTGCAGAAGCATGCTGAAGAAGGAGTTCGGCGTCGAAGCCGGCCCTGAGACGCGGGCACTATGGCAGTCCCTGCTGCTTGCTTCCGACACGGCGTCACACGCGCCGTCGGCAAGTGGTGTTGCGGCCAGCCATCGCCTCGGACACCCTTCCATTGGCGTTGCCGACTTCACCAATCTGACCGGAAAACAAGGCGACAATTTTTTCTCCAAGGGACTGGTCCAGGACATCACGACAGCTCTTTCCGAGGTGGCCGACTATGTCGTGCTCTCCGCGGTTCCCCCGACAGATAAGGTCGGCCCGCGCCAAGAAGGTAAAGCGCCAGGAGCGCTGCGGGCACAATATGTGCTCAGCGGCAGCATCCAGAGATCCGGCAATGGGCTGAGGGTGAACATCCAGCTTGTCGATGCCGTCGGCGGTCATCATGTCTGGGCCCAGAAGTTCGACGGCCACTCCGAGAATGCGCTCGAATTCCAGGACAGGATCGCCCAGTCCGTCGTTCTGGCGGTGATCCTCGAACTTCAGCTGACCAACTGGAAGGTCCGCGACAAGAGTCCGCCTGGTCCCCCTGAAGTGCGCAGGTTGGTGAACGAGGCGCTCATGAAATATTTTGAGATGACCCACGACTCGCTGCTGGTCGGGATGGAACTTGCGACGAAGGCGCTCTCGACAGGGCCCGACAACGCCCGTGCGAAGCGGACGCTCTCGATCATGATTTCCATGGGCATCGCGTTTGGCGCGCTGCCCCGCGAGCAGGGCAATATTGAGTATACGCTGGCGCTTGCCGAGGCCGCGGTGCGGGCGGTGCCGGACGATGAAATTGCCCGGTGCATCTTGTCATTCGCTCTCGAAAGTTGCGGTCGTATCGACGAGGCGATCGTCGAATGCCGGCACGCGATCAGCCTCAACCCAAATTATCCGAGCGGCCACGGCGATATTGCGATGCTCTTCGCGCTGCGCGGGCAGGTCAGCGAAGCCGTGCGCGAGGCGAACGAGGCGATCCGGCTGGGAACCCATGACGTCATCGACTACTGGCGTCACCACGGGCTCGTTATGGCGCTGTTTGCCGGCGGAGACGATCAGCGGGCGCTCGAGGTCGCGCGCAAGGTGGTCAGGACAAAGCCGGGCTTCGTTCGTGGCGCGCTTTATTGGGCCGCGGCCGCGGCCGCAACCGGCAATCGCGATGAAGCGTCGCGGGCCATCCATCATTGCCTGTCACAACTTCCGCATCTCAATCTGAGCAATGTCTGCCCTGGCTTTGTGCCGCGCTATGTGAAGGATCATCACCATTCCCGGTTCCTTGAAATGCTGTCGAGGGCCGGTCTTCCCCCGTCCTGAAGCGCGTCACGTTCGAACGGATTCGGGCGAGACGCCTTCTGCAGGTCGTTCTCCCAAAACCGGAAGCCACATTTTTACCCGACATGCGTTGTTGAAATCTGGCTGCGCGGCTGGATGCAGAGAACCCTGACCTTCCTTCCTCCCCCCGCAAGCCTGCCACAAGCTTGTTGAGGCATGGTCTGGCCAAGGAAACCCGACAAAAGGCGGACTTTCTTGGCGATCTCTCCCCCCAGCGACATCGTGATGGATGTTATCCGAGCAGCCGAGCCGGCGGATCTCGCGGCCGCGCGCGCCGCGCTGACCAGGCATGCGGGCGGCGTTGCCGGCAGCTTTTCGGTCGATGCCGCTTCGGCCGGGACGATGCTGTCGCGCGCCACCGCCGACCAGGCCATGGCGGCCGATCCATCCAAGAAGTTCAAGAAATTCGAAGCCATGGTGCTCCAGACCTTCATCCAGAACATGATGCCCAAGGACACCGAGGGCGTGTACGGCAAGGGCCTGGCCGGCGACATGTGGAAATCGCAGCTCGCCGAGCGCGTCGCCGACGTCATGGCCGAGCGTGGTGGCATCGGCATCGCCAAGTCGCTGCTCGCCGACCATTATCTCGAAGGCAAGCGCAAGGTGCCGATCGGCCCAGTCTCCGGCGGGCCTGAAAAGACCGAGACCGACCGGCAGAGCCGTCTGTCCACCTCGCTCGTCCAGGAGCTGCAGCGCAAGGCCGCCAGGTCCATGACCGGCGATGAAACGACCACAAAGACAGACATCAAGATCTAGACTGGGAAACGCCATGGCCGACTTTTCGGAATTCACCGCCAACCTGCCGGCGCGCACGGCCACATCGGAAGCCCCGGTCGCACTCGCGCGGCCCGGAAACCTTGCCGCCATCATCGGCCGCATCGAGGAAGTCGTCGAGCAAGAGACGGCCGGGCTGCGCAGCGACACCGGCTACGACCTCAAGGCATCGAACGCGCGCAAGAGCCGCTATCTCTATGAACTGACCCGTGCCATGCGCGGCGGCAGCGAAGCCGAGTTCCTCGAACAGCACCGCGAAGGCCTTGTCCGGCTTCGCCAGAAGCTTGCGAAGAACGAGGCGGCGATCCTGGCGCATCTGAGCGCCGTCAACGAGGTCGCAGGCCTGTTGCGCACCGCCATCCAGCGCGCCGAAACCGACGGCACTTATTCCGCCGGCGAGTTCGGCCGGGCGCGCGGTTAGCGCGCGGTGGTCGCCGGCTCGGGTGCCTGAATGGTCAAGGTCATCGCCATCGCGGTCTGGATCTGCGTCGCCACGCTCGGCGCGGTGTTCTATTCGTTCCAGGCCGCCGGCGAGCGTGGCGTCGGCGAAAAGCCGAAGCCGATGCTGGGCGGACTGGACTACGTCAAGACCGAGGTCATCTCGGTGCCGCTGATCCGCAACGCCAGGATCGACGGTTATTTCCTGACCAAGTTGGTCTACACGGTCGAACCCGAGCAGATCAAGAAACTGTCGATCCCGGCCGAGGCGCTGATCACCGACCAGGTCTATTCCTACCTCTATTCCAATCCGCAGATCGACTTCACCAAGAAGGAGACGATCGACCTCGACGCCTTCCGCGCCGCGATCCGCGATACCGTCAACACACGCGTCGGCGCCACACTGGTGCATGAGGTTCTGGTCGATCAGGTCAATTTCCTGAGCAAGGATGAGATACGCGACAACTGGCTGCGCCGCCGGCAGGAAGCCGGCGCCACGGCGTCCGAGATGACCAAGGCCTTCAAGTCGCATTGAGCCCCCGGGCATGCCACTGGCCAGGCACGGTGATCCGGTCCCTCGCCCGGTGCGGCGATAGGAACCAGGCCCTGCAATTCGCGTTGACGTAAACGTCAATCCAAAGCTATATGCGGCAGCGACCGTGGCCGCGAAGATGCATGGGTCTCGGGCGGATCATGCCGTGGCGCGACAGATGCAACCAGATAAGCAGATGCAACCGAACAGGCAGATGCAACCAGACAGGAGAATAGCGTGAGCGTTCAGGAGATTGCCGACAAGATCAGGTCGCGCGTGGCCAGCAGCGGGTTCGATCGTTCCGTGAAATTCGACACCGGCGGCGACGGCGTCATCGTCATCGACGGCGCCGATGTCTCGACCACCGATGGCCCCGCCGACTGCACCATCAAGCTCTCGCTCGACGATCTGGACTCGCTGATATCGGGCGATCTCAACCCGACCATGGCGTTCATGACCGGCAAGATAAAGGTCGAAGGCGACATGTCTGTCGCCATGGCGCTCAGCCAGTTGATCGGCTGAGACAGAAGACCGCCGAGACTGTTCTCGGGACGAAAACGCCGCCGTTTCGGGCGGCGTTTTTCGTTCGTTTGGGGCTCAGCGCCTCAGGCCGCCAGCGTCGGCGCCTTCAGCTTGCGCCCCGCGGCCTTCAGCGTGCCATGGACGCCGTCGAGCGCGCCCTCCACCAGTTCCACCGCGAGCAGCCGATGCCGCTCATACGGGCCCGGCATGGCCAGCGAACCGGTCTTTGCGGCTGAGAAGCCGAAGCGCCCGTAATAGGGCGCGTCGCCGACCAGCAGGATCGCCGCGTGGCCGAGACGCGCGGCTTCGGCGACCGCATGGCGCATCAGCGCCGAGCCGATGCCGGCACTCTTGAGCGAAGGAGCGACCGCCAGGGGCCCAAGCAACAGTGCTGCCGGACCGCCCTCGCCCAGCGTGACGTCCCAGAGCCGCACCGTGCCCATCACGGCGCCCGATGCGTCGCGCGCGACGAAAGCCAGGCCTTCCGAGGGCCGCCGGCCCCGCCGCAGCTTCTCCGACGACTTCGTCTTGCGCTTCGGCCCCATGGCGGCATCGAGCAACGCCTCGCGCCCCACGATGTCATCAGGCGTTTCGGCAACGATGGCGAAAGCACAGGCACTCTCCCCCCTCGAGGGGGAGATGTCGCCGAAGGCGACAGAGGGGGTCGCCGCGCGTGAAGCGCTAGCCCCATGCGGTCCAAGAGACGTCGAGGCGGCTGAGACAAACCCCTCCGGCCAGTTCGTGACCATCTCCCCCTCAGAGGGGGAGATGTCGCGCGCAGCGCCTTCGACAACGAAATTTGCAATGTCCATTTCCGCGATCCCTTCACGAGCGGAGACTGTTCCACAGGCGAGCCCGGATGGGCGACAAACGCCCACCTGGGATGATCCGACGGTTCTTTCGACCGTCAGATCACGTAGGATCGGAGAGGCTCGAAACCGTTGAAGGCGACCGCCGAATAGGTGGTCGTGTAGGCCCCGGTGCCTTCGATCAGCACCTCGTCGCCGATGGTCAGCGACAGAGGCAGCGGATAGGGCGTCTTCTCATACATCACGTCGGCCGAATCGCAGGTCGGGCCGGCGAGCACGCAAGGCGCGGTTTCTGAGCCGTCATGCGCGGTCACTAGGGGATAGCGGATCGCCTCGTCCATCGTCTCGGCCAGGCCGCCGAATTTGCCGATATCGAGGAACACCCAGCGCACATTGTCGTTGTCCGCCTTCTTCGAGATCAGCACGACTTCCGACTTGATGACGCCGGCATTGCCGACCATGCCGCGGCCCGGCTCGATGATGGTCTCGGGAATGGCGTTGCCGAAATGCTTGCGCAGCGCCGAGAAGATGGCCTGGCCGTAAGCCTGGGCCGCCGGCACGTCGCGCAGGTAGCGCGTCGGGAAGCCGCCGCCCATATTGACCATCTTCAAGACGATGCTTTCCTCGGCGAGCGTCGAAAACACGGTCTTGGCGTCGGCCAGCGCGCGATCCCAGGCCGTCAGGTCGGTCTGCTGCGAGCCGACATGGAACGACACGCCATAGGCGTCGAGCCCGAGCGCCTTGGCATGGCGCAGCACGTCGACAGCCATCGCAGGCACGCAGCCGAACTTGCGCGACAGCGGCCATTCGGCGCCCTCGCCATCGGTCAGCACGCGGCAGAACACGCGGGCGCCTGGAGCGGCGCGGGCGATCTTGTCGACCTCCTCGACGCAATCGACGGCGAACAGCTTGATACCGAGCTGGTAGGCGCGCGCGATGTCGCGCTCCTTCTTGATGGTGTTGCCGAAGGAGATGCGGTCCGCCGGCGCACCGGCGTCCATCGCCATCTCGACTTCGGCAACGGAAGCGGTGTCGAAGGACGAGCCCATCGCAGCAAGGAGGCGCAGGATTTCCGGCGCCGGGTTTGCTTTCACCGCATAGTAGATCCTGGAATCGGGCAGCGCCTTCTCGAAGGCGCGGAAATTGTCGCGCACGACATCAAGGTCGACGACGAGGCAAGGACCGGTCGGGCGTCGGGTGGCGAGGAAGTCGAGGATGCGCTGCGTGGCCATCGGGTTTCTCCATCACGCCTTTCGGCGCGCACAAGGGTGCGGACGCGGGCTGTCGGCCTCGCGAACACGCGGTGGACAAAGGCGGGACGGAAATCCATGGACCCAGCCGGTGGAGACCCCGGAACCATGAAACGCCGTCTCGCGGCGATGAACCTTGGCCTTGCCCGGCTTCGGTTCGCTTTGTCTGCCTTGGCTTGGACTGGGAGAACCCCGTTCCGCACTGCCGGCAATGATGGTGTGCCTCTTCAGTAACCCCGGTCTTTGGACAACCGGCAGAGAACCAGAAAGGCCCGCACCGTCGTTGCTTCAAGGTGTCCTCGGTCTGGCGGTTGGCCGCTAAACCGACTGGAGGGGTTAGCTCCAGTTACCTTACCGATTTCCCTCACCATTCAGAGGATCGGCGGACACCCACAGGCACGTGCGACTTTGGGCAAGCGCGATATAGGGGCAGAGAGATTCACAATCAATAAAAATCGTATCGCAGGTTGTAAAAATTCCGGCATCGAACAATGTTGGTTCACCGTATCCGGATATCGAACGATGACAGGCACGCACGACCCTCTCGACCCCCTTCTGCACCCTCGCAAGATACCGGTGGGCCGGCCTGTCGCTGGCCCTTCCGGCGGCGACATTGCCCTGATACGGCTCGGCCGAAACTCGACGCCGCACGAAAGGCCTGATTCATGGACACACTGACCCGCATGCGCGCCTTCATCGACGTGGTCGAGGCCGAGGGCTTTTCGGCGGCGGCGCGCAAGATCGGCCGCTCCAAGGCGCTGCTGTCGAAATATGTGCGCGAGCTGGAGGACGAGCTCGGCGCGCTGCTGCTCAACCGCACCACCCGCCAGTTCTCGATGACCGAGGCCGGCCACACCTATTATCGCCGCGCCTCCGAGATCGTGCGCGAGGTCGACAGTCTTGCCGATGCCGTGCGTGAATCGTCCGGCGACGTGCGCGGCAGGATCAAGCTGTCTGCGCCGCGCACCTTCGCCGACGCGCCGATCGGCCAGTCGCTGATCGACTTCGCCAAGCAATATCCCGACATCGTGCTCGACATCCAGCTGGACGACCGCTTCGTCGACCTCGTCGAGGAAGGCTTCGATCTCGCGGTGCGCATCTCGCGCCTGGAGAACTCGTCGCTGATCGCCAGGCGTCTGGCGCCGTTTTCGACACGGCTGTGCGCATCTCCCGAACTCATCGCAAAACATGGCATGCCGGTACGGGCGCAGGACCTCGGCCGCATGCCCTGCATCGTCGACACCAATGGCCGCGGCCTGAACAACTGGCAATTCAAGGGAGACGGCGAGGATACGGTAAGCGTCTCGGTCTCCGGCCCGATCGAAGTCAACAGCCCGATGGCGGCGCGGGCTGCTGCCCTGTCGGGATTGGGATTTGCCATCCTGCCGGATTTCATCGCCGTGCCGGATATTGCGAGCGGCCGGCTGGTGACGGTTCTGGATGACCGCACCCTGTCGGGCGCCGGCATTTTCGCCGTCTATCCGCACCGGCGCTATTTGCCCGCCAAGGTGCGTGTCTTCGTCGATTTCCTGGTCCAGTGGTTCAGGACGCGCGAAACCGCATGACCGCCTTCAATTGCGGCGCGGTCCCATTTTCGCCCCCTTTCTGGTAACTGTCGACTTCTCTCCGAAGCCAAGGGAATCGCGACCGCGAATGCATCTGAAACGGCACGCAATCATGCTGGCTTCGGCCTTGGCGGCGACATTGACCGCCGTTGGACCGGCCGAGGTGCATCCGCACGTTTTCGCCGAGGCCCGCCTCGACGTGATCCTCTCCCCGGATCACCAAAGCGTGAAAGCGCTGCGCCATCTCTGGCGCTTCGATGATCTGTTTTCCAGCACTGTCATGATGGAGTTCGACAAGAATTCCGACCTGAAGCTTGACGACAAGGAGTTGAAGGAGGTCGCCGACACGGTCCACGCCTCGCTGGCCGAATTCAACTACTTCCAGCTCGTCACCCAGGACGGCAAGGACGTGCCGATGACGCCGCCGCCGCATCTGATGGCCAATTTCGACAACGACCAGCTGATCATCCTGTTCGAGTCCGAACCGAAGGCGCCGATCAAGCTCGCCGGCAAGATCGATATCGGCGTCTACGATCCGACCTTCTACACGGCGATCGATTTCACCGAGGACGCCAACATCACGGTCGAGGGCCTGCCCCCGAACTGCACCGACAAGGTGGTCCGCCCCGACCCGGATGAGGCCATCAAGGAAAACCAGAAGACCCTGACGGACGCCTTCTTCAACGACCCGACAGGCACCGACATGAGCAAGATCTTTGCCACCAAGCTCGAACTGACCTGTCAGCCAGAAGGATGAACCCGGTGATGAGACCGTCCCTGCGTTTGGCATTCGGCCTGTTGGCCATCAGCTTCGCGATGGTGCATTTCGCCGGCTCGGCTCATGCCCAGAGCTCGCTCGGCATTGGCGTCAACGATGGCATGGCCCCGACCACCGGCCCGTTCGCCCACATCCTGATGTGGATCAATCTCAGGCAGCAGGAATTCTATCGCGCGCTCGCCACGGCGATGAAGGCGATGCGCCAGGACAACAGCAAGCTCTGGGTGCTCATCGGCCTGTCCTTCGCCTACGGCATTTTCCACGCCGCCGGCCCCGGCCACGGCAAGGCGGTGATCTCGTCCTACATGGTCGCCAACGAAGTGGCGCTGCGGCGTGGCATCCTGTTGTCGTTTGTCTCGGCCCTGCTGCAGGGCCTGACCGCGGTCGCGGTCATGGCAGTCGCCTATTTCGTCCTGCGCGGTACCGCCGTCTCGATGACCGATGCGGCCTGGTTCATGGAGATCATGAGCTTCGTCTTCGTCACCCTGTTCGGCGCCTGGCTGCTGTGGCGCAAGCTCGGCCCTTCCATCCTGCGCCTGTTCGGCAGAGGTCCCGCCTACAGCCTGTCGGCGGCTCACGCCGGGCATTCTCACGCGAGCCATTCGCATGCCGGTCATACAGGTCACACGGGCCATTCGCATGCCGCTCACAGCCATTCGGCGAACGCGCTGCATGGGCATGAACATCACGACCATGGGGATGACCATTCGCACGATCACCATGACCACGGCGCGCATGACCATCACCACGATCATGGCGCGCACGATCACGCGCACGCGGCGGGCGAGGTCTGCGAGACCTGCGGCCACTCGCATGCGCCAGATCCGGCGCTGCTGTCCGGCGACCGCTTCGACTGGCGCACCGCCTGGACGGCGGTGGCCGCGGTCGGTATCCGCCCCTGCTCCGGCGCGCTGATCGTGCTCAGCTTCGCCCTGCTCAATGGCCTGTGGCTCGGCGGCCTGCTGTCGGTGCTGGCGATGTCGATCGGCACCGCCATAACCGTCTCGGCGCTGGCCACGATCGCGGTGACCGCAAAGAACTGGGCGGTGTATTTCGCCGGCGACGGCCGCATGGGCAACCGCATCCATTCGATCGTCGAGATCGGCGGCGCCGCCTTCGTGTTCCTGTTCGGACTGCTGCTGCTGTCGGCGAGCCTGACGGGTGGCGTTTGACCCGGAAGTAGCGCCCCAAGGTGTGTTGAGATTCAGGTCAGGCCGTGCCGAGAACGGTTGATATCGAGAACCGGAGCGGAGCGTACTTAAAGTACGTGAGCACCGGAAGCGCAGGTATCAGCCGTTCGCAGGCCGGCATCACCTGAATATCAATACACCTTGCCGCCGAGTTCATCCTCGATATGAGCGCGGATAATCTCGTCAAAGCTCTTCTCGGCACTGAAGCCGAGTTCCCTTGACCGCCGCGCCTCGAACCGCGTCGGCCAGCCCTTGACGATCGCCCAGATCGTCTCGTCCGGCTCCTCGCGGATCAGGCTCACCGCCTTCGGCCCGGCGATGCGTTCCAGCGCCTCGATCTGCTCGCCGACGGTGACGGCGACGCCTGGCATCGTCAGGTTGCGGCGCGGCCCGACGGCGGCGCCGTCGATCCCATGGATCAGGAAATTCACCGCCGAGCGTGGGCTGGCGTGGGTATGGACGACGGTGCGCGGCACCGGCAGGATCGCCTCCTGACCGTTCAGCGGCTCGCGGATGATGCCGGAGAAGAAGCCGGAGGCCGCCTTGTTCGGCTTGCCCGGCCGCACGCAGATGGTCGGCAGCCGGATGCCGATGCCGTCGAAGAAGCCGCGCCTGGAATAGTCGGCCAGCAGCGCCTCGCTCATCTGCTTCTGCGTGCCGTAGGAGGTCAGCGGCGTAGTGTGGAATTCATCGGGAATGACGTCCGGGAACGGCGCGCCGAACACCGCGATCGACGAGGTGAACACGACGCGCGGCGCAAACCCAGCCAGGCGGACGGCATCGAACAAGGCGCGCGTGCCGTCGAGATTGACGCGGTAGCCGAGATCGAAATTGGCTTCCGCCTCGCCCGATACGATGCCGGCGAGATGGAACACGACGTCGGGCCGCGACGCGACCAGCCTCTCGGCGGCGCCCGCCTCGGCGAGATCGCCGGTATGGCTGTGGATGCTGACGCCATCGATGGCCGGCGCCTGTGGCGGTACGATGTCGTGCAGGTCGAGCGCGGAGATCTTCTGGCCGCGCAGCCTGCCGTCCTTCGCCAGCCGTGCAATGAGCTTGCGGCCGACCATGCCGGCGGCGCCCGTGATCAGAATGCGCATGTCGAACTTCCCTTATTTGCTCTGATTTTTGCGTTGGCTGCGCGCGCGCAGCCAGAACACCAAGAAAAACGCCAGCACGAACGCGGTGCCGAAGATGCCGGCGAGCACGGTCGAAAGGCCGCCGAGGGCCAGCATGATGTTTGGCAGGAAATAAACGGCAATGCCGAACAGCAGCATGATCGACAGCGCGGCGATGGCGGCGTTCTTGGTATCGCGATCCATTATGCTGTCCCGGCGTGGCCAGGGGTCGTCGAGCTCGGATTCAAGGCGCTTGGGTTCCCTGCGTCAGTGATGGTGGCCATGATGCAAAGCCGCGTCATGCCCCTGGTGGTGATCATGGTCATGACCATGGTCGTGCTCGTCGCCGTCGTCGGCGCACTGGCCGAATTCAGGTTCCACCGTGGCATGGCTGATGCCATGCTCCGACGCAAGCCGCTTCTTGATCGCGCTGACCGCCTTGTGCGCGTCCACGCCCTCGTTGAGGCAGGCATGCAGCGTCGCCATGCTGCTGGTGCCGTCGATCGACCAGATATGCATGTGGTGCACCTCGCGCACCCCCTGGACCGTCGTCGCGATGTCGCTGGCGATCAGGTCCCGGTCGAGGCTCGGCGGCACCCCTTCGAGCAGGACGTGGGCGGCCGCGCGCATCAGCGACCATGCCGTGGACAGGATCAGCAGCGAGACCAGCACCGACAGGATCGGATCGATCGGGGTCCAGCCGGTCGCCAGAATGACGATCGCCGCCACGATTGCCGCGGCCGAGCCGAGCAGGTCGCCGAGCACATGCAGTATGGCGCCGCGCATGTTGAGGCTCTCACGGTCGCCGCCATGCAGCACCAGGAAGGAGCCGATGTTGACCAGCAGGCCGAGGATCGCCACCACCAGCATCGGCCCGCCCAGCACCGGCGCCGGCGTCTGCAGGCGCTCCCACGCCTCGTAGACGATCCACAGCGCGATGACGAAGATGGCGATGCCGTTGGTGTAGGCCACCAGCGTCTTGACCCGGCCGAAGCCATAGGTCAGGCGGACGGTCGCCGGCCGGTCCGCAAGATGAAACGCGTACCAGGCAAGGCCGAGCGCAATGGCGTCGGCAAGCATGTGGCCGGCATCGGCCAGCAGCGCCAGCGAGCCGGTGAAAAGACCGCCAAGCGCCTCCGCCACCATGAAGCCCGCCGTCAGGCAGGCCGCGATCAAAACGCGCTTCTTGTCGGTCGAGCCATGACTATGCGCGCTGTGGCCGTGCCCGCTGTAGCCGTGCCCGCTGTGGTCGTGCCGGCTGCCGTCGTGCCGGCTGTCGTCGTCACTGTGCGCCAATGGCAAACTCCCATGCCCGGATTCAGCTCAAGCGCCGAATTCCGCGCGAAAATCCTCGAGCCGTCGTTTCTGCTGGCCGGCACCGTCGAAATTGGCCGGATCGAGCCACGCCTCGTAGGCTTTGCGCAAGGCCGGCCATTCCTTGTCGATGATCGAATACCATGCGGTGTCGCGGTTTTCACCCTTGACGATCAGGTGCTGGCGGAAAACGCCCTCGAACTTGAAGCCGAACCGTTCCGCGGCGCGCTTCGACGGCTCGTTGCGGTTGTTGCATTTCCATTCGTAGCGGCGATAGCCGAGCTCGTCGAAAATGTATTTCATGAACAGGAACTGCGCTTCCGTCGCCGCCGGCTTGCGCGCGATGAGCGGCCCCCAATAGATGTTGCCGATCTCGATGACGCCATAGGCCGGATCGATGCGCATCAACGTCTGGCGCCCGGCGACCTTGCCGCTCGGTTTGTCGATGACGGCGAAGAACAGCGGATCCTCGCTCGCCTCCACCTTGTCCAGCCAAGGCTGGAAGGCGGCGCGGGTTTCCGGCGGATAGTCGGGCAGCCAGGCGAAGCGGCCATCGACGTCGGCCACGGAAGACGCTTCATAGAGGCCATCGCCATGCTTCGCGGCGCTCAGCGGCTCAAGCCTGACATAGCGGCCCTCCAGCACCTTGCGCTCCGGGCGCGGACGCGGTTGCCAGTCCTTGAGATTTTCCGACACCGAAAGCTCCAATCCGTTTGACTTTTGCGGGCCGAAGCTCACAAAAACGCAACCGCATAGCAAGAACCACACGGACGGGAAAAATGCTCCACACGATTTCGGCCTTCGATCGTCTCGGCGAGGAAAACGCCTTCGCCGTGCTCGCGAGGGCCACGGCACTCGCCCAACAAGGCCGCGACATCGTCAATCTCGGCATCGGCCAGCCCGACTTCAAGACGCCGCAGCACATTGTCGAGGCGGCGATCAAGGCGCTGCGCGACGGCCACCACGGCTACACGCCGGCGAACGGCCTGTTGGCGACGCGCGAGGCGGTGGTGCGCCGCACGCTGACCACGACCGGGGTCGAGGTATCGCCCGAGGCGGTGATGATCCTGCCCGGCGGCAAGCCGACCATGTTCGCCGCCATCCTGATGTTCGGCGAACCTGGCGCCGAGATCCTCTATCCCGATCCCGGTTTTCCCATCTACCGCTCGATGATCGAGTTCACCGGTGCGGCACCCATCCCCGTGCCGATGCGCGAGGAGAACGGCTTTGCCTTCTCGGCCGATGAGACGCTGGCGCTGATCACCTCGAAGACGCGGCTCCTGATCCTCAATTCGCCGGCCAACCCGACCGGCGGCGTCACGCCGCGGGCCGAGATCGAGAAGCTGGTCAAGGGACTGGAGGCACATCCGCAAGTGGCCATCCTCTCCGACGAAATCTATGACGTGATGACCTATGATGGCGAAAAACACTGCTCGCTGCTCGAGTTTCCCGAAATCCGCGACCGGCTGATCGTGCTCAACGGCTGGTCGAAGACCTGGGCGATGACCGGCTGGCGCATGGGCTGGTCGATCTGGCCGAACGGCGACAAGGGCGCCCATCTCTACGACAAGGTGCGCAAGCTGGCGGTCAATTGCTGGTCCTGCGTTAACGCGCCCAGCCAATTCGCCGGCATCGCCGCCATAGACGGCCCGCAGGACGACGTCGAAAAGATGATGCGCGCCTTCGATCGCCGCAGGAAGATCGTGGTCGAGGGACTGAACGCCCTGCCAAACATATCCTGCATCACGCCCAAGGGCGCCTTCTATGCCTTCCCCAACGTGTCGAAGACCGGCTGGAAGGCGAAGCAACTGGCCTCCGCCCTGCTCGACGACGCCGGCGTGGCACTGATCGGCGGCCCCGATTTCGGCATTCTCGGCGAGGGCTATGTCAGGCTCTCCTACGCCAATTCCGAGGAGAACATTTTGCGCGCGCTGGACAGGATCGGAGCGTTCCTGGCCAAGTGAGGCCTCCGGCGTTCGCCGCGAGTCCGCATCGATTGCCGCTGGCGGCATGGCAATGTCATGATGCGTCGGGAGGCGCATGGCCAAAGACTGTGCCTGCGTGCGGGGAGCCGCTACGATCGTCGGATCAGGATCGAAATGGGGGGCCTCGATGTTTTATGCAATTCTTGCCTATCACGTGGAAGACGCGATCAAGGCACTGACGCCGCAGGAAGATGCGGCACTGATGACCGACCTGCTCAAGATCCACGACGGGCTCTATGCGAACGGCAGCCTCGGCCCCTCGGCGCGGCTTGGAGCGACCCAGTCGGCCTGCACCTTGCGCGGACCCGGCGACGGGATCGTCATCGACGGCCCCTTCGCCGAGACCAAGGAACAGCTTCTCGGCCTCTATGTCGTCGATTGCGCCAAGCGCGATGACGCGATCGCCATCGCGCGCGATCTGCGCCGCGTCAACCCGACCGCCGTCTACGAGATCCGCCCGATCGCGCTCTATCTGCCGGGCGTGGCGCTGGCGGGGGCCTAAGGCAACTCCAGAAAGCGCGTAGAGGTTTCCCGGGAAAAGCGCGTAGCGCTTTCCCTTGGGAATTGCGCAAAAATAAAGGCTTGGTCAGCCTCTGCCCACGAACGGCATCTTGGTCGCCATCACGGTCATGAACAGCACATTGGCCTCGAGCGGCAGGCTGGCCATGTGGACGACGGCGTCGGCCACGTGCTGGACGTCCATCACCGCTTCGGCGGCAATGGAGCCGTTGGCCTGTGGCACGCCGACCGTCATCGGTTGCGCCATGTCGGTCAGTGCATTGCCGATGTCGATCTGGCCGCAGGCGATGTCGTAGGGGCGGCCGTCGAGCGCCAGCGTCTTGGTCAGCCCGGTGATGGCATGCTTGGTCGCGGTATAGGGCACCGATCCCGGGCGCGGCGCGTAGGCCGAAATGGAGCCGTTGTTGATGATGCGGCCGCCCATCGGTTTCTGCTTGCGCATGGCGCGGAAGGCCGCGCGGGCGCACAGGAACGAACCGGTGAGATTTACGCCCACAATATCGTTCCACACCTCGACCGGGATCTCGTCGATCGGCGCCGACTTGTAGCCCATGCCGGCATTGTTGAAGAGCAGGTCGACGCGGCCGAACGCCTCCGCCACCGTCTCGAACAAATCATCGACCTCGCCGGGCTTGCTGATGTCGCAGGCGACAGCCAGTGCCTTGGCATCCGTCTGCTCGGCCGCGGCGATCGCCTCGTCCAGCAGCGCCTTCCGGCGTCCGCAGAACACGGTGTTCCAGCCGGCTTTGAGCAGCGCGGTGGCGACGCTCTTGCCGATGCCCGTGCCGGCGCCGGTGACGATGGCGGTTTTTTCGGTCATGGCAGATATCCTCCGGCTGCGCCGCGTTTTGCTCGACTGATTTTCAGGTGGTCCAGGGACAAAAGGCATCGCAAATGACGGCGGCGATGGCAAGCGGGACACTGGTATCCAGGGCAACGAATCCAAGCTGACAGGTCTCTTCGGGCCTTCGACCCCGCGCTGTCGAGGGAGCATTGAACGGAAAAACCGCCTGTGCGGCGGGTCCCTGGCGCAACTCAGCACCATAACCAAATATCTACCATAGTTGCCTTCACCCAGTCAAGGAAAAAATTCCTATCAAGGGTTCGGAGCCTGGCCGGGTGCCGAAAAGTACAATTCCTTTTTGGGAGAAGCCCGGAGGGCCGCCAAAAAGGGCGGTCATTGGCGACCGCCCTGATCTGGACCGGACTTGGGAGGAGGAAAGCCGATCCGACTGTCTAGAATCATGCGCTTCCTGGGTTAACGAGAGGTTAACGCCACGAAGGCCCGCCTGTTCCGTTTTGGCCTACCAGCGTGGATTGGGTGAGGTCCCGGCCTTGGCAGCCGGCACTTTGACCGCCGAAACCGTTGCCTCGACATGGTCGATCAGCGCATCCGGCAGGCCGAGCCGGCCCGCGAGCAGATCGAGATAGCCGCGCTCGGCGCGTGTGTCGGGATCGATTGTAAGGCGCGACGCGGTGTAGAGCTCAAGCTTCTGCGCGTCGGTCTTGGCGCCGGCCACCAGCGTGTCGAGGTCGAGCGGGTTCTCCAGCTCCGCCATCAGGAATTTTTCCGCATCGGAACCGATCCCCGCGAGGCTCAGCTTGCCGGCGATCTTCTTGCGCTCCTCATCGTCGACATGGCCGTCGGCCTTGGCCGCCGAGATCATCGCCCGCACCAGGGTCAGCGTGAATTCGTCCTCGCCCTGCGGCGCTTGCGACGGGTGGAACGCAGTGTCCTTCGGCGGCGGCAGCAATTCCGGTTCGCCGGCCGCCGGCGCCTGCTCGGGTGCATTGCCGGCCTTGTAGTTCTGGTAGGCCTTGTAGGCGAGGCCACCGATCGCTGCCAACCCACCGAGCTTGACGGCGGCACCGGTGACCTGGCGCCCGGCGCCGGTTCCAAGCAGCACCGCGGCCAGCGCGCCCGCCGCAAGAGGATTGTCCTTGGCCATCTGCACCGCCTGTCCGGCCTTGTCGCGGACCGTGCCGCCGGTGCCGGGAATTTGCGAGCCGAGCAGATCGTCGAGAAGCTTCTTGGGATCGAACATCAATGCCTCCAGGATTGCCCGGCCGAACGGGCAGGTTTCGAACGCCGAAGACGTAGGTCCCTAAACCTGGCATTGCAATGACGGGCGGCCGCTTTGCCCCGGCCCAGGCGCCTTGATCAGGACCCGATATGCGGTCCCCTGCCCCGCGCCTGCGCCAGCTCGACCTGCCGCTGGCGCTCGGCATAGCGCTGGCGGTCGTCGTCCGACCGAGCGTCGAAACAATGCGGGCAAGAAACGCCGGCGGCAAATTTCGGCGATGTCAGCTCGTCCAAGGTCAGCGGATGGCGGCAGGCGCGGCACAGCTTGGCGTCGCCCTCGGCGAGGCCGTGCGACACCGAAACCCGTTCGTCGAAGACGAAGCATTCGCCTTGCCACAGGCTTTCCTCGGCCGGCACTTCTTCGAGATATTTCAGGATGCCGCCCTTGAGATGGAACACCTCCTCAAGGCCGAGCGACCTGACATAGGCCGTCGCCTTTTCGCAACGTATGCCGCCGGTGCAGAACATGGCGATCTTGCGGCCTTCCAGCTCCGCGCGGTGCTCTTCCACCCAGGCCGGGAATTCGCGAAAGCTCGCGGTCGCCGGATCGATGGCGCCCTTGAAGGTGCCGATCGACACTTCGTAGGCGTTGCGCGTGTCGATGACGATCGTGTCGGGTTGCGAAATCAGCGCGTTCCAGTCGGCCGGCGCGACATAGGTGCCGGCACTCTTCGCCAGGTCAATGTCTTCGACACCCATGGTGACGATCTCGCGTTTCAGCCGCACCTTCATGCGGTGGAAGGGCATTTGCGCGGCGCTGCTGTATTTCACCTCGAGGCCGGACAGCCCGTCGATGGCTTCGAGATGTTCGATCAGTTCGGCAATCGCCGCATCGCTGCCGGCGACCGTGCCGTTGATGCCTTCATGCGCCAGAAGCAGCGTACCCCTGATGCCGCGCCCACAGCAGAAGGCAGCCAGCGGCGCCCGCAGCGCCTGGAAGGCGTCGAGCCGGGCAAATTTGTAGAGCGCGGCGACGCGGACAGGCTGGGATGGCGCGGACGGTGTCATTGCCAGAGCAACTAGACGCTCGTAAAAGCCGTTTCAAGGTGAAACGGGTTGGACGGCCTGCCATGGCCCTGTTCCGGAAGAGCCCGTAAGCTACCCGGCGTGCGTGACATCACGACACGCCCGGTTGCGTGGACAGGAAAATACCCGTCTGCTAATCGGTTGAATTGACAACGATATGGAGAAGAAGATGCCCAGCAAGACCGAAAAACTCCTGTCGTTGCTCAACGGTCAGCCGGTCATCCCGGTGTTGAAGATCGCTGATGTTGCCAATGCGGTGCCGTTGGCCCGCGCCCTGGCGCGCGGCGGCCTGCCGGCGATCGAGATCACGCTCAGGACCGCGGATGCGCTGGAAGCGATCCGGCGCGTGGCCGGCGAGGTCGAGGAAGCCATCGTCGGTGCCGGCACCATTCTGGATGCCCGCCAGTTCGATGAGGCGGCCGCCGCCGGCTCGCAATTCATCGTCAGCCCGGGCATAACCCGCGAGCTTCTGGCAGGCGCCGCCGACAGCGAGGTTCCGCTGCTGCCCGGCGCCATCACCCCCGGCGAGATCATGGCCGCGCGCGAAGCCGGGCTGCGCTTCCTGAAGTTCTTCCCGGCCGAGCAGTCCGGCGGCATCGCCTCGCTGAAGGCATTCGCCTCGCCGCTCGCCGACGTGAAATTCTGCCCGACCGGCGGTATCACCGGCAAGAACGCGGCCGACTATCTCAGCCTGCCCAATGTCATCTGCGTCGGCGGCTCCTGGGTCGCCCCCGACGACATGGTCAAGGCCGGCAGGTGGGACGAAATCGAAGCTCTCGCACGCGCCGCGAGCAAGCTCGCCGGATAAGCGCTTTCGCGTTCACCAGCGCAGCGGGCCATTCTCGTCGAAATAGCCGGCGGTCGGACCATCGGCATCGAGCGTCGCCAGGCGCACGATGATCTCGGCTGCCTGCTGCACCGTGCGACCGCCCCTGTGCCCGTTGAGATCGGTCGCGGTGTAGCCGGGAGCAGCGGCATTCACCTTGATGCCGCGCGGCGCGAGCTCCCTGGCGAACGCCACCGTGATGGCGTTGAGCGCCGTCTTGGAGCTGCCATAGCCCATTATGTTGGGCGACTGGTTTTCGCCTGTTGCGTCCTGCGCGCGGGCGATCGAGCCGATATAGCTGCTCACCATGACGATGCGGCCGGCGGGCGATGCCAGCAGAAGCGGCAGGAATGCCTGGGTGACGCGGACCGGGCCGAAGACGTTGACATCATAGGTGGCCTTGATGTCGGCGATATTCTCCCGGCTCGGCGGCAACTCATACCGCCCGTTCGAGCCGAGCGCGTCGACATATCCAGGAGCAATGCCGGCATTGTTGACCAGCACGTCGAGGCTGGCTACCCGCGCCGCGACGGTCCTGGCGGCGGCCGCCACGCTTTCGTCATCGACGACGTCGAGTTCGAGCCACTCGACGTCGAGCCCTTCGCTGCGCAGCGCCTGTGCCGCTGCGGTGCCGCGTGCGGCGTCGCGGGCGCCGAGCCAGACCTTGAATCCCGTTGCCGCCAGGCGCCGTGCGGTCTCCAGGCCGATGCCCTTGTTGGCGCCGGTCACCAGTGCGCGCTTCGATGTCGTCATATCCAAATCTCCTTTGTGGAGGCCTGACGCCTGTCGCCTGGAAGTGGCCCGGTCCGGGAAAACGACATGCATAAAACAAAGGCCCAAGACGCGTCGCCAAACGCGACGCGCCTTAGAGATGGCGGATTGCGGCCCGCCTCGCGCGCCGAAAACTCTCTTGCTCTTGCCTGATCCTCTCACCTGGTTGCGCGGCCCACGCGGATCGGCAATGCTGAAACGATGAGAGAGGCGCTGCTGGAATTGATCGCCATCGCCGGCCGCCATGCGCATGGGCGGCGGACAAGGACGGCGATCCCTCGCGTTACGATCGGCCGCAGCGAGGTCCCGACGCCGCCGATGCCCGAGCTTTGTCAGCCGACGGCGCTGTTCGTGCTGCAAGGCACGAAATCGGTGCTGATCGGCGAGCGCACGCTTCGTTATCAAGCCGGCAGCTATTTCGTCTACGCGGTCGAGACACCCGCCACCAGCCAGCTGATCGAGGCGAGTATCGCGCATCCCTATGTGGCCATCGGTTTCGCCCTCGATGTCAAGGCGATCGCAGCCCTGCTCATCGAGCACGAGCCGGCCGTCGGTGGCGACGATTTCATGACCTACCTGGCCAATGACGACCTGCTCGACGCGTGGCGCCGGATGCTGCGGCTGCTCGACAGGCCCGCCGAGATTCCCGTGCTCGCTCCCCTGCTCGAGCGCGAGATATTGTTTCGCCTGTTGCAAGGCCCGCAAGGCGCGAAGTTGCGCCAGCTCGCCGGCGCCGACAGCCGCTTGTCACAGATCCGCCGGGCGACCGCCTGGATCCGGGCTCACTATGACGAGCCTATCGAGGTGCGGCGGTTGGCCGAGCTCGCCAATATGAGCAGCGCTGCGTTTCATCGCCACTTCAAGGCGGCGACGGCGATGAGCCCGATCCAGTACCAGAAGCAGGTCCGCCTGCTGGAGGCCCGCCACCTGCTGCTGGCCCAGCCGGGAAACGCCGCGCGGGTTGCCTTTACCGTGGGCTATGAAAGCGCTTCGCAGTTCAGCCGGGAGTATGCGCGTCAGTTCGGGTTGCCGCCTGCACGCGATGCCGCGCGGCTTCTGGCGCGGGGCGAAGCGGCCGCGCTGGACATCGACTGAACCATCCCGGGCGGCACGAAAAAGCCCGGCCGGCTTGCGCCGATCGGGCTAGTCTGGTGCCATGATAGTCAGTGGTGTCTTGGCGGTCAGTTGCAGACCCTGACCTTCTCGACCGCCTTGTGGTGATGCTTCCAATGCGTGACCATCTTGGTCCGGCAGTGATGCTTGCCATTTTTGATGATCACGGTTTCGGCTTGCGAGGGCGCAATAGCCGCCGATGCCGCCACCAGCGCCAGGACGAATGCCAACAGGATCTTCTTCATGAATATCCCCGGGTTGGAACGCAGCCATTCTAGCCGGGAAATAGGCGGCTGTTACGTTTTCACGAGAAGTTCAGGCACCCGTGATCCCGCGGGGCCGGGGCCGGCTTCATGCATGCCGGTTGTGCCCGCACACAGCCGGCACACACAAAAAAAGCCGCGCCGGTTGCCCGGCGCGGCTTTCGGAATGCCCGGTCTTTACGCTACTTCGTCTGGAAGCGCGCGACGGACAGGAATTTTACGGCATTGCCGGTGAAACGGTTGGCATCCGCCATCTGGTCGCCCTGCTGGAAGCCGGCCGTGTAGACCTCGCTCGGCGGCGTGTGGACCACGTTGTAGGCGTAGCCCGGCGCCGTCGTGGCGCTCGAAACCGTCGCGACATTCTCGCCGCTGGTCAGCGCCCAGCGGGCGGCCTGCGGCGCGGCGGCGACCACGATGGCCTTGGGACCGGGTTTCAGGTCGCGGGCGGTGGCTCTGGCCTCCTTGCGGGTCGTCTTCACGCCGGCGCCGATCGCGGCGACCGGATCGGAACCGGCAGCGCGGGCGACGACGGCCTCGCGCGGCGATGCGGCATCGACGCCGGACGGGTCGTTGAAAGCCGAACGAGGCTCGGACAACGACGCAACCCGATAATAGTCAGCCTGCACGGGAAGCGCCTCGGCCTCGTCGAGCACGGCCTTGACCGCATCGGGCTTGACCGCATCGGCCTTGGCCGCATCGATATTGGTCATATCCGGCCGCGCGCTCGGCAGCACCGAGAAGGCATCGGTCGCGGTCTTGCCACGCTCGGCCGTCTCGGCCAGCGCCATCAGCACATCCTTGCTGGGCGCAGGCGCCAGCACCGCCGGCAACGTGTGTTCGGGGCGCCATGTCGGCAAAGGTATGTTGTTGGCGGCAACCTGCGCTGCATCGGCGGCGACCGCCGAGGGATCAGCCTTGCCGAAAGGCATATTCGCCGGCGTCTGCACGGTTGCCACGGTCTGTTCGGTGCTGGCCGTCGCATCCGCCATGCCGAAGGGAACATTTTCAGGCGGCTGCGCGCCGACATCGACTTTCGGCCGCGGCGCGAAATCGGGCAGCGGGATGCTGCGTGCCGGCAACGCCGCGATGATCGTCTCGGGCGTATCCTTTTCCGGCTCCGGGGCCTGCTCCTCGGCGACCTGCGGGATCTCGGCGCGCTTGGCGTTCTCGGGCGCCACGATCGCGATCCCCGGCAGGGTGCCGCTCTTGGCGGTGCTCGCCGGTACCGGCTTCACGCTTCTCGGCTTCGGCGCCGGCTCTGCCGATGCGACATCGGCGCTGTCGTCGGCCTCGTCGTCGCCGCCGCCGAAGAAGGCAGCCAGGAGTCCGCCGGACCTTTTGGAACCACCGCCGGCGCTGGCCAGCTCGATGGCGGCGCCGCCGGAGCCCTTGCGTGCCTTGTATGAGGCAAGCGCCTGCTCAAAGCCAGGCAGCGGCCGGCCGTCGCTCGGCACGTGCAGCGTCTTGCCGTTCGGGAACAGGCTCACCAGTTCCTGTCGGCTGATGCCGGGCCAATGGCGCACATTGCCGACATCCATGTGGACGAACGGCGAACCGGATCTCGGATAGTAGCCGACGCCGCCGCCCTGCATCTTGAGCCCGATATTGCGCAGCTTCTTCAGCGGCACGCCCGGAATGTAGAAGTCCATCGCCTTGCCGAGCATGTGCTGGCTCTTCTCGGCGACACCCTTGCTGCGACTGCGCAGCATCGAGTTCGTCGACGGCGAGCGATAGCCGCAAACCACCTGGATATAGTCGGTGGCGCCGCTTTCCCGATAGGCTTCCCAGACCAGGTCCAGCAGGCGCGGGTCCATCTTGGTCGGCTCGTTGCGGCGCCAGTCGCGCAGGATGATGTTGATCTTCCTCAGCCCGGCCTGATCGTAACGGCCGTTGCGCTTGTAGACGATCTCCGCCTTCTCGTGCGTGTGGAGGTGGTAGAGCTTCAGCGAACGCACTTCGGCCCTGGCGCCGGTTGCGGCAGCGGCAAGAAAACCAAATGCGACAATCATGGCCGCCAGCCACTTCGGCCAGACGCTCAAATGATAGTGCCGCCCGTTTGTGTGTCGTTCGATTCTGTTCAAATCAAAAGGCCTTGCAGGCTGCCGTTTGTCCCCGGATTTGCCCAAACGGACGTGTCGTTGTCACATCCGAATATCGATCCTAATGGTTAATCATCGCTTATTGAAGCCGAAATGCGGTAAGACCGTGGCGATATCCCGCCAAAAATTGTCCACAAGGTTTCTTGGTAAACCGCTGGTTTAGATCATGATTCCTCGTTTGGCCGAAACACGATCTGTTACCGTTAGCCTTAATGCGTGAACGGGACCGTCGGGGACGTCGCCATCGGCGCGCCACACTCCGGTCCAGTCAATGCACCGGCGACATGATGGCAGCGCAAGCTGGTCCCGGCCTTGCGTGACCGCACTCGGGCCGACCGCTCTCAGGCCGGACATCGGGCGGCTGTGCGCGATAGCGCCCTCAGGAAGCGAGCCGGTCGAGCCTGCCGGTTTCCGGATCGATGCCGTATTCCTTGAGCTTGCGGTAAAGCGTCGAGCGGCCGATGCCGAGGCGGCGGGCGACTTCGCTCATCTGGCCGTTGTAGTGATCGATGGCGAGCTTGATCATCTCCAGTTCGACATCCGCCAGGGCGCGCACATTGCCGCGTTCGTCGAGCGCGCGCAGCGTGCCGAAGCGTGGCTGAAGCCGCATCGGCGATTCGGGTTCGGCAGCCGAAACGTCCTCACCGCTTAGCGCCGGCTCATCGCGCGGTTCTACGGCCAAAGCCGGGCCGGCCGGCGCGATGTCCACATCGAGGCGGACCGTGCCCTCCACCTGGGCGCGGATTTGCGGGAAATCCTCGACGCCGAGCACATCGCCTTCGCACAGCACCGAGGCGCGGAAGACGGCATTTTCCAGCTGCCGGATGTTGCCGGGCCAGTCATAGGCCTGGAGCACGGCGAGCGCCGCCGCCGAAATGCCCCGAAGGCGATGGCGCGGGTCTGCCGGAGCCACCTTCTCCATAAAATGTGCGACCAGATCGGGAATGTCGTCGCGGCGGTCGCGCAATGGCGGCACATAGATCGGGTAGACGTTGAGCCGGTAGAACAGGTCCTCGCGGAACTTGCCGTCCTTGACCTGCTGCAGGAGATTGCGGTGCGTCGCCGAAATCAGCCTGATGTCGACCCGGACCGTGGCGCGGCCGCCGACCGGATCGACCTCGCCATCCTGGACGGCGCGCAGCAGCTTGACCTGCACGTCGAGCGGCAGGTCGCCGATCTCGTCCAGAAACAGCGTGCCCGAATGCGCTTCGACGAATTTGCCGGTGTGCTTCTCCGTGGCTCCGGTGAACGAGCCCTTCTCATGGCCGAACAGGATCGATTCGACCAGATTGTCGGGAATGGCGCCGCAATTGACGGTGACGAAAGGTTTCGAGCGGCGGTCGCCACTGCCTTGTATGGCGCGCGCCACCAGTTCCTTGCCGACGCCGGATTCGCCCTCGATCAGGATCGGGATGTTGGATGCCGCCGCTTTCTGGCCGAGGCGGATCACCTTGTCCATGGCCGGACTGTGCGTGATCATGTCCCTGAAGGTCAGCAGCCCGCCGCGCCGGCGCGACGTGCGCTTGACCTCGCCTTCGACAGCCTCGACCTTGAGCGCGTTGGCGATCGAGGCCTGCAGCCTGTCGGGAGAGGCCGGCTTGACCACGAAATCGAAGGCGCCGTGGCGCATCGCCGAAACCACGGTCTCGATGCCGCCCTGGGCGGTCTGCACGATGACCGGGATGGTGATGCCGCGCTCGCGCATCGCCTTGAGCACGCCGATGCCATCGAGATCGGGCATGACCAGATCGAGGATGACCACCGACACGTCGCGGGCTCCGGGCCCGTCGAGGGCGTCGAGGCCGGCAGCGCCCCCGTCGACGACGATTGCGGTGTGGCCGAACCGCGTCACCGCCGCCTCGAGCAGCCGGCGCTGCACGGGATCGTCATCGACTATGAGTATGGAACCTGTCATGACTGTCTTGAGCCGCCCGCCTGATATCCCCATGGACCATCTTGGCACAGGGTTCTAAATAAGGTTTCAAAAAACCCGGTGAACGAATTCCTTAGGATTTGACCGGCTTCTCCGTTCTCCTTGATTCTGGCCCTGGGCCGGCCACTTGATTCAAAAGAAGGTATTGTCGATGCGCGTGATGTTTGATCGGCGGCCTGCGGCGCCAGCTTCCGGTCAGGGCGCCGCCGAGCTTGGCGATCTGCCGGAATGGAATCTTGCCGACCTCTATGCGGGCATGGAGGCGCCGGAGCTGAAGCGCGACATCGCCAAAGCCGCCGCCGATGCGGTCGCCTTCGAGAGCCGCTGGAAGGGCACGCTGTCCGCCGAGGCCGAGCGCGGCAGCGCAGGCAGGCTGGGCGAAGCGCTTGTCGCCTATGAGGCCCTGGAAGAGCTGATCGGCCGCATCGTCTCCTATGCCGGCCTCATCTATGCCGGCAACACCGCCGATCCGCAGCGCGCCAAGCTCTATGGCGACATTCAGGAGAAGATGACCGACGCCAGCGCGCATCTTCTGTTCTTCGCGCTCGAACTGAACCTGATCGATGACCCGGCGATCGAGGGCGCGCTCGCCGCCGACCCCGCTTTCGGTCATTACCGGCCCTGGGTGCTCGATCTGCGCCTGGACAAGCCCTATCAGCTCGAGGATCGCGTCGAGCAGCTTTTCCACGAGAAGTCGATCACCGGGCGCGGCGCCTGGAACCGGCTGTTCGACGAGACGATGACGGACCTGCGCTTCGACGTCGACGGCGAGGAGCTGACGCTGGAACCGGCCCTGAACCGATTGCAGGATGCCGACGGCGAGGTGCGACGCCGCGCCTCCGAGGCGCTCGCCCAGACCTTCCGGAGGAATTTGCGCACCTTCACGCTGGTCACAAACACGCTGGCCAAGGACAAGGAAATCTCGGACCGCTGGCGCGGCTTCGAGGACATCGCCGATTCACGCCATCTCGCCAACCGCGTCGAGCGCGGTGTGGTCGATGCGCTGGCTTCGGCGGTGCGCGAGGCCTATCCGCGCCTGTCGCACCGCTACTACCGGATGAAGGCGCGCTGGCTGGGCATGGAGGTGATGAACCACTGGGACCGCAACGCGCCGTTGCCGGAGACCCCGCAGGCGGTGATCGGCTGGGACGAGGCCAGGAACACGGTGCTGTCCGCCTATCAGCGCTTCTCGCCCGAGATGGCCGAGATCGCGCGGACTTTCTTCGACCGCAACTGGATCGACGCGCCGGTGCGCCCAGGCAAATCCCCCGGCGCCTTCGCCCATCCGACCGTGCCTTCGGCGCACCCCTACGTGCTGCTCAACTACATGGGCAAGCCGCGCGATGTGATGACGCTGGCGCATGAGCTTGGCCATGGCGTGCACCAGGTGCTGGCCGGCGGCCAGGGCGCGCTGATGGCCTCGACGCCGCTGACGCTGGCCGAGACGGCGTCCGTTTTCGGCGAGATGCTGACCTTCCGCTCGTTGCTCGAGCAGACCACCGACAGGCGCGAGCGCAAGGCCATGCTCGCCCAGAAGGTCGAGGACATGATCAACACGGTCGTGCGCCAGATCGCCTTCTACGAGTTCGAGCGCAAGGTGCATGCGGAGCGCCGCAACGGCGAACTGACATCCGACAGGCTCGGCCAATTCTGGCTGGAGGTGCAGGCGGAAAGTCTGGGCCCGGCGATAAAGCTGCGCGACGGTTACGAAGTGTTCTGGACCTACATCCCGCACTTCATCCATTCGCCTTTCTACGTCTACGCCTATGCGTTCGGCGACTGTCTGGTGAACTCGCTCTACGCGGTCTACCAGAACGCAGAGCGCGGCTTCCAGGACAAATATTTCGAGATGCTGCGCGCCGGCGGCACCAAGCATCATTCGCAGCTTCTGGCGCCTTTCGGCCTCGATGCAACCGATCCCGCCTTCTGGCAGATCGGGCTTGGCGTGATCAGCGGCCTGATCGACGAGCTGGAAGCGCTCGACAACTGAGGCGTCTTCTGTACGCCGTCCCCACCTGCTCAGAACAGTTTAGCCGGAATGCATATTGGGACCACACTATTCTTGGTCTAAATATCTGTTCTTGAATAACTCTCTTTCGTAGTTTTCCCATAGCTTTCCGTAAGCTCTATGATAGCCTCCCCGCCAAGCTCAGCCGGAGCATGCGGGTCGGGCGGGGAAGTCTCAGCCGACCGCGGCGTTCCGGTGCACGCGACGACGGCCATTGGCCATGGCTTGCAAAGCCGACGCCGACGGCTCGACTGAGGCCGGCTGTTCCGCAGGCGGCGGAACCATCATCGAGTAGTCCTTCGCCGAAGGTCATTAAGTCCAATGCCGCGGCAGACGGATCTGACTGAAGAGAGAGACAATGGGCACTTTTTTCTACATGCTCCTGGCGTTCCTTGTGGGTGTGCTGGTTGGCTGGTTCATCTGGGGACGCCTGCGCGGTGAACTCGACAGCTTGCGCGGCGACCTCGACCGCACACGCAGCGAGCGCGACCGGCTGCGGGCCGACAGCGATCGCCTGACCGGCGAGTTGGATGCCTGCGGGCGCACCCGCGCCGATCTCGAGCGCCAGCTGCGCGAGGCCTCGACCGGCTCCGGCCCGGCAAAGGCGGCGGCGCCGGCGCCGGCCGCCTTGATGTCGACGCCCACCCCTGCCAAATCCGCTCCGGCGGCCAAGCCGGCGCCCAGGAAGCCGGCTGCGGCCAAGGCCGCTTCCAGCGCCGCGAAGACCGGCGCGCCGAAGGCCGCTGCCGCCAAAGCCTCTCCCAAGGCCAGCGCGGCGCCCAGGAAGGCGGCACCGGCGAAGGCCGCGCCGGCCAAGGCGGCTTCCGGCAAACCCGACAATCTGCGCCGGCTGATCGGTATCGGCCCGGTCAACGAGAAGCTGCTCAGGGCACAAGGCGTCACCAGCTTTGCCCAGATCGCCGCCTGGACAGCCGCTGATATCAAGCGGATCGAGGACGTCATGAATTTCGACGGCCGTATCGCGCGCGAGCGCTGGATCGAGCAGGCCAAGCTGCTCGCCGCCGGCAACGAGGCGGAATTCGCCAGGCAGTTTCCGTCGGCTGGAACCGCCAGCAACACCTGAGCGACAGGGCAGATCCGACGATTGCGGCCGGCGGCGCGAACGAAGCGCCGCCGGTTTGTTTTTGGCCGCAGGTCTGTCCACAGGTCGGGCCAAAGGTGGGGCCAGAGGTCGGCTTTAAGTGGCAAGGTGCCGCTCCCTCGATTGCGCGCGGCTGGCCCCCCATATAGAGCCATGATTGGCTTCATCGATCCACGCGCCGAGTTCCATGCCCCTGCCCGCCGCAATTTTCCGCAATGACGAAAGCGCGCGCCAGCTCGTTTTCGACCGACCGGACGACATCATCACGGCGCACGAGGCCCGGGATTTCTCGGCCGCGCTGCAGGCGGCCCAGGCCGCGCATGACGCCGGCAAATGGCTTGCCGGCTATTTCTCATACGAGGCGGGCTACCTGCTGGAGCCGAAGCTGGTTCCGTTGCTGCCGCCCGGGCGCCGCGCCCCGCTGGTCTGCCTGGGCGTCTTTGACGCGCCGGTGCAAGAGCCGGTGCCGCCCCGCAAGGCGGCGGCGACCAACGGCCCGATCTTCGATGCAAGGGCGACATGGTCGTTCGAGGATTACGAGAAGCGGTTCTCGCGGCTGCACCGGCACATCAGGCAAGGCGACTGCTACCAGGGCAACCTGACCTTCCCGGTGCATGCGCAATGGTCGGGCGATCCGCTCGCCGCCTTCGACGCGCTGACCGAACGCCAGCCGGTGAAATATGGTGCCCTGGTTTCGCTTGGCGATCCGGTCGTGCTGTCGCGCTCACCCGAACTGTTCTTCGAGATCGACGCGCAGGGCATGGTCGAGACGCATCCGATGAAGGGCACGGCGCCGCGTGGTGCGACGGAAGCCGACGACGAGCGCCAGAAAACCTTCCTGCGCAATGACGAGAAGAACCAGGCCGAGAACCGGATGATCGTCGACCTGCTTCGCAACGACATCTCGCTGATCAGCGAGGTCGGTACGCTGGAAGTGCCAGAGCTGTTCCGCATCGAGACCTATCCGACCGTCCACCAGATGGTAAGCGACGTCAGGGCGAAGCTGCTGCCGGGCCTCACGATCCGCCAGATTTTCGCAGCGCTGTTTCCCTGCGGCTCCATTACCGGCGCGCCGAAAATCCGCGCCATGGAGATCCTGCATGACCTTGAAGGCACGCCCCGCGATGTCTATTGCGGCGCCATCGGCTGGATCGCACCAGGCGGCACGATGCGCTTTTCCGTGGCGATCCGCACCATCTCGCTCTTTCCCGGGGGCGAGGCCGTCTACAATGTCGGCGGCGGCATCGTCTTCGATTCAACCGCGCAGGAGGAGTATCAGGAGTGTCTCTTGAAAGCCCGCTTCGCGACGGGAACGCCGCCGGTTTCGAATTGATCGAGACCATGCGCTGGGAGCCGCCCATGGGCTTCCTGCGCTTCGAGCGGCATCTCGCGCGCCTCTATGGTTCGGCGGCCGAACTCGGTTTTGCCTGCGACCCGCAAAGGATCGGCGACGTGTTGGGCAAGGCTGTCGATGGCGCGCGCAACGCCTTGCGCACGCGCCTGGCTTTGGCGCGCAGTGGCGACGCGGCCGCCTCGGTCCAGCCCTATGAGCAGCTCGACGCCGATAAGGTCTGGACGCTGCGGCTGGCGCGCACGAGGCTCGATTCGAACGATATGCTGCTGCGCCACAAGACCAGCCGCCGGCAGGTCTACACGCATGCCCGCGCCGAATATCTCATCACCCAGGCCGACGAAGTGCTGTTGGTCAACGAGCGTGGCGAGATGTGCGAAGGCACCATCACCAATGTCTTCGCCGATTTCGGCGACGGCATGCTTTTGACGCCCCGCCTCGATTGCGGGCTGCTGCCTGGCGTATTGCGCGGCGCGCTTCTGGATGAAGGCCGCGCCCGCGAGGCGATCTACAGCTTTGACGACTTGAAATCCGCCAGGGCGCTCTATGTCGGCAATTCACTGCGCGGCTTGATCCCGGCAAAACTGATCTGAAGCATGACATCGCTGCCCACCCACACGCCCTATGATGGCTCGTCCAAGCTGTTTACCATCGGGCTGAAGCCGCTTGCCCTGGCCGACTGGATCGAAGTCGACGAACATCTCCTGCCGTTCCTCGCCGAGAAGCAGCGGCTCTATGCCGAAATGCCCGGCACCGTGTTCGTCGAGGAAGACGGCACGCGCGATGCCCAGCGCGAAGTGCTCGACCTGCTCGAAGCGCACTTGCCGCGGGCATTTCCCGAGACCCATCGGCGTGCCAGTGGTGGGGTCGAGGTGATCGGCGCCGCCGGCAATCCCGAGGGCGACTTCGCCAAGGCGCCGCTTGTCGCGGCCTCGCTGCTCGTCCAGGAAGACCTGATCCTGATGCGCCGCGGCGAAGACGGCTGGCGGCTCGCCGCCGGCTCGCTCTGCTTTCCCTCGTCCTGGTCGCTGCTCGAAAAATTCGGCAAGCCGTTGCAGCAGATCCATGCGCCTGTGCCGGGTTTTGGCCCTGGCACGCGGCCGGCCGAGCTGATCAACCGCATGTTCGACGGCCTCCAGGGCCAGGCCGTGGAGCGCTACAACTGGTCGATTCAATCGGGCGATGCGCTCTACCACCCGCTGTCCAATGTCGAGCGAATCGAGCGCGCCGCCAGCCGCCCGTCGCGATTTGCCGATGGCGACGCCAATGCCCACGCCTTCATCCGCGTCGAGCGGCAGACGCTTCGAAAACTGCCCGTCTCGGGCGACATCCTGTTCACCATCCGCATTCATCTCGACCCGCTGGCGGCGTTGGCGCATCACCCCGACCGGGCGACGCTGGCTCCGGCTTTCGCTGCCCAACTCGAAGCGCTCGACATCGCCCAGCTCGATTACAAGGGCTTGACATCAGACCGCGACCGGCTGGTCGGCGTCCTTAACCAAATGGCGAACGCCGCCTGACCGGCGGTTGGCGCTTTTCACTGGTTTATGACAATGATCTGTGATGTAGCGCATGCCCGTTGGGCGAGAATGCCCGGGTTTGCACCTGTCTGAAGGAGTGCTCGATAAAATGGCGAATGAAAACTGGCCCGTTTACGGTGAGATCACCGGCCCTGTGGTGATGATCGGCTTCGGCTCGATCGGACGGGGCACGCTGCCGCTGATCGAGCGCCATTTCAAGTTCGACAAATCGCGCATGACGGTCATCGACCCGCTCGGCACCGACCGCGCGCTGCTCGACGAGCGCGGCATCACCTTCATGCAGGATGCGGTGACCGAGAAGAATTACAAGAAGCTCCTGACCCCGCTTCTGACCAATGGCGGCGGCCAGGGTTTTTGCGTCAACCTGTCGGTCGACACCGGCTCGGTGGATCTGATGCGACTCTGCCGCAAGCTCGGCGTGCTCTACATCGACACGGTCGTCGAGCCATGGCTCGGTTTCTATTTCGATGCCGAGGCCGACAATGCCAGCCGCACCAACTATGCGTTGCGCGAGTCGCTGCTCAAGGAAAAGCACGACAAGCCCGGCGGCGCGACCGCGGTCTCCACCTGCGGCGCCAATCCAGGCATGGTCTCGTGGTTCGTCAAGCAGGCATTGGTCAACCTGGCCACCGATCTCGGCCTCGAGTTTTCGGAACCCGCGCAGGAAGACCGCGAGGGCTGGGCGAAGCTCATGAGGAAGGCGGGCGTCAAAGGCATCCACATCGCCGAGCGCGACACCCAGCGCACCAAGAAGCCGAAGCCGATGGACGTGTTCTGGAACACCTGGTCGGTCGAGGGCTTCATCTCCGAGGGCCTGCAGCCCGCCGAACTCGGCTGGGGCACGCATGAGAAATGGATGCCCAAGAACGGCAAGAAACACAAACATGGTTCCAAGGCCGCAATCTATCTGGAGCAGCCCGGCGCCAACACGCGCGTGCGCTCGTGGTGCCCGACGCCAGGTGCCCAATACGGCTTCCTGGTGACCCACAACGAGGCGATCTCGATCGCCGACTTCTTCACCGTGCGGTCCAAAAAGGGCAAGGTTCAGTACCGCCCGACCTGCCACTACGCCTATCATCCCTGCAACGACGCGGTGCTGTCGCTGCATGAAATGTTCGGCGCTGCCGGCAAGGCGCAACCGGTACACCATGTGCTGGACGAAAACGAACTGGTCGACGGCGTAGACGAGCTCGGCGTGCTGCTCTACGGCCATGACAAGAACGCCTACTGGTACGGCTCGCAACTGTCGCTCGCCGGAGCGCGCAAGCTGGCGCCTTACCAGAACGCCACCGGCATGCAGGTCACCTCGGCGGTTCTGGCCGGCATGGTCTGGGCGCTGGAGAACCCCGAGGCCGGCATCGTCGAGGCCGACGAGATGAACTACAAGCGCTGTCTGGACGTGCAGTCGCAATATCTCGGACCGGTGAAGGGCTATTATACCGACTGGACGCCGCTCGATAATCGGCCCGGCCTGTTTCCGGAGGACCTCGACCGGAACGACCCGTGGCAATTCCGCAACATCCTGGTGCGATAGCGTCGCGCCAAGCATGCCTCACTGCCTTGCAATCGCCCGGAAATCGGGCGATTGAAGGATGCGGACGGGAGCAAGCCGCGTCCATCTGGACGCATGAACTACGCTCTTGAAACTTGGATGCATGCACCGTGCTTTCCGAAAGTCGTTTTCCGATTTCGGGCCGACGGGCGAGGAGAGGATTTTTACATGACCATTGCGCGCAAGATTCTTTCGATGAGTGTTGCGGCGGCCACGATGGTGGGGCTGGCCGCTTGTGCAACCAGCGGTCCCGACGAGCCGTCGATAGGGGCCGCGCCGAAGGGCGTCGAAGGCTCCTGGATCGACGCCAAGGGCACCGGTCTTTCGACCTTTGCCGGCGGAACCTTCACCACGGTGGCGACCGACACCGGCCAGAAGTTGTCCGACGGCACCTATACGATGACCGGCGCCACATCGGTCGAGATCCACGGAACCTCGCTGATCCGGCAGACGCCGGTGAGCTTCAATTGCCTGCTGGTGTCCACCAGCCAGCTCAACTGCACCAGCGGCTCCGGCCAGAACTTCGTGTTGACCCGGCGGGCCTGAACCACCAGGCATTCAAACCTCCAAAGGACGGCGGCCAATGGCCGCCGTCCTTTTTTGTGCCCAGCAGGGATCAACGGGATTTTGCCCCGATTTCCCCTTGCATGCTCCGGAACGCGATGGGAACATGGCTGAAAAAGCCGGCTGTTATAGACCGGTCAAGCAAGAGCGTTAAACGGCTCTGATCAGCCTATCCGGGAGACGAAGATGAAGAAGCTTGCCGCCATTGCCGCCCTTTCCGCGTCGACGCTGGGCCTGTCGGCCGGCGCATCTTTTGCCGACTACACGCTGAATATCCTGCACATCAACGACTGGCACAGCCGCATCGAAAGCAACAACAAATACGAATCCACCTGCTCGGCGGACGAGGAGACAAAGGGCGAATGCGTCGGCGGTGCCGGCCGGCTGGTCACGGCGATCGCGCAGGAGCGCAAGAAGCTGGAAGGCCAGAACGTGCTGTTGCTCAGCGCCGGCGACAATTTCCAGGGTTCGCTGTTCTACACGACTTACAAGGGCAAGGCCGAAGGCGAGTTCCTCAACGACATGAAGTTCGATGCCATGGCGCTCGGCAACCATGAATTCGACGACGGCGAAACGGCATTGGCGCCGTTCCTCGACATGATCAAGTTCCCCGTGCTCGGCGCCAATGTGAAAGCCAACGCGCAGTCCAAGCTCGGTGACCGCGTCAAGCCGTCCATCGTCGTCGAGGTCGGCGGCCAGAAGATCGGCATTATCGGCGCCGTCACCAACGATACGCCCGAACTCGCCACTCCCGGCCCCAACATCGCCATCGAGGACGACGTCAAGTCGATCACGGCCGAGGTCGAGAAGTTGAAGGGAGAGGGCGTCAACAAGATCATTGCCGTGACCCATATCGGCTACAACAGGGAGCGCGATGTCATAGCGAAGATCCCGGGCGTCGACGTGGTCGTCGGCGGCCACAGCCATACGCTTTTGTCCAACACCGATCCGAAGGCGGCAGGCCCCTATCCGACCATGGTCGACAATCCTGACGGCTACAAGGTGCCGGTCGTGCAGGCGGCGTCCTATTCGAAATATCTCGGCGAGTTCAAGGTCGTGTTCGACGACAATGGCGTCGTCAAGTCGGCGAGCGGCGACCCGATCCTCCTCGACAAGTCGATCACGCCCGATCCCGCCGTGCTCGCCCGCATAAAGGAGCTCGGCGCGCCGATCGAAGCGCTTAAGAACAAGGAAGTGGCCGAGACGACCGACGTCATCGACGGCAGCCGCGAGAGCTGCCGCGCCCGCGAATGCGCGATGGGCAATCTCGTCTCCGACGCCATCCTCGACCACGTCAAGGGACAGGGCGTCGAGATCGTCATCTCCAATGGCGGCGGCCTGCGCGCCTCGATCGACAAGGGCACCGTCACCATGGGCGAGGTGCTGACCGTGCTGCCCTTCCAGAACACGCTGGCGACCTTCCAGATCTCGGGCAAGGACCTCGTTGCCGGGCTCGAAAGCGGTCTCAGCCAGGTCGAGGACGGCGCCGGCCGCTTCCCGCAGGTGGCCGGCCTGAAATACGCCTTCGACAAATCCGCCCCGGCCAATGCCGGCCGCGTCAAGTCTGTCGAGGTGATGGAGAACGGCGCCTGGACGCCGCTCAATCCCGACAAGGACTATCTGGTCGCCACCAACAACTATGTCCGCCAGGGCGGCGACGGCTACAAGGTTTTCGCCGAAAAGGCCAAGAACGCCTATGATTACGGCCCCGGCCTCGAACAGGTGGTCGCCGACTATCTCGGCGCGCACCGGCCCTACACGCCCAAGCTCGACGGCCGCATCACCGAGATCGCCGCGACGACAGCGGCCGCGCCTGCGGCGGAGCCCGCCAAGCCAGCCGAAGCAATGCCCGACCTGCCTGCCAACTCCGGCGATATCGCCAACACGCCGCCGGCCGTGTCGACCGAGGCCGCGCCTGCGCCCGCACCGGCAACGCCTGCCGCTCCGGCAACGCCAGCACCTGCGGAACCGGCAAAGCCTGCCGAAGCCGCCCCTGCCCCGGCAACACCCGCGCCGGCTGAGCCGGCAAAGCCCGCCGAGGCCGCACCGGCCGAAACCAGCCATGTCATCGTCGCCGGCGATACCTATTGGGACCTGGCAAAGAAGGCCTATGGCGACGGCACCAGGTGGAAAGTCATTTCCGAAGCCAACAAGGGCAACGAGCCGCGCCGGCTTCCGGTCGGCGCCACCTTGACCATACCGCCGAGGTAACCGCCTTCGCCTTTGCGCGCAGGGACACCCGCCCGAAACAGGGCGGGCATCCTGTTTCGGGTAAGGTGCGGCCAGACGCTGCATTGAAAAGCAGCGCCGCATCGCTACTTTCGCGCCGTGTTCGGAGACCCGCAATGCCGCCTTCCATCCCTGTCGACGCCAAGCCCGCGAGGACCGTGGGACCGAGACCGGCCGGACATTCGCCGGCCAAGGCGGGCAAGGTCGGCGTCATGCTGGTCAACCTCGGCACGCCGGACGGCACCGATTTCAGGCCGATGTGGCGCTATCTCCGCGAATTCCTGTCCGACCCGCGCGTCATCGAACTCAACAAGGCGATCTGGTATCCGATCCTCTACGGCCTGGTGCTGACCACGCGACCGAAGAAGTCGGGCGCCAACTATGCCAGGATCTGGAATCGCGAGAACAACGAGTCGCCGCTGCGCACCTATACCCGCGCCCAGGCCGAGAAGCTGACCGTGGCATTGCGCGACCTGCCCGACATGGTCGTCGGCTGGGCGATGCGCTACGGCAATCCCTCGACCGCGAGCGTCGCCGAAAGCCTGGTCGCGCAGGGCTGCGACCGCATCCTGACCTTTCCGCTCTATCCGCAATATTCGGCCACCACCACGGCGACTGCCAATGACCAGTTGTTCCGGGCGCTGATGAAGATGCGCGCGGCGCCCGCTGTTCGCAGCGTGCCGCCCTACTATGCCGAACCGGTCTATATCGAGGCGCTCGCCCATTCGATCGAACGGCATCTGGCGAGCCTCGACTTCGAACCGGAGGTGGTCATCACCTCCTATCACGGCATCCCGAAACCCTATTCCGACAGAGGCGATCCTTACCGCGCGCATTGCCTCGAGACGACACGGCTGCTGCGCGAGAGGCTCGGCTGGAACGAGAAGAAGCTGATCACCACCTTCCAGTCGCGCTTCGGCGCACAGGAATGGCTGCAGCCCTACACCGACAAGACGGTGGAGAAACTGGCCAAGGACGGCGTGAAATCGATCGCCATCGTCAACCCCGGCTTTTCCGTCGACTGCATCGAAACGTTGGACGAGATCGGCCGCGAGGCGGCGGAAACCTTTCATCATGCCGGCGGCGGGAAATTCGCGCACATCCCCTGCCTCAACGACAGTCCCGAAGGCATGGCGGTGATCGAGGCGATGGTGCGGCGCGAACTGTCCGGCTGGATCTGAACCCGGGAACAATGGACGTTCCGGGGCGTTGAGGCGCGCCCTCCGGAGACCATCGATGCCCCGCAAGCTCGACCTCAGAAGCGGCCGGCCAGTCTGGTCCGCCTATCGGGCACCCGCTGTCCCGACAAGCGCTCTGACCCGTGACGCCAAGGCCGATGTGCTGGTGATAGGCATGGGCATCAGCGGCGCCATGATCGCAGAAGCGCTGACGGCTGACGGCCATTCGGTGGTCTGCATCGACCGGCGCGGCCCGCTGAGAGGGTCGACGTCGGCGACCACCGCCCTGGTGCAGTTCGAGATCGACCAGCCGCTGACGGCACTCGGCAGGATGATCGGCAAGGCCTCGGCGGAACAGGCCTGGCGGCGCTCGCGTCTGGCCGTTTCCAACCTTGCCGGCCGCATAGCCGAGCTCTCCATCAACTGCCGCCTGAGCCGCGCCCCCTCCCTCTATCTGGCCGGTACCGTGCTCGGCCCATCGCAGTTGCGTGACGAGACCGAGGCGCGGCGACAGGCGGGCATCGCCGCGACCTATCTCGCCCCTGCGCCGCTGGCTGCGCGATTCGGCATCGAGCGCGACGGCGCCATCCTCAGCCATGGCAACATCGTGCTCGATCCGCGCAAACTGACCGCCGGATTGCTGCTGAAGGCGCTGGAGCGCAAGGCGCGCCTCTACGCCCCGGTCGAGGCGACCGCGATCGAAGACAGCGCCAAGGAGGTCGTCGTCGCCACCAGGGGCGGCCCCATAATCAGCGCGCAGTACGTCCTGCTCGCGACCGGCTACGAGTTGACCGACATCGTGCCGGCAGCCGCCCACCGCGTCATCTCGACATGGGCCATCGCCACACGCCCGCAGCCGCGAAAGATTTGGCCGGACGCGGCCCTCATCTGGGAAGCGTCGGACCCCTATCTTTATGCAAGGGCGACAGCCGACGGCAGGGTGATCTGCGGCGGCGAAGACGAGGATTTTATCGACAAGGAACGGCGTGACGCGTTGATCGCCGGCAAGAGCCTGAGACTGGCCAGGAAGCTCGGCCGCCTGTTCCCGGATCTGGACACCAGGCCCGATTTTGCCTGGACCGGCTCCTTCGGCACCACAACCACCGGCCTGCCCTATATCGGCGCCATCCCTGGGCATCCGCGCATCCAGGCCGTGATGGGCTATGGCGGCAACGGCATCGCCTTCTCGCAAATCGCATCCGAAATCGTTTCTGCCGCCATCGCCGGATCGGAAGATACGGACGCAAGCCTGTTCGCCTTCAGCCACCGGCAGCAGCGACACAAACAATCCCTCATCACCTGATTGTAACGTTGTTGAAACACACTTAAGTGTTTGCTGAAGCCGGCTGCGGGAGAATGGCTCCCATGGCTTGCCTCTTGAGGGAGAGCCAAATGGATTTCAGTGGTTTCGATATCGCGATTATTGTTCTGGTCGCTCTTGTCGTGCTGGTGCTGTTCAAAGGCATAAAGACAATCCCGCAAGGTTACAATTATACGGTCGAACGCTTTGGCCGTTACACGAAAACGCTGTCGCCAGGCCTCAACCTCATCGTGCCGTTCATCGATCGCATCGGCGCCAAGTTGAACATGATGGAGCAGGTGCTCGACGTCCCGAGCCAGGAGATCATCACCCGCGACAACGCCATCGTCGGTGTCGACGGCATCGCCTTTTTCCAGATCCTCAACGCGGCGCAGGCGGCCTACCAGGTTTCCGGCCTGCAGAACGCCATCCTCAACCTGACCATGACCAACATCCGCACCGTGATGGGCTCGATGGATCTCGACGAGCTGCTGTCGAACCGCGACGCGATCAACGAGCGCCTGCTGCGCGTGGTCGACGAAGCGGCCCATCCCTGGGGCATCAAGATCACCCGCGTCGAGATCAAGGATATCAATCCGCCCGCCAACCTGATCGAATCGATGGGCCGGCAGATGACGGCCGAACGCAACAAACGCGCGCAGATCCTTGCCGCCGAAGGCCTCAAGCAGTCGCAGATCCTCGAGGCCGAAGGCCGCAAGGAAGCCGCCTTCCGCGATGCCGAGGCACGCGAGCGCTCCGCCGAAGCGGAAGCCCGCGCCACGCAAGTGGTGTCGGAAGCGATCTCCAAGGGAGATGTGCAGGCGCTCAACTACTTCGTCGCCCAGAAATACACCGAAGCGCTGGGCAAGATCGGTTCGGCCACCAACAGCAAGATCGTGCTGATGCCTTTCGAAGCGTCGTCGCTGATCGGCTCGCTGGGCGGCATCGGCGAGATCGCCAGGGAAGTGTTCAAGGGCGACGGGCCGGCCGGCACGCAACGGCAGGTCTCACGACCTCCGGTCGTCAGGCCGAGCGACAACTAATGCCTTTGTGAGTGGATCAAAACCATGATCGACCGCATCGTTTCCGAACTCGGCCCGTGGAACTGGATGGTTCTGGGCTTCGTGCTTTTGGCGATGGAAATCATCGCACCGGGCATCTTCATGTTGTGGACCGGCATCGCCGCGCTGATCGTCGGCGCGGTATCGCTGCTGGTCTGGGATGCGGCCAGCTGGACTTGGCAGGTCCAGGTGCTCGTCTTCCTCGCGCTGTCGCTGGTCTCGGCATTGGTCGGCAAGAAACTCATCGGCGGACGCGACGAGCCGACCGACCAGCCGCTGCTCAACCGCCGTGGGGCGCAGATGATCGGCAGGATGGCGACGCTGGCCGAGCCGATCCGCGACGGCCGCGGCCGCATCAAGCTCGGCGACACGCTGTGGCGCGTCTCTGGCCCTGACCTGCCGGCCGGCACCCAGGTGCGCGTCACCGGAGCCGCCGACACCGATCTCGAACTGACCGTCGAGCGGGTGTGAAACCGGCTCCGCGCTAGCGCAATTCCAGGAAAAGTGTGTACGGTTTTCCGTCCGGAATTGTGCAGAAACAAAGAGATAGAGCAGTTCGCCGTTTCCGTGAAACGGTGAACTGCTCTACGCAGCGCCGATGCGCAAAAGATCGTGCAGGTGGACGAGCCCGACGGGCTTGTCGCCCTCCACCACCATCAGGCTGGTGATGGCTGAATTGTTGATCGTCTGCAGCGCCGTAGCCACCAGCGTGTCCGGCGCCGCGGTCTTGGGAGATCTCGTCATCACCTCATCGACCGTCATCGCCGTCAGGTTGCTGCCTATGTGACGCCTGATGTCGCCATCGGTGACGATGCCGATCAGCGCGCCGTCGGCGGCGGTGACCGCCACGCAGCCGAAGCCCTTGCGCGACAACTCCAGGATCGCGTCCGGCATGCCGGTGCCCGAAACGACCAGCGGCAACCTCTCGCCGACATGCATGATCTCGCGGATCTGCATCAGGTTGGCGCCGAGCTGGCCGCCGGGATGGAAGGTGCGGAAATGATCGGGCGTGAAACCCCGCGCCTCGAGCAGGGCGATCGCCAGCGCGTCGCCCATCACCAGTTGCAGCAGTGCCGATGTCGTCGGCGCCAGGCCATGTGGGCAGGCTTCCGGCGCACGCGGCAGCAAAAGCACGACGTCAGCGGCGCGCGCCAGCGCCGATGTCTCACCGGACGTGATTGCAATGAGCGGGATGGAGAAGCGCCTGGAATAGGCGACGATGCCCATCATCTCCTTGCTTTCGCCCGACCATGACATGGCGATGATGGCATCGTCCCTGGCGATCATGCCGAGATCGCCGTGGTTGGCTTCAGCGGGGTGGACGAAAAAAGCCGGCGTTCCGGTCGAGGCCAGGGTCGCGGCGATCTTCGAGCCGATATGGCCGCTTTTGCCGACGCCGGTGACGATGACCCGGCCTTCGATCCTCGAGATCATGTCGACCGCTTCGGCAAAGGGCTTCGCCAGCCCATTTTCGAGCGCCTCGGCCAGCGCCGCCACTCCCGCCTGTTCGGTCGCCACCGTTCTTAGTGCCGAAGCGATAGAGGCCTGTCTGTCCAACGGCTTCTTGTCGAGGGATCGCGCATCCATGGCCGATGCGATTAGCGCTTTGTGCCGCGCCTGTCCAACGGAAATGCCTCCCCCGACCGTCTAGGAGAGCGGTTCGAATGAACGAAGCGCAAGGTCACGAATGTCGAGGCCTGGAACAATGAGCGCTTGGAAAAGCAATCGCCCTCCGCCTCAACCCTCCGTTAACCATCCCCATTTACGGTTCGGTAAGTATGGCGCGCGCTCGCGCCGCGCAAGCAGTGGTGGCGATGTCCGGGGCCCAGTCAGAAAAGACGAGAAGGCGAAAGAGCAAGGCTGCCTGCGCCTTGCTGTTGGCGACCAGCATCTTCGGTCTGCCGCGACCGACGCTGTCCTTCGCCCAGGAAACGGAGCTGCGCGGCGAGGTGTCGGAATCGGCGATCCTGTCCGACCAGCAGCGCAAGGCGAGACTGGCCGCCATAGCCGGTCAGGGTCAACAGCAGCCGGCCCCCCCCGGTCAGGACGACACGCCGTCGCGCACCTATCTGCCCGCCAGCGCCGGCGCTGCTCCTGACGATAGCGGCGCCGCCTCGCCCACTGGCAGCATCTTCGACCCGCCGGCGGCCGGTGACGACGCGACCGCCGACAATCCGCCTCCGCCCAAACCACGCCGGCCATCGGCCACCGGGCAGGCCAATGCGGACAAGACCGCCGACAGGGCGAAGACAAAGAAAAAGAACACCACCGCGACGACCGACGCGACCACCACCGCCAGCACGGCCGACGATGCCGACGCCACCGTCACCGGCACCGGCACCGACCAGGAGACCGCCAACCGCCGCGCCGTCACGATCGACAGCGTCGACCGGCAGCAGCTCGATCCGGGCGCCGAACGCACCGCTTCCATCGAAGGGCAGAAGAAGAAAATCGAGGACGATCCGTTCACCGCTCCAGGCATCAAATGGGGCTCCTTCGTCATAAGGCCGACGCTGGAGCAGGGCCTGACCGCCACCTCGAACGGCGATTCCAGCAGTGCCGGCAAAGCGGCGCTGCTGTCCGAGACGGCACTGCGCTTTTCCGCCGCCTCCGACTGGCGCGAGAACTCCGCGACCATTGATGGTTATGGCCTCTTCCGCGAGACCGTCTCGGGCTACCCGGTTCACAATGAGCAAGGCCGCATCGAAGGCCAGCTCAATGTCGACCTCGACAACGAGCAACGCGCCGTCGCCAAGCTCGGTTACGAGGCCGTGCCGGAATCGGCCTCGTCGCCCGACGCCATTGCAGGCGTCAGCAAGCAACCGCTGCGCCAGACCATCGACGGCAGCCTCGGCATCGAAAAGGACGTCGGCAAGGCGCAATACACTTTGACCGGCGCGGTCTCGCACGACTTCTATGGCGACGCCAAGCTTTCTGACGACACCTCGCTGTCGCAGAAGGATCGTAACTCCACGCTTTATACGGCGACCTTGCGCACCGGCTACGAAATCTCCCCTGCCCTTACGCCTTTCACCGAAATCGAGCTCGGGCGCAGGGCCTATGATCAACGCTTCGACAATGAAGGCTTCGAGCGTTCATCAACGCGGCTTGGTGCCCGCGCCGGCCTCGAGCTCGACATGGGCGAGAAGCTCGCCGGCGAGTTCTCGGCCGGCTGGCTGCAGGAAGCGATCGACGACGACCGCCTGGGGGCGATCGCGGGTGCCACCGTGGACGCCGACCTGAAATGGTCGCCCGAACGCGGCACCACGATCGGCCTGACCGGGCGGACCACGGTCGAGCCCACGACCACCGCAGGTGAAAGCGGCGACATCCTCTATTCCGGCCGCCTCACGGCCGAACGCCAGATCCGCGCCAACCTGACCGGCAATGCCGCGCTGGGCCTGGACTGGCGCGATTATATCGGCATAGACGGCCATGACAGGGTGCTGAGCGCCGAAGCCGGGCTGACATGGTGGCTGAACCGCTATGCCGGCCTCACCACCCGCGCCAGGACCGAGAAGCTCACCAGCAACCTGCCTGGCCGCGACTACACCGCCAACAGCATCTATCTCGGCTTGAAGGTGCAGCGGTAAGCGCGGGCCGCTAAGCTGCGTGCCGCATCCGAGACATCGGCCAGACAGCGCCTCCCTTAAAGCGCCGCCACAACGTCCTCCGAAGGCGCCATCTCGTCGAGAAGCCTGCGGATAACGCCGGCCATGCTCTGGTTCATGTCGTTGCGCCAGAGCGCGAAGGCCACATTGGCCTCGACGAACCCTTCCGGCGATCCGCAATCGAAGGTGCGGCCCTGAAAGTGGTAGCCGTAGAAGGGCTGCTGCTTCTCCAGCTTCAGCATTGCGTCCGTGAGCTGGATCTCGTTTCCGGCGCCCTTCTCCTGGCCTTCGAGGATTTTGAAAATCTCGGGCTGCAATATGTAGCGGCCATTGATGTAGAGATTGGAGGGCGCGGTGCCGGTCTTCGGCTTTTCCACCATCTCGGTGATGCGGAAGCCATGATGGGTGGCTTCGCCCCGGCCGACAATGCCGTATTTATGGGTCTCGGCGGGATCGCATTCCTGAACCGCGATAATGTTGTTGCCGGTCTCGGCATAGAGGTCGACCATGTCCCTCATGCAGCTCTTTTCCGACTGCATGATCATGTCGGGCAACAAGAGCGCGAACGGCTCGTAGCCGACCAGTTCGCGCGCGCACCAGACGGCATGGCCAAGTCCGAGCGGCACCTGCTGGCGAGTGAAGCTGGTCTGTCCCGGCCCGGGCTGCAGCCGCTGCAGCCTGGCGAGCTGGTCGTCCTTGCCGCGCTGGGCGAGCGTGTCATAGAGCTCGAACTGGATATCGAAATGATCCTCGATGACCGCCTTGTTGCGCCCGGTGACGAAGATGAAATGCTCGATGCCTGCCTCGCGCGCCTCGTCCACCACGTATTGGATGACGGGCCGGTCGACCACGGTAAGCATTTCCTTGGGGACGGCCTTGGTGGCCGGGAGAAACCGCGTGCCGAGACCTGCGACCGGGAAAACTGCCTTGCGAACTCTCTTCATGCCTTCAATTATCCGTTTGCAGGCCGGCTCCGCAATCCCGCGCCGCGACATTTTCACGCCGGAATTGAGGATTATCGGGCGAATGAAGGGAAACTTGCACCGGTAGAAGCATCGAGGCGCCTTTTCGTTCCAGGGGCGGCCTATGGTAAACCAATTCCTAACCTGGTTCGGCGATGAATGGTCTTTCCCAAGACGGAGAAGGAGGAAAAGATGTCCGTTCGCAATGCCGCAAAGCGTTTCACCAGCGTCATGACGGCCGCCAGCCTCTCGCTCGCCATGCTGATGCCTGCCGGGCCGGCCTTCGCCGATGCCGGCTTCCGGCAATGGGTCGCCGGCTTCCGCGCCACCGCGGTGCAGGGGGGCGTTTCCGGCGCCGTCTATGACCGCGCCTTCAGGGGCATCGACGAACCCGATCCGGTGGTGCTGGAAAAAGCCCGAACCCAGCCGGAATTCACCGCACCCGCCTGGGATTATTTCGACAACCGCGTCCACGACCAGTCGGTCGCGGTCGGCCAGCAGATGGCCAGGAAATGGAAGCCGTGGCTGGACAGGATCGAGGCGAGGTTCGGCGTTGACCGCAACGTCCTGCTGGCCATCTGGTCGATGGAATCCAACTATGGCGAGATCCTCAAGCGCGACGACATCATGCGCAATGTCGTCCGCTCGCTGGCGACCCTGGCCTATGGCGATCAGAAGCGGTCGAAATATGCCCGCACGCAACTGGTCGCCGCACTGAAGATCCTCCAGACCGGCGACATCGACGAGAGCCACCTCATGGGCTCCTGGGCGGGCGCCATGGGCCAGACCCAGTTCATCCCGACCAGCTACCAGCACTATGCGGTGGACATGGACGGCAACGGCAAGCGCGACATCTGGAATTCCATTCCCGATGCCTTGGCGACATCAGCCAATCTGCTCAAGAAGAATGGCTGGCAGGCCGGCAAGACCTGGGGCTACGAGGTGGCCTTGCCGGCCGGCAAGCTGCCTGCAGGCTCCAGGACGCTGGCGCAATGGCAGGCGCTCGGCGTGGTCAGGGCGAGCGGCAAGCCGTTCAGGAACCTCAGCGACAAGGCGACGTTGAAAGTACCGGATGGCCGCGGCGGTCCCGCCTTCCTGATGATCAGGAATTTCTCGGTCATCAAGGCTTACAACAATGCCGACAAATACGCGCTTGCCGTTGGCCTTCTTGCCGACGAGATCGCCGGTTCCACCGGCCTCGTACAGGACTGGAAACGGCCTTTCACCAAGCTGACGTTCGAGGAAAGGCAGGAATTGCAGAAGCGGCTTTCCCAGCACGGCCTTTATGATGGCAAATTCGACGGCAAGATCGGCGACGGGTCGAAGTCGGCCATCATGGCCTATCAGGCAAAGGTCGGCTTGACCCAGGACGGCTATCCGAGCATGGAAGTGCTCAAATGGCTCAGGCAAAAATAGGGCCTGTCATGAACTGAGGAGGAGCGATTGGCTTGGGCTGCGCGCATCGGGACGTTCATTCCCCGCATGCTGGTGCTGTTCCTGGCCGTCGCCGTGCTCGCCGTCGCCATGGCAGGCGCCTTCCATGCGCCCGCCATGGCGCAGGAGCAGCAAAGCCGCGGCTGGTCATTGCGTGACCTTCTGTTCCCGCGCCGCAGCGAGCGGATCGAGCCGCCGCTGGACATCCAGAAACCAAGGCCCAGGCCCAAGGCAAAAAAGCCGCGCGCGCCGCGTCCGCCCGCGGAACCGGAAATCCCGATCGCCGAGAAGGCGCCGGACGCCCGGGTCGTCCTGGTGGTCGGCGATTTCATGGCGGCCGGGCTCGCCGAAGGTCTAGACACCGCCTTTGCCGAGAATACCGGCGTCAGGATCGTCGTTCGCTCCAATGGCTCGTCGGGCTTCGTGCGCGATGATTTCTACAATTGGCCAGAACAGATCAAATCATTGATAGAGACCGAAAAGCCCGCCGCCGTGGTCGTGATGCTGGGTTCCAACGACCGCCAGCCGATGAAGGTGGGGGATGTGCGCGAGCAGCCCCGTTCCGAGACCTGGACCAAGGAATACGAGCGCCGCACCGAAGCGTTCGGCAAGGCCATCGCCACGGCCAAGGTGCCTTTCCTGTGGGTCGGCATGCCGGCGTTCAGGGTTTCGAAGATGACATCCGACATGCTCGCCTTCAACGACATCTACCGTCAGGCGGCCGAAAGCCATGGCGGCGAATTTGTCGATATCTGGGATGGATTCGTCGATGAGAACGGCGCCTTCGTCACTAGTGGCCCCGACATCAACGGCCAGCCCGTGCGGCTGCGCTCCGATGACGGCATCAACATGTCGAAGGCCGGCAAGCGCAAGCTCGCCTTCTATACCGAAAAGCCGCTGATGAAGGTCCTGGGCCTGGCCGCGCCGGGAAGCGTCGCCCCGACCGCTGCTCCTGCCGGCGCGCCGGTCGAGGCGCCGGCGCCGGCCGCCGCTCCCATCGTCATTGACCGCACCGCGCCGATGCTGCTCAGCGATCCGGCGCTCGACGGCGGCACGGAACTGCTCGGCGCCGGACCGCCCGCGAAGGCCAACCCGGGCCTGCCCGGCGAAAAACTGGTGGTCGAGGGCAAGGCGCCGGTGGCTTCGCCCGGCCGCGCCGACGATTTCGCCTGGCCGCCGAAGACAAATCCGGCAGCCGCGGCCGCCAGGGCTGGCACGACGACGGCCATCACTCCTTAGCAACGCGGAGGGGCCCGAAACCGTTTTCGGAACTCGCTGCTGCGAGTCATATGATGGCGTTTTCGAGAACCGGAGCGGAGCGTACTTTGGGGTACGTGAGCACCGGAAGCGCAGAAACGCCTTCAGATGGCCGCAGGAGTAGAGTTTCCAAACGGTCTCAGCGGGGCAGGACGCTCGAACCCATCAATGCCTCGTCGATCGAACGCGCCGCCTGGCGACCCTCGCGGATGGCCCAGACCACCAGCGACTGGCCGCGGCGCACGTCACCCGCGGCATAGAGCCTGTCGACGCTGGTCCGGTAGTCGCGGTCATTGGCCTCGACATTGCGGGAGCGTCGGCTGTCGGTGACGATCTTCATATCCCCTTCGAGCTCCGACACCACGCCGGCCATGGCCGGCCCGGCAAAGCCGATGGCGATGAAGGCGAGATCGGCGCGGATGACGAACTCGGTGCCGACGATCGGTCGGCGCTTATCGTCGACCTCGCAGCATTTGACACCGGTCAGCTGGCCTTCCTCGCCGATGAATTCGAGTGTCGCCACCTGGAATTCGCGCTCGGCGCCCTCGGCCTGCGAGGAGGAGGTGCGCATCTTGGTCGCCCAGTAGGGCCAGACGGCGAGCTTGTCTTCCTTCTCCGGCGGCTGCGGACGGATGTCGAGCTGCGTGACGCGCACGGCGCCTTGGCGGAAGGCGGTGCCGACGCAGTCGGAAGCGGTATCGCCGCCGCCGACGACGACGACATGCTGGCCGCTGGCGATGATCGGGTGCGACGGCCACGCCACCGACTGGATCGGCTCGCCGCCGACACGCCGGTTCTGCTGCACGAGATAGGGCATCGCGTCATAGACGCCGCCGAGATCGTCGCCGGGGATATTGGCCGCGCGCGGGGTCTCGGATCCGCCGCAATAGAGCACCGCGTCATGCTCGGCGAGCAGTTCGGCCACGGGCTTGTCGATGCCGACATTGACGCCGCAATGGAAGGTCACGCCTTCGCCCTGCATCTGCTCGATGCGACGATCGATATAGTGCTTCTCGATCTTGAAGTCCGGAATGCCGTAGCGCATCAGCCCGCCTGGCCGGCTTTCGCGCTCGTAGACATGGACATCATGGCCGGCGCGGCCGAGCTGCTGGGCGGCGGCCATGCCGGCCGGGCCGGAGCCGATGACGGCGACGCGCTTGCCCGTCTTCCTCTCCGGCGGATAGGGCCTGATATGGCCGGTCTCGTAGGCCTTGTCGGCGATCGCCTGCTCGACCGTCTTGATGGCCACCGGAATGTCCTCGAGGTTCAGCGTGCAGGCTTCCTCGCAAGGCGCGGGGCAGATGCGGCCGGTGAATTCGGGGAAATTGTTGGTCGAATGCAGGTTGCGGATCGCATTGTCCCAGTCCCTGTTATAGACGAGGTCGTTCCAGTCCGGGATCTGGTTGTGGATCGGGCAGCCGGTCGGCCCGTGACAGAACGGGATGCCGCAGTCCATGCAGCGCGCGGCCTGTTTCTCGACCTCCTTGTCCGACATCGGCAGCGTAAACTCGCGGAAATGCCGGATGCGGTCGGAGGCCGGCTGATACTTGTGCACCTGCCGGTCGATCTCGAGAAAGCCTGTTACCTTGCCCATAGTCCAGTTCCTGCTGTCCAGATGGTGCGGTTTTCGCCGCACCCGTTAACCTCTTCAGGCAGCCGTGGCAACCTTCCGCGAGAGGTCAAATTATCAGTGACATGGAGCCGGGAAGCCTGGGCTTCCCGGCCTTTGCGAAGATCTATTCGGCCGCCACGCTCATGCGCATGCGTTCCATCTCGATCAGCGCGCGGCGGTATTCGACCGGCATGATCTTGCGGAATTTCGGCCGGAACCCCGCCCAATTGTCGAGGATCTCGCGGCCGCGCACCGAACCCGTATAGTGCACGTGGTTCGAGATCAGCTGGTAGAGCCGCTCCTCGTCATGGCTGGTCATGTCACCCGAGACGTCGACGCGGCCCTTGTGGTCGAGGTCGCCGCCATGGTGCAGCAGCTTTTCCATCAGGTCGTCTTCTTCCGGCACCGGCTCCAGCTCGACCATGGCCATGTTGCAGCGCTCGGCGAAATCGCCCGCCTCGTCCAGCACATAGGCAACGCCGCCCGACATGCCGGCGGCGAAGTTGCGGCCGGTCTTGCCGATGACGACGACGATGCCGCCGGTCATGTATTCGCAGCCATGGTCGCCGACGCCCTCGACGACGGTGACGACGCCCGAGTTGCGCACCGCGAAGCGCTCGCCGGCGACACCGGCAAAATAGGCCTCGCCTTCGGTAGCGCCATAGAGCACCGTGTTCCCGACGATGATGGACTCGGCCGCGACGATCTTGGCTTCATCCGGCGGCCGGATGACGATGCGGCCGCCCGACAGGCCCTTGCCGACATAGTCGTTGCCGGCGCCGACCAGCTCGAAGGAGATGCCGCGCGCCAGGAAGGCGCCGAAGGACTGGCCGGCGGTCCCGGTCAGCTTCACCTGGATCGTATCCTCGCGCAGGCCCTTGTGCTTGAAGCGCTTGGCCACCTCGCCCGACAGCATGGCGCCCGCCGAACGATCGACATTGCGGATGTCGACCTCGATCTTGACCGGCTGCTTGGCCTCCAGCGCCGGCTTGGCCAGCTCGATCAGCTTGCGGTCGAGCACGTCGTCGATCGGGTGCTTCTGCCGCTCGGTCCAGTGCACCGCCTCATGTGGCGCATCGGGCTTGTAGAACATCTTCGAGAAGTCGAGCCCGCGCGCCTTCCAATGCTGGATCACGTCGCGCTTTTCCAGGAGATCGGCGTCGCCGATGATCTGGTCGATATGGGTGAAGCCCATTTCGGCAAGCAGTCCGCGCACCTCTTCAGCGACATAGAAGAAGAAGTTGATGACGTGCTCGGGCGTGCCCTTGAAGCGCTTGCGCAGCACCGGATCCTGCGTCGCCACGCCAACCGGGCAGGTGTTGAGATGGCATTTGCGCATCATGATGCAGCCGGCCGCAATCAGCGGCGCGGTCGAGAAGCCGAACTCGTCGGCGCCGAGCAGCGCGCCGATGATGACGTCGCGGCCCGTGCGCAATCCGCCATCGACCTGCAGCGCCACGCGCGACCTGAGACCGTTGAGCACCAGCGTCTGGTGCGTCTCGGCAAGGCCCATCTCCCACGGGCTGCCGGCATGCTTGAGCGACGTCAGCGGCGAGGCACCCGTGCCGCCATCGTAGCCCGAGATGGTGATGTGGTCGGCGCGCGCCTTGGCGACGCCCGCCGCGACCGTGCCGACCCCGACCTCCGACACCAGCTTGACCGAAATGTCGGCCGCCGGGTTGACGTTCTTCAGATCGTAGATCAGCTGCGCCAGATCCTCGATCGAATAGATGTCGTGATGCGGCGGCGGCGAGATCAGGCCGACGCCGGGCGTCGAGTGCCGGACCTTGGCGATGGTGGCGTCGACCTTGTGGCCGGGCAACTGGCCGCCCTCGCCGGGCTTGGCGCCTTGCGCCACCTTGATCTGCATGACGTCGGAGTTGACGAGATATTCGGCCGTCACGCCGAACCGCCCGGAAGCGATCTGCTTGATCGCCGAACGTTCGGGGTTCTTGCCGCCGCCGGGCAGCGGCAGATAGCGGTCTGCCTCTTCGCCGCCCTCGCCAGTGTTCGACTTGCCGCCGATGGCGTTCATGGCGCGCGCCAGCGTCGTATGCGCTTCCCTGGAGATCGAGCCGAACGACATCGCGCCGGTCGAGAAACGCTTGACGATCTCGGCCGCCGGCATGACGTCGTCGAGACGGACCTTCTTGCGGCCGGTATCTTCCGCCAGCTTGATCTTAAACAGGCCACGAATGGTCTGCGCGCGCGCCGTCTCGCTGTCGATCTGCGCGGAATACTCCTTGAAGGTCTCCCAAGACCCCTGACGCACGGCATGCTGCAAGGTGGCGACCGCGTCGGGCGACCACATATGCGCCTCGCCGCGCATGCGGAACAGGTATTCGCCGCCGACATCCAGGCTGTTGCGCAGCACCGGATCGTTGCCGAAACCATCCGTATGACGCCTGAAGGTCTCCTCGGCGATCTCGTCCAGCCCGACGCCTTCGATCAGCGTGGCGGTGCCGGTGAAATACTTCTCCACGAAATCGGTCTTCAGCCCGATCGCGTCGAAGATCTGCGCGCCACAATAGGACTGATAGGTCGAGATGCCCATCTTCGACATCACCTTGAGGATGCCCTTGCCGATGGACTTGATGTAGCGCGACACGACTTCGTAGGCGTCGACCTCTTCAGGCAGTTCGCCGCGCTTGTGCATGTCGAGCAGCGTGTCGAAGGCGAGATAGGGATTGATCGCTTCGGCGCCGTAACCGGCGAGGCAGCAGAAATGATGCACTTCGCGCGGCTCGCCGGATTCCACGACGAGCCCGACCGAAGTACGCAGCCCCTTGCGGATCAGATGATGATGCACCGCGGCCGTGGCCAGAAGCGCGGGAATGGCGATGCGGTCCGGCCCGAGCTGGCGGTCGGACAGGATGATGATGTTGTAGCCGCCGGCGACCGCCGCTTCCGCCCGCTCGCACAGCCGATCGATGGCGCCCTGCATGCCGGCCGCGCCCTCGATCGAGGCATAGGTGATGTCGATCGTCTTGGTGTCGAACCGATCCTCGGTGTGGCCGATGGAGCGGATCTTTTCGAGATCGCCATTGGTCAGGATCGGCTGGCGCACTTCCAGCCGCTTGCGGCGCGAACTGCCGACCAGGTCGAAAATGTTGGGCCGCGGGCCGATGAAGGACACCAGGCTCATCACCAGTTCCTCGCGGATCGGATCGATCGGCGGATTGGTGACCTGGGCGAAGTTCTGCTTGAAATAGGTGTAGAGCAGCTTCGATCTGTCCGACATTGCCGAGATCGGCGTGTCGGTGCCCATCGAACCGACGGCTTCCTGGCCTGTGGTGGCCATCGGCGACATCAAGAGCTTGGTGTCTTCCTGGGTGTAGCCGAACGCCTGCTGGCGGTCGAGCAGGCTGACATCCTTGCGCAGCGCGCGCGGCTCGACCGGCTTCAGGTCCTCCAGGATGAGCTGCGTATTGGCGAGCCAGGTCTTGTAGGGATGCCTGGTGGCGATCTCCGACTTGATCTCCTCGTCGGAAACGATGCGGCCCTTGGCAAGATCGATCAAGAGCATGCGGCCGGGCTGCAGCCGCCACTTCTGGACGATCTTTTCCTCCGGCACAGGCAGCGCGCCGGCCTCCGACGCCATGATGACCCGGTCGTCGTCGGTGACGATGTAGCGCGCTGGCCGCAAGCCGTTGCGGTCGAGCGTGGCGCCGATCTGGCGCCCGTCGGTGAAGGCGACCGCGGCGGGCCCGTCCCACGGCTCCATCAGCGCCGCGTGGTATTCGTAGAAGGCCTTGCGGTCGGCGTCCATGAGCTTGTTGCCGGCCCAGGCTTCCGGGATCAGCATCATCATGGCGTGGCTGAGGCTGTATCCGCCCTGGAACAGGAACTCGAGCGCATTGTCGAAACATGCGGTGTCGGACTGGCCCTCATAGGAGATCGGCCAGAGCTTGGAGATGTTGTTGCCGAACAGCTCCGAATCCACCGACGCCTGGCGCGCCGCCATCCAGTTGTTGTTGCCGCGCACGGTGTTGATCTCGCCATTGTGCGCGACCATGCGATAGGGATGCGCCAGCTTCCACGAGGGGAAGGTGTTGGTGGAGAAGCGCTGGTGGACCAGGATCAGCGCCGTTTCGAAGCGCGGATCGGACAGGTCCTTGTAATAGGCTCCGACCTGATAGGCCAGGAACATACCCTTGTAGACGATGGTGCGCGCCGACAGCGACACGCAGTAGGCGCCGATGTCCTTGTTGTCGTTCTCGGCGTAGATGCGGCCCGATATGACCTTGCGCAGCAGATAGAGCCTGGCCTCGTACTCCTCGTCGTCGGGAATGTCGGCCGTGCGTCCGATGAAGACCTGCCGGTGGAACGGCTCGGATGCCACGATATCCGGGGCCTTGGAGAGCGACGAATTGTCGACCGGCACGTCACGGAAGCCGAGCAGCGGCAGCCCCTCGGACTGCGCCGATTCGGCAATGATGTCCTCGACATGGGCGCGCAGCGCGGCATCCTGCGGCATGAACCAATGGCCGACGCCATACTGCCCCGCCGGCGGCAGCTCGACGCCCTGCGCGGCCATCTCCTCGCGGAAGAAGCCGTCGGGAATCTGCACCAGCACGCCCGCGCCGTCGCCCATCAGCGGATCGGCGCCGACGGCGCCGCGATGCGTCAGGTTTTCGAGCATGGAAAGCCCGTCCTCGACGATCGTGTGCGACTTCGCGCCCTTCATGTTGACGATGAAGCCGACACCGCAGGCATCGTGCTCGTTGCGCGGATCGTAAAGGCCCTGGGCGGTCAAACCGGTGCGGCGGGTATTGGCCAGGGTTTTGACGGCTGCCGCTTTCGTCTGCGCGGCCTTGCCGTTCGTCGCAGCGTGCGTCAATTCCGTCATCGTCCTGTCCTCCATTCCGCGTCCTTGCGGGCGCTGGTTTGCCTCGGGAAGCGCATTGCTTCCCCTTCATCCTTACGGCACGTCTTGCGAAATCCTTGCCGAACCATGCGGCTCACCGCGCGGTTCGCATCCGGTATCGTACAGGCCAGAGCACGGCCGTCCACCTGTCGCTCGCAGCAAAAGCCGGAGAGGCTTAGAATACGCCAATCCAGCCTGTTTTGCGCGACAAAATAAGACAGCACTACTGTCCTAAATTTTTATGGCAGAAAAGCCGGGCGCATACAAGACCGATTCACAAAAAACTTAGGCGTTCCGCGACACAAAGTTTCGTGAAATACCCGCTAAACGCAAGCTTCGGTCCCTGCCGGTTTTCGGCAGCTCGCTGGCTTTACCCGTTTTCTGGCGTCTGGCCCTTGCGAGCCAGCCATGAAACCGGTCAAGGTTGCAGCGATTTTCCCAGCACAGGCAGATGCATGTTCTTCGCTTCCGACAATTGGGCAGGCGCCCACCCCAACATCGCCTCCGGCCTCTCGGCCCACGCCGGCGGCTTTTCCACTGCCTATGGCGATGGCGCGCTCGACCAGGCCGTCTGCCAGCGCTTCAGCGAAATCTTCGAACGCGAGGTTGCGGCGTTCTTCGTGGCCACCGGCACCGCCGCCAATTCGCTGGCGCTGACCGCCTACAACAAGCCCGGCGGCATTTCCTTCGCTCATCGCGAATCGCATGTCATCGAAGATGAGTGCGGCGCACCGGAATATTTCTCCGGCGGCTCGCGGCTGCATGCCGTCGATGGCGCGCTGGGCCGGATCGATCCGCACAATCTGGAAACGGCGATCGGCCGTTTCGCCGGCGAGGTGGTCCATTGGGGCCGGCCGATGGCGGTCTCGATCACCCAGTCGACGGAGGTCGGCACGGTCTACGGCCTGCATGACATCGCCGCGATCTCGGCCATCGCGCGGCAACATTCCGTGCCATTGCATATGGACGGCGCCCGCTTTGCCAATGCACTGGTCGCGCTCGACACGACGCCCGCCGAAATGACCTGGAAAAGTGGCGTCGACATACTGTCTTTCGGCGGCACCAAGAACGGCTGCTGGTGCGCCGAGGCGATCGTGCTGTTCGATCTCGAGCGTGCCCGGGAATTGGCCTTCCTGCGCAAGCGCGCCGCCCAGCTGTTTTCCAAATCGCGCTTTATCGCGGCACAGTTCGAGGCTTATTTCCGCGACGGCCTGTGGCTCGACACCGCCAGGCACGCCAATGCCATGGCTGCCCGTCTTGCCGCGGCGATCGAGGATTCCGAGACGGCGAAACTGGCTTGGCTGCCGCAAGCGAACGAGGTTTTCGCGGTGATGAAAAAGGCTGAAGCCGACAGGCTGCAGGCGGCGGGTGCTGTTTTCTACGACTGGCACAAGCCGCATGGCTTCGAAGGCCATATCGGCGAGGACGAATTGCTCTATCGCTTCGTCACCAGTTTTGCGACGACGTCAGAGGAAGTCGACCGCTTTGGCCAGTTGATCGCAGGATAATTGCTGTTCTCGGCAAATAAAAAAGAAGCGGCGCCTTTCGGCGCCGCTTCCGTCTCGGGAGGAGACTTAGGGATTACGCAGCGGTCTTGGCCTCGATCTGCTTGGCCTTGGCCGGAGCCGAAGTGATCGCGATCTTGCGCGGCTTCAGTTCCTCGGGGATGTTGCGCTTCAGGTCGACGAAGAGCAGGCCGTTCTTCAGCGTGGCGCCCACGACCTCGACGTGGTCGGCAAGCTGGAAGCGGCGCTCGAAGGCCCTGGAGGCAATGCCGCGATAGAGCAGTTCGGAACCCTCGCCCGTGCCCTCATCCTTGCGCTCGCCTTTCACGGTCAGCACATTGCGGTGGGCCTCGATCGAGATCTCCTCGTCCGAGAAGCCGGCGACAGCCATCGAGATGCGGTAGGCATCCTCACCGGTGCGCTCGATGTTGTAGGGCGGATAGGTCTGCGCGCCATCGGGCTGCGCAAGGGAATCAAGCATGGTGAAGAGACGGTCGAAGCCGACGGTCGAGCGATAGAGCGGGGAAAAATCAACGTGACGCATGGTGTGTTCTCCTGTTGAGCAACAAGGCTTGCGTTTGGCCGGTGCGAAACCCGTGAGCGGCGTTCCGGTTTGACCAGCGGCCCCGACATTGGCGGCCGCAATCAACATTTGGGGAGCGGGCAAAGCCATTTCAAGATTTTGCCTCCCGGCAAAAATCGAGGATGAACGGCAGATGAACCGGCGCTTTTGCGCGCGTTCAGACAGCCGCCGCTAGACTGCTCTCGACATCAAGGACAAGCGGCGCCGGATTTGCATGGACCGGGCGCCGCGACGAGGCCGAACCGGGTGCAACGTCCCTTCCTCCCGGATCGACAGGGGCCGGAAGCGCGCTCATAGCGGCTTCCGGCCTTCCCTGTTGCCGATCCGACGCTCCCGGAATTCCTTTGCTTTTGGCCCATGGACGGCTATCAACCTTGGCGAGGCCGGCCACGACAGGCAGGCATGCGAGACGCCGAGCACGAAGCGCCGAATGACGGATCTCCCTTTTCACGAAACTCCCCTTTTTCATGAAACTGAGGGCAACCCGCGACCGGAAAACGCCACCGGCGGCTTTTTTACGGCACGCGACGGCAAGAAGATACGCTATGGCCTGTTCGCCGCGGTCGCCCGCCCGATGAAGGGCACCGTGGTGCTGCTGTCCGGCCGCAACGAGTGCATCGAGAAATATTTCGAAACCATCCGCGACCTTGCGGCGCGCGGTTTTGGCGTCGCCACGCTGGACTGGCGCGGCCAAGGCGGCTCCGACCGGCTGATCCGCGATCGCCAGCGCGGCTATATCAGGTCCTTCCGCGACCACACGGCCGACCTTGAACAGTTCTTCGAGGAGATCGTGCTGCCGGACTGCCGCGGGCCGTACTACATCCTTGCCCATTCGGCCGGCGCCGTGATCACGCTGCTTGCTTCGCCCTCCATGGTCAACCGCGTGCGGCGCATGGTGCTGATCGCGCCGTTCTTCACCTTGCCCGACCTGCCCGTCTCGATCCGGACGGTCCGCCGCGTCTGTTCGCTGTTTTGTGCCCTGGGCCTTGGCCGGCTTTACGCCGCCTGGGGGCCGCGGCCGAAGGTTACCGCTCCCTTCGACACCAACAAGGTAACGACGGATCCGGAACGCTACCGCCGCAACACTAAGATCTACGAGGATCACCCGCAACTGGCGCTTGGCGGCCCGACGATCCGCTGGCTGAGAGCGGCTGCCGAAGCCGCGGAAGCGGTAAGCGATCCCGAATTCATGGCCCGCATCCGGGTCCCCCTGCTGGTCATCGCCGCCGGTGCCGATCAGGTCGTCTCGACCAAGGCCGTGGAAGCCTATGCCAGGCGTCTGCGCCTCGGCTCGCTGCTCATGATCGACGGCGCGCGTCACGAGATCCTGCAGGAGGCCGACATCTACCGCGAGCAATTCCTCGCCGCCTTCGACGCTTTCATTCCCGGCAGCGACGACCCGACGGCCTGATGGCGCGTATTGCCGAGACCGGAGCCGGTCCGGCGCCGGCTCATGCCTGGTTGGCGAAATTCCATAATCCGGTTGGCCCCCCAGGTCGCCCCGCTATCCGCCGACAACGCCCGTTCCCAGCACGCCGTCTTGCACGGATCAATGTCGGACGATGATCGCGCCGACGCCTCGGCAGGTTTAACGGCTATGCATGCTTCTCAATTCGGCCGTTCGGCCGGAGACAGCTCGACGCCTGGTTCCCGTTCCGGCGCCGGGCGCTAGTTACCGTCCGCAGAGGTCAGTCGACGGGATCGGGAGGAGCGGTCATGAACGCATCGGGCACGCTGCCACGCCAGGGCCATCGCCTGCTGCAGCTCGGCATCGCCCTCCTGCTGTTTTCGTCATTCGAAGGGTTCGCCATCCCATACCTCGCCGCACCGCGGCTCGGATTGTCGGTTCACACACTCAGCGCCTTGCAGGGCGTCCTGCTGCTGGTTTTGGGTCTCGTCTGGTCCAGGCTCAATCTTGGCGTCGCGATGTCGCGGATTGCGTTCTGGTTCCTGATCTATTCAGCCTTGGCCATCCTGGCAGCCTATGTGATGGCCAGCCTCTGGGGAGCCGGCGACGAGACGATGCCGCTGGCGGCCGGAGCCGCGCATGGAAGCGCCTTTCAGGAATACGCGATCAAAGGCATCGCCTATTCGTCCGCGCCGACCGGCCTCATCGCTTTCGCGCTCATTCTATGGGGCCTGCGTCTCTCAGACGCCTAAAGCGCATCGCGGCGAAACGGATGCTCAGCCGCGCAGGGCCGCCATCGCCGCTGCATGGAGCTCGGGCGTCGCCGCCGCCAATATATCGCCGCCATTCTCGGCCGGCCCGCCGTCGAAGGTGGTGACCACGCCGCCCGCCTTCTCGATGATGGGGATCAGCGCCACGATGTCATAGGGCTTCAGTCCGGGATCGGCGACGATGTCGACGCTTCCCGCGGCGACCATGGCGAAGGCGTAGCAGTCGGTGCCATAGCGAGCGAGTTGCACCTGCCTCTCGAACTGGTCGTAGCGCAGGCGCGCCTCGCCCTTGAACAGCGCCGGCGTCGTGGTGAACAGCGTTGCTTCAGCAAGGCTCGTCGTCTTGCGTGTGACCAGTTTGCGCGGCCCGCCCGGCCCCTCATAATGGGAGCCGGAGGCGTTGGCGTAGAAGAGCTCGCCGGTGAAGGGCTGCGACATCAATCCGGCAACGGCATCGCCCTCCACCGTCAATCCGACCAGCGTCCCCCACACCGGCAGGCCGGAGATGAAGGCGCGCGTGCCGTCGATCGGATCGATTACCCAGACATGCCTGCTGGAAATATTCTCGCTTCCATGTTCCTCGCCGAGAATGCCATGGTCCGGATATTGCGCCGAGATCAGCGCCCGGATGGCACGCTCGGCTTCGCGATCGGCTTCGGTGACCGGATCGAAGCTGCCCTTTTCCTTGTTGGCGACCGCGCCCTGGTTGCGGAAGCGCGGCAAGGTTTCCGCCGCCGCCGCTTGCGCGATGCGGCGCATGAAATCGATGCTGATGTCCAACTGATTCTCCCGCATTGCAGCATGGCCGAGCCCACGTGTGCCGCCAGTTCCGCGCCAAGACAAGGGTGTTCCAGGATTTTTCGCCGCGCCGACTGTTGCCAGAATAACACGCCGGCGCCACCGAAGCGCAATTTCCACATCACTCTGAATTAAAAAAGCCGGTAGGTCGCTTGACATTTGTGCAGCGCACCATACCATTGATCTCGGACAGGGTTTCCTGTCCATGCCCTCCTTGGGCGTTTCCTCCCTAGACTTCGACCGTATCGTGCGAACGATGCGGTCTTTTTTTCGCCGCCAGTTCCAATCCCCGCCAATCCCGATCCATGTCGCCCAGAACTATGCGGCGGTTGTGGATGGCGCCATCTAATGAAACCGGGCTCTGTTCACTCCGCGGCCAGCGGCAGATCCATGAAATGGTGGTCGGGCATGGCCATCAGGTCGGCCGAAAATCGCGCCAGGTCGTCGGCCAGCGCATCGAAGCCCGCCGCTTTCTCGAATGTCCGCTCATTCATATAGAGCCCGCGATTGACCTCGATCTGCAGCGCATGGAGATGGCGCGCCGGGCGACCGTAGTGTTCGGTGATGAAGCCGCCGGCATAGGGCTTGTTGTGGGCGACGGTATAGCCCATGGCGTTGAGCAGGCCGATTGCGGTCTCGGTCAATGCCGCGGTGGCCGAGATGCCGAAGCGGTCACCAATGATGAAATCGGGCCGCAGGCCGTTGTCGCCGACGCGGATGCTCGCCGGCATCGAGTGACAGTCGATCAGCACGGCAAAGCCGAAACGCGCGTGGGTTCGCGTCAACAGCCGTTTCAGCGTCTCATGATAGGGTTTGTAGACCGCCTCGATGCGGGCAACCGCTTCGGCCAGCGGCAGGCGACCGGAGTAGATGTCGAGGCCTTCACCGACCAGCTTCGGAACGGTGCCGAGCCCGCCGGCCACGCGCGCGGAACGGATGTTGCAGAAGGACGGCACCGGCTCGGCGAACATGCGCGGATCGAGTTCCCACGGCTCGCGGTTGACGTCGAGATAGGCACGCGGGAAATTTGCCGCGAGCATCGGCGCGCCAAGCGCCACCGCGCCGCCGAACAGCTCGTCGACATAGCAGTCCTCGGACCGGCGAATGGCGTTGCGGTCCAGCCTCGCCATGGCGAGGAAGCGCTCCGGATAATGGCGCCCGCTGTGGGGTGAGTTGAAGAGGAAGGGGACGCGCTGCTCGGCGCCCGACCGGATTTCGAAGGGGGGAACGACCGAAAAATCCTCGGCTGCCGTCTTCAATTTGAACGAACCCGAAAACACCAATGCATCATAGGATGAAAGTGCCACCTTGACGGCCGCATGTCCAGCATTTCGGCGCCGGCACCGCCTTTCCGAATGCGGATTATGCCGCGCCTCGTTCACTTGATGTTTACCCTCGCCTCCTCATATACAGGATGGTTAACGGCCCTGCCTTTCGGCAGAGTCCGGGCGGGTGATTCGGACGGGATATCATGGCACGCATTCTTCTGGCGGAAGACGACGACGATATGCGTCGCTTCCTCGTCAAGGCGCTGGAGCGCGCCGGTTACCAGGTCAGCGATTTCGACAACGGCGCCAGTGCCTATGAGCGGCTGCGCGAGGAACCGTTCTCGCTGCTTTTGACCGATATCGTCATGCCGGAGATGGACGGCATCGAGCTGGCCCGCCGCGCCACCGAGATCGATCCCGACCTCAAGGTCATGTTCATCACCGGTTTCGCCGCCGTTGCGCTGAACCCGGATTCCAAGGCGCCGAAAGACGCCAAGGTGCTGTCGAAGCCGTTCCATCTGCGCGACCTCGTCAACGAGGTCGAGAAGATGCTGCAGGCGGCCTGAGCCGTTTTTGCCCAAGGCATCGGCGACTATCGGCCGGTGCGGCAAAACGGAGCCTTCTTTCCCCTTTCCTGCTATTGACGCGCCGGATCAAAAATGGTGTATGCGCGGCTTCGGATGGGCGTGTAGCTCAGCGGGAGAGCACTGCATTGACATTGCAGGGGTCACAGGTTCAATCCCTGTCACGCCCACCATCCTTTCAAAGACTTAGCTTCTTGGGCCGATTGGCACAGAACGGCACAAAACGCCCACTGAGCTCCTGAATAGTGCCCTTGAGTATTCCGATGCGGCCGATCCGTGACAGCTTGTGTGTTACGCCCGATATGGCGGGGTCAAGAAAAAAGCCGAACGGAACAACCAGCGCCGTGAGAAGTTAGCCGGCACGCTTCCCTCCGCCCTCCGTCGGCTCAATAGCCCCGTTTGCGCTCGCGGGGCGGGGTTTCTGCGTTTTGGGCATCTACCTCCAATTGCCGACCGAATCGCTCTTTCGGGTGACTTTCTTAAAGGAGTGAACTGTTCAAATCTGGAGTCTCTCTAAGCGGGAGGAACGGATGGGCAGCGATTTCGAGGCCGCACGACGACACCTGAAGCGCGCGCGTCAGTGCCTTCATGGCGATGATCACGTGAGCAGAGAAACGGTTGAGAGAATCGATGAAATGATCATAGCCCTGGCCGCGGAGGAGTGCTCTTCGTTTGGCTCCCTCTTCCCCTTCGGCCATCGAACGACGCGGAACTCTGAGGCCGCCTCGTCCAAGGCATAGCTCTACCTGCCGAAGGCAAACACTCGCGGTCCGTCGAGGCCCCGCTGGCTCCGTCCGGCCGGCTCTTCTGTAGACTTGATGAAAAGGCCGGAGCCAACAACCGCTCCGGCCCTGTTCCGTCGTCAGTCATTGCAGCTGTCGTCGGCCTTTGCCGCCGCGGTCTTGCCGCCATGCTGCTGCGCCTCGATATCCTGCTGCGATGTTGCGAGATTCTTGTCACCGCCGCCTTCCGCCCCCGCCAACGGCATTGTGCTGCCATCCTTGGCGGCCGGTTTGCCGGCACTATCCTTGGCCTTCGGAGTTTCCAAGGGCGCGTGGGTACCATCTTTCGAAATACCGGCAGTCTGTTGGGTGTCGGCGCCCGTGTTGGCAGCCGACTTGTCCGGACATGCCGCGATTGCAGAGCCCGCAGAAAACGACACCGCAAGCGCGATTACCAAAGCCATTTTCATCATGCTCGTCCTTCTGTTTGAGTGCCCTGCGGGTGAAACTAACGGCGCTTTTCTTTGTTCCGGGCCGGGCCGTATGTCGTCATCGACGCACCACAACCGGCACGCTGATGCCACGGCGACGGCGCCAGATACTCCACGGAAGCGTTCGCCGACTCCCTTGTTATGCGGCCGAAGGGATACTCACCAGGAGTGAATGATGAAACGACTTCTTCTCGCTTCCGCCGTAATGATTCTTTCCGGCGGCCTTGCCCTGGCGCAATCGACCAATACGACGTCGAGCGGCTCCTCCTCCACGACGACAACGATGCCGACGGATCAGAACACGGACTCGACCACGACCAAGTCGACCAACTCCGCTAAGGATTGCGCACCGGGCCAACAGACAGGCAGCGCCAAGGAGTCAGCTCCCGGTCAGCAGGATACCAGCGCCAAGTCCGCGGCCCTGGCCAGATGGAAACGACGACGGAAGGTTGCTGACCGCATTGCCACTGATGTCTCGACTCGCAACCTTGGCCTCCAGGTGCCTCGCGTCAGTTGGAACCACCTGCTGGGCTGATAGCCCGTCGGCTTCGGCCGGCGGGTGTCCAATGAATGCGGCTGTGGACTCGGTGACCCCCTACGCAAACGTGACCAAGTTCTCTGAAAAGTGACTGACGATTGTCCGCCTCGACGCGATAACGTTCCTCGACATCAGGAGGAACGCCTTGAAGCTCAATTCGCAGCAGAAGAAAACCGTCCTTGCCTCATTCCTGGGCTGGACGCTCGACGCTTTCGATTTCTTCCTTCTGACATTCCTGCTCACCGACATTGCGTCTGAATTCCAGACCGACGTCCCGGCGGTGTCAAAGGCGCTTTTCCTGACCCTTGCGACGCGCTTCATTGGCGCGTTCTTCTTCGGCACGTTGGCAGACAAATTCGGGCGCAAGCCCATCCTGATGCTCAACATCGTCAGTTATTCCGTGATCGGCGCTTTGGCCGCCTTCTCGCCCAATCTCGGCATATTCCTGGCGCTGCGCGCACTGTTCGGCATCGCCATGGGCGGCGAATGGGGACTTGGCTCCTCGCTTGCCATGGAATCCATCCCGCCCAGCGCCCGCGGCATGGTCTCGGGCATCCTGCAATGCGGCTATCCGGCCGGCTACCTCCTAGCGGCGGTCGTCTATGGCCTGCTCTATCACCAGACGATCGGCGGCTACACGATCGGCTGGCGCGCCATGTTCCTGCTCAGTTTCATCCCGGCCCTGATCGTCCTTTTCATCCGCTCACATGTTCCGGAATCGCCGGCCTTCGTCGAGGCGCGGAAGACCGCAAGGCCCGGCATGCTGGAGACACTGCAAAAGCACTGGGGCGTCGCCCTCTATGCGGTCGTGCTGATGATGTTCTTCAACTTCTTCAGCCACGGCACGCAGGATCTCTACCCGACATTCCTGAAGAAGCAGCATGGTTTCGACCCGCACACGGTGAGCTGGATCACCATCGTCGCCAACATTGGCGCCATCGTCGGCGGTCTGGCGTTCGGGGCGCTGTCCGAGAAGATCGGCCGCGTCAATGCGATCACGCTCGCCTGCCTGATTGCCTTGCCGTCCATCCCGCTATGGGCCTACAGCTCGACGCCCTTCATGCTGGCCATCGGCGCCTTCGTCATGCAGGTCGCGGTCCAGGGCGCCTGGGGCGTCATTCCGGTGCACCTCAACGAGCTCTCGCCCGGCGCGGTGCGCGCGACCCTGCCCGGCTTCATCTACCAGGCCGGCAATCTCGCAGCCTCCTATGGCGGTCCCTATCAGGCGGGCATAGCCGAGGCTCCCGGAGGCAGCTATGGCTACGCGTTGGCGCTATTCGCCGGCGTGGTCGCCGTCTGCATCATCATCGTCATCCGCTTCAGTCCGGAACGGCGCGGCCAGGTGATGACCGTGCTGGACCACGACGTCAGCCGAGTCTGAGCGCCACGACGCCGGCGACGATGCTGAGCGCGGCGGCGCCGCGCCAGCCTGTCATCTTCTCGCCGAGCGCGAACACCGAGATCACCATGGCGAACAGGATGGAGGTCTCGCGCAGCGATGCCACCGAGGCGATCGGCGCCTTGGTCATCGCCCACATGACGATCCAGTAGGCAGCGCCGCTCAGCACGCCGGTGAACAGCCCCGCTTTCCAGTCCCGCGCCAGCACCGGCAAGGCCCGCGGTCCACGGAAGATCAGGCACAGCACCAGCGCTCCAAGCGCATCGCACACGAACAGCCAGGCGGCATAGCTCTGCGCCGTGGCCGCCAGCCGCGCCCCGCTGCCGTCGGACAGTGTGTAGCTGGCGATGAAGATCGAGGTCCCCAGCGCAAAGCCCACCGCGCGCAGGTTCAATCGTTCCAGATGCGCGCCGCCGCGAAACGACATCACCAGCGTGCCGGCCGACAGCAAAAGAATACCCAGAATGGCGAGCGGCGCCGGCACTTCGGCGACCACGAACATACCGCCAAGCGCCGCCAGCAAGGGCGCGGTGCCGCGCGCCAGAGGATAGGTCTGGGCGAAGTCGCCGGCCTGGTAAGCGCCGATCAGGAAGGTCCGGTAGCCCATGTGGAAAACGACGGAGGCAATGATATAGAGCCAGACTTCCGCCCTCGGCACCTCGACGAAGGGAAGTGCGAAAAGCGCGGCAAATCCCATGCCAAGCGTCATCAGGGTGATCGACAGGAAGCGGTCGAGATGGACCTTGACCAGCGCATTCCAGATCGCGTGCATGGCGGCCGCCGCAAGCACCGCGAAGAAGACGAAAAGCGTCATTTGGGCCTCATCCGCCTCCGGGGCCGGCGGGCGTTTCGAGATCGATGTCGATCCTGACCGGAAAATGATCGGAAGCCACTTCGCCAATGTCCGAGCTGACCGAGCGCACACGACCGGCAAACAGGCCGCCGACGAAGCAATGATCGAGCCGGCGCTTTGCCAGCCTGCCGTCGATGATCTTCTCATGCGTGTGGAAGTCATCCGCCGGTTCAATCGCCACGGCAGCGGCATCGACGAACCCATCCAGATAGGCGGCACCGCGATGATAGGGCGTGCCGCCGACGATGCGGCGGTATTCGGCGCTGCCCGGCTCCATGTTGAAATCGCCCATCCAGATCGCCGCCAGCGGGTTCTCCGGCTCTGGCTCGCCATTGCTCCAGTTGCGCGCCGGCTCATCGTCGGCGCCGCTCCACGGCCCGCCATCGGAGGGCGCCCGGCGATGCTCGGCGAACAGATAATCGATCTGCTCCAGCCGTTCTTCAACCGCGACATGGGCGAGATGCAATGAAAGCACCCGCACCGGACCCGCCGGCGTGCGGATCATGCATTCGAGCGCCGCGTTGCGGGTGTTGAGCGGCCGCAGTGTGCGGCGCATCGGCAGCGCATGCAGCCGCGACCAGACGATCGGCAGCTTCGACAGCACCATGGTGCCGAACTGCCGGCGCCGGCTGACGATGCGGCCGTCGCGCTGTTCGCTGGCGTCCATGTCGAAGGCCGGGCCGTAGACCCAGTGATAGTCCGGCAGCAGGCACGAAAGCAGCTCCGGCTGGTCGTCGAAATTGCTGCGCTGCCAGTGCCGCTCGACCTCCTGCAAGGCGATGATATCGGCGCCGGCAACAATGCGCGCGGCGCGCGCCGGATCGTAGAGGCCGTCGCTGCCGAACCCGTATTGGATATTGTAGCTGACCAGCTTCATTCTTGTCCGGCTCAGTTTGGTGACGGCAGTACCGTTTCGACGGCGACCTTGCAATGGACCGCCGCGGCGGCCCGGCTGGGCCACGACGTAAAAGCCCCTCGCCTCGCCTAGGTCGTCAGCGGCTGGAACCGTCCCGCCGGGGAAGCCGCCAGCTCCGACCAGTCGATTTCTTCCTCCAGCCGGTGATAGGCCTCGTCACCGATCGTCCCGTTGCGGCGAAGTTCTTCCAGCGCGTCGCGCTGGCGCTTGATGGCATAGAGCCGCAGCCGGTCGTACTCGGTTGCTGCCTGGGCGTCGTCGGGGTTCTTGGCGACCTTGCGCTGTGCGGCATACTGCTCGCGCACCGCCGCCGCCGCGGTCGAGGTCTTGCCGCTCAATATGTCGAGGGCCGCCTGCATGATGGCGACACGGGCCTGCGCGACCTCGCGGTCTATGGTCTCGTCCGGTTCGAGACGAAGCAGGCGCAGCAACGGCTTCAGGCTCATGCCTTGCAGGACAAGCGTGCCCAGCACCACGCAAAAGGCGGTGAGCACGATCGGATCGCGGCCGGGGAAGTTCGCCGGCAATGCGAAGGCAGCCGCCAGCGTCACCAGGCCGCGCATGCCGCACCAGCCGATCAGCACCCCGCCGCGAAACGACGGCACCTCTTGCCGCTGCTCCGCATTGCCGAAGCGGGCAAGCCCTCGGATCACGGCGCCGCAGCCCAGCACCCAGGCAAGGCGGGAAACGATGACGACGGCCAGGATCGTCCCTGCAAACAGGAACGCCTCGGACTGTCCCTGCTCGGCCAGGCGACCGACGATCAGCCGCGCCTGCAGGCCCATCAGCACGAAAGCCAGCACGTTGAGCACGAACACCGCCGTCTCCCAGACGGAATAGGAGCTGACGCGCTTTCTGGCCGACATGCGCCGCGGTGCGGTGCGCGCGATAGTCATGGCATAGACGACGATGGTGATGATGGCCGAGAGCCCCAGCCTGTCAGCCAGGATCCAGACGCCGAACGTCCCGGCGAACTGCACGACGGTGCCGCTCGCCGCATCTTCGATGCGTCCAAGCATCGCCTGGGACAGGCGGCCGAGCAGATAGCCCGCGGCCAGGCTGCCGATGGTCGACAGCAGGACCATCGGAACGGCACTGCCCAAAAGAACGGGACCGGCGGCGGCAGTGATCGCGATGCGATAGATCAAAAGCGCGGTGGCGTCATTGAGCAGGCTTTCGCCCTGAAGGATGGCCGTGATGCGGTGCGGCACCTTGAACTGCCCGAGCACGGCGCTCGCGGCAACCGCGTCCGGCGGCGCCACGATGGCGCCGAGGGCTATGGCGGCGGCGATCGGCAGGCCGGCCATTTTCCAGCCGACCAGGGCCACGACGGCGGTCGTGAAAACGACCGCGCCAAGCGCCAACAGCACAAGCGGCAGCCTGTAGCGGTTAAGATCGCGCAGCGATGTGTCGTAGGCCGCGTCGAGCAGCACCGGCGCAATGAACAGCGCAAGCGCCAGTTCCGGATCGATCTCGATCGTCGGCGCGCCGGGCAGGAAGCCAAGGCCGGCACCCGCCAGCGCCAGCAAGGCGGGGTAAGGAACCTGCAGGCGCCGCGACAGCGCCGTCAGCGCAACGGCGATCAGCAGGAGGACAAGGGTGAGCTCAAATAGCGCCATGGCTCATCGTAGCGGCGAAGCAGAGCTCTTGGCAGTGGCAAAGCGGCAAGATGCTGTTGATTGTCCAGCAGGGGAGGATCGTCCGGCAACTGGACCGGTGACCGGATCGGCAGGGCGCTCCGGCCGCGTCAGTGCAGCACCAGCAGGTCGCCCGACGAGAAGGAAATCTCCGCCTTCTCGCCGACGGCCGGCGGTGGCGTCGTCGAACTGTTGAACGTGTCGAGCGAGACGGTGTTGCCGCCGATGCCGACCCGGACCCGGATCACCGAGCCGAGAAAGTGCACTTCGGAAATCTCGCCGGACAGGCTTGAATCGCGACCGGGCTGGCGGCCGAGCGAAATGGCTTCCGGCCGCAGCGCCAATGACAGCGTATCGCCGGACTTCGAGCCGTTGAGCCTGCCCTTGAGCGAGACTTCCTCGGTGTTGACACGAACCTTGCCCGACGCCGCGTCGGTGACGGTGCCTTCCAGCACGTTCAGCGTGCCGACGAAATTGGCGACGAACTTGGTTGCCGGCCGGTTGTAGATCTCGAACGGCGTGCCGACCTGCTCGGCCTTGCCGCCATACATCACCGCGATGCGGTCGGAGATCGACAGCGCCTCTTCCTGGTCATGGGTGACGAAGATGGTGGTGATGCCGAGCTTCTTCTGGATCGAGCGGATTTCCTCGCGCAGCGAGACGCGCACCTTGGCATCAAGCGCCGACAGCGGCTCGTCGAGCAGCAAGAGCTTCGGCTTCGGTGCGATGGCGCGGGCCAGCGCGATGCGCTGCTGCTGGCCGCCCGAGAGCTGATAAGGATAGCGGTCGGCCATCTGCGGCAGCTTGATGATGCCCAGCATTTCGGCGACACGGGCATCGATGTCCGCCCTGGACATGCCGGCGACTTTCAGTCCGAAGCCGATGTTCTGCGCCACGGTCAGGTTCGGGAACAGCGCATAGGCCTGGAACACCATGCCGACATTGCGCTGGTTCGGCTTCAACCTGGTGATGTCCTTGCTGCCGACGACGATCTTGCCGGCCGACGGCTCCTCGAAGCCGGCGACCATGCGCAGCACCGTCGTCTTGCCGCAGCCTGACGGGCCGAGGAATGAGACGAACTCGCCCGGTTCGACGTCGAGATTGAAATCCTCGACAACGGTGGTGGCGCCGAAGGATTTTCGCACATGCTGGATGGAGAGGAATGGCTCGGCCATGGCTTTTTCTTTCGGGTCAGTTCGGACGATTAGCCGATTTCGGCGCGAAGCGCGACAGGATCTGGATCAGCGACATGCAGCCCCAGGTGATGACGAAGGCGATGATGGCAAGGGCCGCCGGCTCATAGGCGCGGTTGGCTCCGACATTCTGCAAATAGGGGCCGAAAGCCGGCCGGTTCAGCAGGCTCGCCATCGTGAACTCGCCGATGACGATGGCGAATGTCAGGAAGGCGCCGGACAACACCGCAATCAGCACATTGGGAAGGATGACGCGGGTGATGATCGTGCCCCAGCCGGCTCCGAGGATCTGGGCCGCTTCCGTCAACGTCCGCACGTCGATGGTTCTGAGCCCCGTATCGACGGCACGATACATATAGGGCAGCGCCAAGGTCGCATAGCCGATGACCAGCAAGGCATTGGTTCCCATATCGGACCCGAGGAACGGCAAGGGTGAATTCGAGCCGTACATCCTGATATAGCCGAAGACGATGACGATGGCCGGAATGACCAACGGCAAAAGCGTGATGAACTCGACGATCGGCCTGAGCTGCGGCAGCCGCAATCGGATCCAGTAGGCTGCCGGCACCACGATCAGCACACCCAGAATAATGGTGAAGATGGCGGCGACCACCGAATACAGGAAGGTCGCCTGGAAACGCGCGTCGCCGAGCACGATCCGGTAGGCGTCGAAGGAATAGGCGCCGCGCCGCATGCGCATGGAAAATTCCACCGTCGCGATCAACGGGATGAAGAAATAGGCCGCGCCGAGGATGAAGACCACCCAGGCCCAGAATCTGCCCGACTTCATTTCAGCCACCTCTCGGAACGGGTCCGGAACCAGATGTAGAAGACATTGGCCAGGCCGGTGATGACGATCATGCCGAAGGCGATCGCGTAGCCGAGATGGGCATTGTGCAGCACGTCGCCGCGGATTTGCGCGTAGAGCAGGATCGGCACGATGTTGAGCGACGAGCCGGTCAGCGCATAGGCGGTGGCGATCGCCCCGAAGGCGTTGGCGAAAAGCAGGATCACGGTGCCGAGAAAACTCGGCCAGATCACAGGGATGACCACGATGCGCCAATATTGCGCGGTGGTCGCGCCAAGCGTGGCGGCAGCTTCACCCCATTCCTTCTTCAAGCCATCGATTGCCGGCGTGATGATGACCACCATCAGCGGTATCTGGAAATAGACATAGGTCAGCGTCAGGCCCCAGAAGGACAGGATGTTGAAGCCGTGGGCATAGATGTTGAGGCCGAACACGGTGTTCAGGATCACCGTGGCAAGACCGAGCCGGCCGAGCGTGGCGAGGAAGGCGAAGGCCAGCGGCACGCCGGCGAAATTGGAGGCGACGCCGGAAAAAGTCAGGGTGGCCGAGCGTATCCAGTCCGGCAGCCCGCCGCGCACGATGGCGATGGCGATGGCCAGGCCCGCGAAAGCGCCGATCAGCGCCGAGGCCAGGCTTACCTTGATCGATATCCAGTAAGCGGCAACGATCGACGGCTGCGCCAGAGCGACAATGTTCTCGAGCGTGAACTCGCCGGCATCATTCTGGAATGCGCCCAGCATCAGATAAAGCGTGGGCAAAATCAGGAACATGATGGCGAAGATGAAGAACGGAGCGACGCCTAGCCATTGCGTCGGCAATCGCAACGCGCGTGCCTCCGCGGGCGGCGCGGTCTTGCCTGCGGTATCGTGACTGGAAAGCGAGAGATCGGTCATGCGCCGGCTACCGTCTTCGAGGGGGAACCGGGCGGCCGCGAAGCCGCCCGGTGGATTCAACTGTTACTTGACGTTGGCACCGACAACGGAGTCCCAGTTCTTGGTGACGGCTTCCTTGGCCTTGCCCTGCTCGTCCAGCGTCGGGAACACCGCCGAAGCATAGGCTTCCGCCGGCGGCAGCTTGGCCAGGACGTCCGCCGGGATCTTGCCGTTCTTGGCGAGATCGTTGAAGCGGATCGGGTGGCAATAGCCCTTGAGCCAGCCGATCTGGCCTTCGTCTGAATAGAGGTATTCCATCCAGAGCTTGGCTGCGTTCGGATGCGGCGCATAGGCGCTGATCGCCTGCACGTAGACGCCGGCGACGACGCCGGTCTTCGGCACGACGACGTCGACCGGCGGGTTGCCCTTCAGCGTGTCACGGCCGGCGAGCGCGTTGTAGTCCCAGTTGATCAGGATCGGGGTCTGGCCCTGGGCGAGTGTCGCCGGCTTGCCGATGACCGGTACGAAGTTGCCGGCGGCATTGAGCTTCTTGAAGAAGTCGAGGCCGGCGGTGCCCGCGGCTTCGCCAGCCGCGGCTCCACTCGAAAGGCCAGCGGCATAGACCGCCTGGATGGCCTGGTTCGAAGCGCGCGGATCACCGGCGAGAGCCACCGAATTGGCGAATTCCGGCTTCAGCAGATCGGCCCAGTCCTTCGGCGATTCCTTGACCAGATCCTTGTTCACCATCATCGCCAGAACGCCGTAGTAATCACCGTACCAGGCGCCGTCGGCATCCTTGGCGCTGTCGGGGATCGAGTCCCAGGTCGACACCTTGTAGGGCATCAGCAGGCCGTCGGCCTTGGCGGTCGGGCCGAAGGACAGGCCGACGTCGATGACGTCGGGCGCCTGCGGGCCCTTATTGTCCTTGTTGGCCTTGATCGCCTCGACCTCGTCGCCCGAGCCGGCGTCGGGGTTGAGCTCGTTGATGGTGATTTCCGGATATTTCGCCTTGAACCCGGCGATGACGTCGCCGTAACCGCACCAGTCATGCGGCAAAGCGATGGTGGTGAGCTGGCCTTCCGTCTTCGCGGCCTTGACGAGATCGTCCAGCGGAGCCGCGGACGAAATCACCGTCGACGCAAACAGCGCCGCGGCCGAAAGGGAAAGCACTTTCCCCGTGAATTTGAACATGTGTTCTCTCCGTTGAACTGACGCCGTTGGACGCCTGCGATGCGGTATCGTTTTCGTGTGACAGCCAGATGAAAGCTTTATGAAACCCCACCGCTGGCAGCACGAAAGTTAACTCCTTTTAATCGACTGTAGCAATTAGCCATCACTTAATTTTCCGGCTAATTACTTTTTGCTTTGCACTTCACCCTTTCCCCTTGGTTGCCCCTGATTTTCCAGATCAATTGTACCCTTAAAGCGGTATCACACCGTCCCGGCGATTGCATTTTCGAGCAGCGTCAGCGCTGCTTTCTTGGTCAGCTTGACCGGGTTGCCGCCGGCTGTCGGATCGACCACCGCCATATCGGCGATCAAGGCCTTGCGCTTCTTGTCCATGTCGAGCCCCTTGATCAGGCTTGGCAGCGCATGCGGCACCTTCAATTCCTTGCGAAGCTTGATGACAGCCTTGGCGAAGCCGTCGAAGCCGCCTCTTATGCCGCAATAGGCGGCGAGCCGCGCGATGCGGTCCTCGATCGCCTCGCGATTGAAGGCGAGCACATAGGGCATGAAAACCGCATTGGTCATGCCGTGATGGGTGTCGTAGAGCGCCCCGATGGGATGCGACAGCGAATGGATCGCCCCCAGCCCCTTCTGGAAGGCTGCCGCGCCCATCGCCGCGGCGCTCATCATGTTGGCGCGGGCGACCAGATCCCTGCCGTTGGCATAGGCCTTTGGCAGGTTCTCGAAGACAAGCCTGATGCCTTCCACGGCGATGCCGTCGGCCATCGGATGGTAGCCCGGCGCGCAATAAGCCTCGAGGCAATGGGCCAGCGCGTCCATGCCGGTGCCGGCGGTGATGAAGCCCGGCATGCCGACCGACAGTTCCGGATCGGCAATGACGATCGCCGGCAGCAGCTTCGGATGGAAGATGACCTTCTTGGTGTGGGTCGCCTCATTGGTGATGACGCCGGCGCGGCCGACTTCGGAGCCGGTGCCGGCGGTGGTCGGCACCGCTATGATCGGCGCGATCGCGTCCGAGTTGGCGCGTGTCCACCAGTCGCCGATGTCCTCGAAATCCCAGACCGGCCGCGTCTGTCCCGCCTGGAAGGCGATCAGCTTGCCAAGGTCGAGCGCCGAGCCGCCGCCGAAGGCAATGACGCCGTCATGCTTGCGCTTCTTGAACACCGCGATGCCGGCGGTGAGATTGGAATCGACCGGATTCGGCTTCACTTCGGAGAAAACGCCGTAGGGCACTTTTGCGTCATCGAGGATTTTCAGCGTCGAAGCGACGACCGGCAGTTTCGCCAGCCCCGGATCGGTGACGAAGAGCGGCCGCTTGATGCCGGTGGCGGCGAGCACCTCGGGCAATTCCTTGATGCGCCCGGCGCCGAAGCGAACGGTGGTGGGGTAGTTCCATTTGGAGATCAGCTTGGACATGTTTGTCTTTCAAAAAATCAGATGGCTTCGCGCAGGTGGAAGGATTTCGGCCGGGTCAGGTTGTCGTAGCCGATGGCGGACAAGCCGGCCCCCTTGCCGGTGTCCTTGACGCCGGTCCAGACCAGCGCCGGGTCGAGGTAGTCGCAGCGGTTCATGAACACCGTGCCGGTCTCGACGCGGTCGCCGATCGCCACCGCATGTTCGGTGTCGCGCGTCCAGATCGAGGCGGTCAGGCCGTAGGGGCTGTCGTTCATCAGCGCGATCGCCTCCTCGTCGTTGCGCACCTTCATGATGCCGACGATCGGGCCGAAACTTTCCTCGCGCATGACGCTCATCTGGTGGTCGACGCCGGTCAGCACCTCCGGCGCCAGATAGGGCGAGCCGGCCTTGTCTTGAGCCACCTTCATGTTGATATGCGCCTTGGCGCCCTTGCGCAGCGCCTCGGCCTTCTGCTCACGGATCAGGTCGGCGAAACGCGCCTGCGCCATCGGCCCCATCGTCGTCGCCTGTTCGAGCGGGTTGCCGACGACATAGTTCTTCGTCTCGGCGATGAAGGCTTCGACGAATTCGTCATAGACCTTCTCATGCACATAGACGCGCTCGATGCCGCAGCAGCACTGGCCGGAATTGTAGAAGGCGCCATCGACCAGATTGGCGACTGCATGGTCAATCTTGGCGTCGGGCAGCACATAGGCAGGATCCTTGCCGCCAAGCTCCAACCCGAGCGTCATGAAGGTGCCGGCCGCTGCCTTTTCGATGGCGCGGCCGCCGGCGACCGAGCCGGTGAAATTGACGTGGTCGATCTTGCCCGCGCCAAGCAATTTTTCTGTCTGGACATGGTTCAGCACGATGTTCTGGAACACGCCCTTGGGCAGGCCTGCTCTGTCGAAAGCCTGCTGGAAACGCTCGCCGACCAGCAGCGTCTGCGCGGCATGTTTGAGGATGACGGTGTTGCCGGCCATCAGCGCCGGCACGATCGTGTTGACCGCGGTGAGGTAAGGGTAGTTCCAAGGCGCGATCACCATGACCACGCCGAGCGGATCCTTCTTCACATAGCGGCGGAACCCGTCCTTCGGATTGGAAGCCGGGACCGATTTCAGCGCCGCCTCGGCGATCTCGACCATATAGCTGGTGCGTTCCTTGACGCCGCCGAACTCGCCGCCATAGCGCACCGGACGCCCCATCTGCCAGGCAATCTCCGGCACGATTTCGTCGGTCATGGCGACCAGCGTTTCGAGCATCGCCAGCATGTACTTGCCGCGCTCGACGATCGGCGTCCCGGCCCACTTCTCCTGCGCCGCTTTGGCGCGCTCGACAGCGGCATTGACCGCCTGGTCAGTGGCGATCGGACGCTCGGCATAGACCGAACCATCGATAGGGGATTTGAGTTTCACGATTTCCAAGAAGATGTCTCCATATCGAAAGGCAAAGCGTCAGCAGGCAAGGGCGCGAACATGCCCCGCTCTCGCATAATCCAGTATCGACTGATCGCGCGTCACGAGCGTCAGATCGAACGCCCGTGCCGTCGCGATCAATATTCTATCTGCCGGATCGCCGTGAAGCGATCCGGGCAAGAAGGACGATTCAATCAATAAGCCCGGCGAAAGAGCCTCTACCTTGATGCCTGGCGTGGCGATCACTTCCCCAAAAATGCTTGTTGGCGACTTTGCTGCCGCCAATCGGCCGTTGGCGCTCAGCAGGCCCAATTCCCAGGCCGATATGGGGGAAACCCGGATCTTCTCGTCAACAGCCGCGGCGGTATTGATCGCAGTCTTGGCTTCCGGCCTGATCGGCTCGTTCAGCGCTATCCATATGATCGCGCACGTGTCGAGCAGCAGCCTATGCGTCACGGCTGCACATCAGGCTCAAAAGCCGGCCTGGTGTAATCATGCCCTGGGCAAAGCGTAACCTTGCCTGTCCATATGCCGAAAAGCGGATGGTCGATATTTTCCCGTGGAAGTTCGTAGCTGGCCTGCGCTGGCTCCGCCATTTCCGGAGGAGTCTTGTCCATGGTAGCCATGTTCGGCTTTCGATAGCCCTCGGGCCATCCCTCCAGTTTAAAATCCACGCGTTCGTTCGCAAGGTCGACATGGGACGCCCGATAGTTTGCGCGCAACCAGGCGCGTGCCTGGCTGTGCCCGCTCGGGCTGTTCGCCCACCATTCCTCCCGCTGTCGCGCCGACGGCGGCAAGCGGCCGCCTATTATTTGCTCAATCTCCGCGAAGCTCATGGACATATGGCCTTGGCCCGAGAACAGAAGATGCTCGAAAAGCGGATGGTATTTGGTTCCTTCGGTCATCGCATAAATCTAGTTTAATCCGCGTTTCCGATCAAGGTAAGGGTAGTAACTTACTATCTTTCTAGTATCGCTCGAACCCTCTGTGCAGTTCCCAATCCGTAATGCGGCGGTCGTATTCGAACTGCTCCCATTTGGCGGTGTGGACGTAGTGTTCGAGCACGTCCTCGCCGAGCGCCTGTTTCAGCATCTTGGACTTGGCCAGCGTGTCGGTGGCGTCGCGCAGCGTCTTCGGGATCTCCGGCAGGCGCGAGGCCTGATAGGCGTCGCCGACGAAGGGCTTTTGCAGCTCCAGCTTCTCGTCGATGCCGGCAAGGCCGGCGGCGATCAACGCCGCGAAGGCGAGATAGGGGTTCAAGTCGGCGCCGCCGATGCGGCATTCCATGCGGATGCCCTTGGTGCCTTCGCCGCACAGGCGGAAGCCGGCGGTGCGATTGTCTTCGCTCCACATGATCTTGGTCGGCGCGAACGTTCCGGCCTGGAAGCGCTTATAGGAATTGATGTAGGGCGCCAGGAACCAGGTGAACTCCTTGGCGTATTTGAGTTGGCCCGCCGCCCACTGCTGGCCGAGGCTCGACAGCGTCCAGTCGGCTTGTCTGTCGAAGAAAAGCGGCGTCTTGCCGTCGGCGCTCCACAGCGAATTGTGGATGTGGCTGGAATTGCCGGCGAGCCCGTAATTGTACTTGGCCATGAAGGAAATCGCCTTGCCTTCGGATTCGGCGATCTCCTTGGCGCCGTTCTTCAAGATGACGTGCCGATCGGCCATGTCGAGGGCCTCGGCATAGCGCACATTGATCTCTTCCTGCCCCGGCCCCCACTCGCCCTTCGAGTTCTCGATCGGGATGCCTGCCGCTTCCATCTCGTTGCGAAGCCGTCGCATGACGCCTTCTTCCTTGGTGGTGATGCCGATCTGATAGTCGCCGATATAGGGCGAGGCGGTGTCGAGGCCCTGCCAGTGCTTCTTGCGGGCGGAATCGTAGGTCTCGCTGAAGAGGTAGAATTCGAGTTCGGAGGCGAAATAGCCGATATAGCCCCGCTCCGTCAGCCGCTTGACCTGCTTCTTCAGGATGGCGCGCGGGGAATGCGGCAGGTCGTCATGGGTGTGGTGATCGAGCACGTCGCAGATCACGAGCGCTGTCTTTTCCAGCCACGGAATGCGCCGCAGCGTCGCGAGGTCGGGCTTCATGACGAAATCGCCATAGCCCTTCGACCAGCTTGCCGCCTTATAGCCGGGCACCGGCTCCATATCGATGTCGGCGGCCAGGAGATAGTTGCAGCCATGCGTCTCGTCATGCGCGGAATCCACGAAGTACTGGGCCAGGAACCGTTTTCCCGCCAGCCGTCCCTGCATATCGACGATGCAGGCCAGCACCGTGTCGATCTCCCCGCCGGAAACCGCTTTCTTCAACTGATCGAACGAGAAATTTCCGGCCATTCCTTTGGCGCTCCAGTGCTTGTCATTTTGGGCTTGTCGATTTCGAAGGGTCGAAGCCATGGCCGGCGATGCGCCGGCCATGGCTGTGAGATGCTGGCCTCAGTGGCCGGTTTCGCCGACGGCCTGCTCAGCCGCCTTGATCGCCGCTTGGCGCGCCGCGATGATGTCGCCGAGCGGCGGACCCTGGAAGCGGTTGCGCTCGAAGGCAAACCAGACGATCGCGGTCAGGATGAAGAAGCCGACGGTGATGTAGAGCGCCCAGTCGTTCGGCGGCTGGATGCCGATGACGAAGATCAGGATCATCGACACGATCGACAGGACCGCAAACAGCATGAACACGCCGCGCCCCATGTTCCACGGTCCCATCTTGTCCCACTTGGGCGTGCCCCAGGCCAGCATGCCGAGCACGATCGGCACGGTGAAGGACAGGAACAGGAAGATGACGGTGCAGGAGACCACGATGGTGTAGGCCGAGGTGCCGGCGACCGAAACCAGCGTCGAACCCCAGACGAACAGCACCGACAGGATCGATGCCGTCCAGATCGCGGCCACCGGCGTGCGGTAGGTCGGGCTGACCTTGGCCAGTGCCGACGAACCCGGCAGGCCGCCGTCACGCGAGAAGGCGAAGATCATGCGCGAGGCTGAGGTGACGGTGGCGAGGCCGCACAGCAGCTGAGCGATGAACACGACGAGATAGACGAACTCCTTGAGGCCAGGGCTGACGCGCTGGTCGAAGGCCCAGAAGAACACGTTCCAGCCTTGCTTGGCGGCATCGTCCATGTTCGGGATCATCAGCACGAAGGCGGCCAGGAACAGATAGCCGAAGACCGCCGACCAGATCACCGACATGACCATGGCGCGCGGCACCGAGCTGGCCGCCTTGATGGTCTCCTCGGACGTATGCGCCGAGGCGTCGTAACCGGTGATGGTGTAGATCGGCAGCAGGAGGCCAAGCGCGAACACCCAGGCATTCGAAACCGACGGCCAGACGCCGCCTCCGGCATCGCCGGAGTAGTTATGGAAGGTAAACAGCCGGCTGAAATCCCAGGTTTCGGCGGAGAGCAGGCAGACCACCGCGATCAGGATCGAGCCGAAGAAGATGAGATAGCCCGAGAAGTCGGTGAGCTTGGCCGTCAGCTTGATGCCGAGATGGTTGATCAGCGCCTGGGCGCCGGTGATGATGACCAGAAAGATCATCTGGTTGGTCAGCGTGCCTTCGATGCCGAGCGCCGGTCCGAAGGCACCGATGAAGAACGTCCAGGTGCCGACATTGATGGCGCCGAGCACGGTGATCAGGCCGAGCAGGTTGAGCCAGGCCGTGACCCAGCCGGTGCCGCGGTTGCCCAGGATCGAGCCCCAATGATAGAGCCCGCCGGCCGTCGGATAGGCCGAGCTGATCTGCGACATGGCGACGGCGAACGTCAACGAGACGAAGCAGCCGACCAGCCAGCCGATGCCGATGCCGATGCCGCCGGCGCCCGACGTTGCCTGCGCCAGCGAATTGATGCCGCCCGACAGGATGCAGATGATGGAGAAGGAAACGGCGAAATTCGAAAAGCGGCTGAGGCGCCGCTCCAGTTCCTGGGCGTAGCCCATGCTGTGGAGGACCTTGACGTCCTCCGCCTTGTCAACTTCGGTATATCCAGGTGCTGCCATTTTTAGTCCCCTTGCGTTCTCAGCTAGCCGATTGAACTGACTTTCCCACTGCGTGTTCCCTGGCGCCCCTGGTCTCCTCGGGCTCTAGATCCGAAAAGATGCCTGTGAGCAAATCCGCCCATTTCCGCTGCCCGGTCTCGCCGGAGATTTCATCGTTGCGGATTTCGATCATCGCGCAGGGCAGCCCGCGCGGGCGCGCATGGCGTTCCAGCGTGAAATAGACGCGGTCGGCCGGCGAATAGGGTTCGTTGACGCCGACGGTAATGCCGGCAAGGTGCCGCAGCGCCGATATCAGCGGCGCCGCCAGCCGGCGGTCGTCATCGTGGATGATGCCGATATGCCAGGGCCGGTCTCGGCCTTTGTAGACCGGCGTGAAGGAATGCACCGATACCAGCCGCGTCTCCTGGCCGCGCGCCAGCCTGTCTTCGACAATATGCTCGATGGCGCTATGGAACGGCTGCCAGGACAGGGCGACCCGCGCCGCGCGCTGCTTTTCCGACAGGCCGGTGTTGCCCGGTATGGCTGTGGTTTCGCTGACCGGCGGCACCAGGTCCGGCGCGTCAAGCGGCCGGTTGCAGTCGATGACGAGACGCGAAATGCAGGTTTCGACCAGCGTCGCATCGAGCGCCTGCGCCATGCGCAGCGCAACCGGCAGCGCGCCCGGGTCCCAGGCGATGTGACGCGACAGGTCCTCGGCGGTGAGGCCGAGCGTGCCGAATTCGGCGGGCAGGAAATTGGAGGCGTGGTCGCAGGTGAGCACGAAGGGACTCGATCCGCCCGGGTTGGTCACCCTTACGGCATCAGGCGATGCAAGGCTGGCGGGCCGTGCTTTCTCCATAGTCTGCGGTCCCCGGGGAGCGCTGTATCGTATGTTACGTATTTTGCCTCATTGCGTCCCTATGGATGATTTCATACAGTTTGCCCGGCTTTGTCAAATGCGATTTGGGGAAAACACCGTCGGCCGGGCCATGGATGGGAAAGATGATTTCCAGTATTGCCGAATTGATCGCCGACCGCATCGGCACAATGCCGGCCGGCGAGCGGCGCGCGGCCCAGACGCTGATAGCGAGCTATCCGATGATCGGTCTGAAGACTGTCGCCGAATTCTCGTCCGCGGCCGGCGTGTCCTCGCCGACGATCCTGCGTTTCGTCGCCAGGCTCGGCTTCCAGAACTATCCGGAGTTCCAGTCGAGCCTGCAGGACGAACTGGCGGCGCAATTGCAGTCCCCTGCGACCCGCACGCTCAATCCGCCCTTGCCCGGCGGCACGGCGTCGCCGATGCTGGAGGCAACGCTCGACAATATGCGCGAGACGTTCCGGCACCTGTCCGACAAGCAGCTTGCCGACATCGCGTCCCGCCTCGCAGAGCGTCGCGGCAAGACATTCCTGATCGGCGGCCGCTTCACCGATCCGCTGGCGCGCTACATGGCCGCCCACCTTGCCATCATCCAGCCTGACGTCATTCACCTCGCCGGTCAGGAAAGCATGTGGCGCGACAGGCTGATCGACATGGGCAAGCGCGACGTGCTGGTCATTTTCGACATCAGGCGCTACCAGGACAGCCTCATCCGCTTCGCCGAGAAGGCGCATCAGCGTGGCGTGCAGATCGTGTTGTTCACCGACCAGTGGCTGTCGCCGATCGCCCGCTTCGCCCGTCACGTCATCGCCGGGCGAACCGCCGTGCCTTCGGCGTGGGACTCCTCGGCGGCGCTCTTCGTCGTCGCCGAAACGCTGATCGGCGCCGTCACAAGGCAACTCGAGGCCGACGGCGCCCGGCGCATCCGCGAGATGGAAGGCCTGCGTTGATGCAGCCCGGGATAAGTCTGGAACGATTTCGGTCCGAAACTGGCGTCGGGGCGGCATAGCCAGCGTTGTAATCTCGAAAGCCCGGCTCGAAGTGAACTAAAAAATCAAAACGGCACGAACACCGGCAACGTTACGCATATTTAATGTGCGCGGACACTGAAGAATTGTCATAAAGGCACGATATCGGGGGCTTGCTTCTTGCCTTAGAATAGCCCCGCTGCGTCTGCTTATTTCGGGAAACCGGTGGACGGAAGGATTGTTTTGCCAACCGGAGTGCCGATGGCCGCCTGGAAACAGATACTTTTCGCCCTTGTGGTGCTGGTGGTGGCGGTTGCCGCCTGGCTGCGCTTTTTCCCGGGCGCGCCGGACGTGCTGGCGCGCTGGGGAATAGACTGGGCCTACGCGGCAAGGCCTCCGGCTGAAACCGGCGCCGGCACGAAATCCGCTGGCGGCGAGCGAGCCCGTCAGGTCAACGTCGTCGTCGTGCCCGCTATTTCCGCGACCATAAACGATCGGCTCCAGGCCATAGGCACCGGCCGCGCCAATGCGTCGGTAACGGTCAATCCCTACTCCTCCGGCCGTCTCGCCGAATTGCTGGTTTCATCCGGCACCCATGTCGACAAGGGACAGGTCATCGCGACTCTTGATTCCGAGACCGAAGTGATCGCCCAGGACCGTGCCCGGCTCGCGCTTCAGGACGCACAGGCCAAGCTCGACCGGGTCAGGTCGCTGCGCGCCTCCAATGCGGCGACACCGGTCGCCGTCGCCGATGCCGAAGTGGTGCTGGCCGGTGCCAAGCTGGCGCTACAGGATGCGGAACTCGCCCTGCACCGCCGGTCTGTTCTCGCCCCGATCTCCGGCACGGTCGGCATCCTGCCGATCTCCGCCGGCAATTATGTGACCAACCAGTCGGCGATCGCCACGCTCGACGACCGTTCCTCGATCCTTGTCGATTTCCTGGTGCCGGAACGCTTCGCGGCCGCCGTCAAGATCGGCGCGCAATTGTCGGCGACGCCGATCGCCAACCCCGGCAACAGCTATACCGGCACGGTTTCGGCCATTGACAACCACATCGACGAGAACAGCCGTACGCTTCTGGTCAAGGCGACGATCGCCAACCCGGCCGATTCGCTGCGCGCCGGCATGTCGTTCGCCATCACCATGAAGTTCCCCGGCGAGACCTATCCCGCCGTCAGCCCGCTGGCGATCCTGTGGGGCTCGGAGGGCGCTTACGTCTGGGCGGTCGAGAACGGCAAGGCCAAGCGGGTGCCGGTGCGCATCATCCAGCGCAACACCGAAACCGTGTTGATCGACGCGGAACTGGACAGTGGCGACATGGTGGTGACCGAAGGCACCCAGAGCGTCAGCGAGGGAGGCGAAGTCCGCATCGCTCGCGGAGAGCAGCGCGCCGCGAACGCGGCCGAAGGCTCATGACCGGAGCCGTCAACCCCGCCAGCGAGACCGGCTTTACCGCCCTGTTCATCCGTAGGCCGGTCATGGCCTTGGTGCTGAATGTCCTCATCGCGGTCGCCGGCGTCGCCGCCTTCTATGGCGTCGAGATCCGCGAACTGCCTGACGTCGACCGCGCCGTCGTCACCGTTTCCACGACTTTCGAAGGCGCGGCGGCCGAAACGGTCGATCGCGAACTGACCGATACCATCGAGGGAGCTGTTGCCCGCGTTTCCGGCGTCAAGTCGATCTCCTCGACCTCCTCCTTCGGCTCGAGCCGCGTCACCATCGAATTCAACGACGGCGTCGATCTCAATGTCGGGGCCTCGGATGTGCGGGATGCCGTCGGCCGCGTCGCCAACCAGATGCCGGAGACGGCCGATCCGCCGCGCATCGTCAAGGCCGACGCCAACTCCGACCCCGTGATGCGCCTGGCCGTCACCTCCGACACCATGTCGGTACAGGACATGACCGTTGTGGTCCAGGACCAGATCGAGGACGAACTGGCTGCCGTTCCAGGCGTCGCGGACGTCCAGGTCTATGGCGACCGCGACAAGATCTTCCGCATCGACGTCGACCAGAACAAGCTCGCCAGCCTGGGCTTCACCGTCGCCGACCTCAGGACCGCCCTTGCCTCGGTCGCCTTCGATTCACCCGCCGGCTCGATCACCACGACCAATCAGGACCTGATCGTTCGCACCACGGCCGATGTGACGACGCCGGAAGAATTCGAGAACATCATCATTGGCGGCACGACGCGCATCCGCGATGTCGCTACCGTCACGCTCGGCCCCGACATCGGCCAGACCACGTTGCGTTCGGACGGCAAGACCGGCATCGGCATCGGCATCATCCGCCAGGCGGAATCGAACACGCTGGATATCTCCACCGGCGTCAAGGCCGCCGTCGAGAAATTGCAGGCAAACCTGCCGCGAGGCATGTCGATCAAGGTCACCAGCGACGACGCGGTGTTCGTCAACGGCGCCGTGCACGAGGTGGAGATCGCGCTCGCGCTTTCCGTCTCCATCGTTCTGGTCGTCATCTATGCCTTTCTTCTCGACTGGCGCGCCACGCTCATTCCGGGCCTGTCGATGCCCGTCGCCATGATCGGCACCATTGCGGCGATCTATCTCGCTGGTTTCTCGATCAACATCCTGACGCTGCTGGCCCTGGTGCTGGCGACGGGGCTTGTCGTCGATGACGCGATCGTCGTTTTGGAAAACATCGTGCGGCGGCGCAATCAAGGCATGGGGCCGCGTGCCGCCGCCGTGCTCGGCGCACAGGAGGTGTTCTTCGCCGTCATCGCCACCACCCTGACGCTGGTTGCCGTCTTCGTGCCGATCTCCTTCCTGCCGGGCCAGACCGGCGGCCTGTTCCGCGAATTCGGCTTCGTGCTCGCCATGTCGGTGCTGTTGTCCTGCGTGGTCGCGCTGACGCTTTGCCCCATGCTTGCCTCGCGCATGCTGTCCACTGCTGCCCTCCACCACGAGGGCGGCAACGGCGTCGGCGCACGCATCGGCGGCGCGCTGAACGCGGCCTACCGGCGCAGCCTGCATGTCTGCCTCGACGCGCCGTGGATCGTGGTGCTGGTGGCGCTGCTGTTCGCCGGCACCGCATTCGCGCTGTTCGGCACCATCCGCCAGGAATTGACGCCGACCGAGGATCGCGCGGTCGTGCTGCTTCGCATCAGCGCCCCGCAAGGCGTCAGCCTCGACTACACGACGCAGCAGATGCAGAAGATCGAAAAACTGATCCAGCCGCTGCGTGATTCCGGCGAAATCGTCAGCACTTTCGAGAGCGCCGGCCAGAACGGCGCCTATAATTCAGGCTTCATGGTGATGACGCTGGCGCCCTGGGACGAGCGCAGCCGCAGCCAGCAGGAGATCATGGCCGAGATCAGCCAACTCACCCGCCAAGTGCCCAGTGTGCGTATCTTCCCGGTGCAGCCCAACAGCCTCGGCATCCGTGGCGCCGGCAACGGCCTGCAGTTCGCGCTGGTCGGCAACGACCGCAAGGCGCTCGGCGACGCGGCCGTCAAGATCATCGCCGAGATGCAGAAGGATCCGCGTTTCCAGACACCCCGTCTTTCCATCGACCCGACGCAACCGCAGCTCTCCGTCGCCATCGACCGCGAGCGCGCCTCCGATCTCGGCATCGACATCACCGGGCTGGCCAACACCATGCAGGCCATGCTCGACGGCAACGACGTCGTCGATGTCTACATCGCCGACCGCAGCTACGGGGTGAAGCTGGTTTCGACCACCAACCCGATCAACGATCCGACCGACCTGGAGAACGTCTTCCTGAAGACGGCTGACGGCCGTTTCGTGCCGATGTCGACCATAGCCACGCTGACCGAGCGTGCCGTGCCGCCCTCGCTGTCGCGCGAGCAGCAGCAGCCGTCGGTGGCGATCACGTCCAACCTCGGCGGCGATTTCGCCCTCGGCTCGGCCCTTACGCGCGCCGAGGAGATCGCAACGCCGCTTCTGCCGCCGGGCAGCCGCATCGTGCCATTGGCCGAGGCGGCGACGCTGGGTGAGACAAACAGCGCCATGGTCACCATCTTCGGTTTTGCCCTGGTCATCATCCTGCTGGTGCTTGCCGCGCAATTCGAGAGCTTCGTCAGCGCCATCATCATCATGGCGACAGTGCCGCTCGGCCTCGCCTGCGCCATCTTCGCGCTTCTGCTCTCGGGCACCAGCCTCAACGCCTACAGCCAGATAGGCCTGGTGCTGCTGGTCGGCGTCATGGCCAAGAACGGCATCCTGATCGTCGAATTCGCAAACCAGCTGCGCGATCGCGGACTGGGCGTGCGCGAGGCGATCGAACAGGCCTCGACCATTCGCTTGCGCCCGGTGATGATGACAATGATCTGCACCGTGCTCGGCGGCGTGCCGCTGGTGCTGGCGGCGGGCGCCGGCGCCGAGGCCCGTATCGCGCTCGGCTGGGTGATCGTCGGCGGACTGGGGCTGGCCACCGTCTCGACGCTGTTCCTGACCCCCGTCGCCTATCTCTTGCTCGGCCGCTTCGTCACGCCGAAGACCCACGAGGAGGCGCGGCTGAAGCGCGAACTCGAGGAAGCCGCCTACACCGATGTGGAGCCGGCTGAATAGGGAAATTCCAGGAGACCGTGTAGCGGGTCCGGAATTTTCGTGGGGAAACAGCCTGCTATTTCAAGAGACGGCCCTCGATCGACCAGCGCGCGGCGAGGAAATTCAGCACCGCCGCCACAACCACCCCGCCGATCTTTGCCGGCCACACGCCGACGACGCCGGCGAACAGCGCGATCGCAAGGCTGGAGACACCAAGCGAAATCAGCGCGCCGAGCGAGGCGAAGCGAAGAAAGGCATGATGCAGCCGGATGGTCGGATCGCGCTCGAACGACCAGAAGCCGTTGGCCGCGAAGGAGAAGGTGACGGCAATGAACCAGGACGCAACGTTGGCGGGCAGCGGCGGCACGTGCAGCTTGAGCAGCAGAAAGAAACCGGCAAGGTCGATGGCCGTGTTCACCAGGCCGACAATGGCGAAGCGGATAATCTTGTTGCCGGTCGAACGCCGGGACTGATCGGCACTCATGCTGTGCCGTCCATGATGCCGACACGCGCGCGAGCCAGGTTTGCGCCGAAATGATCGGAGGCGAGAACCGCGAATTCGACTTCGCGCACATCTTGCATCGGGTCGCGTGCACGCAACGTCTCGTCGACATGCCCGGGATGGCACATGAACAGTCCCTCTTCCGGCAGGCTTTCAACGGCGGTTTGCAGGGCGGGCGCGAACTTTTCCGGCTGCCGCCAGTCATAGATGCCGGCGAGCGGCGCCCTCACGGTGAAGCCGGCGCGCCGCATGGATCGGTTGAAACCAGTTGCCAGGGCGGCGATCGCCGCGATTTTCGATGCCGCCGCGCCGCTGCCGGCCAGTGCCGGCGCGCCGCGCAGCCACGGTCTGCCGGCATCTCCGGCGAAACGCCCCCGCAGCCATTTGCGCACGACAGGCAGGAAATGCACATGCTGGTGGCCGTCGATGAAATCGGGCCGGTGTCCGAGCGCCTCGACGAAGCGGCCAAATTGGGCGTCGAGCTCGGCATGGACGTCGCAGGTCTCGATGCTGCCGCGCAGGATCGGCAATGCCAGCGAGCGGAGCGGCGGCAGCCGGCCTTCCGGCGCCAGGCTCGACGGGCCGGTCACGGCCGGCTGGTCCGTCAAGGTCAGATGCAGGCCGACGGCGACCCGGCCGCACAGCGGCTTGATGCGTTCCGCCTCCCCCGGCCATTCCGCGAAACCGGTCATGCAACCGGTGCCCGTTAGCCGCCCGCGATCGAGCAGGTCGAGGATCGCCGCCGAGACGCCGGGCGCCAGGCCGTAATCGTCGGCGATCAGGCGGATGCCGCGCATCATGCCCCGGAAACGCCCGGCGCCGACCTGGCGGGAACATCGCTGCGCACGATATCGCGCACGATGTAGACCGGGCGATCCTTGCTTTCGCTGAGGGTGACCCAGACATATTCACCGATCAGCCCGAGAAGTGTCAGGTTGAGGCCGCCGAGCAGCACCACGGCGACCAGCAGGCTCGGATAGCCTGGAACGGCAATGCCGTAGAACAGCACCTCGAAGAGCACTTTCGCGCCGTAGACCGCGCCGGCAAACGCCGCAAGCAGTCCGCTGAGGCTGATCAGGCGCAGCGGAATCACCGAAAAGGACGTAAACCCCTCTAACGAAAAGGCGATCAGGTTGAGCCGGCTCCATTTCGACTTGCCGCTGGCGCGGTTTTCCGGCGAATAGGATATGGCCTTCTGGCGGAAGCCGGCCCAGGCGAACAGGCCCTTGTTGAAGCGCCTTTTGTCGCGCAGGCTGGTCAATGCGCGCGCCACGGTGCCGCGCATGACACGAAAATCGCCTGCATTCTCGGGTATATCAAACCGCTGGCTGCTGTTGATCAGACTGTAGAACAGTTTCGCCAACTGGCTGCGCCGCCAGCTTGCCCCGCGCCGGTCGTTCTGCGCGTAGACGACGTCGACGTCCGGATTCTCAGCCAGCTCGACGATCATCTTCAGGCTGGTCTCCAGGGAGTGCTGCAGATCCGCGTCCATGACAAGCACCATGTCGCCCCGCGAGTGGTCGAGGCCGGCGAGCACGGCGACCTCCTTGCCGAAATTGCGGCTGAGGCGCACGATTTCCCAGGATCCCGAAAGTGCCTGCGAAAACCGCCCGGCGCTATCGTCCCGGCTGCCGTCGTCGACCAGGATCTTGTGGACCTGCATGCCGAAGCGGCTCGACACCGCCGCCTCGAGCGCGTCGAGCAATGCCGCGAAAGCCGTCGCCGATTGCGCCTCGTTGAAGAACGGCGCCACGATGTCGAGTCTCGGGCGCATCTCAGCCATGGGCGACAGGCTCCACATTCACCAATTTTTGTCGCGCCTTGGCCCAGAACCACCATATCAGGAAGCAGGCGATGAAAGTGACCGTGATCGGCCGAAACCAGGGATAGAGAAAGTCATGCATGTGGCGCTCGACACCGGTCAAACCTGTCAGGAATAAAGTCATGGACAGCACGCAGGCCAGGACGCCACCTTTTTCTTCGCGCCACAACAGGGCAATGGCAAGGCCGGCGGGAACCGCGATCATCGCATAGGTGTTGGGCTCGACGCGCGGGTTGAAGACGCACATGTAGAAGGCGGCCGCCAGGAAGATCGCGAGTCCGGCCGCTCCTTGTTCGAGCTTGCGGTCGAACCAGAGCACGATCGAGAGCGTCAGCAGGCCGATCACGACGCGCACCGCCGTGGCAGCCGAGTCCGGAACGGGCAGCCCCATCTCGATAAAGGGCGCGGTGAAATCGGTAGGAACAAAATGGCTGGTCTTGTCGACGGCCATCGACGTCAGCATGCGGGCAAAATCGCCATACTGCTCGTTCAGGTAGCCGGCGGGAGCGAAAGCGTAGGGTATGGCGAGCACGAACAGCACCGCGAGCACCAGCACCGGTATCAGCCGCGGGCGCAACGCCCCCACCAACAGCAGCATGATGATCGCGGTCGGCTTGGCCGTTATGGCAAGCGAGGCCCAAAAAAAGGTCTCCGCACGCCTTCCTTCCAGTGCCGACAGGCTCAAGAGCCAGCAGGCGCCGGTCAGCAGGATTGTCGCCTGGCCGTTGCGGATGGCGCCCAGTGTCATCGGTAAAGCGAGGAAGAGGCCGAAGGAAAGCAGCCAGGTCTGCTCCTGTCCGCCCAGCTTATGCACCTGCCGCGCCGCGGCAAGGGTGAGAACGGCGAAACCGAGGGCATGCCAGACCAGCCCGCCAAGATGCGGTCCCAGATTCAAGAACGGAATATAGAGCGCGGCGAAGGCGGGCGCGTAAAGGTATCCCATCTCGGACTCGAGGTCGTAGAGCGGCCGGCCGGCGAGAAACTCCACACTGCCATATCTGTAGGCGTGCAATACGGTGCGTGCGTCGGGCGACCACAGGACAAGCCCAAGCACGACCGCGAATGCCCCAATCCACAGGCTAAGCCCCAGACGGTCGAAAACCGGCTTGGAAATCCTCATCAAGCACCCCACACCAATCTGGAACAGGCCCGGTCCAGCACTGTCCCAGCGTTCATTGGCGGCGGCATATCACGGACAAAGCGGGGTGGCATAGGGGGATCGAACGGCGCGGCCGCCGACGACATTGAACGATCGCAGCCAACAAACCACCTCTTCCCGGCCCTCGAAGGTTATCGCAGCTGTGCTCTCGATGGACCGGAATGCAGCTCAACCGCACACCCCCTGCCTTACGGCCGAATGAACACCTTGCCATTGGGCCTGGCCAGTTCCGCCGGCACGCGTGCCATCGCCTCGGCCAGCGGCACCACAGCCGTCACGTCGGTCGTCCAGCGCCCTTCGGAAAAGCGCTTCTGCGCCTCGAGGATCGCAGGACCGCGGCGATCCTTATGCTGCCGCATCCATTCGCTCAGCCAGAAGCCCTCTATGTGCTTGTGCTGGAAAATCAGCTGGCCGGGTTCGCGGATGATCGTGGCTTCGGGATCGAGGCGTCCATAGATGATCCAGCGCGAGCGCTTCGGCATGGCGTTGAAGATGGCCGAGGCCAGTGGCCCGGTCACCGCATCGAGGAAGATGCGCGGCTGTTCGGCCTTTATAACTTCGCGCAGCGAGGTTTCGAAATCGGGAGACTTCTCGTTGAGCACATGGGCGGCGCCGATTTCCTTCAGTAGCGCGATCTGCTCGTCGCGGCGCACGGTAACGATAGGCCGGAATCCTTCCTCACTGGCCAGCCCGATGATCAGCTTGCAGAGTTGGCTGGCGCCGGCGGTCAGGATGAAGGCCCTTTCGCCTTCTCGGCTGACGATGTCGAACATGGCGATCGCGGTGAGCGGATTGACGATCATGGCAGCCCCATCCTCGTCGCGCACGGTGTCGAGGAGCGAAATGCAGGCGGCGGCTTCGGCAATGGCATAGTCGGCCCATGAGCCCCAATTGGAGAGCCCGGTGGCGAAGGCAACGCGCTTGCCGACGAGGCTCTTGGGATAGGGCTCGTCGTCGCCGCCGGCAACGACCACGCCGACGCCCTCGAAGCCGGCCGGCCGGCCCTTGACCCGCGGCTGGCCGTATTGGCCCTTGATGAAGGCGACATCGGACGGATTGATCGACGCAAGGCTGACCTTGATCAGCACTTGCGTCGGTCCAGGCGCCGGCACTGCGATACTGCCTGGCTCAAGATAGGGCTCCATCGCCTCCAGCGCGCTGCCGCTCGGCGTCCTGGTGTAGCCGTCGCCGACCAGGAGCAGCGCCTTCATTTCGGACGGGATGCTCATCGGCTGTCTCCCCGCTCGGACCGGGCCATCTCAGACCTTCTCTTGCGTGTATTTCTTCAGCTCCGCCCGCGCCACCTGGCGGCGATGCACGGCATCCGGCCCATCGGCGAGTCGCAGCGTTCTGAGATGCGTCCACGAGCGCGCCAGCGGCGTGTCCTGGCTGATGCCTTGCGCGCCGAACATCTGCACCGCCTCGTCGGTGACCTTCAGAGCCATGCGTGGCGCGACCACCTTGATCTGGCTGATCCAGGGCGCGGCGGCGCGCGCGTCGCCCTGGTCGATCATCCACGCCGCCTTGAGGCAGAGCAGGCGGGCCATCTCGATCTCCATGCGGCATTCGGCGATGATGTCGAAATTGGCGCCGAGTTTCGCCAATGGCTGGCCGAACGCTTCCCGGCGGACCGAACGCTGGCACAGCAGCTCCAGCGCCATCTCGGCCTGGCCGATGGCCCGCATGCAGTGATGGATGCGGCCGGGGCCGAGGCGGCCTTGCGCGATCTCGAAACCCCTGCCCTCGCCGAGGATCAGGTTCGACGCCGGCACCAGCACATTGTCGAAGCGAAGATGCATGTGGCCGTGCGGCGCGTCGTCGTCGCCATAGACCTGCATCGGGCGCAGCTTGTTGACACCCTTGGTGTCCGCCGGCACGAGGATCATCGAATGCCGCCTGTGCTTCGGCTCTCCATCGGAGGTCTTCACCATGACGATATAGATGGCGCAGCGGGGATCGCCGGCACCAGAGGCCCACCATTTCTCGCCGTTCAGCACATAGCCGTCGCCGCGCCGTTCGCAGCGCATCGAAATGTTGGTGGCATCCGACGAGGCTACGTCCGGCTCGGTCATCAGATAGGCCGAGCGGATCTTTCCGTCGAGAAGCGGCTCCAGCCAAGCCTTCTTGTGCTCCGCCGAGCCGTAGCGCTCCAGCACCTCCATGTTGCCGGTGTCGGGCGCCGAGCAGTTGAAGGTCTCGGCACCGAGATGCGCCTTGCCCATCTCCTCGGCCAGATAGGCGTATTCGACGGTGGAAAGACCGTAGCCGCGTTCCGAGCCGGTCAGCCAGAAATTCCAAAGGCCGCGCTCTCTTGCGGTCGTCTTCAGCCCTTCGAGGATCTCGGTCTGGCGCCGCGTGTATGTCCAGCGGTCGCCCGCCTTGCCGACTTCACCGAGGAATTCCTTGTCGAGCGGCATGATCTCGTCGCGCACCATGGCCGCGACGCGCGCGTGGATCGGCCTCAGCCGCTCCGTCATGCCGAGATTCATCTCCGTCATCGGTCGCTAACCCTTCATTCAGGCCGGGCATTTTGTCAGTGGCAAGGATGACCGTACTTCGGATAGCCTTGTCAACGCGAACGCTTTCCCCGATCCGCCGATGAAAGGCGCAGGAGTTCGATGAGCTATCTCGACGATCTTTTTTCGGTGGCCGGCAAGACCGCGCTGGTCACGGGCGCGGCGACCGGCATCGGCCGCATGGCGGCGACGGGCCTCGTCAAGGCCGGCGCAACGGTGATGATCGCCTCGCGCAAGGGCGAGGACTGCATCAAGGTCGCCGAGGAATTGAACGGGTTTGGCGCGCCGGGCCGGGCGGAAGGCTTTGCCGGAGACGTTTCCAGCGAGGCCGGCATTGCCGCCTTGGTCGGCGAGGTCAAGACGCGGGCCGAACGGCTGCATATCCTGGTCAACAATGCCGGCGTGTCCTGGGGAGCGCCGCTGGAGAGCTTCCCCTATCATGCCTGGGCCAAGGTGTTCGGCGTCAACGTCACCGCCGTCTTCCACCTGACCCGCGAACTGCTGCCGCTGCTCGAAGCCGCCGCCAGCGACGAGGATCCGGCCCGGGTGATCAATCTGGGCTCCGTGATGGGCACGCAGCCGCTGGCCGACGACGCCTACTCCTACACCGCCTCCAAAGCGGCCGTTCATCACCTGACGCGCACCCTGGCGCTGGAATTCGCCGGCCGCCGCATCACCGTCAACGCCTTTGCCCCTGGGCCCTTCCAGAGCCGGATGACGGCGTTTGCCACCGCCACTGAGGAACAGGCCAGGCATGTCGGCAGCCACGTTCCGATCGGCCGTATCGGCGCCCCGGATGACATTGCCGGCGCAACGCTCTATTTGTGCAGCCGTGCAGGCAGCTATGTCACCGGCGCCATCCTGCCGATTGACGGTGGACAGTCGGTGCAGCATGGGCTGACCCTGTTCAAGGAATGACATGTCCGGCCGGGGAAGCCGGGGATGAAACTGGAGGACATCCGCGTGGAACCGATCAGTCTCGATGTGCTTCTGGCCAGCGTCGGCAAGGAGGTGGGCGTCTCGCCATGGCGGGTGGTCACGCAGCGCATGATCGACCAGTTCGCAGACGCTACCGACGACCACCAGTTCATCCATTGCGATCCCGAGCGGGCCAAACGCGAGACGCCGTTCGGCGGCACCATCGCGCATGGCTTCCTGTCGCTGTCGCTGTTGTCGGCAATGACCTTCGAGACCATGCCGCCGCTGGAAAACGGCAAGATGGGCGTCAACCACGGCTTCGATTCGCTGCGCTTCCTGGCGCCGGTGAAGACCGGCGCGCGCATCCGCACCCGTTTCGTGCTGGCCGACGTCAAGGTCAGACCCTCGGGCTGGGTGCAGACGGCCCATGACGTGACGATCGAGATCGAGGGCTCGAAGAAACCGGCGCTCACCGCCCGCTGGCTGACGCTGACCCTGATCGAACGCCAGCCAGAGACCGCATGAGCGACCCGAACGCGCTCGACCAGGCAGCGCTTTCGCCCTATCTCGAGGCGCGGATCCCCGGTTTTGCCGGACTTTCCTCCGTCGAAAAATTCAAATCCGGCCAATCCAACCCGACCTATCTGCTGACGGCGGCCAGCGGCCGCTACGTGCTGCGCGCCAAGCCGCCGGGGCAGTTGCTGAAATCCGCACATCAGGTCGACCGTGAATTCAGGGTAATGAGCGCCCTTTCGGGCACCGCCGTGCCGGTGCCGCGGATGCTGCATCTCTCGGCCGAGAACTCGCCGATCGGCCGCATGTTCTACATCATGGATTTCATCGACGGCCGCATCTTCTGGAATCCGGCACTGCCGGAAGCGCGCGACAATGGCGAGCGCGCGGCCATTTACGATGCCATGAACGCCACGCTTGCCGCCCTGCACGACGTCGATATCGAGGCCGTGGGTCTCGGCGACTTCGGCCGGCCGGGCAATTATTTCGAGCGCCAGCTGGCGCGCTGGACCAGCCAGTACCGCGCCTCGGAGACCGGTGCCATTGCCGACATGGACCGGCTGATCGACTGGCTGGAGACGCACATGCCCGCCGACGATGGCCGTGTCTCGCTGGTGCATGGCGACTATCGGCTGGACAACCTGATATTCGCGCCGGACCGGCCGAAGGTGATGGCGGTGCTCGACTGGGAACTGTCCACATCAGGCCATCCATTTGCCGATATCGCCTACCAGTGCATGCAATGGCGCCTGCCGCATAGCTCGGGCTTTCGCGGCCTGGGCGGTATCGACCGCGCCGCGCTCGGACTGCCTTCGGAAGAGGACTATGTCGCCACCTATTGCCGGCGGCGCGGGCTCACCGGCATCGGCCACTGGACGTTCTTCCTCGCCTTCTCCTTCTTCCGGCTGGCCGCGATCTGCCAGGGCGTCTACAAGCGCGCGCTGGACGGCAATGCCTCGAACCCGGAAAAGGCCAGGACCTATGGCGAGGCGGTGAAACTGCTTTCGCATCTCGCCGCGAAACTGATCGACTGAAACTGATCGACGAGGAGTGATCGATGGGCCGCTTCGACGGAAAGACGGTGTTGATCACGGGTGCCGCGGGCGGGCTTGGCCGCGGCGCCGCCAAAGCTTTTGCCGCCGAGAGCGCGCGGCTGGTCCTCTCCGACCTCGATGAACCAATCTTGAGGAGCTTTGCCGAAACGCTCGATGCCGAGACGGCGGTCCTGGCCGGCAACATCGCCGACGAGGCGCTATCGCGGGCGCTGGTGGCTCTGGCGGTCGAAAGATTCGGCCGGCTGGATGTCGCGGTCAACAATGCCGGCATCCTGCAGAGTTTCGTGCGTTTGCCGCAGGTCGCCTCGGAGGAGGCGCGCCGGGTGATCGAAATCGATCTGCTCGGCGTCTTCTATGCCATGAAGCACCAGATCCCGCAGATGGAGCGGCAGTTCAAGGCGGACGGCAAGGGCGGCGCCATCGTCAACATCGCCTCCGCCGCCGGACTGGGTGGCGCGCCGAAGCTTTCGATCTATGCCGCCGCCAAGCACGGCGTGGTTGGGCTGACCCGGTCGGCGGCAATTGAATACGCCAGCAAGGGCCTGCGCATCAACGCGGTCTGTCCGGCGCACACGAGAACGGCGATGGTCGACAGTTTCGTGCGCGTCTCCGGCGCTCCGGAAGCTGACGCCTTGGCCGAACTGACGCGCGGCGTGCCGATGAGGAGGGTGGCCGAAGTGGATGAGATCACCCCGGTGATCCTGTTCGCCGCCGACCCCGCCAACTCCTTCATGACCGGCCACACATTGGCTGTCGACGGCGGCGTCGGCGCCATCTGACGCCTGCCGCTTGGGAACCAGCGACGCCCTTGTCCGTTTCCGTACAGCGTATATAATTCAGTTGGCCCCCAACCAGCAGAGGCAGGCGATATTGCCGGTGAGCGCCCAAACACGCCGCGAGAAACAAAAGGCCGAACAGCGTTCCGAACTTGTGGAGGCCGCGCACAAGCTCGTGCAGGAGGAAGGCTATGAGGGCCTGACCATCCGCAAGCTGGCCAAGCGTGTCGGCTACGCGCCGATGTCGGTCTATTCCTATTTCGCCGACAAGCAGGACATATTGTTCGCGCTGGCTGAGGATGCGTTCGAGACGCTTGCCCGACGCATCGAGGAGCATCCTGCCGACGATCCGATCGAGGCGCTGCAAGCGGTGATGACGGAATACGCCGCATTCGGGCTTGGCAATCCCAATGAATACCGCACCGTCTTCATGACCGAAAAGACCAAGCTGCCGGCAGGCCGGAGCTACGAGGACATGGAAGAAAGCAACCCGGCGATGAAGGTGCTGATCAGCAGGGTCGAGGCCTGCGTCGCCGCGGGGAAGTTGCAGGGTGATCCGCGCGCCATTGCTACCATGCTGTGGGCGGTCGGCCACGGCACCATCTCGCTGCTGATCACCTTCCCCTTCTACCCCTTCGGTGATCCGCAGGCTTTCGTGAAACGGATGTGCGATTTCACCCTTGCCACGCTCAGCACGCAGAACGTGCCCCCGCTGACCGAGACACCGGTCAACTGCTGAACGATATCTCCTTGCGTATCCACGCTTCATCGACGCTCCGCGTTTAACGTGCCAAGCGGGGCGGATTTTCTTGGTTAACAAAAATTTCCGTACGTGTACGATTCTGGCTTGAACTCCGCGATCGGTGGGCGTATTTGTACGGAATACCGTACACGTACGAGAACAAATTCACCCATCGAACCCGGAGACGGACAATGAAAAAGACCCTCCTCACCCTCGCTGCCGTGCTGGCACTTTCGGGCTCGGCCCTCGCCGCCAACACGACACACCCGGTCAAGCACGTGCCCGCCGCGACCTGCGTCGACACCAAGGCCAATGTGAAGCTCGATTGCGCATCGACCGGCTCGCTCGAGAAAAAGGGCGTCACGGAAACCACCGCTGAAGGCAAGGGCCCGCGCCTCGGCATCAGCATCAATCCCTGGATCGTGCCGAGCGCGTTCTGATAGCGGCAACACACGCCTGGCTGGTGCAGCCGGCCAGATGTGATTCAGGCGATCGTGACCGGCAGTCTGGACGACGAACTCTCGAAGGCCGCGTCGATCAGCCTCTGCATGTCGGCGGCGCGACGGAAGGATGGATCGCCGTTCCTTCCCCTATCGAGCGCTTCGGCGAAACGCAGCGCGTTGCGCTTCACATCCGGCAGCGCCAGTGTCCGCCAACGTTGCTGGTCGATGTCCTCGCCCAGGCAGGCCGACAGGCGCGAAACCTTGCCGTCTGTTTTGACCTTGATGGCGCCCTTGGTGCCATGCATGGCCAGCGACAGGTCGTTGGCGTGGCCGGTCATGTAGCGGCTGGCGACGATCGTCGCGAGCGCCCCGCATTTGAACCGCGCCGTCATTGCGACACTGTCGTTGGCATCAAGCACATAATCGCCGATCCGATCGCCTTCGGCCTTGGGAAACGTCACCAGGTCGGCGTGCAGGGTGGCGATGTCCTGGTCGGCGCCATAGCTTGCGAAATCCAGAATGTGGATACCGACATCGCCGAGCACGCCCGTCGAGCCGTGCCGGTTGGACAGGCGCCACAGCCATTTGTCTTCGATGCGCCAGTCGCCCCATGACTTGCTGACCAGCCAGCTCTGTTTGTAGCTCGCCTCGACATGGCGCAATGCGCCGATCTCGCCGGCCTGCACCATGCGTCGCGCTTCCTCGATCGCCGCCGAGTTGCGGTAGGTCAGGTTGACCATGTTGACGACCCCGGCCGCCTCGGCCGCTTCCGTCATTGCAAGCGCGTCGGCATGGTTCGGCGCCAGCGGCTTTTCGCAAAAGACGTGTTTCCCCTGGGCAAGCAGCGCCAGCGTCGTGGCCTTGTGCACGCCATCCGGCGTCGCATTGATGGCCGCATCGAACGCACCCCAGCCGATCGCCGCTTCCAGGCTCTCGAAAGACTGGCTGATCTTGTTGGCGGCGGCGAACATCGCACCGCGGCCCGGCACCTGGTCGACGCAGGCGACGATTGTGCATCCTGGAATCCTGGCGAACTCCTCGACGTGATGTCCGGCAATGCCACCGGTGCCGAGCAGAAGGAGGCGGTGCATCTTCAACTCACGCCTAACTCAGGCCCTTGTCGCCGTCGGCATGCAGGCGCAGGCCCTTCTGGACGATCTTCTCCTTGGCCTGGTCTGTCGGCACGTTCGGCGCATTGATGATGCCGGACCATGCGGGTGCGGGATTGTGCGCCCAATGCACGGCGTTGCGCAGCACCTGCTGCACGCCTTCATTGTGGTAGATCGGGTAGGTCTCGTGGCCGGGCGAGAAATAGAAGATCCGTCCGGCGCCGCGCTGATAGGTCAGCCCCGACCGGAAGACTTCGCCGCCTTCGTACCAGGAGACGAACACCGTCTCCAGCGGCTCCGGCACCGCGAAGGGCTCGCCATACATCTCCGTCTCGCCGATCTCCAGGCACTCGCCGATGCCTTGCGCGATCGGATGGCTGCGGTTGATGGCCCAGACGCGCTCGCGCTCGCCCGCTTCGCGCCATTTCAGCGAACAAGGCGTGCCCATCAGCCGCTTGAAGATCTTCGAATAGTGTCCGGAATGGAGCACGATCAGACCCATGCCTTCCCAGACCCGTTTCTGCACGCGCTCGACGATCTCGTCCTTGACCTCGCCATGGGCGGCATGGCCCCACCAGAGCAGGACATCGGTGGCAGCCAGCCGGCTTTCGCTCAAGCCGTGCTCCGGCTCCTGCAAGGTGGCGGTGGTCGCCTCGATGCCCTTATCCTGGTTGAGCGCGGCTGCGATGGTCCCATGCATGCCCAATGGATAAAGGCCGCGCACGGCGGCATTGGTCTGCTCATGGACATTCTCGCCCCAGACGGCGGCTTTTACCGGCATTTTACGATCTCCCAAAGCGCTTTGAATATCCCACTTGGCGCCGTCTTGGAAAGATGGCTCCTCAACCGAAGCTGGGGAAATCAGCGCGGTTTGCGTCCGGGAACGGTCTTGGCTTTGCCCGGCCTTGCGGGGGCGCCGGGGATAGCCGTCCCCGTGATCGACACAGGATCGCTGGCCGGGAACGTATCCTCGAGGCCTTCCTCGAGTTCCTCTTCGGCGTCGGCGCCGTGATGCCGCTCATGCTCCAGGGAGCGCACGGCCGAGCTTTTCCCGGGCGACTTCGGCGTGGACTTCGATGGCATCGGCATTCTCCCTCGACCTGTTGCCGCAAACGGGCGCGGGCGGCAAACGTTCCGGGATCAGGCCGCCGCGTCGCGTGCTCCCTCGGAGAGGAAAGTAAAGACATAATCCGAGAAGGAACGCCAGCACTCGACCCGGAAAGCGTCTTGCGCCGTGCGCAGCAGAATAATCTCGGCCTTGCCGAGAATGGTACGCGAGGCGGCACCCACCGGGAAGGCTTCGAGCGACAGATCCTGCGGGCAGCCCGAATTGATTGCCGCGGCCGCGGCCGGACCGGCGACCGATATCGCAACGTTGCGATGCGAGATGCCGACAGCGGAATGCAAGGCGGAAATCTTTGCACAATCGGCGAGCGGGTCTTTGCCGGCCTCGTCGATGATCATCCATTCATCCGGCCCAAGCCACAGCGCGGTGCGCCCGCCTTTCGACACGGACGTCTTCGGCTTTTTCGGCATGGTCACGCCGAGCGCCTTCGACAAGGCGGCAAGCGACGCCTCCGGAGCGCGCAGCGAGATCCGTTCGGCCGGCGGCAGCACCTCTACCTTGACGCCGGCGGCGGAGATAGCGCGCCCGGCCAGCGCCGGACGGCGCTCGGCCGCCGGCGATGCGGCCGAAGCCGTCTTTTTCGCGACTGCCTTAGCCATTGAGGCGGCCTCCCGTTTCGTCGAAGAACACCATGCCGGAAACCTCCACTTCGATCGTCCCGCCAGGCATCGGCACGTAGAGCGTGTCGCCCGTGCGTGCGCGACCGCCGGCGACCAGCGCCAGAGCGATCGAGCGGCCGCAATTCTGCGACCAATAGCTCGACGTGACATGGCCGATCATCTTCATCGGGATCGCCTGCCTGGGATCCTCCACGATCTGCGCGCCTTCCTCCAGCACCACCTTGGGATCCTTGGTCTTGAGGCCGACCAGTTGCTTGCGGCCCTTGGCGACCAGGTCAGGCCGCGTCAGGCCGCGAATGCCGACGAAATCGGCCTTCTTCTTGCCGACGGCCCAGTCGAGACCGGCATCATTGGGCGTCACCGTGCCGTCGGTGTCCTGGCCGACGATGATGTAGCCCTTCTCGGCGCGCAGCACGTGCATTGCCTCGGTGCCGTAGGCGGTTGCGCCATGCTTCTGGCCCTCGGCCCACAGCGCTTCCCACACGGCCTGACCGTAATCGGCCGGCACATTTACCTCGAAGCCGCGCTCGCCGGTGAACGACATGCGGAACAGCCTTGTCGGCACGCCGCATATCTTGCCCTCGCGCACCGACATGTGCGGGAGGGCCTCATCCGACATGTCGATGCCTTCGACCAGCGGCGCGATGATGTCGCGAGACTTCGGCCCCTGTACGGCGATAACAGCCCATTGCTCGGTGATCGAGGTCAGCCAGACATTGAGATGCGGGAACTCGGTCTGGAGATAGTCCTCCATATGGTTCATGACGCGCGGCGCGCCGCCGGTCGTCGTCGTCACATGGAAGCGGTCGGGCGCCAGTCTGCCGACGACGCCGTCATCATAGATGAAGCCGTCCTCGCGCAGCATGATGCCGTAGCGGCAGCGGCCGGGCTCCAGCTTTTCCCACGGATTGGTGTAGAGCAGCTCCATGAACTTGGCCGCATCGGGACCGACCACCTCGATCTTGCCGAGCGTCGAGGCGTCGAATAGGCCAGCCGTGTTTCGAACCGCGACGCACTCGCGGTCGACCGCCGCATGCATGTCCTCGCCACCCCTGGGGAAATACCAGGCGCGCTTCCACTGCCCGACATCCTCGAACACGGCGCCTTGGGCTTCAGCCCAGGGATGGATCGCCGTCTTGCGCGTCGGATCGAACAGCGGACCGCGCGCATGGCTGACGATGGCGCCGAAGGTCACCGGCGTATAAGGGGCGCGGAACGTAGTGAGGCCCACCTCGGGGATTGGCTTGCCAAGCGTCTCGGCGGCAATCGCCAGGCCGTGCATGTTCGAGGTCTTGCCCTGGTCGGTCGCCATGCCGTTGGTGGTGAAGCGCTTGACGTGCTCGATCGAGCGCATGCCCTCATGCACCGCCTGGCGGATGTCCTTGGCGGTGACGTCGTTCTGGAAATCGACGAAGGCCTTCACCATCGTATCCGGACCGGCGCCGGGGGCGGCGCCCAGCATGCCACGCGACCAGCTTTCCGAGGCGTCGACTTTTGGCTTTGTACCCTTGGCAGTCTTTGCGCCGGCGTCCTTTGCCGCCTTGGCCCCTGCCGCATAGGCCTCGTCGAGGGTCGCCGACAGGCCGTCCGTGCCGTTGCAGGCGCCGACAGAGATGCAGTCCTGTGCATAGGTGCCGGGCACGAAGCGCTTGGTTTCGTCGTTGAAGGCGACCTTGCCGCGCGACTGCGAGAACAGGTGCACCGACGGCGTCCAGCCGGCCGACATCAGGATCGCATCGACCGCAATGGTGCGCTCGCCGCCACCATTCTTCGGCTGCACCGTCATCGACGAGACGCGCAGCTTGCCGCCGGCGCGGATCACCGCGCGACCGAAATTGATCTCGATGCCGAGCGTCCTTGCTTCATCGATCACCGGCCCGGTCGGATTGTCGCGCAGATCGACGATAGCCGCGATGTTGACGCCGGCCTTCTTCAGGTCGATCGCCGCCGCGTAAGCGGAATCATTGGCGGTGTAGACGCCGACGTTTTTTCCGACCGCGACGCCATGGTGATTGAGATAGGTGCGCGCGGCCGAGGCCAGCATGATGCCCGGCCGGTCGTTGTTGGCGAACACCATGTGGCGCTCGATGGCCCCGGACGCCAGCACCACGCGCCTGGCGCGCACCTGCCACAGCTGCTCGCGCGGCAGGTCGTGGCCGGGATTTTGCAAATGATCGCTGACCCGCTCGACCAGGCCGACGAAGTTCTGTGCGTAGTAGCCGAAGGCAGTCGTGCGCGACAGCACGCGGACATTGTCCATGCCTTTCAGCCTGGCGATCGCCGCCTGCGCCCAGGCAAAGCCGCCCTGGCCGTCGATTTTCGCGCCGCTCTCGAAGCGCAGGCTGCCGCCGAATTCGGCCTGCTCATCGGCCAGAATGACCCGCACGCCGGTTTCAGCCGCTGCCAATGCAGCCGCGATGCCGGCCGCACCGCCGCCCAGCACCAGCACGTCGCAATGAGCGTAACGCGACGAATAATGGTCGGGGTCCGGCCTGTCGGGGGACACGCCAAGCCCGGCGGCTTCCCGGATCTTGGGTTCGTAGAGGCTCTTCCAGGCCGCCTTCGGCCACATGAAGGTCTTGTAGTAGAAGCCGGCCGAAAACAGCGGCGACGCCAGATCGTTGACCGCGCTGACGTCGAAGGACAGCGACGGCCAGCGGTTCTGCGAGTTGGCGGCGAGTCCGTCATAGAGTTCCTGCACGGTCGCGCGAACATTCGGCGTTTTGCGCGCGTCGTCGCGCACGATCTGCACCAGCGCGTTGGGCTCCTCCGCCCCGGCCGACAGCACGCCCCGCGGCCGGTGATATTTGAACGAGCGGCCGACCAGGTGCACGCCGTTGGCCAGCAGCGCCGAAGCCAGCGTATCGCCTTCGATGCCGATGAAGGACTGACCGTCGAAGCTGAAGCGGGCGGTCTTGGCCTGGCTCAGGCGGCCGGCGCTCGGTATGCGGAACGCGCCGCTCATTTGGCAACCACTTCGCTGGAGTTCTTGGGCAGCTTGGAAGGCTTCGGCTCGCCGGCCTTGTAGGTCATGACGAACTTGTCGGTGACGGTGTCGCGCACGGCGTTGAAGAAGCGCGCACAGCCATGCATGTGTCGCCAGCGCTCATAGATGATGCCTTTGGGATTCGAGCGGATGAAGAAGAATTTTTCGAAATCCTCGTCGCTCTCGCCTGACAGGTTGGCCGAGCGCGCGATATGCGCCTCGCCGGCGTTGCGGAACTCAAGTTCCGGACGCTCTTCCTCGCAATAGGGGCAGCGGATGAGAAGCATGTTTTCGTTCCTACAGCTCAGTCATCGTCAATGCGCCACCGCCGCCGCCGCCGCCTCGTCGATCAACCGGCCGGTGCGGAACCGCTCGATGGTGAAGGGCGCGTTGATCGGATGCGGATCGTCCCTGGCGATGGTGTGGGCAAAGACATGGCCGGAGCCGGGTGTCGCCTTGAAGCCGCCCGTGCCCCAGCCGCAATTGACGTAGAGGCCGGGCACCGGCGTCTTGGCCAGGATCGGCGAGCGGTCGGGCGTGACGTCGACGATGCCGCCCCAGGAGCGCAGCATCTTCATGCGCGTGAAGATCGGGAACATCTCGCAGATTGCGTCCAGCGTATGCTGTAATATGTGCAGGCCGCCGGTCTGCGAGTAGGAGACGTACTGGTCGGTGCCGGCGCCGATCACCAGTTCGCCCTTGTCGGACTGCGAGATATAGGCATGCACCGTGTTCGACATCACCACGCAGGGAACGACAGGCTTGACCGGCTCCGACACCAGCGCCTGCAGCGGATAGCTTTCCAGCGGCATTCGCACGCCGGCCATGTTCATAATGACCGAGGAATGGCCGGCCGCGACCACGCCGACCTTCTTGGCGCCGATGAAGCCGCGCGTCGTCTCGACACCGGTGACCGCGCCATTGGCCGCCCGCTTGACGCCGGTGACCTCGCAATTCTGGATGATGTGCACGCCCCGCGCCGAGGCGCCGCGCGCATACCCCCAGGCGACCGCGTCATGGCGCGCCGTGCCGCCGCGCCGCTGCAAGGCGGCACCGACGACCGGGTAGCGCGCATCCCTGGAAATATTGAGCGGCGGGCAGAATTCCTTCGCCTGCTCGGGTGTGAGCCATTCATTGTCGATGCCGTTCAGCCGGTTGGCGTGGACATGGCGCTTCAGCACCTGGATGTCGTGCACATTGTGCGCCAGCATCATGACGCCGCGCGCCGAATACATGACGTTGTAATTGAGCTCCTGGCTGAGCCCGTCCCACAATTTCAGCGCATGGTCGTAGATGCCGGCGCTCTCGTCATAGAGGTAGTTGGAGCGGATGATGGTGGTGTTGCGGCCGGTATTGCCGCCACCGAGCCAGCCCTTCTCCAGCACCGCGACATTGGTGATGCCGTGCACGGTGGCGAGATAATAGGCGGTAGCCAGGCCATGGCCGCCGGCGCCCACGATGACGACGTCGTATTCCTTCTTCGGCTCCGGCGAGGACCATTGCTCCTCCCAGCCCTTGTGGCCGCGCATGGCCTCACGCGCGATGGCGAATACAGAGTATTTCTTCACGTTCCAGCCTCGCGCCAAAGTCTCGCGGATTTGCGGCCGGGCTAGCAATTTCTCCCGGCGCGCGAGGTGTATCACTAGCGAAACAGCGCTGCCACCCTTGCGCTGTTTGCGACGGCTCTTGCCGTTTTGCGCCGCAACCGGCCGCGGCGTGCGAGGCCAGGGAAAATCGGCGGGTTCGCAGCTTTCGGGTGGCTGCGGCCATGCTCATTTGCGACGACGCATCCGACCGCCGGCAAGGCCGGCTTAGCGGAAGGATGACAGAAACATGCTCGCACTCGCCAACAAGATCGCCATCGTCACTGGCGCCAGTTCCGGCATCGGCCGCGCCACTGCAAAGCTCTTTGCCGAGGAAGGAGCCAAGGTCGTCGCCGCCGCGCGCCGCCAGGCCGAGCTCGATAGGCTTGTCGAGGAGATCGTGGAAACCGGCGGCACTGCGATCGCTCTTGCCGGCGACGTCAGGGACGAAGCCTATGCGAAGGCGCTGGTCGATCTCGCGACCGGTAGCTTCGGTGGTCTCGACATTGCATTCAACAATGCCGGCGCTGTCGGCATGATGGCGCCGCTGCCGGACCTGCCGCCGGCGTCGTGGCATGACACGATGGATACCAATCTGACCAGCGCCTATCTGGCCGCCAGGCATCAGATACCGGCGATGCTGGAGCGTGGCGGCGGATCGCTGGTCTTCACCTCCAGCTTCGTCGGCTATACCGCCGGCATGCCAGGCATGGCGGCCTACGCCGCGGCCAAGGCCGGCCTGATCGGCCTGACGCAAGTGCTGGCCGCCGAGTACGGGCCGAAGGGGTTGCGCGTCAACGCACTGCTGCCAGGCGGCACAGACACGCCCGGCGCGACCACAACCACGCCCGAGGCCCGCACGTTCGTCGAAGGCATCCATGCCTTGAAGCGGATGGCCCGGCCGGAAGAGATCGCCCGCTCGGCGCTTTATCTTGCCTCCGAGGCGTCGAGCTTCACCACCGGAACCGCACTGTTCGCCGACGGCGGCGTGTCGATCAACCGGACGTGAGCGGTTTCGGCGCCGGCATGCGGATCAACGCGGGCCGCGATGTCGCAATCCGGGCTTGCATTTGGGCTCGAATTGACGATTCCGTTCTCTCCTTGGAAACGGGCCGGAACCATGCTGCTGATCAAAACCTATGTCGCCCAAAGCGCAATCGAGGGCGTCGGCGTGTTCGCCGCCGAGCCGATCAGGAAAGGCGCCTCGATCTGGCGGCTCGACCCGGATTTCGACCGGCTGATCCCGCTGGAAAAATACCAGGCGGCACCCTCGCATCTCAGGGAACTGCTCGACCGCTACGCCTATCCCAGCCCCGACCGGCCCGGCTTCATGGTCTATGAGGTCGACAATGGCCGCTTCATGAACCATTCGGCGACGCCGAACACGGACTTTTCGCAATATGGCGGGGCAACCGCGACCCGCGACATAGCGGCCGGCGAAGAGATAACCTGCGACTATGGCGAATTCTTCGAGGATTTTGAGCGGTTGCATCTGGCCACCGCGTAGTTGGCTGCCTACCTTGCGAGCGCCCGCTGGGCGATTTGGCCGCCTCCCTTCATTTCGGCTGTGGACAGCGCGGCGTGATTCTGCTATCAGCCGCCACAATTCGTGGTGTAAATCGCCGCGGAGGCTAGTGGCTGTGGCCGCTTGCCTGTTGATATCAAACCCGAAAGACAGGATTGCCCGTGCAGGTACTCGTCCGCGACAACAATGTTGATCAGGCGCTTCGCGCTCTCAAGAAGAAGATGCAGCGCGAAGGCATCTTCCGCGAAATGAAGATGCGCGGTCACTACGAGAAGCCTTCCGAGAAGCGCGCCCGTGAAAAGGCCGAAGCCGTGCGCCGAGCCCGCAAGCTGGCCCGCAAGCGTGCACAGCGCGAAGGTCTGCTGCCGATGACGCCGCGTCCGGTGGCTGCTGGCGGTGCCGCCGGCGCAGCGCGTCCGCCGCGCTGATTAACGCCAATATTTCGTCCTTTTCGAAGGATACCAGGGGTGGCGCGATGCGGAATCGCCGCCACCTTTTTATTTTGATGTGACCCGGCCCGGAGGGGGGATCCGGACCTGAATGACGCGGCAAGTGAGGACAGGGCAGACATGAACGCAATCAGCGTGGAGAGCAAAACCACATTTCGTGGCTTTGCCCTGGCGACAGCCCTGCTTTCCGGATTGATGCTTGCCGGCTGCCAGACCTCGGGCCCGACCGGCGAGTTCAACAACATCGACAAGGCGCAAGGGTCGAGCGAGAATATCTCCTCGCTGTCGGCGGTGATTCAGCGCAATCCGCAGGATCCTGAAGGCTACAATGTGCGCGGCTCGGCCTATGGCCGGGGCGGCCAATACCAGGCGGCGCTCAAGGATTTCAACCAGGCCATCCAGCTTAACCCGAATTTCTACCAGGCCTATTCGAACCGTGCGCTCATCCAGCGCTTCCTCGGCAATCAGGAAGCAGCGCTGGCGGACTACAACCGCTCGATCCAGATCAATGGCAACTACGATGCCGCCTATATCGGCCGTGGCAATCTCTACCGCAAGGCCGGCCGCACCCAGGAAGCCTTCAACGACTTCCAGAAGGCGATCCAGCTCGACACGACCGATGCCCGCGCCTATCACAATCGGGGCCTGATCTATCAGAGCCAGGGCCAGCACAAATTCGCCATCGAGGATTTCTCGACCGCCATCTCGCTGGCCCCGGACGCCGCCGAGCCGTATAATGGCCGCGGCCTTTCCTATCTCGCCACCAATGACGAGGACAATGCCTTCTCCGATTTCAACATGGCCATCAAGCTCGACGGCAAAAACGCCGAAGCCTGGTCCAACCAGGCGCTGATCTACGAGCGGCGCGGCGACAAGGCCAAGGCGGCCAAGTCCTACCGGGAAGCCGTTCGGCTCGATCCCACCTACCAGCCTGCCAAGGATGGCCTCGCCCGCGTCAGCTGACATCAGGCAAGGCCGGCCAAGCCCACGCGTCGGATGCGTGTCCGAAAGGACACGTATCGCCGTAGATCGCCATCAATCCGGCAACCGCGCGCTGACCCCGCTGCAAGCCGTGATCGCCTGCCTTGTTCGCGCCAAGGTTTCAGCGGAACGGTCTGGTCACCCAGCCGTTACTTTGAAGCGTTTTGCGAAAGGACCTCCCATGATCAAGAAACTCGTCTGCGCCGCTGCGCTCGCCACGACCATGTTCGCTGTTGCACCGGCAAGCGCCGGCAGATTGCAGCTCGGCACGCTCGACTGCACCATCGACGGCGGCACCGGCTACATCGTGACATCCAACAAGGGCGTGTCCTGTGTCTTCCGCCCCTATCATCACGGTCCGGCCGAGATTTACACCGGCGTCATCTCCAAGCTCGGCGTCGATGTTGGCAAGACGCACCAGGGCCAACTCGCCTGGGCCGTGTTTGCCGCGACCCGTGACCGCGACGCGGGCGACCTTGCCGGCAGCTATTACGGCGTCAATGCCGAGGCGAGCGTCGTGACCGGCGGCGGCGCCAATCTGCTGGTCGGCGGCTTCGACAGCGCCTTCATGCTGGAGCCGCTCAGCGTCCAGGCACAGACCGGCGTCAACCTGGCCGTTGCCGTGACCTCGCTTGAGCTGATCCACTCTCTCAAGTAACGGCACGTTGATCTTCTCGGCACGGACGGCAACCGCGCAATGATCAAAATAGCGCGCGGTGGACTTGGTTCCGCCGCGCGCTTTGCATTTGCGAACTGCTGTGACCAGGCCAAGCTAGCAGATCGAAATTATTGCCGATGGAAGACTTGCTCGTTCTGTGCTACCAACCGGAAATGTTGCTGGCTCTGCGCGAAAATGCGCGCGAGCTCCGGCAGATGTAAAGACATCGTCGAATGCAATTTTGTTGCAGCTGCCGGAGGCCGTGATGGATTTCATCGAGCAGTTATTCGGATTTTCGCCCGATGGCGGGTCGGGATCCTTCGAACTTCTTCTGATACTCGCACCATTCTTGATTGCCGCTGTCTGGTTTTTCATGCGTCGACAGCGACGTTGACGAAATGGCCGCGGACTGGCCATGAACCCGCTCCCCAAAGTACTGGATTTCCTGAACGCGCTCGCCGACGCGTTCACCGAGTGGCCATCGAACCTGCGCCAGATCGCTGCCCGGATCTGCGCCCTCGCCAGATTGCTCTGCGAAAGAATGAAGCTCCCCGATCGGTTGGACCGAAGCGGGCCGCAACGTTGCGTCAAGATCAGCGACCCCGCCTATAAACGCCCGGATCCCCTGATCTACGCGCAGTATTATTTGATGGGCCAGGGCCTCGCCGTCACATGGGACAACCCCGACATCGAGATCCGAAGCGGCGGCAATCCTGTCGCACCACATATGCTGGCGCCCGACACCGAATATGAAATCGTCGCCCGTATCTGGAACAACTCGACCGAGGCCCCGGTCGTCGATCTGCCGGTGAAATTCTCCTATCTGAGTTTCGGCATCGGCACGGTGTCGCATTGGATCGATGAGACCAGGACCGATCTCGGCGTCAAGGGCGGGGCCAACCATCCGGCTTTCGCGTCGGTCAAATGGCGAACTCCGGCAGCGCCTGGTCACTATTGCATCCAGGTCCTGCTCGACTGGCTCGACGATGCGAACCCGAACAACAACCTAGGCCAGGACAACACCACCGTCGGTGTCGCCCATTCGCCCGCAAGATTTGAATTTCGCCTGCGCAATGGCGAGCGGGAGAGGATGGGATTTCGTCTCGAGGCCGATGCCTATTCCCTTCCTGAATTGCCGGTCTGTGAGCCGCGCCCTCGCCCGAGGCCGCGTCGCCGGCCCTTGCGCACCTTCCCCGGCACCATCGCGGCAGTGCCTGTCGGCCACACCCGTCAATCGCATCCTTTGCCCGCCGGCTGGCTTGTCACGTTCGAGCCCGCACAAGCGGACCTTGCCCCGGGTGAGGAAATCCCCGTCACTGTCAATATTGAACCGCCAGCCGGTTTCACCGGCCGTAAGGCAATCAACGTTCATGCTTTCTCGGCCCGCGGCCTCGCCGGCGGCGTGACGCTCTATGTCGAGCGATAGGGGGTCGCCATGGCTTATCGGCACTACACCAAATGCGTATCGGTCGGAAATCACCACGGCAAACAATACGGGCAGATGATCATTGCGGCGGCCGTGGTCGCTTTGCCGCTCATCCTTGTGGGCGCCCTTCCCGGACCGGCCGCCATGCTGGTGGCGCTTGCGGCCATATTGGCCTATTGCCGCTGGTGGCTGTACGACCGGCTGATCTGTCTCGGTGGCGACGAATGCGCGGTGGGCTGGCTGCTCAAGGTCGATCCGCCGGAGGAGAAGTCGGGACTGGACCGGTTCGACACCGACTACAGTCTCAATCTGGTGCCGGGCAATGTCGTCGAATTCACCAACCAGGCAACGGCCGAAAAGATAGCGCCGTTTGGACGCCTGATCGCCAACACGCCTGCGATCCAGGGCGCGGGCCTCGACTGGAAAGGTCAGGAAGCGCGCCAATGGGCCAATGACGACCCGACCGCGGTGCTGCATTGCGAGTTCGAAGGCGCCGGCGTCTACGACCTCATGATAGCCTGCCTTGCCGCAATTCCAGTCGCCACGGCCGCCGCGGTTGCTTGCGCCATTCCCTTCTTCGGCTGGATCGCCTGCGCGGTCCTGTCGCTCATCGCGGCGGTCATCGTCATCATAGGCGGCATAGTCGGCCTGCTCGACACAGCCAATCCGACGGATCTCGACGAGAATCTCGGCGATCTTCACGTCAACGATCCGACGCGCCGCGGCGCGGACATCCTGTTCGTCAAGGGAACGTGGGTCTACGATTCGGCACATGACGGCTGGAACGAAATCCATCCCATCAAGCACTGTCAGAAGATCGGCACCTGGAACGGCAGCTGGAACGAATCCCCGGTTCCCGACGGCAGCCCCGCGCGCTGGTGTGAAGCCGTTGAGACGGCAGGATCGCCATTGACCGTCGCATCCCAGCAGGAGCCTCAGAACCAGTGGACGATACATCCCGCCATAGACGGTTGCCGGCCAAAGCCCGACGATCACCGACCGGACCCCGTGCACTGACCTGGCATCCTTCGCTCGCGAAGCAGTGTCATCTGCTCCTCAAAGATGGCTGCAGCGAATGCACGAGGGGCCCATGACACGCAAAATGATCCTTGCTGCCATCGTTGCCATTGCCAGCCCCGCCTTGGCCCAGGCACAGGACCAGGGCATCGAGCTCGGCACACTTGAATGCGCCATATCGGGCGGCACCGGCTTCATCTTCGGCTCGAGCAAGGATCTGAGCTGCACCTTCACCCCTGCCGACAAGACTTTCGCGCCGGAAGCCTATTTCGGCGCGGTCAACAAATACGGCCTCGACATCGGCACGACCAAGCAGGCGGTGATGCGATGGCTGGTGCTGACGCCGCTGAAGAACATCTACGCGCCGGGCGCATTGGCCGGCGACTATGTCGGCGCCAGCGCCGAGGTGACGGCAACCGTCGGCGCCGGGGCCAATCTGCTGGTTGGCGGCTCCTCGCAGTCCTTCACCTTGCAGCCGCTCAGCCTGCAGACCCAGACCGGCATCAATTTCGCCATCGGTGTCAGCCAGTTCCAGCTGCGCAGCACGGAGAACTGATTGGCCGGCGATGCCGGCCGGCCAGGGATGCGGGCATCCACGAACATGTCCAAAAAATCGCTTGAGCTCAAGCTTGGTTGAGGTTCTACAAACCCATCCGACCATGGTCCTGCCGGACCCCCGAGCCGGCTCCTGGCGCCATGCGTTTGCATCGGGATATGAAATTCGAGGGACCGAAGTGACCGACATCAGCACAAACAGGGTCGACTGGCGCGCATTGTGGGCGAGCGGCGACCTCGCGCGCTTCTGCTTCATCAGCCTCGGCATCCTGCTGCACGCCACCAACGAGACGATGGTGGCGACCGTCATGCCCGCCATGATCGGCGAACTGGCGGGCGTGCAGCTCGTCGGCTGGTCGCTGGCGATCTATGAACTGGGCGCCATCGTCGCCGGTGCCGCGGCCGGACGGCTGGTCAGCTATGTGGCGCTGCGCACCAACATGGTGGTCGCGGCGCTGCTTTACGCGGCCGGCGCGCTGATCTGCGCCACCGCGCCCTCGATGCAATTGTTCCTGGCCGGGCGCCTGATCGAGGGCCTGGGCGGCGGCGCGCTGGTGTCGCTGGCTTTCGTCTCGGTGGAGCGCCTGTTTCCGCGGGCCATCTGGCCGCAGCTTTTCGGTATCATGTCGGCGATCTGGGGCGTCGCCGCCTTCAGCGGGCCGATGCTTGGCGCGATCATGACAGAGCTTCTGTCATGGCGCTGGGCGTTCGGCATCTTCGTGTTCGGCGGTGCGGCGATGGCGCTGGCGAGCTTCGTCGTGCTCGACACGCCGGAAGCGACGAGGCCGAGTGCCGGCGCGGGCAAGGCACCACCCTTCCCGCTCATAGCGCTTGGCTGCCTTGCCGTCGCCGTCGTGCTGATCGCCTCGGCGGGGGTCGATATCGCCCTTCTGCGCTCGTCGCTGCTGATGGTGCTCGGCCTGATCGGCCTTGTGCTGTTCTTCCGTATCGATGCGCTGAAGCCGAAATCGCGGCTTTTCCCCTCGCGGCTGTTCTCGTGGCGCACGCCGGTCGGCAGCGGCATGACCATGGTCGCCGCCTTCTCGGTGGCGACCTGTTCCTTTGCCATTTACGGCCCGCTGCTTCTGACCACGCTGCACCACGTTCCGCTCCTGACCACCGGCTACATCATCGCCGCCGAATCGATCGCCTGGTCGATCCTGTCGATCCTTGTCGCCAACGCGCCACAGGAGCGTGAGAGATCGATCATCGTCATCGGCGCCCTGATGATCGCCACCGGCCTCGCTGGTTTCGCCTACACCATCCCGGCAGGCTCGATCCCGCTGATCCTGGTATGCGCCCTTTTGCAGGGTGGCGGCTTCGGCGTTGCCTGGCCGTTCCTGACGCGCGTCATCGTGGCCTCCGCGCCGGGTGATGAGCAGACCATCGCCTCGGCCGCGGTGCCGACCATGCAACGCATCGGCTATGCGGTGGGTGCCGCCCTTGCCGGCATCGTCGCCAATGCCAGCGGCTTTTCGCAAGGCCTGAACCGGGACGCGGCGGCTGATGTGGCGACCTGGCTATTCCTCGCCTTCGTGCCGCTCGGCATCATTGGCTGCCTCGCCGCCTTGCGCACATCGACGGCCGCGAACCGGCTGCCGGAAGCTGTCGGCTAATCAGGCCAGGCAACGCTTATTCTACCTCGCGCAGGCGGTAGCCGACGCCGGTCTCGGTGGTGATGTAGCGCGGCTGGTCCGGCGTCTTCTCGATCTTCTGCCGCAACTGCCGGACATAGACCCGCAGATACTGCACGTCGGTCGAATCGTTCCACACCTGCTTCAGCAGGAACTGGTGCGTGAGAACCTTGCCCGCATACTGCACGAGAATGCGCAGAATGTCGTATTCCTTGGGCGACAGCTTTACCTCCTTGCCCCCGACCTTGACGATGCGCTTGACCAGGTCGACGCTGAGATCACCGGTTTGGAACACCGGCCTCTCGCCCTGCTGCTGGAACTTGTGCCGCAGTGCCACGCGGATGCGCGCCACCAGCTCGTTCATTCCGAACGGCTTGGTGATGTAGTCGTCGGCGCCGAGTTCGAGCGCGTCGACGATGCCGGCCTCGTCGGCGCGGCTGGAGAGAATGACCACCGGGATATCGAGGCCGTCGTCGCGCCATTTGCGCAGCAGTTCATGGCCGCTCATGCCGGGCAGGCCAAGGTCGAGCAGCACGAGATCCGGTTTTTCCTGCACCATCAGCTCGATAGCCGCCTTGGCGTTCGGCGCCTCGCTGACCGCGTAGCCCTGGCTGGCGAGGCCGACCCGGAGCAACTTGCGGATCGGCGGCTCGTCATCGACGACCAGTATCCTGACGTTCGAATTGGTCATCGAGGCTGATCCGCGCTGGAGCCGATGCGATTGCCGGACAGTTCCGCCGGCACCGGCATCCTGATGGTGAAGGCAGCACCCGAACGGTCGGTCCGGTTGGCGGCCGAGATCGTGCCGCCCATCGCCTCGATGAAGCCGCGGCAGATCGACAGGCCGAGCCCGGTACCGGCGCGCACCTGGTCGCCCTTGCGGACCCGGTAGAAAGTGTCGAACACGCGCTCAAGATCCTGCGGAGGGATGCCCAATCCCTCATCCATGATCTGAAGCACGACGGAGCCGATGTCGGTCCAGCCCTGCAGGCGGATCGTCGAGCCGGGCGGCGAATATTTCGATGCATTGTCGACCAGGTTGAACAGGACCTGCTCGAACAGCACCGGGTCGAGCTTCAGCATCGGCAGGTCGGGCGGAATGTCGACCTCGATCTTGTGCTCGCTGGTGATCTTGCGGGCGCGATCGAGCGCGGTGCCGACGACGTCGCCGACATAGTGCAGCGCATAGTTCGGCTCCATCGCACCGGATTCGATCTTGGTCATGTCGAGCAGATTGGCGATGAAGCGGTTCAGCCGTTCCGCTTCGTCGACCACCGTCGACAACAGCTCCGTCCGGTCCTGCTCGGGTAGATCAGGCGCGAACTCCCTGAGAGTGCCGGCCGCGCCCATGATGGCGGCGAGCGGCGTCTTCAGATCATGGGAGATGGAGGTCAGCAACGCCGAGCGCAGCCTGTCGGCTTCGGCCGCGAGCTTGGCACGATCGACGTCGGCGACGAGCTGGATGCGCTCGATGGCGACCGCTGCCTGGTCGGCCAGCGCGTCGAGCAGCCGCTGCTGCTCGGGCGTCAGCAGCGGACCCTGCTTGTCGTTGTCGAGGCCGACCACGCCGACCGCCGTGCGCCCGGTGCGTAGCGGCAGATAGAGCCGCTTCGCACCGGGCAGCGTATCGGCGCCGCGGCCGGCGGCGCGATCGTGCTCCCAGGCCCAGCGGGCGGCGGCGATGTCGGCCTCGGCCAGCGTGTCGTCGGGCGGATAGCCCGCCTTGACGGTGATGGCGCCGTTTTCGGGCAAAAGCAGCACCACCCGCAATTTCAGCATCGAGGCGATCTGGAAGGCCGTGACCCACAGAACGTCGTCGAGCGTACCGGCGCCGGCAAGCTTCTTGGAAAACAGATAGATATCCTCCGTGGCCCGCGCCCGTGAGCGGGCGGCGGCGGCCTGACGCTGCACGCGCGCCGTCAGGTTGCTGGCGATGACGGCAACGACGAGGAAGACGGCAAACGCAACGATGCTCTCGGGATCCCTGATCGTCAGCGTGTAGCGCGGCTCGAGGAAGAAGTAGTTGAAGGCAAGGGCGCTCAGGAAACAGGCGTACAAGGCCGGCCACAGTCCGAACGTCACCGCCGATGTCAGCACCGCCAGCAGCAGCACGATCGCCAGATTGCGCACGTCGAGGAACTGATCGAGAACCGTGCCGACGGCCAGCGAGCCCGCGACATAGGCCGTGGCGAACAGATACGGCCATATCTGGAACGGCCGCTGCTCGGCCGCCGTCCTGACCTTTCTCGATGCTGCGTCGGTATCGCGCTCGGTTCCCGAGATGACATGGACGCTGATGTCGCCGGCATTGCGGATCAGATCATAGGTGAGCGAGCCCTCGATCAATTCCCGCCAGCGCGACCGGGTCGGCCTGCCGACCACGATATGGGTGAAATTGTTCGCCGTCGCATGGCGCACGATGTCCTGCGCGACGTTCTGGCCCGGAATGGTCGTCACCTCGGCGCCGAGTTGCTCGGCGAGGCGCAGATGGTTCGCCAGCCTGCCCTTCTCTTCTTCCGACATGGCGGCCGAACGAGGCGTGTCGACATGAAGCGCCGTCCATGGCGCGCGGAGCCGGTCGGCCAGCCTGCGCGCATAGCGCACGCGCGCCGCCCCGCCCGGACGCGCGTCGAGGCAAACGAGCACCCTTTCCCCCGCCGCCCATGGGCCCTGGATGGCATGGGACTGCATGTGGTTGAGCAGTTGTTCGTCGACACGCTGGGCGGTGCGGCGCAGCGCCAGTTCGCGCAGCGCCGTCAGATTGCCCGGCGAGAAATAGTTCTCGATGGCGCGCTGGGCGGTGTTGGGGAAATAGACCTTGCCTTCCTCCAGCCGTTTGATCAGGTCGTCGGGCGTCAGATCGATGATTTCGACATCGTCGGCCTGGTCGATGATGGAATCGGGAACCGTCTCGCGCACCCTGACCCGCGTGATCTGGGCGACGACGTCGTTCAGGCTTTCGACATGCTGGATGTTGAGCGTCGTGTAGACGTCGATACCGCGCGCCAAGATTTCCTGCACGTCGAGATAGCGCTTGGGGTGACGGCTGCCGGGCGCGTTTGTATGGGCGAGTTCGTCGACCAGGACCAGTGCCGGGCGGCGTGCCAGGATGGCGTCTATGTCCATCTCGTCGAGGGTGCGTCCCTTGTATTCGACCGGGCGGCGCGGAATGACCTCGTAGCCCTCTACGAGGGCCAGGGTTTCCTTGCGGCCGTGCGTCTCGACCACGCCGATCACCACGTCGATGCCGTCGGCCAGCCTGGCGCGTCCCGACATCAGCATTTCATAGGTTTTGCCGACGCCCGGTGCCGCGCCCAGAAAGATGCGCAGACGCCCGCGGCCCTCGCGCTCGGCATGCTCGAGCAGCGCGTCGGGGGAAGGTCTGTTTTCGACGTTGCTTCTGTCGTCCGGCATCGGCATCCAGTTTGAACGGCGCCGGGGACGGTGTCGATCCCCGGCGCTGTTCTTCATTGCTTGGCTGTGTCGTCCAATGCGAGGTTGAGGGCCAGCACATTGACCACCGGCTCGCCCAGCACGCTGAGCTCCCGGTCCTCGACATGGCTGTCGACGAGCGCCTTGACCTTGGCTTCATCGACACCTCTGGCCTTGGCGACACGTGGAACCTGGAAATAAGCGTCGTCGGGGCTGATATCAGGATCGAGCCCGCTGCCCGATGTCGTGACGAGGCCCATCGGAACCGGCGCATTGGGGTTTTCGGCCTTCAGCTTCCCGGCATCTCCCTTGATGCGGTCGATCAGCTTGGGGTTGGTCGGGCCGAGATTCGAGCCGCTGGAGGCGCCGGCGTCATAGCCATTGCCGGCGGCAGAGGGCCGGCCGTGGAAATAGCGGTCGCTGGCGAAGGCCTGGCCGATCAGTTCCGAACCCACCGCCTTGCCGTCCTTCTCGATCAGGCTGCCATTGGCCTGTTTCGGGAACAGCGCCTGGGCGATGCCGGTCATGCCGATGGGATAGATGAGCCCGGTCAGCACGGTGAAGAAGACGATCATGACGATCGCGGGTCTGATTTGCTTGAGCATCGGAGTGATCCCTTATGCAAGGCCGAGGGCCGTGACGGCCATGTCGATAATCTTGATGCCGGCGAACGGCACGATGATGCCGCCGAGGCCGTAGACGAGCAGGTTGCGGCTGAGCAGCGCCCCGGCGCCGATCGCCCGGTATTTGACGCCGCGCAGCGACAGCGGGATCAGCGCGATGATGATCAGCGCATTGAAGATGATGGCCGACAGGATGGCGCTCTGCGGCGTCGCCAGATGCATGATGTTGAGCGCCTGCAGCGGACCTGTGGTCTGGCCGGGTGCGACGTAGAACACGGCGAACATGGCCGGGATGATGGCGAAGTACTTGGCCACGTCATTGGCGATGGAGAAGGTGGTCAGCGAACCGCGCGTCATCAGCAGCGCCTTGCCGATCTCGACGATCTCGATCAGCTTGGTCGGATCGCTGTCGAGGTCGACCATGTTGCCGGCCTCGCGCGCCGCCACCGTGCCGGTGTTCATGGCCACGCCGACGTCGGCCTGGGCAAGAGCCGGTGCATCGTTGGTGCCGTCGCCGCACATGGCGACCAGCTTGCCCTTGGCCTGCTCGTCGCGGATCAGTTTCAGCTTGTCCTCCGGCGTCGCCTGGGCAAGGAAGTCGTCGACGCCGGCTTCCGCCGCGATCGCCGCCGCCGTTATCGGATTGTCCCCTGTGATCATCACCGTGCGTATGCCCATGCTGCGCAGCTCGGCGAAGCGTTCGCGGATGCCGCCCTTGACGATGTCCTTGAGGTGCACGATGCCGAGCAGACGCCCGTCGCGCTCGACCGCAAGCGGCGTGCCGCCCGATTTGGCGACCTCGTCGGCGATCGCCTGCAGATCCCTGATCGTATCGCTGCTGGGGCGCGTCGCGTGGCTGGCGACAGTCGACTGGTTGACATGGGCGAGCACGGAATCGACCGCGCCCTTGCGCACCGAGGAGCCGTCTATGTCGACGCCGCTCATGCGGGTCTGCGCGGTGAAGGGCACGAAGGTGGCGTGCAGTGTCGCCATGTCGCGGGCGCGGATGGCGTATTCTTCCTTGGCCAGCACGACGATCGAGCGGCCTTCCGGTGTTTCGTCGGCGAGCGAGGCAAGCTGCGCCGCGTCGGCCAGTTCCTGCTCGGTGACGCCCTTCACCGGCCGGAATTCGGTCGCCTGGCGGTTGCCGAGCGTGATGGTGCCGGTCTTGTCGAGCAAAAGCGTGTCGACGTCACCGGCCGCTTCGACGGCGCGGCCGGACATGGCGAGCACATTGAAGCGCACCAGACGGTCCATGCCGGCGATGCCGATGGCCGACAAAAGCGCACCGATCGTGGTCGGGATCAAGGTCACGAACAAAGCGACGAGCACCGTGACCGGGATATAGCCCCCCGAATAGGAAGCGAAGCTCGGGATGGTAGCGGTGGCCAGCACGAAGATCAGCGTCATGCCCACCAGCAGGATGTTGAGCGCGATCTCATTCGGAGTCTTCTGGCGCTCGGCGCCCTCGACCAGCGAGATCATGCGGTCGAGAAAGGTGTGGCCGGCGGCGGCGGTGATGCGCACGCGGATCCAGTCGGAGAGCACCTGCGTGCCGCCGGTGACCGCGGAGCGGTCGCCGCCGGATTCGCGAATGACAGGCGCCGATTCGCCCGTGATCGCCGCCTCGTTGACCGAAGCCACGCCTTCGATCACCTCGCCGTCGGAGGGGATGATGTCGCCGGCCTCGACCAGCACGGCGTCGCCGACCTTCAGGCTGGTGCCCGGCACCAGCTTGAATTTCGTCCGGTCCTCGCCGGTCAGAAGCTTGGCCTGCGTCTCGGTACGCGCCTTGCGCAGCGAATCGGCCTGCGCCTTGCCGCGGCCTTCGGCGACGGCTTCGGCGAAGTTGGCGAACAGCACGGTGAACCACAGCCAGATGATGATCTGGATGGTGAAGCCGAGATTGCCGCCGCCGCTGGCGAGGTCCTTGACGAAAAGCACTGATGTCAGCGCCGAGACGACGGCAACGACGAACATCACCGGGTTCCTGGCCAATGTGCGTGGGTTCAGCTTTTTGAAGGCGCCGCCGATGGCGGGCCACAGGATGCCGGCATCCATGATGCTGGCTGATTTCGACTGGCTCATTTTGAAGCTCCAGCTTCGGTGTTGTTGGACGGCACCGAGCGGTCGGATGCCGAAAGAAGATGCGGAAGCCCGTAGGCCAGCAACCACAGAACGATCATGACGGCGGCGATGCCGAGGAATGTCGACATGGTGGGGAAAGGAGGAGGCCGTTCCTCCTTTCCGTTGTCGGCGGGATGGCGATCGTTGCGATGCCTGTTGTTGAACCAGGACATTTCCGTTTCAGCCAAGACACTTCCGTCTCAGAATGTCTGCCCGTGGATGGCGGCCAGATGCTCGATGATCGGCCCGACGGCGAGCGCCGGGAAGAAGGTCAGGCCGCCGACGATGACGATGACACCGACCAGCAGCCCGACGAACAGCGGGCCGTCGGTCGGGAACGTGCCGGCCGAGGCGGACACGGTCTTCTTCGCCGCCAGCGAGCCGGCGATGGCGAGCGCCGGGATGATGACGAGGAAACGGCCCATGAGCATGCCGAGACCCAGCGTGATGTTGTACCAGGGCGTGTTGCCGGTGAGGCCGCCGAAGGCCGAGCCGTTGTTGGCCGCCGCCGACGTATAGGCGTAGAGGATCTCGGAGAAGCCGTGCGGACCGCCATTGGCGATCGATGCCACGGCGCTCGGCAGGACCACCGCGATGGCCGTGAAGGTCAGCATCGCCAGCGGCAGGCACAGGATTGCCAGCATCGCCATCTTGACCTCCTTGGCCTCGATCTTCTTGCCCAGATATTCGGGCGTGCGCCCGACCATCAGGCCAGCGACGAAGACGGCGATGAGGATGAACATCAGGATGCCGTAGAAGCCGGCGCCGACGCCGCCGACGATGACTTCGCCGAGCTGCATGTTGATGAGCGGGATCATGCCGCCGAGCGCGGTGAACGAGTCATGCATGGCATTGACCGCGCCGCAGGAAGCCGCCGTGGTGATGACCGCGAACAGCGCCGAGAGCGCGATGCCGAAGCGGGTTTCCTTGCCTTCCATATTGCCGCCCTCGATGCCCAGCGCATGGACCAGCGGATTGCCGGCGGCTTCCGCCCAATAGCAGACCGCAACCCCGGCGATGAACAGCGCGCCCATGGCGGCCAGGATCGCCCAGCCCTGGCGCTGGTTGCCGACCATGCGGCCGAAGACGTTGGTCAAGGCAGCACCGATGGCGAAGATCGACAGCATCTGGATCAGGTTGGAGATGGCGTCCGGATTCTCGAAGGGATGCGCGGCATTGGCGTTGAAGAAGCCGCCGCCATTGGTGCCGAGCATCTTGATGGCGATCTGCGAGGCGACCGGCCCGACGGCGATGGTCTGCTGCGCGCCTTCGAGCGTGGTGGCGCCGACATAGGCTCCCAGCGTCTGCGGCATTCCGAGCCAGACATAGACCAGGGTGAGCACGACGCAGAGCGGCAAAAGCACGTAGAGCGTGGCACGGGTCATATCGACCCAGAAATTCCCGATCGACTTGCCGGAAGCGCGGGCAAAGCCGCGGATCAGCGCCATGGCGATGGCGATGCCGGTGGCCGCCGACAGGAAGTTCTGCACTGTGAGGCCGGCCATCTGCACGAGATAGGACATCGTGCTCTCGCCGCCGTAGTTCTGCCAGTTGGTGTTGGTCATGAAGCTGGCCGCGGTGTTGAAGGCGAGCCCCGGTTCGACCGCGCTCATGCCGGCCGGGTTGTAGGGCAGGCCGCCTTGCAGGCGCTGGAGGAAATAGAGCGCCAGGAAACCGGCAAGATTGAACAACAGCATGGCGGCGGCATAGCCCGTCCAGTGCTGCTCCTGGTCGCCGGTTCGAGCCAGGCGATAAAGGCCCTGCTCGACGGGGCCGAGCACCGGCGACAGCAAGCTGCGGTCGCCGGTGAAGACGCGATGCATGTAGCCGCCCAGCGGCTTCACGAGCAAAACCAGGATCCCGCAATAGAGGAGGATCTGTATCCATCCGTTGATAGTCATGATTTGGCTTTCCGTGCGCCGGTCAGAAGCGTTCCGGGCGGATCAGTGCGTATGTCAGGTAGGCGAGCAGGAACAACGTCACGCCGCCACCGAGGATGTAATCGACAAGCATGTCCCGATCGCTCAAATTCTGTCGCAGGCTTTGACGTAGGCAAAGGAGAGGGCGAAAAACAAAACCCCGATCCCGAGAACAATGATGTCCATTGTGCTTGTCCTTGCTTTGATTTTTCCACTTTGCGCCCGCTCGAAGCAGCTCGGCGATTACGCGAAAACGGCCCGCCCACTTGGGTGACGGCGTCCGACGTTTTTCTCAAAGCGGAATATGGACCCGATCGCCATAAAGGTTCGAGACGGGGCAAAGCGGAAAGAAATAGGAATCTTATAAAGATTTTCGGCGGATGAATTGGAAGTGGTAAATGCGCCCTGACGCTCCATATCGGCAGTCGTAGGGAGTAGCCAAATTGGCCGACGACGCGCCTCGTCGCCGGCAAACGCAATTTCACCGCGGCGGCTCGACCGCCTTGAGGGTCACGCCTTCTTTACGAACTCGGTTTTGAGCACGAGGCCCTTCACTTGCCTGGTACTGCATTCGATCTCACCGGGATTACCGTTAAGGCGAATGTTCTTCACCAACGTGCCCCGCTTGATCGTCTCCGAAGTGCCCTTGACCTTGAGGTCCTTGACCAGGGTGACGGAATCGCCGTCACTCAACTGAGCGCCGTTGCTGTCGCGCACCACTACATCGTCCGGCATGCCATCTCCTGTGATCGGGATTACCACTACCAGATCACCAGGAATTCCAAAACCGACTCGTGCGCGGCGTTTTCATGGAACGACCAAGGATCACTCGGTGCTATGCCGCGATTTCGGTCCAAGACGCTCGAAACAGCCAGCTGCTTTTTTCAATGCTGCAAGCCGGTCGGCAAGGTTGATGACCCTGCCCTCCTACGCTGAAGCTTCGGAGGGCATCCTGCTTCGCGCTGTCGATTGAGCCAATCCTGCGAAGCTCGAAGAGCGAAGCAGGATGGCGGAGAGAGCGGGATTAGACGCCAAACGGCTTTATGCCCTTGAAATCGTTGATTGTGCTTGGTAATCGCCCCTTGGAATTGGTCTAAGTGGATGGTCTAAGCATGGCAGGTTTCAAGGGCAGAGCGCGGCGGCACCTCTCGCTGAGGGGGCGGACGTGGTGGTTCAAGATGGCGATACCGGCGGCGGCTCGCCATGAGTTCAAGCGCCGCACGGCCATCGTGGAAAGCCTCGAAACTGGCGACATCCGGGTTGCAATGGAAAGGCGAGACGCGAGAGAGCGGACAGCCCTTGACCTGTTCAAGGCCATCAAGGCCGGGGAAGCGGTGACACCCGAGCAGATCGACGCGACCTCCCGGGGCGCCATCGTTCGGGAAGCAATCAAGGCCCTTCAAGATGCCGGCGATACCGACGCGCTGCACGATGCTGTGAGCGCCGCCGAGGACGAGCGTGACCATTACCGGGGCAAGGAACGCAAGCTCTTCGAAGCAAGCGTTTCCGGCAAGGTGCCCGTCGACCAGCACCTTGAAGCGTACTTGAAAGAAGCCGGACTTGCCGACAAGACCACGAGTGAGTGGCGAGGACTGGTGAAGCGGTTTGCCCGTTGGTGTGCCGAGAAGACCCTCAGGCTGGCCGACATCGACCGCAGGAACGCCGGGCGGTACGTCTCGGAGGAAATCGCAGAGATGCACCCGAAGACAGCCAAGAAGCACCTTTCGGCGGTGCGGGGCTATTGGGACTATCTGGCGCGGCGGGGCCTCGTCGACACTGAGCAAAGCGGCAACCCGTGGGACCGCCAGCTACAGCCCCAGCGGCGCAAGAAGGGCTCTGCCGAGGCCACGCAGGGGGAACGACCATTCACCCCGAAGGAATTGAACGCGGTCCTGAATGGCCAGCACCTCGATAGCGGCGACACGATAGAGGCGGGGCAATTCGATCACCAGCTACAGGACGCCGCATTGGCCGGGGCGCTGTCTGGAATGCGCCTGGAAGAGATCGTGACGCTTCGGGTCGAGCAATGCGCCGATGGCTGGTTTGACATACGGGACGCGAAGACACAGGCTGGTGTGCGTCGAGTGCCGATACATTCGGGGCTGGTCAAGCTGATCGCGAGACGGACGAAGGGCAAGAAGCCGGGAGATTGGCTGTTCCACGAGTTGGCCGACGAGCGGGACGCGGCGGCTGTGACGACCAAACGGTTCACGCGCTACCGGGTGGCGTGTGGTGTCGACGACAAGCGGGACGGCAGGCGCCGGAGCTTGGTCAACTTCCATTCGTTCCGGCGCTGGTTTGTTTCTCAGGCGGAACAGGCCGGCATCCCTGAGACGACCGTGGCGGCTGTTGTGGGGCACGTCGAGGGACGCAAGTCGATCACATTCGGGGTGTACTCGGGAGGTCCGAGCGACAAGCAGAAAGTGGCATGTGTGAAGGCCGTGAAGTTGCCTACGCCCCATCATTGACTACGTCCGTTCTGCGTGTTGAATTGACGAGGGGGAACATGCATGATCGGGCGTATCGCATTCCTTGCCGTCTTCCTGTCCGGCTGCCAAGGTGCTGGCATCGTAGTTGGCTCCGCGCTTCAAGGAATGTCCGAAGCATCGAAGCAACAGCCCGCGCAGCAGATGTCCGCCCCCGCAACGCACACCTGCTATGCTGCTGGCGAGAGCGTGGACGGCATGAACAAGATTTGCTTCTACGATTGTGCGACTGGGCGCGCCGCAGCGACGGTGAGCGCGGCCAGCATGTGCCCAACGACTATCCAGCAATGATCACTGAGCGAGCTGCTGCGATCCTTGGTGTTGCCATCATCGGGGCTGTTGGGCTCTACCTCTACTTCTCGCCCTATCAGCAGTGCGTCCGCGAACAGTCATCGTCGAAAGCGTCGGGAACAGGTGGCAACGGTCTCTTGAGTGACGAGGACTTTGGCATCGTCACGCCACCGCGATCACAAAGCCCCGCAGCCAAATGCCTGGCGATGATGGGCCGCAAGTAGACCTATCACGTCAAGCCATCCACCTCCGAATGCCGCCAACAGGTAGGGATAGGAAGACGCCTCGAAAGCACCCGATGTCGGTGCGCGGGCTGGAGTTCCATTTCTGTCGGATCAGGTGCTTCGTGTGGCGGTCGAAGGCGAACGGCGACATTACCGGAAGAACCAAATAGCCCGGACCATGCTGTTGAGCGAACGGCAGGTAGGAGCGCTTCGCCAACTTGTCTTGCAGCACGGCGACGAACCTATCCGCGAGTTGCTCGTCCATGTCGAGATAGAGGCCTTTGCCGATAGGGCGATCGGTCTCCCCCGGCGTAGCGCGTGAGTTCAGGTGATGAGCCCAATCGTCGTTCCAGAACACACTCCCGACCTCCACCCATCTGGTGGTTTGGCCGGATTGAATGATTGCGTCCGGTGGGTCGGGAGTTGCGACTACAAGAAAGCGACTGCGAAACACCCTACTGTGCCATTCCACGAACTTGTTGACATGAAACAACTCGTGCTTGCGCTTGATTGGCCCTCTTTTGTCTGGCTTCGGCTGGCGGCTCACCGGCAAGGTCCCCTTCTCGTTGGCCTTATTCTCTCATGTGACAACGACCGAGAATAGGCACCCGGAATGTTTGGTAGAAAAATGCGAGCGGGTGATCGGATAAGTAGTACGCGCGCCGACCCCCCGTGGGGGTTTCGGTCCGGCGATAAGGGCCCCAGCGATTGCTGTCACCCTTGATCGGTGCGGTTGGCTAAGAGGCTGTGTCAAGCACAACGGACGTTGACAGTTAGACACAAGGCCCTTATCGTTCGCAAATCAGAACGAGCTGACGGGGCCGACCAATGAACAAGTACGTGACCTATCGCCGGGTGTCGACGGCAGAGCAAGGGCACTCGGGCCTTGGGCTGGACGCCCAGGAGCGCGATATCAGGCTGTTTCTGGACAACTACTCGGAAGTGCCCTTCGACGTGATCGGAGAGTTTGTCGAGGTCCAGACGGGCAAGGATGACGATAGGCCCGAGTTGGCCAAGGCCCTCGACCTCGTCAGGAAGACCGGCGCGGAATTGCTTGTCGCCAAACTCGACAGGTTGAGCCGCAAGGTGTCGTTCATCGCCAGCCTGATGGATGACAAGAAGGTGAAACTTCGGGTCGCCTCGATGCCCGATGCCGACAAGTTCCAACTCCACATCTATGCGGCGCTGGCCGAGCAGGAGCGGGATTTCATCAGCAAGCGGACCAAGGATGCACTGGCTGCGGCCAAGGCCAAGGGCAAGAGGCTTGGCGGGCGGCGGGTAAAGAAGGACGGGACGTTCGCGCTCGACAACAGGATCGCGGGGCTCAAGGCCGTGGCCGACGCCGACGCCGCGCGCGTGATCGACTTCATCAGGCCGCTCAGGGCCGCTAACCAGACGCTGAGAGAGATCGCCGCCGCGCTGCACAAGGCCGGCATACAGACGCCGCGTGGCGGGCAATGGACGGCCAAACAGGTTTCGAGAACATTGGAGAGAATGCAGACGAATGTCTAAGCCGAGGACAATCAAAGGAAAGGGCTGGCTCAACGGCCAATACCAATGCGGATGGCAGGACGACGGCAAGAGCTTCGAGGAAATCCTCAAGCTCGACAAATTCAAGGCAACGGGCGGGAGCCGTGCCGTCAGACGCGAGCAAAGCATGAAGGCACTGCTGCACTGGATGCGCGGGCAAATCCGCAGCCAGAAATGCAACTGGAGCCTCTACAACACCCTCAAGGAGGACATTTGCGCGCGGATCAAGGCAGGACACGCGGTGAAGGACGTGAAAGCCTCTGTCGATGCGGCGATAGCGGCGGGCGCTGGCGCGCGTGAGTTAGCCTCGTGGCAGAAGACCGAAGACCGCCTTCGGCGACGAATAGAGGCAGCCGAGGTAAGATTGCAGGAAGCAAACGACACACGCCGGTCAATACCGGATCGGCAGGCAGCGAAGTCATCACGAGGTGAGATGAGACGCGAGCTTCACGAGATCATAGAGGATGCTTCAGAGATACACGAAGATCACTGAGAGTGATACTTGACGGAATAAGGTCCACCATGTCCCAGAAAAACACCCCGATCAGCGGCCCTAATCTTTGTGGCCGTGCCTGCCTCTATCTGTCCTCCCTTTTGGACTGAGTGGCGCGGGGCATCAGCAATCCATCCGATCAACGATAAGGAAACGATCACCATGACATCCGACTTGGAAGCCGGCATCGTGGCGGGCCAAGAGCCGCTGACATGAACGCGGTGGTGAAGCCGCCCGCGAAAGCCGCAGAGGGCCAGCCGACCGATGCGCAGGGCGTGACCGAGATAGTCGCTCTCGTGGACGTTCTCGTTGATGCCGAAGGGACCCAGATCAGGGACAAGCTGGACGAGGCCCACGTGCGGACCCTCGTTGGCGTGTTGCAGGCCCATGACGACGATCTTTCGGAGGTCGACGGTATCGTCCTCGACGGTGACGGCCAGCCAATCGAAGGTATGGCGGTCGGCTTTAGAGACTTGATCGAGGTCGACCACGTGCGCGGCAGGCTCGGCGGCAAGGACGTATTCCATCTCGTCTCCGGCTTCCATCGCGTGGAGGCGGCAAGGCGGGCGGGAAAGCTGGTCATTGGTGCCATCGTGTTTCCAGATCGAGGCCAAGCCTACCGCGAATGGCGGGCCGGCAAGGCCAACGGGCAGCACGGCAAGCGACTGAAGCCCAAGGAGCGCAAAGAGCAGCTTCGGCGCTATATCAGGGCCAATCTGCATCGGCATCCGGGGCCTCGTGGCGGGCGGGCGAATGGCGAGCTGAAGTCCGTCACCCAGATGTGCATCGACAACGACGGGATCGACATCAAGACGTTCTGGAAATGGATCAAGGTGGTCTCCTATCCGACTTGGCGGGCGCTTACCGAAAGGACGGGCTATGGTGACGAGTGGAACGACAACCCCAATCCTGAATACGATCCAGACATGGTCAGGGAAGCCCAAAATAGCCGCAAGTTGGAACGGGCGGTTACACTTGCTGTCAACATCGCTAACACCTTGGATCAGGAAATGAGCCTCCGCAGGGCTGAGGAATTGCTGGAGAAGGCCTTGAAGGATGTCTCTGCGATGCTTGCCAGAAAGATGCCCGACCCATTCGCCTGACCCTCGCTGGGAAATCCCAGCACTATAACGAGAAACCGACGACAAACAGGAGCCCAATGGTTGATTTCATTGAGCTTTTTTCATTGTAAACGCCTGCAGTTTCGTGACCACTGCCCGCGCACACCGGTGGGCAGCACGACGCTGGGGGCGACAAATCAGAAGGAAGATCAGAAATGCAAGACGAAGCGACGCGCCGGAAGTGGCGTGAACACAAGCGCAAGTGGCGCGCCGAGAACCCGGAGCGCAATCGGGAGCTGTACCGGGAGACCTACCAGCGCCACCGCGACACCATCAACGCGGAGAAGCGGGAAATGCACAAGCTGTTCGCCGAGTGGCGGAAGACCGTGTATGCCGCGCAGGGCTCTGCCAGTGTCGGCTGAGAACGTTCACCAGATCACGCCGGCAATTCGCGTTATCGTGACGGACCGGGAGTGGATCGTCCAGGCGGTCGAGATGAAGCGGACCCGCAGGCACGGCGTCCAGTCAACTGGCGAATGGGTCGACCGCGCCTACATCACCAGCCGGTCGATGCTGAACGGCGAACTGAAGCGCCTTGTCGGCAACGGTGCGATGAAGGCGGGCCTTGTCCGGCATGTCAGCCCAGACGTTCTGGACTGGCTCAACGGGCTGCCCGAGCGGCACCCGTCGCGTGATCTTCAGCGGTCCACGGTGCTGGACATGCTGGAGGCGTCTACAGCCGGCGGCGAGCATGGCGAAACTTTCCATGACCATCTGCCGCTGATCGTGAAGCATGGGCCGCTAAGGTGGCGCAACGACCGGAATGCCCGCTTTGACCCTTGACGAGATCAGGCGGCGCGACTGGGTGGCGACCTATCCGACGCGGGAAGCGGCGCTTGCCTTGGTCAAGTGGATCAAGGCGGACGACTGGGAGACCACCTCGCAGCTTGACCGGAGACTGCCAAGCATCGGCATCACGTGGACCGAAGATTTCTGCGTGGCTGCCGAGCGGTGCTGGGAAGTCTATGGCTACCCGGAAATGGAGCCGGTGGCCCGTGCCCGACGGATTGCCGAGGCATTCATGAGGCCTTCCCCCTCAGCGCCCCGTGCAGTGGTCGCCGGAGGCAGCGACGGCGTTTCCCGACCATCCACCCCAGCCGCACCCAGCGCGCATCCTGAAGGCCCACAGACGATGTCTTACGGGTTCACGCCACCGCGCTAATCCACCCACCACACCGAACCTACTCGCACTTGGCTCAATGAGCGCGCCGAGGCGATCAACTATGACCGCATGGAAGGAACGACAACATGACCGACTACATCGACAATCCGAACAAATACCAGACCGACAACACCCCCGTGGCTCAGGCCATGATAAGAGCCCAGGCTGCACAGGCCGAAGCAGACAGGGCCAAGCAAGACGCCTTGGCCACAGAAGCCGCCGACCGTGCCAAGCGGGAGGAGATCGACCGTGCTGTTGAACTCTCCATGTCCCGCATGAACCAGCAGCTTGCCGCCGAGCGTATGGGTGCCGGCAAGCAAATGATCCGGTCTCAGGACGTCGGGGTGATCCCGCCGATGGCAGAGGTCGAGAAGACCACGGTCAGGGTTCTCGGTGGTATCGAGGTCTCATTCCAGCAGGCCAAGGACATGGCCGAGGTCGGGCAGATCACGCAGGCCGAGTTCAACAGGGCCGTGGTCGACGGGCTGGCCGCCCGTGGGTATGCCGCCCCGAAGTCTTTCGGGTAACCACGGGGGCCGAGAGTGACGGGGCGGTTGATGCCGCTCCGTTGCCTACCGTGGATGACAAGACCGGCGAGGCTGACAAGGACGAGGCGTTAGACCTCGACAGCGCCGACCCTGCCGAGATCGAGGCGATTGCAGATCAGGCGATCACGACGTTCAACGAGACCATAGACCGCGACACGGCTGAACTGATCGTGGCCAAGTTCACCCTTGACGGGACACTCGACCCCAACGTCATCGGGGTTGATCAGCAGACCCTCGACGCGACCGTAAAGGCATTCGAGAACCGCATGACGAGCGAATGCTTGGCCCCGGTCGGGCTCACGCTCAGCGACTATCTCGACTGCTGTGACGAGGCGGACCTTCCGGCTATCCGCTCGCTGGTCGTCAAGGGCGATTGGAAGGCCATCGCGGAGCATGCCCAGCGGATCAGGACTGCGCTCAATCAAGGAGACGAATGAACGATGACCTTCCCGACCCCCGATGTGCCGCCCCAAGAGGCGTGTCGGGGGCGGGTCCTTTGGGCCAGAAATCGCTCCACTGGCGCGATGTCTCCGCTTAGGGAACAGTTCCGCTAACGCATTGAATTTATTTGAATTGACGGGTTCAACGCCTGCCCGCTATCCGATGAACGACAACGCCAGCGGGGCGCGGTGAGACAACAGGAGCAAGACCAAATGCAGAGCATTGACTATAGCACACTTGAAGCCGACGTGGCCGAGTGGATGAAGGGCCACATTGAGAGCGTCAAAGAACACTGGGGCGAGGGTGAAGCCTACGCCGAGGCGGTGCGGTTGCTTGACGATGACCCGTGGCAGGCCCTGCAGTGGTACGTCGAGGACGTGAGGAAGGCCGCTTGAGGGATGAGGCCAGATTGGTCTAAGTGATTGGTCTAAGTCGCCAGCGTCCGATCCGGTAAGGTACTGATTTTGCTGGCGAAATACAGATATTCTGTGGGATGGCGGAGAGAGCGGGATTCGAACCCGCGTTACGGTTTCCCGTAAACACACTTTCCAGGCGTGCGCCTTCAACCACTCGGCCACCTCTCCGTCCTTGCCTTTCGCGTCGGCCGGTTTCGCCGCGCGGGTTGGGGAGATGCTCTCCCTTTGGGGATGCGTGCGGAACTGCCCGCACCGGGCGCCGCCAACCAGCGGACGCCCTGCCCGCACCTGAGCCGTCGAAGCAACAGGCGCGGGGCTCATCTAGTCGATCCGGCGCCGAATGCCAAGCCATAACGGCGGTCAATGTCGTAAGCAGATGAGTTGTCCGGATTAGGTAGCACGTGAGTTGTCCGGTTTTATCGCCAGCGGATGGAGGCT
>NZ_VFUH01000012.1:0-213356 GCF_006440475.1 Mesorhizobium sp. B2-6-1
GTGAACCGCTTCGACGCCAAAACAGAAGCGGACAGATCATGTGCTACCAAACCGGACAACTTGATTAGCTACCGACACTGGATTCGATGGAGGCTCAATCTTCCAGTGTGCCGGACCTTGCGTCGGCGCTCTTCCTGTCGCCCACCAGTTTCAACAGATCCTCGCCGGCGCGGATGATACGGCGCGAGCGCCGGGTCAGGACGATGCCGGCCTGCGGCGCGAACACCTCGGTGCGGCCATCGGCTTCGCCCGGTGCGTGGACGATGACGGCAAGCCGCGTGTCCTTGGCGACGCGGTCGCCGGGCTCCACGTCATAGAGCACGGCACCCGCCCGGGGCGCCGGCATCATGTCGATGTTTTCGAGCGGCGCGACAACCCCGGTGAAGGCACCGGGTGAGGGCAGGGCCGGGTCGGCGACCACGCCGCGCGCCACCAGCAGCCGGTAGAGCCCCGCGGCGTCCGACGCCGCGAACGCGCCATCGACATCGAGGATGCCGCGATATTCGACCGTCGTGACGACGCGCCGGCCGAGCTTCGCCACATCGGCGGGAACGTTCTGATAGGGCATGATCGAGGCGCCCTCGAAAGTGCCGTCCGTGTCTTCACTCCACAGCACCACCGCCTCGACGCCCATGGCGGCGGCGCAGTCGGCCATTGCCGGCCACAGGCTTGTGTGGACATACAGGTAGGAGAGACCCTCGTCGTCGCAATGCAGGTCGAGCACGATGTCGTGGCCGAGCGAAAGCTGCACCAGTCTCGTCTTCAGCCGCTGGTCGGGCGTGCCATGCGCGGTGTCGGGCAGGAGTGCCGTGTCGGGCGCGGCGAGCAGCGGGAAACCGCGGTTGAAGTTGGTGCGCGTGCCCAGATGAAAACGGCCCTGATGTTCGCCGAAATGATACTGGGCGCGGCCGATCGGATTGGCCCAGGGCACGATGGTGATGTCGCCCTTGATGCGCCCCTCCGCCTCGGCCCTGGCCAGCATCGGCATCAGTGCGTCAATGGCGACGACTCCGGGCAGTTCGCCGGCATGAAGTGCTGCCTGCAGGTAGGCCGAAGGCGCGGATTCGTCGGTTCCAGCGAAGCGAAACAGCGGGAATTCGTAGGAAACCCCTTCGCTGTCGCCGGCTATGCGTTCGATCGATTTCTGCATGGGGTCTTTCTCCGTCGAGAGGCGAGAAGACATGCCTCTTCGACTGTGCGCTTGTCGATTGGTCCAGGCTGTCGCGCTATGGGCGCAAGCAGCTACTGCGCGGCAGGTTGAAGAGTGACGACCGGAGCGCGCTGGTCCAGTGCCCGCGAGGCAACGGCTACGGCGACCGCCAGCAGAGCGAGTGCCGCGCCCACCAGCGGCAGGTTGGCATAGGAAACGCCCCAGGAGAGCGCCACGCCGCCGATCCAGGCGCCGCTGGCGTTGCCGACATTGAAGGCGCCCTGGTTCAGCGTGGCGGCAAGGTTCGGTCCCTCGGAAGCGGCTTCCACGACACGGATCTGCAACGGCGGCACGACGACGAAGACGAGCATGCCCCACAGGAAGACGATGCCTATGGCGACACTGGCGATAGCGCCGAACTGCATGAAGCCGACAAACAGGACCGCCAGCAGCAGCAGCGTGCCGATGACCGTCGGCATCAGCTTCCAGTCGGCCAGCCGGCCGCCGATGATGTTGCCGATGGTCATGCCGGCGCCGAACAGCAAGAGCACCCAGGTGACCGCTGAAGTCGAGAGGCCGGACACGTCGGTGAGATAGGGTTTGATGTAGGTGAAGACGGCAAACAGGCTAGCTGAGGCGAGCGCCGCGATCAGCATGGCCAGCCACACCTGCAGCTTGCCGAGCACGCGCAATTCGCCGCGCAAGCCGTCGCCGCTTGGTTCAGTGACATCCGGCGGCACTAGCCAAGCGATCGCCGCGACCGAGATCAGCCCGATGCCGACCACCGCCAGGAAGGTGGCGCGCCAGCCGAAGGCTTCGCCAAGCGCCGTTCCGGCGGGAACGCCGAGGATGTTAGCCAGCGTCAGGCCGGCGAACATCAGCGCGATGGCGCTGGCACGCTTGTTGCGGGGCACCAGGCTGGCGGCGACGACCGAACCGATGCCGAAGAAGGCGCCGTGGCCGAAGGCGGTGAAGACGCGCGCGCCCATCAGCATCCAGTAATTGGGCGCGATGGCGCAGAGCAGGTTGCCGACGACGAACAGTGCGGCCAGTCCGACCAGCACCGGCTTGCGCGGCAGATGCGCGGTGGCCATCGCCACGATTGGCGCGCCGAAGACCACGCCCAGCGCATAGCCCGTGACCAGCAGCCCGGCCGCGGGAATGGTCACGCTAAGGTCGGCGGCGACCTCCGGCAGCAGACCCATGATGACGAATTCGGTGGTGCCGATGCAGAAGGACGCAATGGCAAGCGCAAGGATCGGCAAAGGCATGGGAGGTCCAGACTGAATCGGTTCAAATGGAAACTGCGCGAGCGCCCCATGGCGCACAAGCGCCATTGCCGCAATGCAGCAATGCAGAAAGCGGAGAGCAAAGAGGCACTGGCAGCGGTGCTTATGCCGTGCTGCCTAAACGACCCTGACCGAACCCGGCCGAGCGGCCGAACCGACCGCTGAAGCCGGAGTTCAGACCAGCGGCTTCAACTCCTGGGCGATGGTTGGCAGCAGTTCCGAGACATTGGGGTGGATGTGCATGGCGCGCGCCAGCGTGTCCACAGGCGCCTTGGCATACATCAGGTCAAGCACGCAATGCACGGCTTCATCGCCGCCGGGGCCAAGCACGCAGCAGCCGAGGATTTCCCTTGTGTCAGCGTCGACGAGGATCTTCATGAAGCCTTGCGTCTCGCCTTTCTCGACGGCGCGGCCGACACGGCTCATCGGCCGCTGGCCGACCAGCGCGCGGCGTCCCGACTTCTTCACTGACGCCTCGGTCATGCCGCAGCGGCCGAGCGGCGGGTCAATGTACAGAGCGTAGGCCTCGATGCGGTCGGTGACCTTGCGCGGATCATTGTCGAGCAAATTGGCCGCAACGATCTCGTAATCGTTGTAGGACGTGTGGGTGAAGGCGCCCTTGCCATTGCAGTCGCCCATCGCCCAGATGCCGGGCACGCTGGTGCGCAACTGGTCGTCGACGGTGATGAAGCCGCGTTTGTCGACCTCGATGCCGGCCTGGTCGAGGCCGAGATCGTCGGTATTGGGCGTTCGCCCCAGAGCCAGGAGCACATGCGAGCCGACGGCCGGCGGCTTGCCGGCGGAGAAGGCAACAGCAATATCCTCGCCCTGCCTGGCGAAGCTTATGGCGTCGGCGCCGAGATGGACCGCGATGCCTTCGTTTTCGAGGATCAACAGGATGGCGTCGGACACATCCTCGTCTTCGCGGCCGATCAGCCGCGAGCCCTTTTCGATAATCGTGACCTCCGCGCCGAAGCGGCGGAACATCTGCGCGAATTCGAGCGAGATGTAGCTGCCGCCGACCACCACGAGGTGGCGCGGCAACACGTCGAGGTCCATCATCGAAGAGTTGGTGAGAAAGTCGATGTCGTGAATGCCGGGCAGATCCGGTAACGATGCGCGGCCGCCGGTGTTGAGAAAGATCTTGCCGGCGGTTAGGAGATCATCGCCGACGCGCACCGTGTTGGCGGATTCGAAACGCGCATGGCCGCGATAGAGCGTGCATTTATCCATGTCGGCGATCCAGGTTTCCAGATTGCCGCGGGCGTCGTTCGACACCTTGTCCTTGCGCGCCTTGACCCTGGCATAGTCGACGCCGACCGGGCCGGAGAGGGTCACGCCATAGTCCGCGGCGCGCCGCGCCAGATGCGCGGCATAGGCGCTGGCGACCATGGCCTTGGTCGGCATGCAGCCGGTGTTGACGCAGGTGCCGCCGACCAGCTTGCGCTCGATCAGCGCCACGCTCATGCCGGCCGCGGTCAGCCGGCCGGCCAGCGGAGGGCCGGCCTGGCCGGCACCGATGACGATGGCATCGAAGGTTTTCGCCGTCATGCCACCGCCGCCACGATCAAGAGGCCGCCGACGATCGCGACCGCGTCCTCGATGAAGGCCGCGGGCTGGTCCTTGCCGAAGGCGGCCGCCAACCGGCCGCGCGCCTCCGCGCCGCCGAGCGTGCCGATGACGGCCCCTATGGCGCCGGCGATCAGGCAGGCGATGGTGGCGCCGCCAGTGGCGCCGATCACGGCGCCGCTGAAGGCACCGAGCAGGATACGGGCGCCGAATTGCTGCGGCACCTTGCGGCTCGGCGTCGACGGCAACTGGTCGGTGACCAGCTCGACGATAGCCAGAATAGTGAAAATGCCGACAGCGGCCCAGTGGCTCATGAAGCTTGCCCAGGTGCCGGCAACCGGCAGCCAGCCGAGCCAGGCGCCCCAGGCGACGGCGGCCGGCGCGGTCATGGCGCGCAGGCCGGCAATGACCCCGATCAGAAGTGCAAGAATGTAAAGCATGTTCATCCCCCTCGATCCCGGGCCGGGACAGCCCTGAAAAGGCAGGCTACCATAGGTCCGGTATTTGGCCAGTACTTGCATAGGCGCTCTCTTACGCCGCAACGGTGCGTGGCAATGATGACGGAGGCACCGCATGGCTGAGAGCGAACGCGCAAAAATGGCGGCGGGCGAGTGGTATACGTGCATGGATGACGAACTGGAGGCGCTGCGCGGCGTGGCTGCGGGCGCCGTATTCGAGCACAATTCGCTTGCGCCCCGTCAGCGCGGCAACATCGGGCCTGCCTTGCGGGATCTGCTCGGCGGCGCGGGCGAGGGCGCCCGCATCGAGGCGCCGGTCCACTGTGCCTATGGCTTCAACATCTTTCTCGGGGACGGCGTCTTTCTCAATGCCGGCTGCATCATTCTCGACACGGCAAGCGTGCGCATCGGCAAGGGAACGCTGCTCGGCCCCAATGTGCAGATCTATTGCGCCGAGCATCACAGGGAGGCCGCGGGGCGACAAGCCGGGCTGGAAATCGCCAGGCCGGTCGAGATCGGTGCCGATGCCTGGATCGGCGGCAGTGCCGTCATCCTCGGCGGCGTCAGCATCGGCGAGGGCGCCATCGTCGGCGCCGGCGCCGTGGTGACGCGCGACGTGCCCGCGAACATGACGGTGGTCGGCAATCCGGCGCGGGCGGTCAAACGCGGTTGAGTGCCCGGCGGTCGCTCAGTGCGAAAGCGCGTGCGGCGACCGGTCGCCCTGGTCGGCCCGCCTGGAAAATTCACGCCGGTATTGCGCCGGTGAGGTCCTGAGACGCGCCGAAAAATGCTGGCGTAGCGAAGCGGCGCTGCCGAAGCCGGCCTCGAAGGCCACGACGTCCATCGATTTTTCCGTCGACTCGAGCAGACGCTGCGCCAGTTCAAGCCGTTGCTCGATCAGCCAATCGCCGAAACTGGTGCCGATCGATTTCTGGAAGCGGCGGGTGAAGGTGCGCCGGGTCAGGCCGGCGGCTTCGGCGACGCGGTCCAGGCTGTGCGCTTCGCCGAGCGTCGCGCGCACGGTGTCGAGTGCTTGTGTGAACCTGTCGGTATCGGCGCTCCTCGCCAGCGGACGCTCGATGAACTGCGCCTGTCCGCCTTGCCGGTGCGGGGAGAGCACGATCTGCCGTGCGAGCCGCAGTGCTGCCTCGGCGCCGTAGCGGGCGCGAACGATATGGAGGCAGCAGTCGAGCCCGGCCGCGACGCCGGCCGACGTCACCACGTCGCCATTGTCGACATAGAGCACCTCGGCGTCCACCGCGATGTCGGGATGAAGCTTCTGAAGCCGCTCGGCATAGGCCCAATGCGTGGCCGCACGCCGACCGCCAAGCAGTCCGGCAGCAGCGACTGCGAATGTTCCCAGGCAAAGGCCGACGATCAGGGCACCACTGCGGTGGGCCCGCCGCAATGCCTGGGTCAGCGGTTCCGGCAGCGGGTCTTCGAGATCCCGCCAACTCGGCACGATGACGATGTCGGCGCCGTCGAGCCCCTCAAGCCCATGCGGCGCGGCGACGCTCAGCCCGGCCTCGGTGTGGACGGGCCCGGCCCCGATCGCGCAGATGCGGAAGTCGAAGCGCGGCAGGCCGAACGATGTGCGATCCTCGCCGAACACCAGGCAAGGGACGGAGAGATGGAACGGGCTGATGCCGTCGAAGGCGAGGACGGCGACGATCGGGTGGGTCATGTCTGTGCCAGGGATTTCTGCGCGGGTTATGGCGGATTGTCCCAATTCTTTCGAATGATGTCAATCGGGCCACTTTCGCCCGATGGTGGCGGACCTATGCTCGGGCATCACATCAAGCCTGAAAGGAATGCATCATATCCGAACCAGCCAGCAAGACGCCGCGCCGCGCGCTCGTCGTCGTGGACGTCCAGAATGACTATGACGGCGGCAATCTCGCCATCCAGTATCCGCCGTTCCGCGACAGCGTCGTCAACGTGGCGCGCGCCATGGACATGGCAGCAGCGGCCGGTATCAAGGTGGTGGTCGTCAAGCAGATGGCGCCGGAGACGTCGCCAATCTTCGCCAAGGGCAGCCATGGCGCGGAATTGCATCCCGAGATATCGAGGCGGCCACGCGACCACTATGTCGAGAAGACGCTGCCTTCCGCCTTCACCGGCACCGATCTCGAAGAGTGGCTGCGCGCCAACGCCATCGATACGATCGTGGTGGTCGGCTACATGACGCATAATTGCGACCTGTCGACCATCATCCACGCCGTGCATATGGGCTTTGCCGTCGAGTTCCTGTCCGATGCGACCGGCTCGGTGCCTTACGCCAACAGCGCCGGCTATGCCTCGGCCGAGGAGATCCACCGCGTGGTGACAATCATCCTGCAGTCGCGCTTCGCCGCGGTGCTCAAGACCGCCGAATGGATCGAATGCCTGAAGACCGGCACCTTGCCGGAACGCGACACGATCTTCGGCTCCAACCAGCGGGCACTGTCGCGCAACGCTGCGTAGGAATTTCCGGAAACAGAAAGGGCGCCGCATCGCTGCGGCGCCCTTAGCACTTTTTGGAATTGAGGATTTCTAGAACAGGCCTTCGATCTGGCCGGCTTCGTTGAGGAAGATCTTTTCCGACGACGGCGCCCTGGGCAGGCCGGGCATGGTCATGACCTCGCCGCAGATGATGACGACGAAACCCGCGCCCGCCGAAAGCCTGACCTCACGCACCGGTACGGTGTGGCCGGTCGGCGCGCCGCGCAGGTTCGGGTCGGTCGAGAAGGAATACTGCGTCTTGGCCATGCAGACCGGCAAGTGGCCGTAGCCGGCCTGCTCCCAGGCGTGCAACTGGTCGCGCACCGACTTGTCGGCGATCGCTTCCGAGCCGCGATAGATGCGCTGGACGATGGTGTTGATCTTCTCGAACAGCGGCATGGCGTCGTGATAGAGCGGCGCGAACTGCGAGGCACCGGATTCGGCCAGCGCCACCACTTTCTTGGCGAGATCCTCGATGCCGGCCGAGCCGTTGGCCCAGTGCTTGCACAGGATCGCCTCTTCGCCCATCGAGGCGACATAATCCTTCATCGCCTGGATTTCGCCATCTGTGTCGGAGTAGAAGTGGTTGATGGCGACTACCGCCGGCACGCCGAACTGCCTGATGTTCTCGATGTGGCGGCCGAGATTGGCGCAGCCCTTCTTCACCGCCTCGATGTTTTCCTTGCCGAGGTCTTCCTTCTTGACGCCGCCATTCATTTTCATGGCGCGTACGGTGGCGACGATGACCGCCGCCGCCGGCTTCAGCCCGGCCTTGCGGCACTTGATGTCGAAGAATTTTTCCGCGCCGAGGTCGGCGCCGAAGCCGGCTTCCGTGACGACGTAGTCGGCAAGCTTGAGCGCCGTCGTGGTGGCGACCACCGAGTTGCAGCCATGCGCGATGTTGGCGAACGGGCCGCCATGCACGAAGGCCGGATTGTTCTCCAGCGTCTGCACCAGATTCGGCTGCATGGCGTCCTTGAGCAGCACGGCCATGGCGCCGTCGGCCTTGAGGTCGCGGGCATAGACCGGCGACTTGTCGCGGCGATAGGCGACGATGATGTCGCCCAGGCGCTTCTCCAGGTCCTTCAGGTCGGTGGCGAGGCACAGGATGGCCATGACCTCCGAAGCGACGGTGATGTCGAACCCGGCCTCGCGCGGATAGCCGTTGGCGACGCCGCCGAGCGAGCAGATGATCTCGCGCAGCGCCCGGTCGTTCATGTCCATGACGCGGCGCCAGGCGACGCGGCGGGTGTCGATGCCGAGCTCATTGCCCCAGTAGATGTGGTTGTCGATCAACGCCGACAGGAGGTTGTGCGCGGTGGTGATGGCATGGAAGTCACCGGTGAAATGGAGATTCATGTCCTCCATCGGCACGACCTGCGCGTAGCCGCCGCCGGCCGCGCCGCCCTTGACGCCGAAATTCGGACCGAGCGAGGCTTCGCGGATGCAGATGATCGCTTTCTTGCCGATGCGGTTCAGGCCGTCGCCGAGGCCGACGGTGGTGGTCGTCTTGCCTTCGCCGGCCGGGGTCGGGTTGATGGCGGTGACCAGGATCAGCTTGCCGTCCTTGTTGCCCTTCACCGATTTGATGAATTCGGCGGAGACCTTCGCCTTGTCATGGCCATAGGGCAAAAGGTGTTCGGTCGGGATGCCGATCTTGGCGCCGATCTCCTGGATCTGTTTTTTCTTCGCACCGCGGGCGATCTCGATGTCGGACTTCACTTCTGCCATGACGGCTTTCCTCTGGATTGGACGGTGGAGGGGACGGGTTGATCACTGGTGCATGTTCGATACGCCGCGCGGGCAAGGGCATGTTCTAGCCCTCTCGCTGCCGTGGCGTCAACTTTCATGCAACTATGTTTCCTATGAAGAAAATTCCTCTGCGGCGGGCCGACCTGCCTCCGGTTCTTTCTGGCTCCGCTTGCCGCGCCGTATAGAAGCCAGAGCGGGGACGCGTCCGCCGTCTCAAAACAGCCGCGCAATGCACGGAATGCGACAGACACGGCGGCGCAAATCCGCCATCGCCGGCCTAAAGCGCATCGCGCTTCAGGCATTTGTTTCCATGCATATCGTTCTTCCCAGGCCGGACCACTTTTGGGTGACATGCATTGGGCCGACCGGCCCTACTGCGTCAGCACGTTGCTGATTTCGACCATGTTGGAACGCACCCTGAGCACATAGAAACCCATGGTCGTCAGATGCGTGGGCAGCAGCCAGCCGTCCTCGCGGCCATTGGCGATGATGAAGGGCTGGATGCGCAGCGCTGAGACGAACTGCGCGTCCATCGTATCCCACAGGCTCTGCAGGTGCTTTTCCTTGATGACGTCCTCGAAGTCGGCCTGCGCGCCCTTCATCAGTCCGTAATAGGCGTAGAGCTGGCCATAGGCGAACCAGTAGCGGTCGTCGGCGCGGAAATCGAACCAGCCATTGTTGTGGTTTTCGGCACGTTCCTTGAGGATGGCCGAGGTTGAGCCGATATCGCTGGCGATACGGTCGATATATTGCTTCAGATTGTCGGCGCGGGCATCGAAGGTGGCCTGGCAGGTGGCGAGGCGGGCGTTGAAGGAGCGCAGCTTGCGCACGGCGTCGCGATAATAGCTCGGGGTCGGCGTCTTCGGGCCGAACGGGCTTACACCGAAATACCAGGTGTACTCGTCGAACTGCAGATTGCCGCGCGCATCCTGCAGGTCGGCGTCGATCTGCGATGTCGTGCGCACACGGCCGAGATTGTCGGCGAGCTCGGTCGCGGTGCGGCGCACCGCCTGGTTGATGCCGCGCTGGAACGAGGCCTTGTTGTCCATCCACGGCGTGTTGTCCCAGCTGATGCCGAACAGGCCGAGCTTGTAGAGGATCATCGACGAGATCCAGGCATTCTGGTTGACGTTGAAGTCGGTCAAATCGGCGGCAATCTGGGCGATGCCGGAGTTGCCGCAGGTCCTGGCAGTGTCGGCACCGGCACCGGCGGCTACCTGTTCGCCCGCCGAGATGTTGCGCTTCTCGAACGTGTAGGTGTCGGGATAGCTCGGGTTGAAATTGTTCCACCACTGTGTGGCGTAGAAGAAATTGGCATAGAGGCCGAGCAGCACGAGCAAGGCGAGGCCGAGCACGGCCTTGAGGATCCAACCGCGCTGCGTATACCAGCGCCCGGCCCAGATGAACGGCCACAAGATGACGCCGATCAGAAGCCCGATGCCGCGGCCGATCCATTGGAAAATCCTGACGAAGAAGTTCACGATCGGATCGAGCATGGCTGTGTCACCCCCTCAAAGCGTAATGTCAAAAAGTTGCGGACTTTTTGGATAACATCATGCGCCAAAACAACAAGTTAGAACGAAATGACGGCCGGTTTCGTTCTAGTCAGTCAGGCCGTAAAGGCGCGTGCGGAACGCCACCTTGTCCTTCAGATATGTGGTTTTCAGAATGTCCACAACATGCGATCGCCAGGCGTCGCTGAAGTCCTCATAGTCCTTGTAGAAGCCCTGCTTGTTGAAGACGTAGCGCGAGACGAAGTCCGACGGCACGAAATCCGAGATCAGCCGGTTGGTCAGCCAGGCGTCGGGATGGTCGGGCTTGGCGCGGACCACCAGGAAGCGCTGCTGCGGGAACACATCCTCGATCTTGAGATGGCCGAGCTGGGCAATCTCGCGCTTGGCGGCGTTGAGGAAGGGGAAATTGCCGTCCCTGGTGATCAGGTCGGCATGACCCTGGATCCAGGTCTGCAGCCAGACCTTGTCGACGTCGGTCAGATTGCGGTTCGGCTCGGCGTCGCGGATCAGCGCACGCACCACCATCTCGGCGCGGTGCTCGAGATAGCCCGAGGCTTCGATCCAGGAGGCGCGCGGCAGTTCGATGCGGCCGGTGGCGGCGAGGAACTTGAACACCTTGTCGGCGTCCTTGATCGAGAGATAGCTTACCTGCCACGGCCGCGAGCGGCGGAAACCGGGGGCCGCCGGATCGCTGATGACGGTCGTCATGTCGGGGTCGACGAACACGTAGAGCCCGCCGAAATGGCTGGTCCAGTAGGCGTTGTGGCGGAAGATTACCTGGTCGGGCACCAGCGCGTTCTCGCGGATGTCGCCGCAGATCTTGGCCAGTTCCACCATGCGGGTGAGCATGGCGTTGTCGCGCCAGGCGTCAGGCTCCTGTTTCAGGCGGTCGACGAGCTTGCCGAGCTCCGCGGCCTTGCCCAGCACATCTTCGGCCGACAGCACCTTGAACTCGACTTGGTTGATCGACAGCAGATCCTCGATATCGTTGACCTTGGGAATGGAATCCTCGATCTCGCCGTAGATGACATCCTTGATGGTCAGCGCGTCGATGGCGCGCTGATTCCTGGACATGAACTCGAACATCAGCTGCGAGGTGTTGGAGAAGGCGGTGTGCACCACCGGCAGGTCGATCTGCGACGGCGTCAGGATGATGAAGCGGCGGTTGACCTCATTGGGATCGAGGTAGCCGTAGTCGCCGCATTCCTCCGCCACTTCCGGCGAAAAACCGGTGCGGTCGATCTGGAAGCTCTTCAGCTTGGTGGGCTCGAGGCCGAAGGCGGCAAGCGCCTTGTTGTAGCGCTCGATGAGATGCGGCTCGTCGACGACGAGCAGCCGGCCGTAAATGAGCTCGTTGTCGCGCAGGAGATCGGGTTTGCGGGCCATTATTCCTTCTCCCACAAGGGGAGAAGGAAAGGCCGGAGCGCATCACGCATTCCACAGCCCCTTTTTCTTCATCTCCTCCATCTCACGCGCTGCCCGTTCGCGCAGCCGCGCGTCACGCAGCAGCTTTTCCACGGCGGAGTCGTCGGACTTGTCGGAGTAGCGGAACTCGCTGTCGGCGTAGCGGTTGATCTCCTGCATGACCATGTCCATCGAGAACGGGCCGCGCAGTTGCTCGATCATCACTTTCTTCTCGTCATAGCTCTTGTGCATGAAAACCTCTGGTTTTTCGAACCAGTCGTCGGGAAGCTCGATGTCCATGGCGCGCATCTTGATGGCGTCGGTGACGTTCTTGATGGCGCGGCCGGTGAAGCGCGGCTCGGCCTGCTTGATCAGGTGCAGATAGGTGCCGATGTCGGCCATGGTCTTGGGCGCGCCATTCTCCTTCATGTAGCGCTCATGGACCCGCATCAGCCCGTCCTCCTGCGGCTTCTCGTGCTCCTCATAGGCTTCGGCCACGGCGCGCTGGATCTCCTGCGCGGCGTAGAGTTCGTGGTCGCCGAGCGGGATCTTGTGGTTCTTGCCGGCGAGCAGCACGAAAATGTCGATGTAATCGTCACGCGTCTGCGGCCCGTCGACCAGCCAGCGGGCGCCGGCGCGCTGGCGCAGCGCATCGTCGACATTTTCGGGATAGTTGGAGAACATGCCGAACGAGCAGTTGCCGCGCACCACTGTGGCGGCACCGGCGAAGGCGTCCATCAGCACGCCGGTGATCTCCTGCTGGCCGGCCGAGGCGCGGTCGTCGGAACGGCGCGCCGCCACCTGGTCGATGTCGTCGATGGTGCCGAAGCCGATGACGCGCGGGTTCAACACATTGTTGATGAACTGGCGGCAGTTCTGGCCGGACTTGCCCTGATAGGACGAGATCTGGTCGACGCCGAAATTCTCGTAGGCGAAGGGATAACCGGCGACCTGGCAGTAACCATTGACGAGACCGGCAATCATCTGGATCAGCGTCGTCTTGCCGGTGCCCGGCGCGCCGTCGCCGATGAAGGTGAACAGGAAGCCGCCGAGCTCGACGAACGGGTTCAGCTCGCGCTCGAAGTCATAGGCCATCAACATCTTGGCGAGCTTGACCGACTGATATTTGGCGATGTGGTTGCCGACGACCTCTTCCGGTTTCTTGAAGGTCATCACCAGCGGCCTGGAACGCTTGCCCGGCGCGACGTCGAAGCCGTCGAGCGTGAAATCGTCGGCATCGATGCGGACATGCGCGTTCTCGAACGGGCCGATGCCGTCGAAGCGGCCTTTTCGTGCCAGGAGGCCGTCGATGGCGACACGGGCGAAGGCGCGCGCCCTGGTCATCAGGTCGGCATCGTCGGATGCGCCCGAAATCGCCTTGTCGAGACCGGCCAGGATCGACTTCACCGCGTCCTGCGGCGTGTCGAAGAGGAAATCCGGCTCGGGAATGTCGTTGGGCGCCTCGCCGTCGCTGTCGATGAGCTGGAACAGATAGGAGGACAGGCTGAAGGCGGCAATGTAAGCCGAGGCCGACAGAAGCTTCTTGAACGTGGCGGCCTCGTCGCCTTCGAGGGGAGCGCGGGTGTTCCTGGCCTGCAGGCTTTCGAGATCCGAGCCTTCGGCGAAAACATCCGATATGGCGAGCGCGAGCGCCGTGCCGCGCCGGGCGCGAAACAAAAGTGTGTGCTGCGGGATGGTCAGCAACTGGTCGTCGGGGTGAACGGCGCCGACGGTCTTCGCCAGCTCGACCTCGCGCGTGCGGCGCACCGAACCGACAGAGACGGTGGAGACGAAGCGGCGATTGGTGCCGGCAAGCGCGGAGCCGGAGGAGCTAGACGGGTCTTCCAGCACGACGATGCGGGTGATGAAGCTTTGCGCGGTGGCGCGGTGCTTCTCGATCGCCGCTTCCGGGATGGTGGTCAGGCCGGTATCCATGAAGGTTGCTCCGTGGTGTGACGGTCAGACGTCCGAGATGACCTGTCCGTTGGACAGGATATGGACCTTGTAGCCGGAAAAGATCTTCTGCGCCTCGCCGGCGGCATAGAGCGCCTGGTAGGCCTCGTGCGGGATCAATGCGTGGTTTTCGTAGCTCGACACGCCCTGGCGCGCGGCCTCGAGGTCGTCGGTGTTGATGAAGAACTCCTGCGTCGTCTTCTCGCTCGAAAACAGCCCCTTGCGGCCGGGCTTCTCGCCCTTGGAATAGACCTCCTGGATGGTCCAGGTCAGCAGCCAGGCGTTCTCCGGCTTGCGCACCTTGGCCAGAACCTCGGTCACCGTAGAATTGTTGTCGGTGATCCCGGCCGAATAGAAGGGGCCGAGCACGACGCGCCGAAGCTGCTTGGGGTGCAGCGGCTCGAAGTCCTTGTCGAGGTTGACGGCGATGGTTGCCGGCGACAGTGTGTAGGCCGAGTTCTTTTCGGTGAAATCGTCGAAGCGATGGGCAAGCTCGGGATTGAGCAGGCCATCGACTGGCAATGGAATGTCGATCTGGTCGTTGAGCTTGCCATTGCGGTCGACGAGCTGGCGGATCATGTCTTCGGAGGAATCTTCCACCGTCACCATGTAGACCAGCGGCAGGTTGGCGCTGCCGTCGAAGGTCGCCCAATGGACGAGGTAGTAGGGCCGCGCCGTCTTCGGATTGACGGAAACCTTGGCCGTCTGCGCCAGGGTGAAGGGGCCGAAGGTCTGCTCGCTCTTGACGTCCTCGAGATAAAGCCTCTCGGCCATCGACTTCTGCAGCGCTTGGGGGAATTCCTTGTGGCGCAGGATGAAGTCGGCCATCTCCTCGCGCAATTCGTCGGCCAGCGGGATGTTGGCGAGCCGCGTGTCAGCCTGGCGGCGGTCATTTTCGAGCTCAAGCAGGTTCTGGAACACCGGGAATCCGCTTTCGGCGCGCGAAATGCGGAACGTGTCCATGAAGCCCAGCCGGTTGCGCCAGCAGGAGAACGACTTGTCGAGCCGGGCGATGTATTCCGCGACGATCTTGGCGACGATGCCGTGCCGGTAGAGCGGCGAGCGATCGTCGCGCATGAACACTTCCAGCCCGCTGAGCGCTGCCGTGATTGCCGAGAAATACCGCGCCGCCGCGTCGTTTTCGGAGATCATGCTACTAGCCTCAAGTCGGTGCCAAGCACCCCCCTCTGTCCTGCCGGACATCTCCCCCTCAAGGGGGGAGATTGGCTGTTGCTTCGTCTCGCATTTTTTTTCGGTGTTGAAGATTGGCGAAAGCCGATGTCACAAGCGATCTCCCCCCTTGAGGGGGAGATGTCCGGCAGGACAGAGGGGGGCGTGACGGAACGCGACATTGGCGAGTGCAGCAATGCAATTACGACTGCACGTAATTGGCCGAATTGTGCTTCTTCAGCACTTCGTCGAAACGGCGGGCGAAGGCGTCGTCGGCCAGTTTCTTGCGGCGCTGGATGTCGGCGGTGGCAACCATGTTCTTCTCGTGCATCTCGAGCAGGTCGCCAATGTGCTTCTGCGAGGCGGCGCCGATGCCGGCCATGGTCTCCTCGGCGGTGTTGTCGACCTGGCTGCCCAGCGTGTTGATCTTGTGGGCCACATCCTGCTGGGCGGCGGTCTTCAGCGAATCCTCCAGTGCCTTGTAGAGGACGATGCGCTGCTCGGTGTCGATGGTCAGCTTGTTGATCAGGGTCGACTGTGCGGCGATCTGGTTGTTGAGCGAATCGACGAAGGTCTGGAACATCGAGGTGTAGCGCTCCAGCGTCTGGCTCTCGGCCAGCAACTCCTGTTCCTTGGCCTGCTTCTCATTGTATTCCGTGGCGAGCTTGGAACGTTCGCCTTCGAGCTGCGTGCGTTCCTTCTGGCTGGTGGAGGCCGCGATCTTGTTTTCGATGTCGAGCAGCATCGGATTGAGCTCCTCGATGCGCTTCTGCACGGTTTCCAGGTTGGACATGGTGGCCTTGCGGCGCTCGATAACCTGCGACAGGCTGGTCTCGGAGGTTTTGTAGCGCTGGTCGAGGACTTCTTTCTGCGCCTTCAATATGCCGACGATGGTGTCGGACTTGGCCAGCAGTTCCTGCAGGTTGCCCGCCAGTGACATGTTGCGGACGCGGTCGGTGCGCAGACGCTGCTTGCGTTGGCTGGAGAAGATGCCGATGAAGTTTTCCCAGCCGGTGTAGTTCTTCATGCTCTCGAACTCGGCGCCGAAAACGTTGGTGGCGTCCTCCAGCCCGATGATCAGGTCGGCAATATTGCCTTCCATCACCTTCTGTTGCTTCAGCACGTCTTCGATGCGGGCGTTCTCGATATCGAAATTGGCGTCGCCGATCTTCTTGTCGGCGGTGGCAAGTTTGTCGAGCACGGCGCCGGACTGGTCTATCTTGGTGCGCATGTCCTGGACGACCTGCTTGGTCCTGGCAATTTCGGCATCGAAATTCTGCAATGTCGCCATAAGGGCCTCCCGCTCCGGCATCAGGTCGCTGATTGCGAACAGCGGCGAATATATGTGGGGCTTCAGGGGATTGAAAGACGTGAAGACAGGGGCGCTTCGAAAACAAAAACCTTGCCCACGCCCTTGAAACGCAATCGATCCGCGATCATGGCGAAAGGATCGTTTGGACTACGCGTGGTTCAACTGTCATTGAACTTCAACGTCGGCGGATGTCGGCCAGGCATTCAGTCCCCCGCTGCCACGAATGCCTGAAATCCGACGGAGCATCGAGCGCGGTGAGGACGGTGGCAGCTCGGCGTCCATCGCGGGGACGGAATAATCCTGGCTCAGGGCTTGGGATCGGCCTTCAGATAAGCGATGACATTGGCGATGTCCTCGTCGTTGTTCAGGCCGGCAAAGGCCATCTTGTTACCGGGCACTTTTTGCCGCGGCGCCTTCAGATACTCGGCGAGGTTGGCCTCGTCCCAGACGAGACCGGCGGCGCCTGCACTCTTCATCGCTTCGGAGTAATGGCCGAGGAAGCTCTCGGCACTGCCGGCGGCGCGGCCGACGACACCCATCAGATGCGGGCCGACCTTGTCGCGGTCGCTCGCTGCTTCATGGCAGGCCATGCATCGGTTGAAGACCCTCTTGCCCAGTGCCGGATCGCCGCCGGCATGGGCGGCAAGGACGCCGGCAAGCAGAAAGGCTGCGGCAGACGAAGCGGCTCGAAACATGGCTATCCCCGACGAGTTCTGGCTGGAACGAGAGGACGCAGAATAGGACCGGGGCCTTAACAAACGCTGCATCGTGGCGGGATCGCGAAAGCCGATCGATGGCGGCAAGTGTGGCGGCCGTGATGCCACAGCCCGGTCAAGGCGCGACAAAGCCGATGAAATCGTCGGGGGCGGCGCGACCCATTTCTTCTTCCCAATGGCGACGGCAGAGCGAGACATAGACGTCCTTGCCGATCGCCACCTGCTCCCCCTGCCGAGCGACCTTGCCGTCGCGGCCGAGGCGCACAACCATCGTGGCCTTGCGGCCGCAGCGGCAGATGGTGCGCACTTCGCGCAGCTCATCGGCTATGGCCAGCAAAGCGCGCGAGCCGGAAAACAGCTTGCCCTGGAAATCCGTGCGCAGGCCATAGCACATGACCGGAATGTCGAGCCGGTCGGCGATCCGGGCGAACTGCCAGACCTGCTCCTCCGCGAGGAACTGCGCCTCGTCGACGAAGACGCAATGCACGGCACCGTGCTGATGATGTTCGGCGACGCGGGCGAACAGGTCGTCGCCGTCACGAAACATCTCGGCTTCCGTTTCCAGTCCGATGCGTGACGAAATCAGGCCGGTGTCGCCCTTGCGGTAGTGGCCGGCGACGAACAGCATCGTCGTCATGCCGCGCTCGCGGTAATTGTACGACGCCTGCAGGAGCATCGTCGTCTTGCCCGCATTCATCGTCGCGTAGTGGAAATACAGTTTGGCCATGGCGCCCTTTTAAGCCCACTTGGCCGGGCCCGGGGAAGGCCCCTGGCAGGCCTTCCACCAAAAAAGCCGGCTCGCATGGAAAAAGCGGCTGACGTGTCGCTGATCGGCCAGCCAGCGCCGTTGATCGTGATTGCCTTAATGCTTGAAACCGCACGAGAATGGTGTTTGGCTGACGAAACAAGGCGGGCACAAAAACCGTGACTTCGCCTCGCCAAAGAATCGAAATGGGAGAAAGTTCATGTCGCCTATGAATTCCTTCGTCGCAGGCCTCGGCCTTGCGGCTTTCTTGTCGACGAGCGCTGCCTTCGCCGGGGATCCGGCTAGCTGCAAGGCGGTACGCCTTTCCGATGTCGGATGGACCGATATCCAGGCGACGACCGGCATCGCCTCGGTGCTGCTCACGGCGCTCGGCTACGAGCCGCAGGTAATCCAACTGTCGGTGCCGGTGACGATGGCGTCGCTGAAGAACAAGGACCTCGATGTCTTCCTGGGCAACTGGATGCCGTCGATGACCAACGACATCAAGGACTACACGGCCGACGGTTCGGTGGAGACCATCAGCACGAACCTGACCGGCGCCGGCTACGGCATCGTCGTGCCGACCTATGTGGCGGATGCCGGCGTCAAGACACTCACCGACCTCGGCAAGTTCAAGGACAAGTTCGACGGCAAGATCTACGGCATCGAGGCCGGCAATGACGGCAACCGCATCATCCTCGACATGATCAAGAACCCGAAGGACAATCTCGAAGGCTTCGAACTGGTCGAATCCTCGGAGGCCGGCATGCTGACGCAGGCCGAGCAGTCGATGAAGAACAATGAGTGGATCGCCTTCCTCGGCTGGACGCCGCACCCGGTGATGGGCGCCATGAAGATCACCTATCTCGACGGCATGGGCGACAGCGGCTTCGGTGCCGCCACCGTCCACACCAATGTGCGCAAGGGCTACACCACCGAGTGCCCGAACGCCGGCAAGCTCATTGCCAACCTCAAGTTCAACCTGGACATGGAAGGCCAGTTGATGGACGCCATCCTCAAGGGCGGCGACGCCCAGACTGTCGCCACCGACTGGCTGAAGAAAAATCCGGATGCCGTGACACCCTGGATCGCCGGCGTGACCACCTTCGACGGCGGCGATGCGGCAGCGGCCATCAAGACCGCACTGGGGAGCTGAGTCGACTGACTTCGGCATGCACGCGTGAGAACAAAAGGGCAGCCACTGGAAAAGGCTGCCCTTTTTCATATGCTGTGAGAAGATGACGTGACGACAGCGGACACCGCGGCAAAGCGATGCCGGTAGGAGAGGGGGCAAGATGGATCCGATTTCCAAATTCCTGGTCAGCTACAAGATTCCCATCGGCCCATGGGGCAAGGCGTTCTTCGGGTTTCTCACCGACAATTTCGACACCGTCTTCAGGGCCTTTTCCAACGGCCTGAACTTCATCCTCGACGGCCTGGTCGACCTCCTGCTGGTGGTGCCGCCGGTGCTGCTGGCGCTCATCATCGCCATCATTGCCTGGCTGCTGCAGCGTTCGCGCCCGCTCGCGATCGGCGTCTTCCTCGGGCTGATCTTCATCATCAACCAGAACCTGTGGAAACAGACGGTGCAGACGCTGGTGCTGGTCGTGGCCGCCGCCGCCATGGCAATGGCCATCGGCGTGCCGCTCGGCATCTGGGCGGCGCACAAGCCGAAGGTCTACCGCTTCATGCTGCCGGTGCTCGACCTGATGCAGACGCTGCCGACCTTCGTCTACCTGATCCCGGTGCTGACCCTGTTCGGCCTTGGCAACGCGCCCGGCCTCATCGTCACCATCATCTTCGTCATCCCGACCGCGGTCCGGCTCACGCATCTCGGCGTCGTCTCCGTGCCCAAGTCGATCATCGAGGCCGGCGAGGCCTTCGGCGCCACCAGGAGCCAGCTGCTGTGGAAGGTCGAACTGCCCTCGGCGCTGCCCACCATCATGGCGGGCCTGACCCAGTCGATCATGCTGTCGCTGTCGATGGTGGTGTTCGCAGCGCTGATCGGCGCCGGCGGGCTCGGCACCGAGATCAACCGCGCGCTCGGTTCGCGCCGCATCGATCTCGGCCTCGAGGCCGGGCTCGCCATTGTCGTGCTCGCCATCGTGCTCGACCGCATGACCCGCATTGGCGTTGGAGGCAAGAAATGACCGTCGCCGTCGATTTCAGGAACGTCGATATCGTCTTCGGCGCCGACCAGGCGGGTTCGCTGGCGCTGATCGACAAGGGTGCGACGCGCGCCGAGATCCTCGAGCAGACCGGCAATGTGCTCGGTTGTGCCGGGGCCAGCCTTACCGTGCATGAGGGCGAGATTTCCGTCCTCATGGGTCTGTCCGGCTCGGGCAAGTCGACACTGCTGAGAGCGGTCAATCGCCTGAACGTCGTCTCGCGCGGCCAGGTTCTGGTCAAGGATGGCGACCGCACCGTCGATGTCGTCACCTGCGACGAGGCTACCTTGCGGCGCCTGCGGCAGAAGCAGGTTGCCATGGTGTTCCAGCAGTTCGGCCTGCTGCCGTGGCGGACGGTGGAAGAGAATGTCGGGCTTGGCCTCGAACTTGCCGGCGTGCCGGACGCCGAGCGCAAGGAGCGCGTGCACAGGCAGCTCAAGCTGGTCAATCTCGAGCAGTGGTCGAAGAAATACGCGCATGAGCTTTCGGGTGGCATGCAGCAGCGCGTCGGGTTGGCGCGCGCCTTCGCCACCGAGGCGCCGATCCTTCTGATGGACGAGCCGTTCTCGGCGCTCGACCCGCTGATCCGCACCAAGCTGCAAGACGAGTTGCTGCAGCTGCAGGCCGAACTGAAGAAGACCATCATCTTCGTCAGCCACGACCTCGAGGAAGCGCTGAAGATCGGCAGCCACATCACAATCATGGAGGGCGGACGCATCGTGCAGACCGGCGCGGCGGAGGACATCGTGCTCAAGCCCGCTAACGATTATGTCCGCGACTTCATCGCCAATGTGAATCCGCTGTCGGTGCTCACCGCCTGGAACGTGATGCGCGACCGCCGCGATCTCGAACAGGGCAAGGACGGCTGGGTGTGGCTCGACCGGCGCAAGACGACGCGCTTCAAGATCGACGACCATGGCCTCGTGGCGGCGGCTGAGCGTGACGGCAAGCCGGCGGTATGGGTGTCCTGCGCCGAGGTCGAAGGCCAGCCCGAGGAAGCGGCCCAGGTGTTCTGGGCCAATCCCGGAACGTCGCTGAAGACCGTGATGCTGGCCATGCACCGGTCGCAGACTGCGCCCGTGGCGCTGTTCGATGACCAGTCGCGCTTCGTCGGCGCGATCGGCATCAGGGACGTGCTGAGCGCGGTGCTGCGGCGGTAATCCCTCAGTCGCGTCTCAAGTCGCCAGCGGCAGACGCAGCTCCGTCAGCAGGCCGCCGTCCGGATGGTTGGACAGGCGGATCTCGCCGCCGGCGGCACGCGCGATGTTGCGGGCGATGGTGAGGCCGAGGCCGAGGCCGCCGGTCTGGCGGTTGCGGGACTGTTCCAGGCGCACGAAAGATCCGAACACGGCGTCGATCTGGGCTTGCGGAATACCCGGCCCTTCGTCGCGTATGGCCAGCGTGATCATGTCGCCCGACCGGTACAGGCTGAGATGCGCCTTCTTGCCGTAGGTGACTGCATTTTGCACAAGATTGGTGACGCAGCGCTTGAGCGCGACCGGCCGCGCCATGCAGATCAGACCGCGCGAGCGCGTATCATCATTGTCGAAGGAGACCTCGGCGTAGCCGTCGGCGATCGATTCCACCAGCGACCAGAAGTCGATGCGCTCGCTCTTTTCCTCGTTCACCTCGAAAGTGGCAAAGTCGATCACCGAGCTGGCGATGCTCTCGACATCGGCGAGATCGTGCGCCAGCGCCTCGCGAACCGCCGACTTGCGCAACAGTTCCAGGCGCAGCCGCATCCTGGTCATCGGCGTGCGCAGGTCGTGCGCCAGCGCGGCGGCCAGGTGCTCACGGTCCTCGACATATTCACGCAGTCTCGCCTGCATGGCGTTGATCGCCTTGGCGGCGGCGCGCACCTCGCGGCTGCCGCTTTCGGCGATCGGCGGGCTCTTGAGGTCATTGCCGATCCGGTTCACGGCGGTTTCCATCATTCGGTAGGGCGCGGTCAGCCGGCGCAGCGACCAGATCGACATGATCACCACCAGCCCCGCTATCAGCGAATAGAGCGGCAGGCTGTCGAAGCTCAGGATCGGGCCGACCGGCGTGATCGGCTCGGTGAAGTTCAGCCATTGGCCGTCGGCGAAGCGCAGCGAGGCGGTCAGCTTGTCACTCTGGGCGAAATTCGCCGCCAGCACCAGGAGATCGCGTTCCACCTGGCCGACGTCCCTGTTCATGACCTCGCCACCGGGGCTGTCGGATTCCTGCGTCGCCGGATCGCGCCGGACGCGCGCGTCGGTGACGCCGAACTTCGACAGCCGTCCAACGAGAATGTCTTCCAGCTCGGCGAGTTCATCGTCGCCGGCGATCGACGAGGTGACCGCGGGGGTGTCTGAAACCGTGAGAGCGTAGGTGGCGTTGAACAGGCCGGATGCGGTCGCCTTGCGCTCCTCGGGCGTGGCGGCATGCATCAGCTGCACCAGCGAATAGGCGCGGTCGTTGAGGCGGTAGAGATCGACCACGTCATTGGCGGCCGCGCGGTCGCGCGACACGATGTAGAGCGTCGCGACCTGACTGATCAACAGGCCGGCAATGACGATCAGCAGCACCCACACAGGCAGGGTCTGCGGCAGGAAACGTCTCATTCGGAAGTCGTTTCGGGGAGGAACTGATAGCCGCCGCTGCGCACCGTCAGGATCAGCTTGGGCGTCTTGGGGTCATCTTCCATCTTGCGCCGCAGCCGGCTGACCAGGATGTCGATGCTGCGGTCGAAGGAATAATCGCTATCGCCGCCGGAGAGTTCGATGAGCTGGTCGCGGGTCAGCACGCGCTGTGCGCTCTTGACGAAGGTCTGCAACAGATTGAACTCCGCCATGGTCAGTTCGACCCTGACATCGTCGGGCGCGGTCAGCCGGCGCCGCGAACAATCCATCGTCCAGCCGGCGAAGCGGTAGATCTGCTTCGATGTGACGCGTTTGGGCTCGGGGGCACCGTTGCGCCGCAGCACGGCGCGTATGCGGGCCAGCAATTCGCGGGGGTCGAAAGGTTTGGGCACATAGTCGTCGGCGCCCATCTCGAGGCCAACCACGCGGTCTGTCGTCTCGGTGACGGCGGTCAACATGATGATCGGCGTCGAATACTGGGCCCGGACGTCACGGCACAGTTCCAGCCCGCTCCTGCCGGGCAGCATGACGTCGAGCACGATGAGATCGACCTGTGCACGGCGCAGGATCGTTTCCATCTCGGTGCCGTCGGCGGCAACCGATGTGTGCAGGCCGCGCTTCTGGAAGAACTCCTGCAGCAGGTCGCGAATGCCCTTGTCGTCGTCGACGATCAGTATGTGTGCGTCGGATTTCACGGGGATCCTGTCTTCGTTGACCTGCCAAGCCGGCAGGCGGCCACCCACACGATAGAATTCGGGCCATATGTTGGCCAGTGCCTTGGATTTCAAGGCAAGGTAAATCTGGCAATCTCCACACCGAATGCGCTGGAGGCCTCCCGCCGGGGCGCACAGACACAATCCAGAAACAAAATTCTATAATCGGGAAAAACTCCTGAAAAACTACGCCGGCATAACGGTGCCGTGGCGGTCAGGTCATTTGGCCGCGACGCAAGTCTCCGGGTTCACGGATTAACCGATGCCAAGGTTGTCGATCAGTTTGTTGGGTGCGTTGATGGGCATTTCGCTCGTCACAGCCGCTGCTGGACAATCGGATGCAAAAGTGACGCCCACCACCCGGACCGAGCGGTGTGCCAATCTCAGCCACCAATTCGATGAAGCCCTCGAAACCCATGCCGCGGCAACGCAGGTCACCGCGGCAAAGGCACTTCAGAGAAAGGGCAACCGGTACTGCGCCGCCAAGAAACAGGCACAGGGTATCCGGATGCTCGCCAACGCTTTGAAGTTGCTGGGGGTGACACCGAACGACCCGGTTCAGTGACACTCGAAACCCGACCCGCATGAAAAGGAAATGAAGCCATGAAAAAGTCCATCCTCTCCGCCACCGGTCTCGCCGTTGCTCTCGCCTTCGCCATGCCGGCTCTCGGCAACGCCGCTGCCACCACGACCGCCGCTCCGGCTGCTTCCTCGACGACCACCGCTCCGGCGACCACGACCGCCAAGCCTCCGGTGAAGAAGGTCGTTGCCAAGAAGCACAAGAAGGCGAAGAAGACTGTCAAGAAGACCGACAAGAAGGTCGCTCCGAAGGCTTAATCCAGGTCGGGCACACTGCCTGCCTTATGACAAGGCCGCTCCAGTCGCGTTTTGCTGGAGCGGCCTTCTTCCTGTCCGAAAAAGCCGAAGGCCGTGTATCGGCAGTGAAGCGAACGGACAGGTCCGAACGATGTGGCCGAAGCCGGCGCCGGCGGCTTTGTCTCGATCGGCCTTAACCCGATTGCAAGGCCGGCGCCGTAGGACAATCCGCATGAAGAGGCGGCTTTCGTCCATTCTGCGCTCGATCGTGTTCGGCAGCCTGGTCGCCACCGGCGCCGCCCGGCTTATGATCCTGTTCACCGCCAGTCCCGTGCCGGATCCGGCCAGCGGCCGCACCGAGCCGTCACTGTTCGCGCCTGTGATTTCCACCGACTGGGATTACATCACGCCCGCGCAGACCTGGCTGCTCATCGCACTTGCCAGCGTGACGCTGATCTGCGTCGTCGCCTGGCCGGTCGCATCCTGGATGGAACGCCGGTCGGATGCTGCCGGAAACTTGCCCTCCCGGCGCGGCTTCGGCCGCCAGGGCCGTTGAACCGCGGGCCGCACTTCCCACATAGCTCTGTGATTGGACGCTCGCTTTCGCCCGTGCGAAAATAGGGGCGTAGCCGAGGCTCGCGCAATTGCCGGTTCCCATGCCTGAAATCACGACAAAACCCCGTACGCAGACCCTACCCAAGACCGAGCGGCCGAAGCTCTACAAGGTCATCCTGCTCAATGACGATTTCACGCCGCGTGAATTCGTGGTGACGGTGCTGAAGGGCGAGTTCAAGCTCAGCGAAGACCAGGCGCATCGGGTGATGATCACGGCGCATCGGCGCGGCGTCTGCGTCGTCGCCGTCTTCACCAAGGACGTCGCCGAGACAAAGGCGACACGGGCCACCGACGCCGGCAAGGCCAAGGGCTATCCGCTGATGTTCACGACGGAGCCGGAAGAGTAGAGCAGGCTTCTTCCCTTCTCCCACAAGGGGAGGAGGGAAAATGCTCCTATCGTCCTTCGCGGTACCACATCGAACCCATCGCCAGCAGCAGCAGGCCGAGGCCGAGGAAGCCGCCGAACAGCGGAACGCGCGAGACCGCCTTGAGCACGCTGTCGTCGGTGGTGCGCAGGCCGATCCAGTCGGCGCCGGACGCTTCTCCCGAGGACCGTACGGGGACGATCGAGGGCAAGGTCACGTCGCCGCCTCCAAGGGTCGATCCCGCAAGCCTGCGAACGCTGCCGCCGGTGGCTTCGGCGGGAGCCTTCAGCCGGTCCTGCGTGGAAACGACGTCGGCGAATTCGGGTGCGTTGACCGGCCCGACATGGGCAAGAGCGGTAAGGTCGCCATTGCCGACCTGGTAAAGGCCGATCTCGGAGGTCTGGGCGCTGCCCAGGAAGACACCGGGTTCGGATTTCTCGAGCTTGACGGTGATGGTCTTGCCGGAGGGCGTGATGATCTGGGCCGGGCCGGGGTCGTCGGCCATGGTCTGGCGGCGAATTTCCAGCACCATGCCGCGCCCGTCGGCGGTCAGCCGTTCCTCCTCGAGTTCTGGCTCCTTCATCAGCCAGTGGGCGATGCGGCGGTAGAGCTGGACATGCGGGCCGCCGCCTTCGAAGCCGCGCGCCCACAGCCAGCCCTGGTCGGACAGAAGCATGCCGACGCGGCCTTCTCCCTTGCGGTCGAGCAGGAGCAGCGGCCGGTTGTCGGCTCCCTTCATCACCACCTCGCCTTCGGGATTCTGCACGCCGATGGTGCGGAACCAGCGGCTCCAGTGCGGCGGCTCGCTGGCAGAGCCGTCGAGACCGCGCGTCACCGGATGGCGCTGGCCGATGTCGGTGAGGCGAGGATAGAACGCCTTGTCGACGACCTCGCCGGTCGGCATCGCCGGCAGCGCCGACATCAGCGGCGTACGCGCGATCGAGCTTTCACCGGCATATTCGGGTCCGGCCGCAATCAGCAGCGCGCCGCCCTTTTCGACATATTCGGAGATGTAGTCGTAATAGAGGATCGGCAGCACGTCGCGGTGCTGGTAGCGGTCGAAGATGATCAGGTCGAAATCCTTGATCTTCTCGACGAACAGTTCCCGCGTCGGGAAGGCGATCAGCGACAATTCGTTGATCGGCGTGCCGTCCTGCTTCTCCGGTGGCCGCAGGATGGTGAAATGGACGAGATCGACCGAGGCGTCGGATTTCAACAGATTGCGCCAGGTGCGCTCGCCCGCATGCGGCTCGCCAGAGACGAGCAGCACGCGCAGGTTCTCGCGAATGCCGTCGACCAGCGCGATGGCGCGGTTGTTGGTGTCGGTGAGCTCGCCCGGCTCGCGATCGATGGCGAGTTCGATGATGTTGCGCCCAGCGCCGGGAATGGTCACGTGCAGCGGCATGGCCTGGCCGACGGTGGCATGCTCGACAGCGACCTGCTCGCCATTGACCGAAACGCGCACATCGACCGGCCCGGTCTCGTTGCTGGTTGAAATGACGCGATAGGTCATATCGAGCGGCTTGCCGACGAGGGCGAAGCGGGGCGCGTTCTCGAAACGTATGCGGCGATCCTTCTCGTGGTCGTTGCCGGTGATCAAGGCGTGCAGCGGGGCATTGAAATCAGGCGCGCCGGCGGGTGCGTCATGCACTTCGCCATCGGTGATCATGACGGCGCCGCCGATGCGCGAGGGCGGCACGTCGCGGAAGGCGTTTTCGAGCGCGCCGAACAGCCGCGTTTCCGTGCGTTCCTCGGCGGCTTCCGACTTGCCGGCCTCGACGACGCGGACGTCGAACTGCTTGAAGCGGCCGAGGCGCTGCTCAAGCCCGGCCAGCGCCTCGTCGGTCTGTTTGGTCCGTTCACCGATGTCCTGGCTCTGGCTGCGGTCGACGATCAGGGCAACCACGCTTTGCTGCGGCTCGCGCTCCTCGTTGAGGAACACCGGATTGAAGAGAGCGGCGGCGAGCGCCAGCAATGCGACGAGGCGCAGGACCGCGCCGCGCTGGCGAAACCACAGGCCCACGGCCGCGAGCAGGGCCAGCGGCACCAGCACAAGGGCCAGCAGCGGCCAGGAGATCAGCGGTTCGAAGGAGATCGACCAGTTCACGTCTTACCCTCCCCCTTGCAGGGAGGGCCGATCCGCGGGGCGGGCGCAAGAAGGAGCGTCATCTTACTGGCCCAACCGTTCAAGCAATATGGGCACGTGCACCTGGTCGGATTTGTAGTTGCCGGTCAGCATGTACATCATGATGTTGACCCCGGCGCGCAACGCATAGATGCGCTGCATCGGGTCGTTGGGCACGGTCGGCAGCAGCGGGTCGCCATTCTCGTCGACGGCCCAGGCGCCAGCAAAATCATTGGCGGTGATCATGATCGGCGAGACGCCGTCACCGGTACGCACCGGCCGGTTTTCGGCATTGCTGGCGTCGAGCGATGCCTCGACCCAGAGCGGGCTGCCGGCGAAGCGGCCAGGGAATTCGGGCAGGATGAAGAAGGATTTGGTCAGAACATGATCCGACGGCACCGGCTCCAGCGGCGGCACGTTGAGGTTGCCGAGGATGTCGCGCAGCCGCTCGGTGGCGGGGCTGGTCGAGTCGGCGCCGATGCCGTTGGCGAACTGGTCGCGCGTGTCGAACAGCACGGTGCCGCCCTGCTGCATATAGGCATCGATACGGGCAATCGCGGCCTGGCTGGGCATGGCTGCGGCCGGATCGATCGGCCAATAGATGAGGGGAAAGAACGAAAGCTCGTCCTTGGAGATGTCGACGCCGGCCGGCGCGCCCGGCTCGAGCGCGGTCTTCTCGATGAGGAAGCGGGTCAGGCCCTCGAGCCCGGCGCGACTGATCGAATCGTCGCCGGGCACGCCAGTCAGCACATAGGCTATCCGGGTCTTGGAGATGTCCTCTATCGCGGCGGTGTCGCCAGGCTTGGCATCGTCGGCGCGCGCGGGGCCGACATGGCCGAACAGCGCGCCGAGCCCGATCAGAATGGCCGCCATGGTGGTTACGGCCGCAGCGCGGCGCGGCCTGCGCGTCAACAGGCCGCCCATCCAGAACACCGCCAGCGTATCGAGCACCATCAGCGCCAGCGCGGCGGCCACCAGCGCGCCCTTCAAATTACGCGATTCGTCAAAGGCATACTGAATTGTGGTGACCGGGACAGTGATTTGCGGGCGCGCCAGCGGCGCAAGCGTGCTTGTCGCATCGAGCAGATTGTGGGCGAAAACGCCGGCCTCCGAGCCATAGAGGCCGGGCGGGTTCTCGAAGGTCACCGGCAGAGCGCCGGCGCCCGGCACCAGCGGGCGCGCATCCGGCGTCGGCGGCACCAGCATTCCGTCGGCCGCTATCATGCGGTAGGGCGCCAGCGAGGTGGCGGCGGCTTCGGCATTGGCGATGGCGGCCCCCTGGTTGCGCGACAGCTGCACGATGCGGCGCAGCATCTCGACGAAGCTGCCGGAGATCGGCAGGTTCGACCAGGTCGCTTCGGGCGTGACGTGGAACAGCACGAGCGTGCCCTTGCCCTTCTTCAGCCCGGTGACCAGCGGCGTACCGTCGGCAAGCGCTGCCCAGGTGCGCTCGACGATATCGGGCGTCGGTTCGGCCAGCACCTGCCTGGAAACGGTCACCTCGGTCGGCGGCGCCAGATCGGCGAAGGGGCCAGCCTTGGGGAATTCGGTGACCGGCTGCGGCGTGGTCCATGACAGTGCGCCGCCGAGCGAGCGTTCGCCGGTGCGCAGACGCACCGGCAGAAGGTCGTCGTCATTGCCGGCGGCGGCCAGCCGCGACCCGGCGAAACGCACCAGCGTGCCGCCCTTTTCAACCCAGTCGACGAGCCTTGGCCTGATCTGTGCGGGAATGGTGCCGATATCGGCCATGACGATCATCGCCGGCTTCTGGTCGAGGATCTGCGGAATGGCGTCGGCCAGGTCGGCGCTGGAAGGTTCGACCAGGTCGGCGAAGGGCTGCAGCGCGCGCCTGATGTAGTAGAGCGGCGACAGCAGCGGCTGCGCCTGGTCGGCCTCGGCCTGCGACAGGAGTCCGACGCGGCGGCGCTTGGAGCTTTCGTCCAGCACGCGCACCGCGCCCGCCTGACGCTCGCCATCGAGCGCGATCGAAGCGAAATCATTGCGCAGCTCGAACGGCACCGCCATGGTGCCGGTGGCGGTGGATTGGCCGGGTGCGAAAGTCAGCGTCGCATCGGCGATGCGGCGGCCCTTGTCGTCGAAGGCGCCGGCGGTGACTTGCGCCGGGGCCGCATCGCCGGGCGGCCGGATGGCGGTGAGGGCAAAACCGTCGACCTCGTTCTCGGCGCCCGTCAGGCCGGTCAGCGGCATCCGGTCGGCGACGGCCCACACGACCCGGGCAGCGTTTTTGGACAGAAGCGTGTTGAAGGCGGCCTCGTCGCCCTTCGCCGCCAGGCCGTCGGCCAGCACGGCGACGCTGGCGCCCGGCAGGCGCTCCAGGGCGGCTGCGACGCGCGCGTAGACCGCCGGTCGGTCGGTCGGGATCGGCCGGGGCTTTGCCGCGCGCAGGCGGTCGAGCGCCGCGGCCGCATCGAAGGGGCCGATCTCGGCATTGGGTTTTTCGGCGGTGAAGGCGATGATGATCGGCACGCCGTTCGAACCGGCGTCGGCGATCAGCCGCTCGGCGGTTGCGATGCGCTTGTTCCAGTCGGCGGCGCTTGCCCAGCCATTGTCGACGACCAGCGCCAGGGCCGCGCCCTCGGCCGGCAGTTTCTCGCGCGGATTGAAGACCGGTTCGGCAAGGGCGGCGACGATGAGCGCCGCCATCAGCAGCCTGAGCAGCGTCAGCCACCAGGGGCTCTGCTGCGGGGTTTCCTCGCGCTTCAGCACGCGCGCCAGGATCTTCAGCGGCGGAAACACCTCGGTCTGCGGCCTGGGCGGGGTCAGCCTGAGCAGCCACCAGATCACCGGCAGCGCCAAAAGACCCCACAGCAGCATGGGCGCGCCAAAGGAAAGCGGCAGCCAGCTCATGCGACGGCCTTTCCTGGCTGATCGCCACTAGCGATCATGCCGCCGCGATCGCCAGCGATCGGCCTGGGCTGATCGCCACCAGCGATCATGCCGGCGCGGCCAACAGCGGTCAGCCCGGGCTGACCGCCATCGGTCATCGCCATGTGCAGGCGTACCAGGGCGTCGGAAGCCAGCCGATCGGTGTGGTTGACGGTGAAGCTCCAGCCGAGCCGCTTGCACCAGCTGGCCAGTTCCTGGCGTCGGGCGCCATAGAGCAGGCGATACTCATCGGCCAGCATCTCGGCGCGGCCGGCGGTCAGCTTCTCGCCGCTCTCCGGGTCGGTGAATTCGGTGCGGCCGGCATAGGGGAATGTCTCCTCGGCCGGGTCGGCGACCTCGATCAGATGCGCGCGCACGCCATGGCGGGCGAGCACGTCGAGCCAGGCCATGGTTTCCTCGACCGGGTCGAGGAAATCACTGGCGATGACGATGTCGCAGAAGCGGCGGATGCCGGAGAGATCGGGCTTGGCCGGCAAGTCGCCGGCATGCATGAGCTGGGCGGCGATGCGCTCGGCGCCGTTGCGGGCGGTGAACGGATCGGTAAGGCCGGGCCAGGCGATGCGCTCACCGCTACGGGACAGCAGCTCGGCCATGGCCAGCGCCAGCACCAGGCCGCGCGATTGCTTGGAAACGGCGGCACCGGTCGATTTGTAGAGCATGGACGGCGAGGGGTCGGCCCACAGCCACACCGTATGGGCCGCTTCCCATTCGCGGTCGCGCACATAGGTGTGGTCGTCGCGGGCCGAGCGGCGCCAGTCGATGCGCGAGGAATCGCCTTCGACATAGGGCCGGAACTGCCAGAAATTCTCGCCGATGCCGCGCTTGCGGCGGCCATGCCAGCCGGCGATCACGGTGTTGACGATGCGGCGCGCCTCGACCAGCAAGTCGGGCACGAGCGAAGCCCGCAACCGGCCGCGGGCGAGCGCGTCGCGCGTCGCTGCCGGAGCCTGGAGCTCGCCGATGCGCGCCATCAAATCCCTTTCACGAGCTTGGCCACCACATCGCGCACGCTGGTGCCTTCGGCGCGGGCGGCGAAGGTCAGCGCCATGCGGTGCTGGAGCACCGGCTCGGCCAGAGCCCGCACATCGTCGACCGACGGCGCCAGCCGCCCATCATAGAGCGCGCGCGCCCTCGTGCACAGCATCAGTGCCTGGCTGGCGCGGGGACCCGGGCCCCAGGCGACATGCCTGTCGGTTTCGGCGTTGCCCTGGCCGGGGCGCGCCGAGCGCACCAGGGCCAGGATTGCCTCGACCACGCTTTCAGGCACCGGCATGCGGCGGATCAGCGTCTGGATATCCCTCAGCCGCGCCGGCTGCAGCACATTCTGTGCCTTCGCGTCCTCGACCCCAGTGGTTTCCAAAAGGATGCGGCGCTCGGCCTCGAGTTCGGGATAGAGGATGTCGACCTGCATCAAAAAACGGTCGAGCTGTGCCTCGGGCAGCGGATAGGTGCCTTCCTGTTCCAGCGGGTTTTGCGTCGCGAGCACATGGAAAGGCGAGGGCAGGTCGTGGCGGGCACCGGCAATGGTGACGTGATACTCCTGCATGGCCTGCAGCAGCGCCGACTGGGTGCGCGGCGAGGCGCGGTTGATCTCGTCGGCCATCAGCAACTGCGCGAAGATCGGCCCGGAAATGAAGCGGAAGGAGCGCTTGCCGAATTCGTCCTGCTCCATCACCTCGGAGCCGAGAATGTCCGAGGGCATCAGGTCGGGGGTGAATTGGATGCGGCGCGAATCGAGGCCGAGCACGATGCCCAGCGTCTCGACCAGCTTGGTCTTGGCGAGGCCCGGCACGCCGACCAGCAGCGCGTGGCCGCCGGCCAGAAGCGCCACCAGAGCGCGTTCGACGACACTTTCCTGGCCGAAGATGATGCGACCGACCCCGTCGCGGACCCTAGAAATGTCGGCCAGCGCCTTCTCGGCCTCGGCGATCATGTCTTTTTCGCTGATCGGGCTTTCCTTGACCATCACGCTCATGCAGCATCGATCCTTGTGGTTGGAAATACCAGCTTGACGCAGAATGCCGCGATTCGGCTCCGTCTGGCGCCTGCCTTCAAATTTAAATCACAGAGTTAGGCTGACAAGCGCAACAACAGTGACTATTTCGTGACGATGGCAGAGGGCTCCGAACAAAGACAGCAAAGCCTGGCGGCCGCGACCGAGGCGCGCGGCCTCGAGGCGCTGATCTCGCGTGCGGCCCGCGCCGGCAAGGGGCCGGCCCCGGTGGAGCGCTGGAATCCCGACTTCTGCGGCGATTTGGATATGGCAATCAAGGCTGACGGCACCTGGTTCTATCTCGGCACGCCGATCGGCCGCATGCCGCTGGTACAGCTTTTTTCCTCGGTGCTGCGCAAGGACGCGGACGGCAGGACCTATCTGGTGACGCCGGTGGAAAAGGTCGGCATCCGCGTCGCCGACGCACCCTTCATCGCCGTCGAGATGGATGTCTCGGGCAGCGGCGAGGGCCAGATCATCACGTTCCGCACCAATGTCGGCGACGTCGTCGAGGCCGGACCGGAGCGGCCGCTGCGCTTCGTCGACGAGCACGAGACCGGCGGGCTGAAGCCTTATGTGCTGGTGCGCGGGCGGCTGGAGGCGCTGGTGGCGCGGCCGGTGATGTACGAACTGGTCGAGCATGGCGAGGAGATCGAGATCGGCGGCAGGTTGATGTTTGCCGTTCGTTCGAAAGGCCAGGCCTATCCGATCATGCCGGCCGACAGGCTGAGGCAGCTGAGCGCGTGACGGACAGTTCATGATGGACCAGGTGACGCCGACGCCCTTTTCCATTGCCGATTTGCGCGCGCGCTTTGCCGCGCAGCCGCAGGCGCATGCCGGCGACGACTATGGCGATCATCGCTTCAATCCAGGCCATCCGCGCCTCCACCGGGCGAAACCGCTGCGCGAAGCGGCGGTGCTGATCCCGATCGTCGATCACCAGGACGATGCCACGGTTCTTTTGACCAAGCGGGCCGAGACGCTGCGCAACCATTCCGGGCAGGTGGCCTTTCCCGGCGGGACGATCGATCCGACCGACGCCAGTCCGGAAGCGGCGGCGCTGCGCGAGGCTTTCGAGGAAATCGGCCTTGGCCGGGACCATATCGAGGTCATCGGCCGCATGCCCGATTATGTCGCGGGCAGCGGTTACAGGATCGCGCCGGTGCTGGGCATCGTGCGGCCGCCTTTCCAGTTGACACTCAATGCCGAGGAGGTCGACTTGGCCTTCGAAGTGCCGCTGCGCTTCCTCATGGATCCGGCCAACCACATCAGGGACAGCCGCATTTGGAACGATCTCGAATGGTTCTTCTACGATATGCCCTATGGCGACCGGCGCATCTGGGGCGTCACCGCCGGCATCATCCGCACGCTCTATGAAAGGCTCTATGGGTGAAGGTCTCGATCGCTGACAGGGCCGACTGGCTCGGCGACAAGCATCTGCAGCGCCTGCTTGCCATTCTGGCGAGCGGCGGCGAGGCAGCGCGGGTCGCCGGCGGCGCGGTGCGTAACACGCTGATCGGCCAGCCCGTCGCCGACATCGACATCGCCACCACCTGCCTACCGCAGGAGACAATCCGCCGCGCCGAGGCGGCGAGGTTCAAGACGGTTCCGACCGGCATCGAGCACGGCACGATCACCGTGATTGCCGGCGGCAAGCCTTATGAAATCACCACGCTGCGCGCGGATATCGAGACCGACGGCCGCCGCGCCAAGGTGTCGTTCGGGCGAGACTGGAAGCTTGATGCCGAACGGCGCGACTTCACCATCAATGCGCTCTACGCGGAAGCCGACGGCACGGTCGTCGATCTGGTCGGCGGCGTCGCCGACATAGAGGGGCGCCGGCTGCGCTTCATCGGCGATCCGGAAGCGCGTATCCGCGAGGACTATCTGCGTATCCTGCGCTTTTTCCGCTTCTTCGCCTGGTATGGCGAAGGCCGGCCGGACGCCGAGGGGCTGAAGGCTTGCGCCCGGCTGAAGGGAGGGCTCGTGCAGCTCTCGGCCGAGCGCGTCTGGTCCGAACTCAAGAAACTGTTGTCGGCGGCCGATCCGTCCCGCGCGCTGTTGTGGATGCGGCAGGCGAGCGTTTTGACCAGCGTGCTGCCGGAAAGCGAGAAATGGGGCATCGACGCGATCCACGGCCTGGCCAGAGCCGAGAAGGATCTGGGCTGGACCGCGGACCCGCTGCTCAGGCTGGAGGCGATCGTGCCGCCGGATGCGGCGCGCATGAAGACGCTGGTCGAGCGGCTGAGACTGTCGACGGCGGAAGCAAACCGTTTGCGCGACTGGGCGCTTACGCCGGGGATCGCGCCGAAAACGACCGAAGGCGAACTGGCCAAGACGCTCTACCGCGGCGACCGGCAGGGGGTCGTCGACCGGCTTCGCCTGTCACTCGCAGCGGCACGGGTGCGCGCGGTGGACCAGACCGATGCGCTCATCGAGGCAGGCGGCTTTTCCCGACTTCTCGCCTTCGCATTGAGATGGGAAAGGCCCGTGTTTCCGCTCAAGGGCGCCGATCTGACGGCGATCGGGGGGATGCCCGGGCCAAAACTCGGCGCGATCCTCAGGAATCTCGAAGCGGAATGGGTCGATGCCGGGTTTGGGCCCGATCGCGACGCGCTGCTCAAGCGCGCCGCGCAGGCCCTGAAGGCCGGATAAAGCATCAGTCAACGCAATCCGGGCGGAAATCGCCGCGATTTCCGGAACTTGCTCCAAATCAGGCGGCGTCGCGGACCTTCTCGATGCGCGAGCGGATCGCTTCGATCATCGTTTCGCGGATGATCGTCTCGCCATGCGTCTCGCGCATATGTTCGACGGCACGGCGCATGACCTCGGCTTCCTCTTCGGCGCGCGTGTGCCATTCACAACCTGGAACGAGCGAGCCGCAGTGGAATTCCTTCATGGGATTTCTCCTTTTCCTCCATGGAGTCCGGTCGACCGCCCTGCAAAAGGCGGCAGGGACTCCGCATCTTCTTGGCGCGTTGTCCGACCTTGAGACTGGTTGGACCACGAGCGGGTGAAACCATAACACAGATGGGGTGGCATTGATTGCCGTCAACGACAAAAAGGCGGAGCAGCGCTGCTCCGCCCTCTTACGCCAGCCCTATGGGCAGGTCATCACTTCATGATCTTGACTGCCTCGGCAACCTTATCCTTGCCGCTCATGTCCCATGAAACTCTGACCTTCTCGCCGACCTTCAGGCCAGGATCCTTGAAGGTCCGGGGAAGCGTAAAAGACGATCCATTGTCGAGAACCAGGCTTTTGGACGCCGTATCAAAGGTCTTGATCGTGCCGGTGGTGTGCTTGACGGCGGCGAATGCCACCGAACCGGAAGCAAGAATGGCAACCGCTGCGGCCGAAACAATGATCTTGCGCATTGCGAAGTACTCCTGGAAAGCGCGGGCACCCTTTTGGCAGAGGTGTCCCGCATCGTCCTGGGCCGTCCGGTTGCGTCGAGTCGCGATCCGCTTCGTTCTGACGCAATTCCGAACGGAGAACCGCTCTGCACTCCTGGAATTGCGCAGGCGAACCGCCGGCGCTTCCCGACCCGTCCCGACAAATAGCCTAGTCTTTTCCGATGCCTATTAGACGAAAAAGAAACTTTGCGACGGCTCCCGCGCCACATTCTGTGCCCATTTCGCAGCGAATGGGACATCAATGCGGCTCACGGCGCGCTCACCATCTTTTTACGGCCAGCGAGCCTCCGGCGGCAGGCTGGAGAGGATCGAGGCGACGTTTCCGCCGGTTTTCAGGCCGAAGATGGTGCCGCGATCGTGAAGCAGGTTGAACTCGACGTAACGGCCGCGACGGATGAGCTGTTCGTCGCGGTCGCCATCGGTCCAGTTCTCGTTAAAATTACCCCGCACCAGATGGCCGTAGACCACGAGAAAAGCGCGCCCGACATCCTGGACGAAGTTGAAATCGGCATTCCAGCCGCCTTTGTCCTCGCCCGAATGCAGCCAGTCGAAAAAGATGCCGCCGGTGCCGCGCGGCTCGTTGCGATGCGGAAGGAAGAAATACTCGTCGCACCAGGCCTTGAATTTCGCATGGTCGGCGATGCCGGCGTTCTTCTCGCAGGCGAACTGCATGGCGCGGTGGAAGGCCATTGTGTCAGGGTCGTCCTGTGTGCGGCGTCGGTCGAGCACCGGGGTGAGGTCGGCGCCGCCGCCGAACCAGTGGCGCGAGGTGACGACCATGCGCGTATTCATGTGCACGGCCGGAACGTTGGGGTTCCAAGGGTGCGCGATCAGCGAAATGCCGGATGCCCAGAAGCGCGGGTCCTCCTCGGCGCCGGGCATCTGCTTCCTGAATTCGGGCGAGAATTCGCCGTAAACCGTCGAGGTGTGGACGCCAACCTTCTCGAAGACTCGGCCGTGCATCATCGACATGGTTCCGCCACCACCCTTGCCGGAATCACGCTCCCACGGCGTCCTTTCGAACCGACCCGGCGACCACGAAGCGAGCGGGCCCTGGAGATCCTGCTCGATCTGCTCGAAAGCACCGCAGATGCGTTCGCGCAATGCCTCGAACCACAGGCGTGCCTTCATTTTCTTTTCTTCGATGTCGGCGGGCAGGCCAGCCGGTATTTCAGGTCGTTCCAAGTGCTGTCTCCGGTTTCGGGGCGGCCGGCCCCTACAAATGACTCGTCTTTTGCCGGCGCGATCCCTAATCTCTTAGGGGAAAGGGTCAAGTCTGATCTGATCGGAGCAAGGAGACCTTCGTGCGCACCCCGGCAAGACCGCCGTTGGATGGCCTGAAGAAAAGGCTCGATCAAAGCCGGGCTGAACGCGCGCGCATGCCGCGCGACGGATTTTTGCGCGAAACCTTCGTCCTGCCGCGTTCAGACGCTCGCCTGAAGGCAAAGGAATGGTTCGAGCGCTTCCCCAAGCAGGCTTACTGGACCGAGATCGAAAGCTGGTTCGAGCGGCCGGGCGATTTGATCGAATTCACCATAAGGCGCCTGCCGGCGGCGGATTAGGATTTCCTCGCCCTGTTTACGGGGACAACCCAATACAGGCGCGGCCCCTTGTATCCGCCTTCACTACGCTCAGGCACCTTCTCTCCGTGAACCGAGAGAAGGAAGAACCAGCCTTCTCGCCCCTGTTCCTTCCCTGGCCAGCCGGTCATCCTTGTTGCGGAGCGGACATTTGTCGATCGACATGCAGCCGCAGCCGATGCAGTCGGTCAGCCCGTCGCGCAATTTCTTCAATTGACCGATCTTGCGGTCGAGCCCGTCGCGCCAGGCGGTCGACAGCAGGCTCCAGTCGTCGCGCGTCGGGGTGCGGCCCTCGGGCAGGGATTGAAGCGCCGTCGCTATCTCGGCCAGCGAAATGCCGACCTCCTGCGCGATCTTGATGATGGCCACGCGCCTTAGCACGTCGCGGCCGTAGCGGCGCTGGTTGCCTGACGTGCGGTGGCTGCGGATCAGGCCGCGAGCTTCGTAGAAATGCAGCGCCGACACCGCGACACCGCTGCGCGCGGCCACTTGGCCAACCGTTAATTCCGCTGCTGGCGCCATCTCGCACTTTTCCGCTTGACCTCAAGTTAAGTTGAGCTTGTAGCGAAGAAGCCATCGACATGCAAACGACAGGAGATGGCGATGTGCGCCTGGGTGAGAATGACGGGCGAGGGCCGTGTCGCGGGCGCCGGCGGGACCGTGGCCGCCGCTTCAGCGGATGGCATTCTGGCCCAGTTGTCGCGTGGCTTCGCCGGCCACCATGGCGGCGGAGAGCGCCACATTGATGCTGCGCGCGCTGGCCTGCATCGGGATCGTCAGCCGCGCGTCCGCCGCCTGATGGACCGGATCCGGCACGCCTGCGGATTCACGGCCGAACAAAAGGATATCGCCAGTGGCGAAGTTGAAGCTGGTGTATGGGGTCGCGGCCTTGGTCGACAGCAGCACCAGCCGGCGCGCGCGGGCCTTGCGCCACTCCTCGAAGGCGTGCCAGTCGACATGCCGGGTCAGGGCAGCCATTTCGAGGTAATCCATGCCGGCGCGCCTGAGCGCTTTATCGGAGAGCGGAAAGCCGGTCGGTTCGATGATGTCGACGCCGATCCCGAGGCAGGCGGCGAAGCGCAGGATTGTGCCGGTGTTGCCGGCGATGTCAGGCTGGTACAGGGCGATGCGGAGACGGTCGTTCATTTCCGCATCCTTCTATTAAGTGGCAAATCGGCCACAGCGGCTTCGCGGTTTTGGAAATTGCTGGACCTGCGGGTGGCCATTTTCTGCGAAGTCGGGTATACAGCGTACATTGTCAACCCGAACCGAAGGAGGGGTAATTCATGATGACCATGCACATCCAGCACCCTCTCCGTGGGCTTACATGCCCGCTGGCGGTTTCGGTACGACGGTTCTCCTGATCTCTTAGACGCTTCCGCACCGATTTCCGCCGAAACCATTCCCTGGTCTTCGAAGGAATCCTGCGATGTTTTTCAAGCTGCCGAAGGGGCCGATGGCCCCGCCCCAACGCGTCTCGACTGATCAGCCGCCGATCCCGCGGCAGGACGTCGAACACCCTTTTTATCTCTATTTTCACACGGAGGACGGACCGATGTTCGATCCCTACAGAATACCGGGCTCGAGGAGCCTGCATATCCACCGGCTGCCGACCTGGGCGCTGCTGATCGGCGAAACGTATTCGTCGGCGGTCCACGCCGAGGTTCGCCGGCGTCCGCATCGCGGCATGCTGCCCGATGTCGATTTCTCGCGCGCGGTTCCCGACCCGAGCCGGCCCTCGTTGGTGCGCCGTATCATCCGGGCGATCCGGCCGGGCGCGAAGATCCGCCTTGTCGACACCGCACCGTCAGGATCAACAAAAGAGCCTGTCGGCGAAAAGCCCGCGAACCCCTATATAGCGCGAAGCAAGGCCGACGGTCCGGATGATTCCGGACCGTCGGCCCTCGGCGCCATGCGGTCCGAGGACTTCGTACGTTCACGCGCCGCGTGAGCGGAAACAGATTTCATGAGCATGACCTATGTTGTTGTTTAGCTGGTTTGAAAAAAGGCTCGATCCGTTCCCGGGCGCGGAGCCGGTCGAGCCGCCCAAGACGCTGGTTGCCTTCTGCCTGCATTACACGCGCGGCGCATGGCCCTATATCCTGGTCGATGCGGTGCTGGTGGCGGCAATCGCCATCGCGGAAGTGTGGATGTTCGGCTTCCTCGGCCGCATCGTCGACTGGCTTTCGGCGCAGAACCGCGAAACCTTCCTGCAGACGGAGGGCTGGAAGCTCGCCAGCATGGCCTTCATCGTGCTGTTCGCGCTGCCTGGCACGGTATGGCTGCATTCGCTGCTCAACCAGCAGACGCTGATGGGCAACTATCCCATGCGTATCCGCTGGCAGGTGCATCGCTATCTGCTCAAGCAGTCGATGAGCTTCTACCAGGACGAATTCGCCGGCCGCATCGCCACCAAGCTGATGCAGACGGCGCTCGCCGTGCGCGAATGCGTGATCAAGGTGATCGACGTCCTGAACTACGTCATCGTCTATTTCCTCGGCATGCTGCTCATCGTCGGCTCGGCCGACTGGCGGCTGGCCGCACCGCTCGGCGTGTGGATGGTCGGCTACATCCTTCTGCTGCGCTATTTCATTCCTCGGCTGGGCAAGGTCGGCGAGGAACAGGCCAATGCGCGCTCGGTCATGACCGGCCGCGTTGTCGACAGCTACTCCAACATCCAGACGGTCAAGCTGTTCAGCCATGCCCGCCGCGAGGCCTCCTTCGCCAAGGAGGGCATGATGGGCTTCCTCGACACGGTCTACCGGTCGATGCGGCTGGTGACGGTGCTGTTCGGCTCGCTCTACATCCTGAATGCGCTTCTCCTGTTCTCGGTTACCGCCATCTCGTTGTGGCTGTGGCTGGGCCAGGCGGTGACGATCGGCGCGGTCGCCGTGGTCATCGGCCTGGTTCTGCGGATGTGGGGCATGTCGCAGTGGATCATGTGGGAAATGTCGGGCCTGTTCGAGAATATCGGCACGGTGCAGGACGGCATCGCCTCGATTTCGCTGCCGCGCCTTGTCGAGGACAGGCCCGGTGCGAAGGAGATCACGGTCTCCAAAGGCGAGATACGCTTCGAGGACATCCGCTTCCACTATGGCAAGCAGAAGGGCGTCATCGAGAACCTGTCGCTGGCGGTGAAGCCGGGCGAGAAGGTTGGCATTGTCGGCCGCTCCGGCGCCGGCAAGTCGACGCTGGTCAATCTTCTGCTGCGGTTCTACGACCTCGAAGCCGGCCGTATCCTGATCGACGGCCAGGAGATCGCAGCGGTGAAACAGGATTCACTGCGCGCCCAGATCGGCATGGTCACGCAGGACACCTCGTTGCTGCATCGTTCGGTGCGCGAAAACATCCTCTATGGCCGGCCCGACGCCAGCGACGACATGCTTGTCGAGGCTGCGCGGCGCGCCGAGGCGCTGGACTTCATCGCCGGGCTTTCGGACCATAGCGGCCGCAAGGGATTCGATGCCTATGTCGGCGACCGCGGCGTCAAACTGTCCGGCGGCCAGCGGCAACGCATCGCCATCGCTCGCGTTATGTTGAAGGACGCGCCCATACTTATCCTTGACGAGGCGACGTCGGCGCTGGATTCCGAGGCGGAAGCGGCCATCCAGGAGAACCTCTACAAGCTCATGCAAGGCAAGACCGTCATCGCCATCGCCCACCGGCTGTCGACCATCGCGGCGATGGACAGGCTTGTGGTGATGGACCAGGGCCGCGTCATCGAGGAAGGTTCGCACGAGGAATTGGTGGCCAAGGGCGGGCTCTACGCGCAGCTCTGGCAGCGCCAGTCGGGCGGTTTCCTGCTGGATGACGGCCCGATCGGTGTCGCAAGCGACGTTGTTGCCAATGACGTTGGCGCAAAGGGACAAGCCGCTGAATGATGGCCGCCGCCGCATGATGACAGCCGTCTATCGCTGGTTCGAGAACTGGGTCTATCCGTTCAGGGAGCCCACGAATCTTCGGCCGCCGTCCGGCGTCGCCGGTTTTCTCTGGCACTATGTCGGCCAGGCCAAGTTCGCCTTCTTCGCCATGCTGGTCATCGGCGGCATCGCGCCGCTGGTCGAGGCCGGGCTGTTCTACTTTGTCGGGCGGCTGGTCGACATCCTTGACCAGCTTCCCGGCGAACGCAGCTGGCATGCGCTGTGGACGGCCGCCGGGCCGGAACTTGTGTTCATGATCGTCGTGGTGCTGGTCGTCCGCACCATCGTCGTCGGCCTGTCGGCCCTGGTCGACGAGCAGACGATCACGCCTGGCTTCTACAATCTGGTGCGTTGGCAGGCGCACCGGCACGTGTCGCGCCAGTCCTACTCCTTCTTCCAGAACGATTTCGCCGGCCGCATCGCGACAAAAGTCTGGCAGGCTGGGCAAGCGACCGGCGACCTGATGGAAAGCTTCATCGAGGTCGTCTGGTTCATGATCGTCTATACGGTGACGACGCTGGCGCTGGTCGCGGGGCTCGATATCAGGCTCGCAGTGCTGGTGGTGATCTGGATCGCGGCCTTCGCCTGGCTGGCCAGGCTCTATCTGCCGGCAATCCGCAAACATGCCGAGGCGACCGCCGAGGCGGGGTCGATGATCACCGGCCGCATCGTCGATTCCTACTCCAACGTACAGACGCTGAAACTGTTCTCCGCCGATGGCGACGACCGCTACATCAGGAGCGGCTTCGACATCTATCTCGACGCGTTGCGCCCGTTCACGCGCCGGCTGACCGGCGTGCGCATGGCGCTGACGACGCTGTCGGGCATCATGATCACGGCGATCGGCTGCTTTGCCGTCTATCTCTGGGTCGAGGGCTCGATTACCGTCGGCGCGGTCGCCTTCACGCTATCGCTGGTGCTGCGGCTCAACATGCTGCTTGGCCGGCTGATGATGCAGCTCAACAGCATCCTGCGCAATCTCGGCGTGCTGGAGAATTCCAAGGCGCTGATCTCGCAGCCGCTCGGTTTGGTCGACGCACCCGACGCCCGGGAACTGGTCGTGGCCGGCGGGCGCATCGAGGTGAAGAATGTCGAGTTCCACTACGGCAAGGGGTTCGGCGTGCTCAACGGCATCGATCTCGTGGTGCGGCCGGGCGAGAAGGTCGGGCTGGTCGGGCCGTCCGGCGCCGGCAAGACCACGCTCGCCAACCTTATCCTGCGGCTGTACGAACTCGAAGGCGGAAAGATCGCCATCGACGGCCAGGATGTCTCGCAGGTGACGCAAAATTCGCTGCGCGCCAATATCGGCGTCGTCAGTCAGGACACAGCGCTTTTCCACCGTTCGCTGCGCGACAATATCAAACTCGGCATGCCCGACGCCACCGACGCGCAGGTGATCGCGGCGGCCAGGAAAGCCGAGGCGCATGATTTCATCCTGACCTTGCGCGACAATCGCGACCGACAGGGCTACGAGGCCTATGTCGGCGAGCGCGGCGTCAAACTGTCGGGCGGCCAGCGCCAGCGCGTGGCGATCGCGCGTGTCTTCCTCAAGGATGCGCCGATCCTGATATTGGACGAGGCGACCTCGGCACTTGATTCCGACATCGAGGCGGCAATCCAGGAAAACCTGGCGCGGCTGATGGAAGGCAAGACGGTCATAGCCATCGCCCACCGGCTGTCGACGATCGCCGCGCTTGACCGCCTCGTCGTGCTCGACGGCGGCCGCATTGTCGAACAAGGCACGCATGATGAACTGGTGGCGCTCGACGGGCTCTACGCGCGGCTGTGGAAGCGTCAGTCCGGCGGCTTCCTCTATCATGAGGAAGCCGTGCTGGAAGAGACGCGGCCGGCGGAGTAGCGGCATGGGCGCGACGCATGAGACCGACTATCTGCTGAAACGGCTGCGGCCGACGACACCGGCCTTCGATGCGCTGATGGAAGAGAGCCGGCGGGAAGGCTACTGGATGCTGGTGCGGCTTCGCGACGGCTGGACAAGCGGCCGCAACAAGTTCCTGAAACACGGCGAGGCACTGTTCGGAGCATGGCACGGCGGCGAACTCGCCGGCGTGTGCGGGCTGAACATCGATCCCTATTTCGAGGGCAGGAACCATGGCCGGGTCCGGCATTTGTTCGTCGGCGCGCGCCATCGGCGCACGGGCCTTGGCCGCATGCTGGTCGAGACCGTTGTCGACAGGGCACGCCACTATTTCGCCGTGCTCAACACCCGTGCGCCGCAGGAAGCCTTCGGCTTCTATGAGCGGCTTGGCTTCGCGCCGGTGGCGGGCGAAGAATTCGTCACGCACCGGATGATCTTCGAGAAAGGAGGTTGAAAATGTCCCTGCGCCCGCCGTCCCGTCTGACCAGCGCCTCGGCCGCCGAAGCCGCCTTCGACGCGCTCGGCCATGAAGTCCTTGCCGAGAAGGCGGCGGCACTCGGCCGCGCCGGACAACGCGTCGAAGAAACGCTGGCCCGACTGCGCAACAATGGCGACGAGCAGTTGCGTCCCCGGCTGCTCAAGGAGGCGGCGGTGGCGGTGCATGGTTACTTCATCCAGCGCGAACTGTGCGGTCTTCGAAAGCACGATGCCGTCATCCGCGAATACAACATCCCGAAGGCGGTGCTGGTCAGGCTCGGCGCCATGTAGGGTTGGCGCTTGCCGCGCCGATTTCCCTGTGGAATCTCGCCAGGCGGCTGGCGAGCGCTTCGGGGTTCTCATCGGGGACGAAGTGCCCGCTGTCGGCAATGATGTCGCCCTCGACATTCGAAAGCCCGGCGGCCCTAAGGCCCTCGACATAGTCGCCGATATCGCCGGACTCGGCCGAGCCCCTGAGATACAGCACCGGAATCGCTGTAGGCGTCGCGGGCCGTGCAGCATTGGCTTTGGCATCTTCGGGGAAGGCGCGATACCAATCGAAACCGGCCTGGAGGCTTTCAGGCCGGGAATAGGCTCTCGCATAGATTTCCCTGGCCTGCGCCGGGATCGATGTCCGATCCTTCGAAAGCACATTGAAGAAGAAGTCGAAATAGGTGCTTTGGTGGCCGCTCACCAGCGTTTCCGGTAGCGCCGGGACGGCATGGAAGGCAAAGTGCCAGATCCGCGGATTGCGAATGACCTCTTCCCATGGCCCGACACCTGGAACAGCGACATTCATGATCGCCGCGCCGGAAAGGATCTCGGGATGGTCGCGCAGCAGGGCGAACACGATCTGGCCGCCGACATCGTGACCGGCCGCCACGAGGTGCCGCAGCCCGCAGGCCTCGGCAACGCCTCTCATCAGCCTCGCCAGGGTTCTCTTGTCGCCCGCCTCAGGCATGCCTTGCGAGCCGCCGATGCAGGGCAGGTCGGGTGCGACGACCCGGTAGTCGGCAGTCAGCCGGCCGATCACCCCTTCGAACGCATAGGAGCTTTGCGGCCACCCATGCAGCAGCAGGAATGCAGGCGCTTCAGCCGGGCCTGCCTCACGGATCGCTATGCTCAGCCCTTCGATTTCGATGTTCGAGGTTTGCATGTCCTGACCCTGCCGGCTGCCTATGCCATAGATCTAGGCGGCGATCGGAAAACCGACAGGGCTGGATTGTTTTTGACGCGGTTGCGGACGGAAACCGTTTCATACTTTTCCAGGAACCACCTGGGCCTGGATCACTCCAGCCACTGGGTAATGAAAGTGCCGTTCTCGTGGATGTCGGTCGTCTCCAGCGGGCCGGGGCCGAGATTGGTGAATTTGTGCGACGTGCCGGGCGGCACGATGACGATCTGGCCGGCAGAGGCCTCGATCTCCTCACCGCCGACCGTGAACAGGCCGATGCCCTGGCGGATGATGAAGATCTCGGCGTAGGGATGGGAATGCAGGCGCGGTCCGCCGCCGGTCTCCGGCAGGTAGTTGAAGATCAGGCAGGAGTTGGAACCGTAGGGGGCACATTGCAACTCGCCCTTCCAGCGGTCGGGGCGAACAGCCCATTCCTCGCGGTCTATGACATGCGACATGGGGGCAGGATAGACCCCCCGGAGCCAGGTGTCGAGGCGAAGGTGGCCCCCGGATTCGCTACTGTTTCCCGGCTGTTTGGCGGTGTTTCACGGTCATCCGCCGTCTTGTCGCGCGGTGCCGGATTTCGTCCCCGCGACAATCTGCCCTTGTGCCTTCACCCGTCTGGACAAAAACGGGCTTCACGCATAAACCGAAGTCCAAATGCCGGAGGAGTTCGCTAGCCTGTTCGCCATGCGCTGTCGGGTTGGCGTGAATGAGCGGGGAACAAGGCTCGCTCACCGGCACGGAAGAGGCGAAAGGATCAGGCACCCGTGAGCGCAACCGACACCCAGGATCCCAACCGTCGAGATTTTCTCTACGTCGCCACCGGCATGGCCGCCGTGGTCGGCGCGGGCGCCGTCGCGTGGCCGTTCATCGACCAGATGCGCCCCGATGCCTCGACGCTGGCGCTCGCCTCGGTCGAGGTCGACGTCTCCTCGCTGACGCCGGGCATGTCGCTGATCGTCAAGTGGCGCGGCAAGCCGGTCGTGGTGCGCAACCGCACCGAGAAGGAGATGAAGGACGGCGAGGCCGTCAATCTCGCCGATCTCAAGGATCCGATCGCCCGCAACGCCAACCTGCCGGCCGACGCGCCGGCGACCGACGCCAACCGCACCACGCCCGGCAAGGAAGCCTGGATGGTGATGGTTCAGGTCTGCACGCATCTGGGCTGCATTCCGCTCGGCCAGGAAGGCGATTTCGGCGGCTGGTTCTGCCCGTGCCACGGTTCGCAATACGATACCGCCGGCCGCATCCGCAAAGGCCCGGCGCCCGAGAACATGGCTGTGCCGGTATTCAAGTTCATTTCCGATACCAAGATCCTTATCGGTTGAGGCAGGGGATATTTCGATGAGCGAGGGACACTCGACCTACACGCCCAAGACCGGTATCGAGCGCTGGTTCGATGCGCGCATGCCTCTGCCGCGGCTGATCTATGACAGCTTCGTCGCCTATCCGGTGCCGCGCAACCTCAACTATGCCTGGACCTTCGGCGGCATCCTGTCGATCATGCTGGTGGCGCAGATCCTGACCGGCATCGTGCTGGCCATGCACTACACGTCCGACACAAATCTGGCTTTCGATTCAGTCGAAAAGATCATGCGCGACGTGAATTCCGGCTGGCTGCTGCGCTACATGCATGCCAACGGCGCGTCGTTCTTCTTCGTCGCGGTCTACATCCATATCTTCCGCGGCCTCTATTACGGCTCCTACAAGGCGCCGCGCGAGCTGCTGTGGATCCTCGGCTGCATCATCTATCTCCTGATGATGGCGACCGGCTTCATGGGCTACGTGCTGCCGTGGGGCCAGATGAGCTTCTGGGGCGCCACCGTCATCACCGGCTTCTTCAGCGCCATTCCACTGGTCGGCGACTGGATCCAGCAGCTTCTGCTCGGCGGTTTCGCGGTCGACAATCCGACCCTTAATCGCTTCTTCGCGCTGCATTACCTGCTGCCGTTCATGATCGCCGGCGTGGTCGTGCTGCACATCTGGGCGCTGCATGTCGTGGGCCAGTCGAACCCGACCGGCATCGAGGTGAAGTCGAAGACCGACACCGTCGCCTTCACCCCTTACGCGACCATCAAGGACGCGTTCGGCATGATCGTGTTCCTGTTCTTCTTCGCCTATTTCGTCTTCTACCTACCGAACTATCTCGGCCACCCCGACAACTACACGGTCGCCAACCCGCTGAAGACGCCGGCCCACATCGTTCCGGAATGGTACTTCCTGCCGTTCTACGCGATCCTGCGCGCCATTACCTTCAACATCGGGCCGATCAACTCCAAGCTCGGCGGCGTGCTGTGCATGTTCGGCGCCATCGCCATGCTGTTCCTGGTGCCGTGGCTAGACACCTCCAAGGTGCGCTCGGCGGTCTACCGGCCCTGGTACAAGCTGTTCTTCTGGCTGTTCGTGGCCGATGCCATCCTGCTTGGCTGGCTGGGCTCGCAGCCGGCGGAAGGCAGCTACGTGTTCATGGCGCAGATGGCGACGCTGTTCTACTTCGCCTTCTTCCTGATCATCATGCCGGTGCTCGGCCTGATCGAGACGCCACGCAGGCTGCCGAACTCGATCACCGAGGCGGTGCTCGAGAAGAACAAGGGCGGCAGCGGGCATCCGGCGGGCGCCACGGCCGCACCTGAGACCAAGGGCTGAGCGGTAGAGAATCTAAGGGGATTTGGCATGAAAAAGATTCTCACCTCGCTTGCGCTGATCGGCCTTGTGGCCGCCGGCCTTGGGGCTACGGGCACCTGGGCGACCGCGGCCGAAGAGGCGCATAACGCGGCGGCGCCGACGCATTTCCCGATCAACGAACCGAAGGAAATGGACTGGAGCTTCACCGGCCCGTTCGGCACCTATGACAAGGCGCAGCTGCAGCGCGGCCTCAAGGTCTACAAGGAAGTCTGCTCGGCCTGCCATTCGATGAACCTGGTGGCATTCCGCACGCTTTCGGACCTCGGCTATTCCGACGCACAGATCAAGACGCTGGCGGCCGAGTACACCATCCATGACGGCCCCAACGACGCCGGCGACATGTTCGACCGTCCCGGCAAGCCGTCGGACCATTTCCCGGCGCCGTTCGCCAATGAGGAAGCCGCGGCAGCCTCGAATGGCGGCGCAGCCCCGCCCGACATGTCGCTGCTGGCCAAGGCGCGGGGCGTGGAGCGCGGCTTTCCGCAGTTCGTCTTCGACATCTTCACCCAGTATGATGCCGGCGGCCCTGACTACATCCACTCGCTGCTGACCGGCTACGACCAGACGCCTCCGGCTGGAATGGTCATCCCGGAAGGCACGCACTACAATCCGTACTTCATGTCCGGCGTGTCGCTGAAGATGCCCAAGCCGCTTTCCGACGGCCAGGTGACTTATGACGACGGCGCGCCGCAGACCGTCGACCAGTACTCCCGCGACGTCGCCGCTTTCCTGGCGTGGGCGGCTGAACCGCATATGGAAGCCCGCAAGAAAACCGGCTTCCGGGTGCTGGTGTTCCTGCTCCTGTTCGGCGCACTGGTCTACATGACCAAGCGCAAGGTTTGGGAAGCAGTCGCGCACTAAGCCGCGCGGCCGGAGATTGAAGAAAGGGCGCCCGCGAAGCGCCCTTTTTGCTTGCCGAAGAGGCTGGCGCGTGAGGTGATCGCTTTGTTGTCGAACAAGCCGGTTGGCAGCGCGGCAGGCGATTGCTATTCGACGCCCCGACGGCGGCGAAGGCTTTGCCGCCTATAGGGCGTTTGGGGTTCCATGATGCGGCTCAGCGACTGCCACAACTTCTCCGATTTCCGCCGCATGGCGCAGCGGCGGCTGCCGGGGCCGATCTTCAACTACATCGACGGCGCGGCGGACGACGAGGTCACCTATCGCCGCAACACCGAGAGCTTCGAAACCTGCGATCTCGTTCCCAACGTGCTGCGCGGGGTGAGCGAGGTCGACATGTCGGTGACCGTCATGGGCCAGAAGCTGGCGATGCCGTTCTACTGTTCGCCGACCGCTCTCCAGCGGCTGTTCCACCATCACGGCGAACGGGCGGTCGCCAGGGCCGCTGCAAAATACGGCACCATGTTCGGAGTTTCCTCGCTCGGCACGGTCAGCCTCGAGGAAGTCCGAAAAATCAGCAGCGGCCCGCAGGTCTATCAGTTCTACTTCCATCGCGATCGCGGCCTCAACCGGGCGATGATGCAGCGGGCGCGGGAGATCGGCGTCGAAGTGATGATGCTGACCGTCGACAGCATCACCGGGGGAAACCGCGAGCGCGACAAGCGCACCGGTTTTGCGATTCCCTTCAAGCTCAACCTGGCGGGAATGGCGCAGTTCGCGATGAAGCCTGCCTGGGCGATCAACTATTTCACGCATGAGGCGTTCAAGCTGCCGCAGCTGGACGAGCATATCGACATGGGCGGCGGCACGATGTCGATCAGCCGCTACTTCACCGAAATGCTCGATCCGTCGATGACGTGGGACGACGTCGCCGAGATGGTGAGGCTTTGGCCGGGACCGTTCTGCCTCAAGGGCGTCATGTCGGTGGAGGATGCCAGACGCGCCGTCGAGATCGGCTGCAAGGGCATCGTGCTGTCGAACCATGGCGGCCGGCAACTGGACGGTTCGCGCGCGGCTTTCGACCAGCTCGCCGAGATCGTCGATGCGGTCGGCGACCAGATCGACGTCATCATGGATGGCGGCGTGCAGCGCGGCACGCATGTGCTAAAGGCGCTGTCGCTCGGCGCCAAGGCCGTCGGCGTCGGACGCTACTATCTGTTTCCGCTGGCGGCGGCGGGCCAGCCTGGCGTCGAACGCGCACTCGAACAGATGCGCATCGAGATCGAACGCGGCATGAAGCTGATGGGGTGCAGCTCGATCGAACAGTTGACCCGCCAGAATTTGCGTTTTCGGTGATGGCCATTGCTTCGATGCGAAAGATCGCAGCGCCGGCAGAGGCAAGCCCTTGGACGTATGTGCTCCTTTCGCCGGATGCGCTTGTCTCGGCCGCCACATCGCGCTAGCCGTTGTCGGTCGCGCCGGGATAGGATTTGGCGCTGCGCCATTTCACGCCCTTCCGCCGAAACTGGACCACCCGGAGCCGCCTCATGAAACCTTCGCTCGAAGACACGCTGCTGGCGGCGATCCGCACCATCCCGGACTATCCCAAGCCCGGCATATTGTTCCGCGACATCACCACGCTGCTTGGCAACGCGCGCGCTTTCCGCCGCGCGATCGATGAGCTGGTGCATCCCTATGCCGGCGAGAAGATCGACAAGATCGCCGGCATCGAAGCGCGCGGCTTCATCCTCGGCGGCGCCGTCGCCCATCAGCTCTCCGCCGGCTTCGTGCCGATCCGCAAGAAAGGCAAGCTGCCTTATGAGACAGTGCGCGTCGCCTACAGCCTGGAATACGGGCTGGACGAGATGGAGATGCACAAGGACGGCGTGTCGCCGGGCGAGAAAGTGATCCTGGTCGACGATCTGATCGCCACCGGCGGCACGGCGGAAGCGGCGGTGAATCTCCTGCGCCAGATCGGCGCCGATATCCTTGCCGCCTGCTTCGTCATCGACCTGCCGGATCTCGGCGGCCGCGCCAAGCTGGAAGCGCTCGGCGTGCCGGTGCGGACGCTGATCGGGTTCGAGGGGCATTGAGAGAGCAGTTCCTCCTTCTCTCCCTGGGAGAAGGAAGAGGCGCCATTACTCCACCTTGACCAGCACGGCGCTTTCGAACTCCAGTACCTTGTCGCCGGTCGAATCGAAGGCTTCCGAGCGCAAGGTCAGCACCCGCCAGCCCGGACGTGAGGCGATCGGGCGGTGGGAAAGGGCGGTGCGGGTGAAGGTCACGGTCTGCCCGGCATAGACCGGCTTCAGCCATTTCAGGTTCTTGAAGCCGGGCGAGGGGCCAAATTCGGGCGTCGGGCCAGGGCCGCTCCACTCGGCGTCCATGCGGGTTTCGAGGTTGAGTTTCATCCAGGTGGCGGCGGTATGCCAGCCGGACGCACACAGCCCGCCCAGCACGCTCTTCTTCGCGGCATCCTCATCGATGTGGAAGACCTGGGGGTCGTATTTGCGGGCGAAGGCCTTGATCGCCTCGGCTTCGAACGTATGAGAGCCCAGCGTGACGGTGGTGCCGACGCGGAAGAATTCGTCGAGCATCATGCAAGGCTCCCCGCGGCATTGCGCGTGAGGAACATGACGGAATTCTCGAGCTCGAAGACGCTTTCGCCGCGTTGGTTGACCAGCTCGCTGCGCATGGTCACGAAGCCGAGCTGCGGCTTCGATTTCGAAGGACGCTTGGCCAGGACGACGAGGCTGCCCTTGAGCGTGTCGCCGGCCAGCACCGGCTTCTTCCATTTGACCTGATCGACGCCGGGCGCGCCCTGGCAGGTCGAGTCCAGCAGGAAGGCATCGCATAGCATGCGCATGAACATGGCGCAGGTATGCCAGCCCGAGGCCGAGAGGCCGCCCAGGATGCTTGCCTTGCCGGCCTCCTCGTCGAGATGCATCGGCTGGGCATCGAATTCGCTGGCGAACTCGATGATCTCGGCCGCGCTCACCTGTTTGGTGCCGAGGTCGAACGAGGCTCCTTCGACGAAGTCCTCATAGGCCCATGTCTTTCCAGTCATGGCGTGGAATCCGGTTGCCGAACGCGCGATCCACATGGATCGGCAACCCGGATGCAGGCCGGACGGCGTTTGGTCAAGCCCTTTCTGGTGAGCCAGCCGCGGGCGCCCGGCCGGCCGTTGCGTCATAACCAGCCGCGGCGGCGGAAATACCAGAAGGGCAGGATCGCCGACAGAACCATCATGGCGATTGCGAACGGATAGCCGAGCTCCCATTTGAGCTCGGGGATAACGTCGAAATTCATGCCGTAGATCGAGGCGACCAGCGTCGGCGGCAGAAAGATGACGGCGGCGACCGAGAAGATCTTGATGATGGCGTTCTGCTCGATCGAGATCATGCCGAGCGTGGCGTCGAGCAGGAAGGAGATCTTCTGCGACAGGAAGGTGGCGTGGTCGGCAAGAGAAAGCACGTCGCGCGACAAGGTCTTGATGCGGGCGCGGACGTCCTTGCTCATCTTGGCCTGGGTCGCGACATGGGCGAGGAAGCCGGCCAGCCGCTGCAAGGAGATCAGGCTGTCGCGCACGGAGGAAGCGATGTCCTCCTTGCGGCCGATGCCCTTCAAGAGTTCCTGGAAATCACGGTTGCGCTTCGACACCTTGGTCGATCGCGCCTCGAAAATGTCGCGCGAGATCGCTTCGACGTCGCGGCCGGCGCGCTCGAGGATGTCGGCGAGCCGGTCGACGATCGCTTCCAGCAGGCCGATCAGGATGGTGTCGCCGCTGGTGCAGCCGGTCGCCACCTTCTCGGCGCGCAAAGGGAAGGTCTTGAACGCTTTCGGTTCGTGATAGCGCACGGTGACCAGCCTATTGCCGGCGAGCGCGAAGGTGACCGGCGAGATCAGGGGATCGTCGACGTCGGTCTGGGCGGGCAAGGTGGCGGTCATGAAGTAGGCGCCGTCCTCGATATAGAGGCGGCTGGAAATCTCGATCTCCTCCATCTCCTCGCGGGTCGGAACGGCGATGCCGAGCCAATTCTCGATTGTTGCCTCTTCGTCCTTGGTCGGATTGAAGAGATCGGCCCAGACGACCTTGTCGCCATTGGCCAGGAGATCGTCCGTGAGACGCAGGCGATCATTGTCCACGACGAAAGCCTTGATCATCGCCAGATCTCCCTGCCGGAAAGCGCGTTCGGATTGCTGCGTCGTATCGGATCGCACTAGCCTTCGTGCGCCGAGCCTGTGCCCGCCGCTTAGACTTGCGGCATGACAAAATCAAGACAAGCCGGACTTGGGGCCGACACCAGGGGCGCTCAGAAAATTCGTCGAGCAGCCGGCAGCATGAAAGCTTCGACGGGTCGGGTCATCGACCGCGCTTCGGGCTTATCGTGGAGAGCTGGCCGGACCCGCGGGGGCCGGCCTGCGAATCCCCTATCGGGCGCTCGGCAGGATCTGGTGCAGCACGATGGCCCAGACGGCGCCAAAGGCGATGGACGAGCCCAGAATGTACTGCACGATATCGGGAAGCGTCTTGACGAAATCCGGCGGCGCAAGCGTAGCAAACAGGGCCATCAGGATCGGCAGGCCGACGACCAGCATGTTCCTTTCCGTCAGCGGCGTGCCGCGCACGACGCGGAACCCGTTCATGGCGATGACGACGCAGAGCACGCCGAACACGCCGCCGATGACCGGGCCCGGGATCGAGGCGATCACCGCCGACAGTTTGCCGATCAGTCCGAACAGGACCAGGAAGATGCCTGCCGCGGCGAAAGCGGCGCGGCTGGCGATGCCGGTGATGGCGATGATGCCGGCATTCGACGAATAGCCGGTGACCGGCGTGCTGCAAAGCAGTGCGCTGACCAGGCAGCCGAGGCCTTCGCCGGTGGCGCCCCTGTCGAGCTGTTCATTCGACAGCGGCTTGTCGATAACGGCGCCGACCGCGAACCAGGTGCCGGTGGTTTCGGCGAGGACCACGATATAGACGATGAGCATCGTGAGCGTCGCCGAGAGCGAGAACGTCACGTCGAGGTTGAGGAAGGCGACGCGCGGCATCGAAAACCAGGTCGCCTCGGAGACCGCTCCCATGTTGAGTTGGCTCATGGAGGCGGCGGCCACGCAGCCGGCCACAAGTGCGATGATTACGGAGAGCAGGCGCAGCCAGGCGCCCTTTGCGCCGAGCGCCATGCCGGTCAGCATACAGCCGACGAGCACCGCCGCCGCAACAAAGGCAAGGATGATATTGCCGCCGACGGTGGCAGTGCCGTGGACCGCGAACACGCTTTCGCGGAGTGCGACCGGCATCAGCGCGATGCCGACGACGATGATGATGGCGCCGCCGACGATGGGCGGGACAAAGCGGTCTACCAAGCGATGGAAGATTCCCGTGGGCGAACCGAGCAGCATGACCAGTATGGCGCCGGGAATGAGCGCTCCGATCACCGCGGAAAGACCGGCAATGCCGCCGCCGGCGCCGAAGGCGATAGCCAGCACCGCGCCGATCGGCACAAAGGACGGCCCCTGCACCACCGGCAGGCGCATCAGAAGCTGCGACTGGATCAGGGTGGCGATGCCCGCCGCGACGAAAGCCGACTGGATGAAGGCGCCGGCATCGCCCGCGCTGAAGGCCAGGACCGATGCGATGATGAACGGCACGATGTAAACATCCATCGCCAGCACGTGCTGGAGGCCGAGCAGGGCGGCCTTGCCCAGTGGCAGCGGATCGTCCGGCTGAGCAATCAAAGTGATTTCCGGTGCAGTGCGTTCCATGATGTCCCCTCTGGAATTTCCCGGCCGATCATGGGATCAGTCGGCGCCAAAGGACAGCGGCGCAAAGGTTTGCCAACTGTTTTCTTGCGCGCCATGCAATAACGGCCACACGCGCCAGCGCAACCGGAGCGATCCATGACAAGAGAGGCCTTCACGCTGCTTGGCACCGCCTTCCACACGCCGGAGCGCGGCCGGCTGGAGGTGCTGAAGGACCATCTGTTCAGCATCGATGCACAGGGACGGATCGCGGAGATTGTCGCACCCGGCCATCCCGAATACGCGGCGAGGAAGAGCGATGCCCGCCAGGCGGGCAGCCTAGTGGAGCTCGGCGAAGGCCAGTTCCTGCTGCCCGGCCTGATCGACCTGCACATCCACGCGCCGCAATGGCCGCAAATGGGCAAGGCACTGGACGTGCCGCTCGAGGTCTGGCTGCAAAAATATACGTTTCCGCTCGAGGCGCGCTATGCCGACACCGGCTACGCCCGCGAGGTCTATGCCGACCTGGTCGACAATCTTCTCGCCAACGGCACCACCACGGCGCTCTATTTTGCCACCGTCCATGTCGAGGCCAGCTTGGCGCTTGCCGAGATATGCCTCGAAAAGGGCCAGCGCGCTTTGGTCGGCAAGGTGGCGATGGACGATCCCGAGCAGTGCCCGTCTTTCTATCGCGATGCCGACGCGGCAAGCGCCATTTCCGACACCAGACGCTTCATCGAGGCGGTCAGATCGTTGGATACCGGCGAAAGACCGCTGGTCCGGCCGGTGATCACGCCGCGCTTCATCCCCAGCTGCACGGATGCGGCGCTGCAAGGCCTGGGCGAACTCGCTTCCGAGTTCGGCTGCCACGTGCAGACACATTGCTCAGAGAGCGATTGGGCGAAAGAATTCGTCGAGACGCGCTTCGGCCGCACCGACGCGGTTAGCCTGGACGATTTCGGCCTGCTGACGCGCCGCACCATTCTGGCGCATTCAAACTTCATCGACGGGCAGGATATGGACCTCATCAAGGGGAAGGGGGCTGGCGTCGCGCATTGCCCGCTGTCCAATTTCTATTTCGCCAATGCGGTGTTTCCGCTGCGCGACGCGCTGGACCGGCACATGCATGTCGGGCTCGGGACGGACATTTCCGGCGGCTACAGCCCGTCGCTCTTCGACGGCTGCCGGCATGCGCTGTCAGCCTCGAGGACGCTGCAGAGCGGTGTCCATCCCGGCATGGACGCAGCGCAGCGCGGCGCGCCCGGCGCGCCGATCACGCATCAGGAGGCGTTCTGGCTGGCCACCGCCGGCGGTGCCGAAGCGCTCGACCTGCCGACGGGCAGCTTTCGCGTCGGCCATGAATTCGATGCGCTGCTGATCGACACGACGGCGAAGGCCTCGAACATTCATGTCAGCATGGCGGACGACACGCTCGACGATGTCTTCCAGAAGATCGTGCTCAACGCGGCACGCGCCAACATCGCCGCTGTCTGGGTGAGTGGACGGGCGGTGGTGGGGCAGTAGCCACGTCGCAGTCTCAGATCGGGCCCTATGCGCGCGATGGTTCCTCGGTAAGAGGTTGTTTTTGCGCCTTCAGCAACACGTCCTTGGCGGCGATCACCGCGCCGACCGTGATCAGGACGCAAGCGAGCGCAACAGACCAGTGGAAGAGGCCGAACCCGGCCAGCAGCAGCACGATCACCGAGAACAGCGGCGCGGCATAGGAAAGCGCGCCCAGGATCATGATGTCTCCACGCTTGCAGCCATGGTCCCATGCGTAGAAGCCGGCGCCGAGCGGTATCACGCCTAGAATGACGATAGCGCTCCATTGCGTCATTGTCTGCGGCCAGACAGTGATCTCGAGCGCGAGATGGAGAGTGAAGGCCACGGCCGCGGTGACCAGGCAGTACACCGCCACCACATCGGTCGGCACCTGGCCGAAACGGCGCGACAGGACGGAATAACCGGACCAGACGAAGGCGCAGAACAGGGCAATGACGTGGCCCGGCTTCACGCCGTCGGCAAGCCCCACGCTGCCGCCTTTGGTGATGACGACGATGGCACCCGCCAGGCCGAGCATCACACCGGCTATGTGGTGAGACCTCAGCCGCTCTCCCGGCAGGAAAGCGGCGAAGACGACGATCAGCAATGGCCAGAGATAAGCAATCAGGCTCACCTCGACGGGCGGGGCGGACTGGATGGCGAAAAAGTACGCGCAGTGATAGATGCACAGCCCTGCCGTGCCGATTGCCCAGACCTGCCATGGCTGCCGTAGCGACTTGAGCGCCGACGGGCGGACAATCCAGCTGGCCGCCCCGACTGAGCCTCCCAGCAGAAACGTCATTGCCGCCAATTGAAAGGGCGGGATCGGCCCTGCGGCGGTCGACAGCAGCGCGAGGAACGACCAGGTCAGAATGGCCGAGAAGCCGATCAGGGTCGGGATGGTCCTTTTCATATGGTCCCCTTCCGCGTTCACTGAGCCAATAGCGGAAGGCCTAGCGAGGGCAGCCCGTGCACGGCCTTACCCTGTCGGGAATGCGACCCGGCTTGGTCTGTTCACAGTCCGGCCTGTGGTCCCTGCGGAGATGACCGAAGGATCACGTGTTGAACTTGAACAGCATGATGTCGCCGTCCTGGACGACATACTCCTTGCCTTCGTCGCGCGCCTTGCCGGCTTCCTTGGCCGCTACTTCGCCGCCCAGCGTGACGAAATCATTGTAGGCGATGGTCTGGGCCCGGATGAAGCCGCGCTCGAAATCGGTGTGGATGACGCCGGCCGCCTGTGGCGCCTTGGCGCCCTTGTGCACAGTCCAGGCGCGCGTCTCCTTCGGCCCGACGGTGAAATAGGTGATGAGCTGCAACAATTCGTAGCCGGCGCGGATCACCTTGTTCAGGCCGGGCTCGTCGAGGCCGAGCGAGGACAGGAATTCCATCTCTTCCTCGTCGGAGAGCTGCGCAACCTCGGCTTCGATCGCGGCCGAGATGACGACGGTGCGGGCGCCCTGAGCGGCGGCCATCTTCTCCACGGCCCTGGTGTGCTCGTTGCCGGTGGCAGCGTCCGCCTCGGCGACGTTGCAGACGTAGAGCACGGGATGCGAGGTCAGAAGGTTCAAGCCCTGCAGGATGCGCAGGTCTTCCGCCGAGATGCCGTCGAGCAGGATGCGGGTCGGCTTGCCGGCCTGCAGAAGCTCAAGCGCTGCCTCCATCATCGGCAGCACGGTCAAGGCTTCCTTGTCCTTGCCGGACGCGCGCTTGCGGAATTGCGCGATGCGGCGTTCGAGGCTCTCGAGGTCGGCGAGCATCAGTTCGGTCTCGACCGTCTCGGCGTCGGCGACCGGGTCGATGCGGCCCTCGACATGGGTGATGTCGTCATCCTCGAAGCAGCGCAGCACATGCACGATGGCATCGACCTCGCGGATGTTGGCGAGGAACTGGTTGCCCAGGCCTTCGCCCTTCGAGGCGCCGCGCACCAGGCCGGCGATGTCGACAAAGGAGATGCGGGTTGGGATGATCTCCTTCGACTTGCCGATCGCGGCGATCTTCTGCAGGCGCGGATCGGGCACCGCCACCTCGCCGGTGTTCGGTTCGATGGTGCAGAACGGGTAGTTGGCGGCCTGCGCGGCGGCCGTCCTCGTCAGCGCGTTGAAAAGCGTCGACTTGCCGACATTGGGCAAGCCAACGATGCCGCATTTGAAACCCATTTTGTCCGGTCCTATCGGGAATTTGAGATTTGGTGAGGGCTATGGGCGATAGGGGTGATGAACGTCAAGCCCTGTAACGCCGTATGGACCCGAGCTCAGTCCTTGTTGCCGAACAGCTTCTTCAGCATGGCGGCCATCGGGCCGCTCTCCGGCAGCTTGGCGGGCGCCTGTTGCGGCCGTGCCTGGCGGATGTGGCTTTGCTGCTTGGGCGCCGGCTTTTCCGGTTCCACGCCGGCCTTGCCCTGAACGGCGAGGGCGGCCTTGTTCATGAAGCCGGATTCGTCGCCCTTGACGATCATCGCCGCGTTGTCGGCGACCGCGTCGAGCAGCGGGTCCAGCCAGTCGCGGTCGGTCTTGCCGAAATCGCCGAGTACATGATGCTGCACCATCTCCTTGACGCCGGGATGGCCGACACCGATGCGCACACGCCGATACGCGTTGCCGACATGGCCGTCGATCGAGCGGATGCCGTTGTGGCCGCCGGCGCCGCCGCCGGTCTTGATGCGCAGCTTACCTTCGGCAAGGTCGATCTCGTCGTAGAAGACGGTCAGCGCCCCGGGGCCGAGCTTGTAGAAGCGCAGCGCTTCGCCGACCGACTGGCCGGACAGGTTCATGAAGGTCTGCGGCTTGATCAGGATGATCTTTTCACCGCCGAGCGTGCCCTCGGCGATCGATCCCTGGAATTTCTTAGACCAGGGCGAAAAGGAGTGGCGGCGGGCGATCGCGTCCACCGCCATGAAGCCGACATTGTGCCGGTTGGCGGCATATTTCGCGCCCGGATTGCCGAGGCCTGCAAAGACAAGCGGCATCGTCAGCTCCGGGCGTGAAAAAGTTACTTCTCTTCGGCGGCGGGAGCCGCCTCAGGTGCAGCCTCGACCGTCTCTTCCGTCTCCGGCTTCATCGCCGACGAACCGGCGACGGTCGCGATGGTGAAGTCGCGGTCGGAGATGACGGGCTTGACGCCGGCCGGCAGCTTGACCGACGAGATATGGATCGAATCGCCAATGTCGGCGCCGGTGAGATCGACGGTAATGAATTCCGGGATCGCATTGGCCGGGCAGTGGAACTCGACCTCGTGACGCACGATGTTGAGCACGCCGCCGCGCTTGATGCCGGGCGACTTGTCCTCGTTGATGAAGTGGACAGGCACGTCGACATTGACCTCGGTGTCCTTGCCGATGCGCAGGAAGTCGACATGGACAGGGAAATCCTTGACCGGGTCGAGCTGGAAGTCCTTCGGCAGGACCTGGATCTTCTTGCCGTCGACATCGATCGTGGCGATCGTGGTCAGGAACCCGCCGCCGTGGATCTTGTAGTAGATGTCCTTGTAGGTGAGAGCGATGGCCAGGGGAGGCTGCTTGTCACCGTAGATTACTGCAGGCACTTTACCGTTGCGGCGAACTGCACGGGCGGACCCCTTACCGACCTGTTCGCGCGCTTCGGCCTTGAGCTCGTAAGTATCGTGGCTCATGGCACTTCCTTTCGCGTTGTTCTGGAGCGTTTGCGGTTGGCAATGGGCCTGGACCGTAAACGTCGAAAGCCGCCGGGTGAGGCGGCCTTCCGCCGCGTTGCCTCCAAGGGTGTCTACGCGGGTGGCGGCTCTATAGCGGAAGGCGGCCGGAGGTGCAAGCCAAAGGCAGTCATCCAAAGGCAACGGTCCGGGGCGGGACGACTCGCCCGGCCGAAAGCGCTCGAGGCCTCACGCCGGCGCCGGTCCACGGTTGTCACTGGAGCGGTTCAGCGTCGACAGGATCGCCGACCCGCTCCAGTTCTTTGTCTTAGGCAATTGCCCGGGAAGGCGCTACGCACTTTCTCCGGGAAAACCGCTGCACATTTTTCCTGGAATTGCCCTATCCGCGCTTTTCGATGACGCCATACAGCACGTTGCGGTTTTCGCCAAAGAACACCTGCGCCTCGACGGTGTTGCGGTCGACGCTGGCATTGATGATGTTCCACATGTCGGCCTCGGAGCGCAGCAGCAACACCCAGTCCATGAACGTTTCCCTATAGCCGGCGTCGGGATTGCCCTCGGCGTAGTTGGCAAAAAGGAACCTGCCGTTCGGCTTGAGCATCTGCAGGCAAGTCTTCGTGAGTTTCACGGCGACGTTGTGCTGGAGGTAGTCGTAAAGGCCGGAGGCGTAGATGAGATCGAACTTGCCCAGCTTGTGGCCCCTGGTGAGCACGGTCCGCACCGAGCCGTCGATGGCCTCGACCGCGGTGCCCTGGAAGTCTCGCGCGATCAATCCAACGCTCTGGGGATCCTGATCGAGCGCAACCCAACGCTTGAGGCGGCCCTCAGCCAAGGCGGTCGAACGATTGGCCTCGCGCAAATGACCGGCGGCGATCGCCAGGACCTCGGCTTGCGGTCCGCTCTTGTCCGCCGTCTCGTCGACATACCGGGTCAAGAGATCGCGCCGTTCCCGCGCCGCCACGCAGGACGGTACGTCCTTGGTATGGCTGTAGAGTGCCTTCCCTGTGTCCGAGGCGCTCGCCACGCTTTCGGCCACGTGCGGATCACAATAGATGTAGTCAAGCAACTGCGCGTCGCCGGAATAGCCCCTGGGCTTGGTGAATGACCACCGGGTGAGCGGGTCCTGGAGAAAGTAGTCAAGGATCGGATGGTTCTGCGCTACCGGGATCAACGACTGCCAAACGTCGGGGTGAACCTTGGCCCGCAGGGCGTTGAGATAGGACAGCAGGCGACGAACGATCTCGGCAGGGTCTTTCTCTTCCTCGACCTGCTGGTGTGTCGCGTGGAGAATGAGCGCGAGTTCCGCGCGGGCGGTTTCGAACGCCTCGCCGTGATGCTCGGGCTTTCTTGGAAAACTGCCGGCAATCATCTCGGCAGTAATCAGGCTTTTGCCATCAAAGACACTTTGCACTCGAGCACTCCATAGTTAACAGTCAGTTAACTTATTGCGTACAATGCTCGATTTGCCAATGTCGTCCCGAACGCATTTTAACGGTATGCTTAATTTCCCGCCAACCATGTTCGCGCGTTAAAACCCACCGCATTGGATTCACGGCCTGAATTAACCGAAATTTGTTTCGCGCCGTTGCATTGTCGTGCGAGGTGCGCAGTCGCCGTCGCGTCCAAGGAGTTGGCCCGCGTGGGGGCAGAAGCCAAAAAAGAACTTGGAACGCAAAATCCCCTTCAACCAGGATTTGTCGAGAGCGAACGCGTGTCATCCAGACTGGCCGACATGGCGCATGTAGAGCCGTACGAAGCCCGCTACGAGCCGGGGCCCGACGAGCTCCGCGTCCTTTACCGAAGGGAAGCCCAGGCGAAGCGAAGACTGGAAGCCCGGCCTGGGCTTTGGATCGCCGTGGCCATCTATCTCCTGTTTTCGGCAACGGATCTGCTGCTGATCCCGGACGTGGCGGCCTATACGATCATGGCGCGCTTCGCCGTCGGCGTGACCGCGCTGTTGATCCTGGAGGCGCAACTTCGCCGGGGAGTGGCCACGGAATGGCTCGACGTGACTTGCGCCGGGGCCATCATTTTCGGCTATATCGGCTGGTTGTTCCCGGCCTTTATGAGCGCGGACAAGGAAAGCGTCGCCTACTATATGGTATTCGGCACCATCTTTATGATGAGTGCAAATCTATTCTTCACATTCAGTTTCAATCTATCGATCGTGACATCAACCATCATCATGTGTGTCTTGTATGCCGTGAATTACTTTGTGCCCGCCACGGTAACATACAAGATGGTATTTGGCGCCTTCTACGTTTCATGTTTCACATTCACGTCCTATGTGAACTGGAAGCTGAACGAGGAGCGTTACAACGTCTTCCTGAACGCGCTGGAAGCCAAAATCCAGCACAAGGAAGCCACCGAACGCGGCAAGGCCCTGCTGCGGCTGTCGCGGACCGATCCGCTTACGGGTCTGGAGAATCGACGGGCGATCGATGAAAAGCTCAGGGACTACTGGGGGGAGTGGCAAAGGGTCGGTACCAGTTTCGTGGCGATGCTCATCGACGTGGACTTCTTCAAGAAGTTCAATGACTGCTACGGCCACCAGGAAGGCGACCGTTGCCTTATCCATGTCGCCAATGCCCTCCGGGATATGATCAGGGAATACAATGGCTCGATCGGCCGCTACGGCGGTGAAGAATTCATCGTCCTGGCCCGCATGGAGAACAAGGATCAGATCATAGATATCGCGGAAGCCATTTGCCGCACCGTCGAGAACCTGGCGCTTACCCACGAATTGCGGCGCGACGGTATCTCGGTTGTGACGGTAAGCGTTGGCGCTGCATTCACCAGGACGCAGACCGGTGCCAAGCTGGAGAAGATCATCCACGAGGCCGATCGCGCACTCTATCTCGCAAAGGCAGGCGGTCGAAACTGTGCCCGGCTGTTCGACCCAACCGATCCCCAGAGCAGCGACGAGAGCGAGAACATTGCGGCTTTGCTGAAGATCGCGATCGGCCAGGATCTCGTTTCACTCGTTTATCAACCTATCCAGGATGTCGCGACGGACCGGGTGGAAGCGGTGGAGGCCCTGATGCGCCTCAAAATGCTGGACGGCACATCGGTTCCGCCGAGCCTGTTCATTCCCGTAGCGGAGCGAACCGGCGCCATCCTGGAACTCGGGCGCTGGGCCATCAGGACTGTTTGCGCCGAGCTCCTGGCGCACGATCATGTGCGCGTGGTCAGCGTCAACGTCTCTCCGATCCAGCTCAAGACGCCCGGCTTCGCGGCGTCGGTCGCGACCATCCTGGGCGAGACCGGCGTCACCGGCAACAGGCTGGCCTTCGAGATCACCGAGGGGCTGGAGATGGAGATGCATTCGGACATTCTTCGCTGCATCAGCGACCTGAAGCTGCTGGGGATCAAGATCTGGCTTGATGATTTCGGCACCGGCTTCGCTGGCCTCTCGTGGCTTCGCCTGATCGATTTCGATACGGTGAAGATCGACCGCTCCTTCCTTCACGACTGCGCCACCCCGAACGGCAAGGCAATGCTCCAGGACATTGTCGCCCTGGTCCGAAACCGCGGCCACAAAATCCTGGTCGAAGGGGTGGAAACGGACGAGCAGATGGCTCTCATGCGCGAATTCGGCATCGACAAGGTCCAGGGTTTTCATGTCGGCCGTCCCGCTCCGGCCGGGAGTTTCCAGGTTAAACGGACCGTCAAGCGCCCATTCACCGTGCTGAAATCCGCCTGATCAGTCTTGGCTCAGGTCCCGCCGACCCGCACGGCGGGTCGTCGATTTGATCCTCGCCCCGCACAATTCACCGTCGGAACGGCTGCCAGGCGCGGGTGTGGCCAACGATCGCTCGTCAACGCCGCGCACAGCGGCTGGATCTCTCGGTTCAGGCATCGAGTTCGGCCAGCGTCCGGTCGGGGTCTCATTCGAGCGTTGCAGTGGACGGGCAGCTTGCGGCGGCGGTCGGGTCGACCTGGATCTGTCGCTCGTCGGCCTGGCGTCCGAGAATGGCGACGCCCTTGGCCGGAACCGCGCATCTGCCGAACCACTGAAGGGCGCTGCGGCGCAAACTCAATCTCCCTATTCCGCCAGTTTTGAAATCTTCTCGCTCATTTAATTCTATAAAATCGGTAGTCTTAATGAATAAGGACCGCGAGGAGAGCCCGATGACGAACAAGCTGGTGGTGGGAATATCCGGCAACCTGACCCGCCCATCGAAGACCAAGGCCTTTATCAGCCACATCGCCGGCGAGACGGCGAACCGCATCGGGGCGACCTCGGCTATATACGACATTGAAAATCTCGGTCCGTCGTTGCCGGCGGCTCGGCGCCTCGGCGATCTCGATCCTGCGGCCCGCGCCATCATCGAACAACTGGTCGGCGCCGACGTGCTGGTCGCGGGGTCGCCGACCTTCAAAGGCAGCTATACCGGGCTCTTCAAGCATCTGTTCGATCTGCTCGATCCGTCGTCGTTGCGCGGGAAACCGGTCATCCTTGCCGCGACGGGCGGCGGCGAACGCCACTCGCTGATCGTCGAACATCAGCTGCGGCCGCTGTTCGGTTTTTTCGAGGCGCTGACCGTGCCGACCGCAATCTACGCATCGGACAAGGATTTCGCCGACGGCGTCCTGGTGTCGGAGGCCATCCATGCCCGCGCCCGGCAGGCGGTTGCCGAGGTTTCCCGCGTCGTCGGGACGGCACGCAGCGTCGGCCTCGCCGCCTGAACTCCAAATGGTTTTCGAACAAAGGGACCCAGCCATGACCATCAAATCAAGACAGATCAAGCTCGGCGCCTTTCTACCCGGTGGCGGCCAGCATGTCGCCGCCTGGCGCCATCCCGACGCTCCGGCCGACGGCGCGACCAATTTCGAGTTTCACAAGCAGCTCGCGCTGACCGCCGAACGGGGCCTGTTCGATGCCTATTTCCTCGCCGACAACCTGACGGTCGGGCTTGGCGCCCGCGAAGGCGGCAACGCCAAGATCGCGGGTTTCGAACCAGTGACGTTGTTTGCGGCGCTGGCGCCGCTGACGACGCATCTCGGATTCATCGCCACGGCCTCGACCACCTATGAGGAGCCCTACACGCTTGCCCGTAAATTCGCCTCGCTCGACCTCTTGTCGAATGGCCGGGCCGGCTGGAACGTCGTCACCTCGGCGGGCGACGACACGGCGCGCAACTTCAACCGCGACATCCAGCCCAACCATGCCGAGCGCTACGCACGAGCGCATGAGCATGTCGAGACGGTCAAGGCGCTGTGGGACAGCTGGGAGGACGACGCCTTTATCCGCGACAAGAAAACGGGCCGCTTCTACGACAAGGACAAGCTTCACGACATCGACCACAAGGGTGAGCATTTCAGTGTCAAAGGGCCGCTCAACGTGCCCCGCCCGGTGCAGGGCCACCCCGTGGTCGTGCAGGCGGGCCAGTCCGAGGATGGGCGCAAGCTCGCGGCCGCCTCGGCCGAGGTCATCTTCACCGCGCATCAGAACCTTGCCTCCGCGCAGGAATTCTATCGCGACATCAAGGCCCGCGTGGCGGCGGCCGGCCGCGATCCCGAACAGGTGCTGATCATGCCGGGCGTGGCGCCCTTTGTCGGCCGCACCGAAGAAGAGGCGCGAGCCAAGTATCAGCAATTGAACGACCTGATCCTGCCCGAGGACGGCGTCGCGCTGCTCAACGGACTTGCCGGGCAGACGCTCGATCTCAGGGGCTATCCGCTCGACGGACCGCTGCCGCCGAGCCGCGAAACCGAAGGCATGAAGAGCCGCCAGGCGCTGATCCGCCAGATCGCCGACGAGCACAACTTCTCCATCCGCCAGCTCTATCAATGGGTCGCGACCGCACGAGGCCACTACACCGTGATCGGCAGCGCCATTCAGGTCGCCGACCAGCTGGAGGAATGGTTCAGCAACGAAGCCGCCGACGGGTTCAACATCCTGCCGCCATGGCTGCCCGGCGCGCTAGACGATTTCGTCGACCTGGTGGTCCCCGAATTACAGCGGCGCGGCCTGTTTCGTACCGCTTACGAGGGCAGGACGCTGCGCGAGAATCTTGGCCTCAAGCGGCCGCAGAACCCCTGGACGGTTGCCCGTTCGACCGTGCTCGCCGCCGAATGATGCGTTGAAGCGAAAGGCATGACGATGACTTTGCAGCACATTGAACGGCCGACCGGCATCGGCGCGCATGAAAACGGCAACGGGCTCGGCGCCGATATTCTGAGCCTGGCTGGCCGAACCCTCACGCGTCTGCTGTCGCGCTATGGCGTGCTTTTGGGGTTCCTGGCGCTCTGGCAGGCGGCGGCGAGTGGCGGCTGGGTCAATGCCGCGGTATTGCCGCCGATCGACATGATCGTCGTAGCGCTCTGGAAGGGCCTCGCCGGGGGCAGCCTGCTCGGCGACATCGCCATCAGCCTGCAGCGCGCCGGCCTCGCCTTCGCCGCGGCGGCTACGGTCGCCATCCCGCTCGGCCTCGTCATGGGTCAGACCCGCAGCGTCGAGACGGCGCTCGATCCGATCCTGCAACTGTTCCGGCAGACCTCGGCCCTGGCGCTCTATCCCGTCTTCATCCTGCTTCTGGGGCTAGGCGAAGCCTCCAAAGTGTTCGTCATCTTCTGGGCAACGCTGTTTCCGCTGCTGCTCAACACGATCAGCGGCGTCAAGGAGGTCGATCCGAAGCTGCTCGAAATGGCGCGCGTCTACGGCGCCCGGCGGCTGACCATATTCCGGCGCGTCGTGCTGCCGGGCGCCGTGCCTTCGATCTTCGTCGGGTTGAGGCTCGGCGCGACCACCGCGCTGCTGCTGCTGATTGCCTCGGAAATGATCGGCGCCAACAAAGGCATCGGCTTCCAGGTGATGAACGCGCAGTACAATTTCCAGATCCCGCTGATGTTCGCGTCGATCGTCATCCTGGCCGCGCTCGGCCTGATCGCGAACCAGGTGCTGGTCAGCCTGCAGCGGCGGCTTTGCCGCTGGAGCAGTTCCGCCGGCTGAACAGCCGCCCCCATCATCGTCATTTTTGAAAAGTGAAAGGCCGGATCATGACCATCACACGCCGCTCGCTGCTTCTGCGCGCCCCTCTTGCCGCCGGCATCATCGCCGTCGGGCTACCATCGATCGCGCGCTCGCAGGCCGCTTCCGTCAAGATACGCTATCTCGCCAGCCGCGGCAGCATCTCGCCGCATGAGCTTGCCGACCAACTCGGCTACTTCAAGGGCCTCGGCATCGAGCTCGAGAATGTCGGCTATGCCGGCGGCGGCCCGGAATCGCTGTTTGCGCTCGCCTCCGGCAGCGTCGACCTGGGTTCGGCCGCCACGCCGGCCGTGATCAACTCGATCGCCGGCGGCAACGACTTCGTCGCCGCCTATCCGAGCAACGGCATCAACAGCCAGGTCAAAAGCGTCTTCTATGTGCTGGAGGACAGCCCGATCAGGTCGATCGCGGACATCGCCGGCAAGACGATCTCCGTCAACACGCTCGGCGCCCATCTCGACTACGCGGTGCGTGAGGCGCTGCACAGCGTCGGCCTGCCGCCGGACGCCGCGAAGCTCGTCGTGGTGCCGGGGCCGCAACTCGAGCAGACGTTGCGCTCGCATCAGGTCGATGTCGCCGGGCTCGGCTACTGGCAGGCGACTTTCGCGGGCGCCCTGGTGGCCAATGGCGGTGTGCGCGGCGTGTTCAACGACGCCGACGTGCTGGGCGAGATCGCGGGCGGCTTCATCGTGCTGCGGCGGGATTTCATCGCCGCCAATCGCGACGCCGCCAAGAACTTCGTCGAACAGTCCGCGCGTGCGGCCGACTGGTCGCGGCAGAATCCCGACGAGGCCCGCGAGGTGCTGGCCGAAATCCTCGACAAACGCGGCGAGAACGGCGAACTGGCGCGCTACTGGACGGGCTTCGGCCTGCGCGAAAAGGCGGTGGCGACCGACCGCGACATCGACTTCTGGGTGGCCGTGCTCGAGCGCGACGGCCGCCTGCCGAGAGGCAAACTCAAGGCTGCCGACATCCTCTACCGGCCAGGCGAAAGCAAGACCAATTGAGCAAGGAGGCACCCAGCATGGCCACAGCACGCGGCGAGGTCACGATCCGCGACCTGTCGAAGTCCTTTGCGCTCGGCGGGCGCTCGCTCGCCGTGCTGCGTTCGCTCAATCTCGACATCCGCTCCGGCGAGTGCCTGGTCATTGTCGGCGCCAGCGGATCGGGCAAGACGACATTGCTGCGCATCCTTGCCGGGTTGGAAACCGCCGACGAAGGCGCCGTTGCGATCGACGGCAAGCAAATAAAAGGCGTCGGCGCGGAGCGGGCGGTGATCTTCCAGGAACCGCGCTTGCTGCCCTGGCTGAGCGTGCTTGGCAATGTCGCCTTCGGCCTCGAAGTTCGCAGCGTGCCCAAGGCGCAGGCCGAGCAGAGGGCGCGCTTCTACATAGCGCTGGTCGGTCTTGCCGAGTTCAGCGATGCCTACCCGCGGCAGCTTTCGGGCGGCATGGCGCAACGCGTCGGCATTGCCCGGGCGTTGACGGTGCAGCCCGAGATCCTGCTGCTCGACGAGCCGCTCGGCGCCCTCGACGCCATGACCAAGATCTCCATGCAGGAGGAACTGGCGCGTATCTGGAGCGAGGAAAACGTCACCATGGTCATGGTCACCCACGATCTGGAGGAGGCGATCTATCTCGCCGACAGAGTGCTGATCCTGCCCAAGGAGAAGGGCGGCGCGGCGCGGCTGATCACCGTCGACCTGCCGCGCCCCCGTGATCGCAGCGAAAGCCGCTTCGTGCGCCACCGTGAGGAGTTGCTGCGCGAATTCGGCTTGCACTGAGGCCTCGACGCGCGCGCACGTGTCGAGGCTCTTTCCAGGCTAGGCCTTCCGCGCTTCCTTCATGTTGGGCAGGAACACCGTCAGCAGGCCCAGGAACGGCAAATACGAGCAGATCTGGAAGACGAAGTCGATGCCCTTCATGTCGGCCACGATGCCGAGCACGGCCGCCGCTATGCCGCCGACGCCGAAGGCGAAGCCGAAGAAGATGCCGGCGATCATGCCGACGCGGCCCGGCACCAGTTCCTGCGCGAAGACGACGATGTTGGAGAAGGCCGACGACAGGATCAGGCCGATCAGCACCGTCAGCACCATCGTCCATTCCATGTTCGCGTAGGGCAGCGCCAGCGTGAAGGGCAGCACGCCGACGATGGAGAACCAGATCATCGCCTTCTGTCCGTAGCGGTCGCCGAAGGGACCGCCGAGCAGGATGCCCAGCGCCGAGGCGCCGAGGAACAGGAACAGCATGACCTGCGACATCTGCACCGAAACGCCGAACTTATGGATGGCGTAGAAGGTGTAGTAGCTGGATAGGCTGGCGATGTAGGCGTTCTTGGTCAGCACCAGCAGCGTCAGCACGGCCAGGGCCCCCATCACCTTGCGGCGCGGGAAGGGCGAGACGAAACTGGACGTCTTGCGGTTCGCCTGCGTGGCGCGCAAGCGGCTGTACCAGCCGCCGACCTGCCACAACACGACGATGCCGATCAGCGAGCCGACGGCGAACCATGAAATGCTGGTCTGGCCGAAAGGCACGACGATGAATGCCGCCAGCAGCGGTCCCATGGACTGGCCGAAATTGCCGCCGACCTGGAACAGCGACTGCGCCAGGCCGAAGCGGCCGCCTGAGGCGAAGCGGGCGATGCGCGAGGATTCCGGATGGAAGATCGCCGAGCCGATGCCGATCAGCGAAGCGCCGATCAGGAGCAGCGTGTAGTGGCCGGCATAGGCAAGCACGATCAGGCCGATCAGCGAAGAGGCCATGCCGTAGGGCAGGGAATAGGGCATTGGCCGCTTGTCTGTGATCATGCCGATCACCGGCTGCAGCAGCGACGCGGTCACCTGGAAGGTGAAGGTGAGAAGGCCGATCTGCCAGAAATCGAGGCCGTAATTCTCCTTCAACAGGGGATAGATGGCCGATAGCAGCGACTGCATGATGTCGTTGATGCAATGGCAAAAACTCACCGCCAGGATGACGGTGAAGGCCGTCGCCTGGGCTGAAGCATGGCTGGCGGTCGCGGGAGGGGCGACGGCTGTCGTATCGGTCAAGGCAGCTCCGTAGTCTTTTTGGCGGGCATACCCGCGGGCAAGCTGGCGGACGCTCCTGCGGCCGCCTTGGGAACGGATGGCTTATAGGCCGCTTGCGGGACGACTTCTTTCGTGGTTTGGTCCAATAGTTTCGCAAGTGGGCCATAGCTTATGCCGCACGGCAGGGAAATTTTTCACGCTGGTAGTGCCGACCTCGAGCAGTTGCACGAGCGTCGCTGGCTATGGCTGGAGCAAGTGGCCGGGCCGGCGGTGGCGTTGCCGACCGAATATCCCGACGGCTACCATGTGCCGCGGCACCGCCACAGCCGCAGCCAGTTGCTGCATGCGCTGGTCGGCGTCGTGCTGGTGACGACGCGGCACGGGCGCTGGATGGTGCCGCCCGATCACGCCATGTGGATCCCCGCGGGCACCGAGCATTCCGTCGAGATGCTGGGCGATGTCTCGATGCGCTCGGTCTATGTCATGCCGGGAGCGATCCCCGGACTGCCGGAAGGCTTGCGCGTCGTCGGCGTCACCGACCTGATGCACAGCCTGATCGTTGAATCGGAAAAACTGCCGCAAGGCGGCGTGCTGGAAGGGCGTGGCGGGCTGATCATGAATCTCCTGCTGCACGAAATTCCGACTTTGCCGGAGCGGCCGCTTGGCCTGCCGTTCCCCTCCGATCCCAGGCTGGCGGCGCTGTGCCGGCGTTTCGTGGCGGCACCGTCGCCGCGCGCGACGATCGACGAGTGGGCGGACGCCGCCGGCATGAGCCGACGCTCCTTCACGCGCGCCTTTCATCGCCAGACCGGACTGTCGCTGTCGACATGGCGCCAGCAAGCATGCCTGTTCGCGGCGCTGCCGAGGCTCGCCGATGGGGAGCCGATCACCCGGGTGGCGCTCGATCTCGGCTATGACAGCGTGCCGGCCTTCATCACCATGTTCAAGCGCATGCTGGGCGCCTCGCCGCGCGGCTATATGCGCGGTGCGCGAGATGCCGGCGAAAACCCGCGGCGCATAGGCGGTCCGATCGCCGCTTGAGGCATGCCGATGGCATCAAGCTGATGCGCCAACCTTCGGTCTAAGGTCCATTTGCAGGAGCACTGATTGCACGTTGTAATCGGTTTTGCTGCGCTACGCGCCCGCCCGGATCGACAATTAGTCGAACAGGCTCGACACCGATTCCTCGGTTGCCGTGCGCGAGATGGCTTCGCCCATCAGGTCGGCGATCGAGATGACGCGGATATTGGGGGCGTCGAGCACGCCCTGGGTCGGCTGGATGGAATCGGTGATCACCAGTTCCTGCAGCTTGGAGCCACTGATGCGGGTGACCGCGCCGCCCGACAGCACACCATGAGTGATATAGGCGGTGACGCTGGTGGCGCCGTTGGCCAGCAGCGCATCGGCGGCGTTGCACAGCGTGCCGCCGGAATCGACGATGTCGTCGATCAGCAGGCAGTCCTTGCCGGCGACCGCGCCGATGATGTTCATGACTTCCGATTCGCCGGGACGCTCGCGGCGTTTGTCGACGATGGCGAGCTGTGCGTCGAAGCGCTTGGCCAGCGCGCGTGCACGCACCACGCCACCAATGTCGGGCGACACCACGACGACGTTGCCGAGCTGCTTGTATTTCGCTTTCACATCGCGGGCCATGACCGGCACCGAGAACAGATTGTCGGTCGGAATATCGAAGAAGCCCTGGATCTGGCCGGCGTGGAGGTCGAGCGTGAGCACGCGGTCGACCCCGGCGCGGGTGATCATGTTGGCGACCAGCTTGGCCGAGATCGGCGTGCGGCCGGAGGCGCGGCGGTCCTGCCTGGCATAGCCGAAATAGGGGATCACCGCCGTGATGCGCTTGGCCGACGAGCGCATGAAGGCGTCGATCATGATGAGCAGTTCCATCAGGTGATCGTTGGTCGGAAAGGAAGTCGACTGCAGGATGAAGACATCCTCGCCGCGCACGTTTTCCTGGATCTCGACGAAGATTTCCTGGTCGGCGAAGCGCCTGACGCTGGCCTTGCCCAGCGGGATGTTGAGATAGCGGGCGACCGCCTCGGCCAGCACCCTGTTGGAATTGCCCGCGAAGAGTTTCATGCACCGTTCCTGGTGGAGGATGGAGAGCCCCAACAGACTCGCCTACGCCCTTTAACCGGGCTTTTAGCGGCCCGCGCGGCTATTGCAAGCACCGTGATTGGAAATCCGCCGGCTAATCCTGGGAAATGTTCGCGCCATCGCGTATGGGCAACACCGGGCAGCGGGTCCGGCGCCGCTGCTCCTTCCCTTTGTTCGAGCATCGGTTTTCCCCGCGGCCGTTTCCATTCGGGTCCGATAGTCTAGCCCGCCTTGCCGCCGAGCCATGCCGCGAACTGGTCGATGGTCTGGTCGGCGATCGCCTGCATGGTGGCTGGCGCCACCGCTTTCCAACTGTCGCCGCCCGCGCTGGCGCCGGAATTGGCCGAAGCCGCCTTCTGCTGGCCGTTGATGCGATGCAGGCGGTTGCCCGAGGGATCGTAGACGTCCCACACATAGATGACGGTGGTGTCCTTGCCTTCGGAGATCACCGAGAAATAGCCTTTGAGCACATGGGTCGCGGTCTGGTCGGCGCTGCCGGCCAGCGTGATGCCGCGCTGCCTAGCGCGCGTCTGCAACTCCGCCGTCAGCGGCGTCGCCGCTTCCACCGAAGCGCCGACGATCGGCGCGATCTGCAGGCGCGTCCTGGCAAGGATTGCGGCGGTCTGTGCGGGCGTGGCTGACGTCGTGGTCGTTGCTGGAGCGCCCGCCGTGGTCGTGGCAGGGCCAGCGGGCGCCGGGGTGGCGGCGCTGCCCTGGGCTGCCGGCGTGGCCGGCGCCGCGGCCGTGGGCGGGGTGATGGCGGAGGGTTCGAGGACGTCTTTTGCGTTGGTGCAGGCGGCGAGCGCCAGGACCACGAGCAATGACACGGTCGTCAGCTGCGATCGTCTCATTTGCCTTCTAACTCCTTGGCGAAGAACGCCTCCCATCGTGGATTCACTGTACGATCAAGTCGAGATCATGGCGGGAAAGCGGCTTCGGCTGTGATTCGGTCGTGAGATAGGTGCGGCCAAGCGTCATCGCCGTCTCGGTTTCGGAATCCATGATGATCATGTGGGCGAACAACGTCATGTTCGGCGCGATCGGCTCGGGATTGCCCTGGTAGAACATCGGCATGTCCATCCAGGACGGGGTGAAGCGGGCGCCGACCGAGTAGCCGCAGGCATTCAGCCGATGCTTGGTCAGTCCACGCGCCTCCATGACACGGGCATGCGCGTCGAACACGTCGCCGAAACTGTTGCCCGGCGTCATCGCCTTCTCGACCGCCAGCAGCGCGGCACGGGCCGCGTCGAACAAGTCCTGGTGACGCTTCGAGGCCTTGCCGGTCAGCACCGTGCGCATCATCGGCGCATGATAGTGATGAAAGACTCCCGCCCATTCGAGCGTCAACTGGTCGTTCTTGGTGAGCTTGCGGCGACCGGCCTTGTAGCGGCACAGCAGCGCGTCGACGCCGGAGCCGATGATGAATTCGTTGGCCGGATAGTCGCCGCCACCGGCAAAGATCGCGCCTTGCATGGCGGCAAGGATCAGCGCCTCGTCACCGCCCTGCTTGATCAGCGGCAAGGCCGCATCCAGCGCGTCGTCGGCCAGGTTCGCCGCCTTCTCGGCCTTGGCGATCTCGGCCGGGCTCTTGAACAGGCGCAGCCGACCGACGATGCCGGATGCATCGGCGATCTGGCCGAAGGTCTGCAGCTGCTCGTCGAGGCGGCGGCCATTATAGGCGGTCAGCCCATGAGTGTCGTATTCGACCCCGATGCGGGCGCCGAGCAGGTCGAGCTCGTTCAGCAGATTGCGCAGGTCGACGGCCGGATTGGCGCCATCGCGATCGGTCCACAGCACGATGTTGTCGATGATCGAGGTGTGGCGCGCCTGACGCAGGTCGGCCGAGCGGGTCAGCAACACCATGGACCCGTCGGCTTTCACCACCAGGCACTGGAAGAAGCAGAAACCGAACGTGTCGTAGCCGGTCAGCCAATACATGCTTTCCTGCGCGAAGAGCAGGATGGCGTCGAGCTTCTTCTCGGCCATCTCGATCACCAGCCGGTCGCGGCGCGCGTCGAATTCGGATCGTTCAAAATGCAGCGCCATTATTCACTCTCCAAAACGATTGCCGATATCTGCCGGCCGTAATCGGGTTCCTTGCGGTGCGTCGTGCGCCGGTAGGAGTAAAACAGATCTTCCTCGGCATAGGTGCAGCGGCCGAGACCTTGCGCGGTCACACCCGCCCTGTCGAGCCGGTCCACCGTGTAGCGGTTGAGGTCGAACATCGAATGACCGGGATTCGCCGAAGGCGCGAAATATCTGTCATTTTCGCCATCGGCCTCGACGAAGCGGGCGACGAATTCAGGCCCGACCTCGTAGTTTTCCGGGCCGATCGAGGGGCCGAGCACGGCGACGATGTTTTCACGCCTGGCGCCGAGACTTTCCATGGCGGCAATGGTGTTCTCGAGCACCCCCGTGAAGGCGCCTTTCCAGCCGGCATGCGCCGCGCCGATGATACGCGCCGCGGCATCCGCGAACAGCACAGGGCCGCAATCGGCGGTCGAGGCGCCGATGGCGATGCCCGGCCGGTCGGTGACGATGGCGTCGGCCTTGGGACGCTCGCCTGCAAAGGGTCCCCTGGCGACGACGACATCAGGCGAATGGATTTGCCAGGCGGTCAGGAGATGGTCCGCCGGCACGCCCATCCAGGCGGCGACACGGCGGCGGTTCTCGGCGACCAGCGCCTGGTCGTCATCCGAGCCGGTGCCGATGTTGAGGCCCTGATAGATGCCGGTCGAGACGCCGCCGACGCGGGTGAAATAACCGTGGCGGATGCCTTGTGCCTGCGCCAGGTCCAGCAGCGGCGACCGCACGGGATCCAGTTTGGTCTGATTCAGCATGTGGGCGTTGTTGTCCGTGTGGGCGGTTTCGTCAAGAAAAAGTCCGAAGCGAGACGGCCGGCGTTCAGCCGCTCTTTTACCGGACGGGAGATTGGGAGGGGTGACGATGAAAAGTCAATCCGGCGTGGCGAAGGGGCAACGCAACGAATCCGGGGTAACGGTTCCTTCGCCGCTGCGCGGTGAGGGAGCATTGAACGGAAAAACCCGCCTGTGCGGCGGGTCCCTGGCGCAACTCAGCACCATAACCAAATATCTACCATAGTTGCCTTCACCCTGTCAAGAAAAAATTCCTATCATGAGAAGTTGCCGGCCATGAAAAGCTACCGACACAACCGGGCTGGCCGTCGTCACGCCTTGTCAATCCGAGCTCGGAGCCTGGGCAAAGGGGCGAACGGCAACGCCGCGCGGCATTATGGCAAGCACCTTGAACAGGTCGCCCATGGCCTGCGGCCCGGCGAGGCGTTCGACATCGCCAGCGATCTTGTCGCGTGCCGCCTGGCTGGCATCGGCGCCAAGCCGGCCGGCGCGCTCCAGAATGCCCAGGCCGAGCAGGAAATCGCCCTGCGTCGACAGATGGGCGTCGAGACCATGCGCGCGCACCACCCCGGCAAGGGCGGCGAAATCGACATGGGAGGTGAGATCGGCTTCGCCGGGATTGGCCAGCACATCTTCGTGATCATGACGACGCAAGGCCTGCAACGTGTCGCCGACACCCGGCCGCAGATGGCCATAGTCGACAAACAGGCCGGAGCCGCCATGAGCGGCCATGCGCTCGGCGATGGTCGCCATCAGGGCGCTGCGCGCCGGCGCCAGTTCGACGATCGCGCCTTGCGGCGCCTCGCCGGCATCGGCGGGCAGCAGCGTCGGGTCGAGCGAGCCGGCGCCGGCGAAGAAGCAAAGATTGTCAGCGCCGTCGAGGCCGACCACGCGCTCGCGCCAGCCGGTGCCGGTGCCGACGAACTGGCGGATGGGGATGGCGTCGAACAATTCGTTGCCGACGATGAAAAGCGGCTGTGGCGGCAGCGTGTCGATGGTCTCGTGCCAGCGAATGGAGAACGGTGTGGCGCCGAGCGTCTGTTTCTGCACCTCGGTCAGGCGCGGGCTGGTCTCGATCATGGCGAAGGCAGCGTCGTTGGCCAGTGCCGGTTCGAGCCGCGACAGGGTGCGCAGCATGTCCTTCATCAGCGTGCCGCGGCCGGGGCCGATCTCGCCGATGGTGACCGGCGTCGGCCGGCCGACCGCCAGCCAGGCCTGGTAGAGCCAGACGGCGACGAGCTCGCCGAACATCTGGCTGATCTCCGGCGCGGTGACGAAATCCCCGGCGGCGCCGAACGGTTCGCGCGTGGTGTAGTAGCCCGCCTCGGGATCGAACAGGCACAATGCCATGTATTCGTTGACCGGGATCGGCCCCGTCGCCTCGATCAGATCGACGATGCGTGCCTTCAGCCGCGTCATGTCGCCTGCGGCCGTGACTGCGGCACCGGCTTGGCTGTCGTCATCGCCCAAATGCCGGCCAGCACCATCGGCGAGGACAGGATCATGCCCATGGTCAGCCAGTTGGTGCCAAGGAGATAGCCGAGCTGCTGGTCGGGCTCGCGGAAGAATTCGACTGCTATGCGCGACAGGCCATAGCCGCAGATGAAGGCGCCGCCGACGAAGCGCGGCGTTTTCAGCTTGAGGCGAGAATGGGTGAGGAAGCGCAGCACGAGAAAGAGCACCAGGCCTTCAAGCAGGGCCTCGTAAAGCTGGCTCGGATGGCGGGTAAACGGTCCGCCATTGGGAAACTCGATCGCCCATGGCACGTCGGTTGGCCGGCCCCAGAGCTCGGAGTTGATGAAGTTGGCGACGCGCACGAGGCCAAGACCGACCGGCACGCCAGCGGCCACGACGTCGAACAGCGACCAGGTGCGGATGCCGCGCTTGATCGAAAACAGCGTCATGGCGAGGATGACGCCGAGCAGGCCGCCATGGAACGACATGCCGCCCTGCCAGACGGCGAAGATGTCGAGCGGATGCGCGATATAGCGCGGCAGGTCATAGAACAGCACGTAGCCGGTGCGCCCGCCCAGCACGACGCCGATGGCCGCCCAGATGATGAAATCATCGAGGTCCTCCGGCTTCATCGGCAGGATGCCGTCGGGCCAGAGTTTCGGATTGGCGGCGAGCCGCTTGGCGTACCACCAGGCGAACAGGATGCCGACGATGTAGCCGACGCCGTACCAGTGCACCGCCAGCGGCCCGATCTGAATCAGCACCGGGTCGATGTTGGGAAAGGGCAACGAGGCCAGCGGCAGCAGGAAATATTCGTTCAACGGGGAGCTCTCGGTTGCGTTTGGCGCGGACCATGCGGCAGGGTTTTGGCGGGGTCAAGGCAAGGTGGTCGGCGTCAAAGATCGGATCGGATCACCGCTTGCAGGCCCATCGCGCCGTGCGGGCGGTGAGCTCAATCCCTTGGCTTGGCGGCCACCAACTGCCGCAACGCGTCGTTGATCCTGTCCTGCCAGCCGGGGCCATCTTCCTGGAAATGATCGAGCACGGCCCGGTCGATCCGGATCGAAACAAGCTCGCGGACGTTCGGCGCGGCCGAAGCTTCGCGAATTGGCGGTGCCGGCTTCTTCACCGGTTTGAAGGCAGCTTCGGCGGCTGCCATCGGATTGGTCGGTCGGCGCGGAGGGGTTGCCATTGGTGACCTGACTGAAGTGTGCTTGAGGCAATACGAGACGAGAACACAATAGGCGAGCTTGCGCCCTCAAGTACAGCTCTGGCGCCGTTCGGGAGCTTCTTACAGGAATGGCACTGCCATGCGCCACAGCAACGCAGATGGAACGGCAACCCTCAACGTTCTTGCATTCGGCGCGCGGCACTACTAACTCAATTTCAGCAACCGAGGATTTGCCATGTCGACCGGACCGAACCGCATTCTCGACGAATTCGCCAAGCTGATGACCGATGCCGCGGGCGCCGCGCAGGGCGTGCGGCGCGAGGTGGAGACCGCCTTCAAGGGACAGGCCGAACGCATCCTGAATTCGATGGACGTGGTGCAGCGCGAGGAGTTCGAGGCCGCGCGCGAGATGGCCGCCAAGGCCAGGGAAGAGAATGCTCGCCTTGCCGACCGCATCGAGGCGCTTGAGGCCAGGCTTGCCGAACTGACCGGGCAGGCCACACCTGCGGCTTCCGCAAAGCCCAGGCCGAAAAAATAATTCGTTAAACTTTTCCACAAAGCACCAGCCTGAAAAGCGCTTTGCCGTGAATCGCTTACCGGCATTGCGTGACTCTGTGTGACAGCGCCTTTCCACATGCGAATGACGCAGCGCGAAAAATTGGGCTGTTCACGCGACTCCCGATCAATAGACTGAATTTGTTGCATGATTCGGAGCAGGGTCATGCGCCGGGCGGTGGGGTCCGGTCTGGGGTCTTTGCGTCGAGAAGTCCTGGCCGTCCGAGTTCTAGATCAGATTGTTCGTCGTGTGTGCCCCGCGGAGCGTGTGGCGCTCCCCTGAACACAGGAAGCATTCCATGGAACTTCTCGAACTCGAATTCTCCCGCGAAATCCATCCGGTGGATGTCATTGAGCAGGTGGCCCACAACAATGACTGGTCCTTCGAACGGGCCGGCGACGACGAAATCTCGATCTCGGTCGCCGGAAGCTGGACCGACTATCACGTCTCCTTCTCGTGGATGGAGGATTTCGAGGCGCTGCATCTGGCCTGTGCCTTCGACATCAAGGTGCCGGAGGCGCGCGCGCTGGAAGTGATGCGGCTGTTGTCGCTGATCAACGAACAGATGCTGTTCGGCCATTTCGACCTGTGGGAGCAGGAAGGCGCGATCATGTTCCGCCAGTCGCTGCTTCTGGCCGGCGGGGTCGAGCCTTCGAGCCAGCAGGTGGAGGTGCTGCTGTCGTCGGCGCTGGAGGCCTGCGAATGCTACTTCCAGGCGTTCCAGTTCGTCGTCTGGTCCGGCACATCGGCCAAGGACGCGCTGGCGGGGGTGCTGTTCGAGACTTTCGGCAACGCCTGACCAAGATGTTTTCGACATGAGTTCAAGCAGCGAGCGCAAGCCCGAGATCAGTTTCGCCGATTTCGATCGTGTCGACATCCGCGCCGGCACGATCCTCGAGGCCGAACCGTTTCCGCAGGCACGCAAGCCGGCGTTCAAGCTCAAGATCGATTTCGGGCCCGAGATCGGGGTGAAGAAATCGTCGGCGCAGATCACCAAATATTATACGCCCGAGACGCTGATCGGCCGGCAGGTGTTCGCGGTGGTCAATTTTCCGCCGCGCCAGATCGGGCCGTTCATGTCGGAAGTGCTGACGCTCGGCTTTCCCGACGAAGAGGGCGCCGTGGTGCTCGGCGCCATCGAGCGCAAGGTGCCGGACGGCGGGCGGCTGTTTTAGCCGAGAGGTAGCGTCAGGCCGCCAGTTTCCGCGTCGTGCCCAGCGCCTCCTGGACCGTATCGAGAAACATTTCCGCGCAGGCTTTCCAGCTGTAGCGCATAGCGCGTTCTCGCGCCTGGGCGCGGTCGACATCGAGGGCGGCGAGCGATGCCGCGCGCAGGTCGTTGGAGACCGCGCCGCCGAAGCCGTCGCCGACGATGTCGATCGGTCCCGTGACCGGAAAGGCGGCGACCGGCGTGCCGCTGGCCAGCGCTTCGATGATGACGTTGCCGAAGGTGTCGGTGCGGCTCGGAAAGACGAAAACGTCGGCCGAGGCGTAGATTTCGGCCAGTTCATCGTTGGGGCGGTGGCCAAGGAAATGCGCGGCGGGGTAGCGCGCCTTGAGCTTCGCCAGTTCCGGGCCCTCGCCGACAATCACCTTGCTGCCGGGCAGGTCGAGATCGAGGAAGGCGGAGAGGTTCTTCTCGATGGCGACGCGGCCGACACAGAGGAACAACGGGCCGGGGAAGCCGAGATCCTTCCTCTTGTCGGGCCGGAAATGATCGGTGTCGACGCCGCGCGTCCATGGCCTCAGCTTGTTGAAACCGCGCGCTGCAAGATCATCCGCCAGCGACTGCGTCGCGACCAGCGTGCCTTGGCCGGAATTGTGGAAATCGCGCAGCCAGCGATAGGCCCAGCTTTCCGGCACCGGCAGTCGGGCGCTGAGATATTCAGGAAAGCGTGTGTGGTAGCTGGTCGTAAACGGCCGGCCGGCATTGCGGCAGTAGCGCCGCGCCATGATGCCGAGCGGACCTTCGGTGACGATGTGGATGTGGTCTGCCTTGTAGGCCTCGATCAGGCGCGCGACATGACCTGGCGTGGTCAGCGCCAGGCGGATATCGGGATAGGTCGGCAAGGGCAAAGTGTGAAAGATGTTGGGTGTCAGGAAATCCACCGCGACGTCGAACGATTTCAGCGTCTCGGTGAGCCGCTCCAGCGTGTGGACGACGCCATTGACCTGCGGGCGCCAGGCGTCGGTGACCATCAATATGCGCATGGCGGGCCTTTGCTCGAAAGGTCGGCGGTTGCCTCGGTATGATGCCGGGACGGCGACCAGCCTGCGGCCCTCGCTTCGCTCCAGCGCACCCGGGCGGGCACGGGATCGAAGTGAGGCGGCGGGCTCGAATCAAGTGAGGTCGCGCGCTTCATGCGCGCTCTTCAGCATGGTTTCATGACGCGCCAATGAAATCGGCCGAACATGACCTCGTCCGGAAACGGTTTCCGCTTCCCGCGATTAAGTCCCTGTCAGGCCGGAACCTTGATCACGGCGCGCAAGCCGCCGAGCGGGCTGACATCGAGCGTGATGTCGCCGCCATGGCTGCGGGCGATGTCGCGGGCGATCGACAGGCCGAGGCCAGTGCCGCTGGCATCGAGATTGCGGGCCTCGTCGAGCCGCATGAAGGGTTTGAACACCTCTTCGCGCTTTTCGGCCGGAATGCCCGGACCGTCATCGTCGATGGTGACGACGAGCGAGCCGCGGCCATGATTGGCGGCCACCTCCACCGTCTTGGCGTAGCGGAAGGCGTTGCCGATGACATTCGACATCAGCCTGGCGAAGGCGTTCGGCCGCACATGCACGGTCGGATCGCCGGAAAGCGTCGTCGACAATTTGCATTTGCGCAACCGAGCTTCCTCGCTCAGCTTCTGGAAATAGGCTTCGAGATCGAAGCGCCCGGTGTCTTCCGAGGCCTCGCCACGGGCGAAGGCAAGATAGCCTTCGAGCATCGACTGCATGTCGTCGATGTCCTGGTTGAGCGCGGCCTTGGTCTCGGCCTTGCCGCCCGCCAGCGCCAGCTGCAGCTTGAAGCGGGTGAGGATGGTCCTGAGGTCATGGCTGACGCCGGTGAGCATGGCGGTGCGCTGTTCGATCTGGCGCTCGATGCGCTCGCGCATCTGGATGAAGGCAAAACCGGCGCGGCGGACCTCCTCCGCGCCGCGCGGACGGAAATCACGCGGCATCGGCCGGCCCTTGCCGAAGCTTTCGGCGGCTTCGGCCAGCGTCAGGATCGGCCGGATCTGGTTGCGCAGGAAGGGAATGGCGATCATCAGCAGCACCAGCGAGGTACCGACCATCCAGATCAGGAAGATGTGCGTGTTCGAAGCATAGGCCTGGCTGCGGCGCACGAAGACGCGCAACACCTTGCCTTCGAGCTGGACGCGCACCTCGATGATGTTGGAGTTGCCGACCGTATCGATCCAGAACGGCCGGTTGATCTGGCGGGTGATCTCGGCGGAGAGAACGTCGTCGAGGATGGAGAAGAACGGCTTTGGCCCGGGCGGCGGCAGCGGGTCGGGCGGCAGGAGGTCGACCTTCAACTGCATACGGTCCTGGGCGATGCGGATGATGTTGGCGTAGTCGGCGTCGTGCGGATAGGTCTCGATCAGGTCGATGATGGCGGCGATGTCGCGCACGGTCGCCTGCGACAGGCGCTGCGTCACGGTCGCCCAATGCCGCTCCATGAAGACGAAAGCGACCACCGATTGCAGCAGGATCATCGGCGCGATGACGATGATCAGCGAGCGCGCGTAGAGGCGCTTGGGCATGTAGAGCGAAACGAGGCGCCAGAACCGGTTCCAGACGCGCGGACCCCTCTTGAGCAGCCGTGTGGAGCGCGTGCTCAAGCCGTCAGATTCCGGCTGTTCCAGTTCCGTGGTCGCCATTCACCTTTCGCTCGCTCCGTGGCCGTCAGGCAGGCCGAAGGCGGTAGTCTATTCGACGCTGAGCCGATACCCAATACCACGGACCGTCTGCAGCCAGACCGGATTGGAGGGATCGCGCTCGATCTTGCGGCGCAGCCGATTGATCTGGACGTCGATGGTGCGTTCGCCGACATCCGATTCGTCGCCGACCAGTTCGTGGCGTGGAATGGTTTCGCCGGCGCGCGCGGCGAATATCGCCAGGATCTCCTGCTCGCGATCGGTCAGCTTCAGCGCCTCGCCGCCACGCTTCAATTCGCGCCTGGCGATCTGGAATGTGTAGGGACCGAAGACGAGCTGCTCCACCTTGGGCGTGGTCGCAGGGCCGCCGCGGCGCAGGATGTTGTTTATGCGCAGGATCAATTCGCGCGGATCGAAGGGCTTTGGCAGGTAATCGTCGGCGCCGGCCTCCAGGCCGGTGATGCGGCTGTCGGTTTCCGATAGCGCCGTCAGCATCAGGATCGGCACGTTCTTCTCGGCCCGCAGCGCCTTGGTCAGGTCGACGCCGTTTTCGCCGGGCATCATCACATCCAGCACAAGAAGATCGAAGTCGAGGCCGGCGAGCTTGCGCCGGGCTTCGCCCGAATTGCCGGCGACGGTGACGCGAAAACCGTTTTCGGTCAGATATTGCTTGAGCAGGTTGCGGATGCGGGTGTCGTCATCGACCACAAGCAGATGCGGCGCATCGTCGTCCGGTGCGGCCGCGTGATCAGCGCGTTCAGTGCTCTCCATGGCTTTTCCCTGACATTTTTGCGGACCCAACGTCGATCTGGGCTCTCAGTTCCGGATTGACCATTGCTTCGAGGAAGCGTTCCACCTGGGTCCGTTCGGCGGCTCCGGAATCTTCCAATGCAGCATGGATGCGGCGCGACTGTGGCCGTGCCAGCGCCAGCGCCAGCGCGCGGCCCTTGGCGGTCGGGTACAGTTCGCGCTGGCGACGGTCGCGCGGCCCTTGCAACTGCACGACATGGTCGGTGTCGATCAGCTGCTTCAGCACGCGCGCCAGGCTCTGCTTGGTGATCTTCAAGACATCGAGCAGTTCGGCGACCGTCAGGCCCGGCCTGCGGTTGACGAAATGCAGCACCCTGTGGTGGGCGCGGCCGAAGCCATAGTCGGCCAGGATCTGATCGGGATCCGAGGTGAAATCGCGATAGGCGAAGAAAAACAGCTCGATGAGGGCGAAATCAATGCCATCCTCGATTGACATCGCGGTCCTGATCGGTGTCCCGGCTGCTCGGCTTCGATCCGTCATCTTTTCTCCATGGGCAGGGAAGATTATGTCAGTACTATTGACGTAATTTCCCTGCAATGATAATTTTTGACAAGGTTTTGGGCGGATTGCGAACGAAAAGGCAAGACAGGCCGGGTTTTCCGGAACTTCCTGAGTTTGCCAGAGCACGATTATCCGCCTACCTTTCCAGACAGCGGCAGGCGCCCCAACCAGATGGCGCGGCCGACAAGAGCACGCAACGAACAACGATATGCGGGCTGCCGCCCGCGGGAGGTTACCATGGCATCCGTTCCCTTTGATCAACTGGACGGCTTCATCTGGATGAATGGCGAGTTCGTGCAATGGGGCGAGGCCAAGATCCATGTGCTGACCCACGGCCTGCACTATGCCAGCGCGGTGTTCGAGGGCGAGCGCGCCTATGGTGGCGAGATCTTCAAGCTCAACGAGCATACCGAGCGCCTGCATGAATCGGCGCGGCTGCTCGGCTTCAAGATCCCCTATTCGGTGGCCGAGCTCAACGACGCCTCCAGTACCCTGCTGAAGAAGCAGGGCTTCAAGGATGCCTATGTCAGGCCGATCGCCTGGCGCGGCAGCGAGCAGATGGGCGTTTCGGCGCAGAACAACCGCATCAATTGCGCCATCGCCATCTGGCAGTGGCCTAGCTACTTCGATCCGGCGCAGAAGCTGAAAGGCATACGTCTCGATATGGCTGAGTGGCGCCGGCCCGACCCGCGCACGGCGCCGTCCAAATCGAAGGCTGCAGGCCTCTATATGATCTGCACCATGTCCAAGCATGCCGCCGAGGCCAAGGGCTATGCCGACGCCATGATGCTCGACTGGCGCGGCCAGGTCGCGGAAGCCACCGGCGCCAACATCTTCTTCGTCCAGGACGGCAGGATCCACACGCCAAAGCCGGACTGCTTCCTCGACGGCATCACCCGCCGCACGGTCATCGGCCTCGCCAAGGACCGCGGCCTGGAGGTGGTGGAGCGCGCCATCATGCCGGAAGAACTCGAGGGCTTCGAGCAGTGCTTCCTGACTGGAACGGCAGCGGAAGTGACCCCGGTTTCGGAGATCGGGCCGTACCGATTCGAGGTCGGCGAGATCGCCAAGACTCTGATGAATGACTATTCTGCGGCCGTTCAGCCGAAGCACGCGATCGCCGCAGAATAACGAAAGTCACAGCTTTTCACGCAAGCAGGGGCGGTTTTCGGGCCGCCCCTTTTATTTCAGCGTTTCTGCATTTGACTTTCGCTGAATTCAGCGTCTCCATGATGGTGTCGGCCCGGGAGGCTGGCAGCTATGGAGGGACTGGTAAGATGGACATGAATACGCTTCTTCCGATCATCGTTCAGATCATTACAGGCATCATCGGTGGTCAGGCGGTCGGCGCGGCGATCAAGACGGCGGCGCTGGGGCAGCTTCCCAAGATCCTGGGCGGCGCCATTGGCGGCGTCGGCGGCGCGGCGATCCTCGGCAGCCTGCTCGGCGGCACAGTCGATCCGGCAGCGGCTGCGGCAGCGACGAGTGGTCTGGGCAGCGCGCTCAACCTGCAGAACATCGTCGGCGGCGCCGGCGGCGGCGCGATCCTGACCGGCATTATCGGCGCGGTCATGGGCGCCATGAAGAAGTAAGCCTGCGATCTCGGGCTGGCCAAATGGGCGGCTTCGGCCGCCCATTTCTGTTTCCAGAGCGCGCCGCATGAATGCGTTTCGACGCGACGCGCTTTGGAACGACCGATCCCAAGGGTGGACGCCCTTCGCTCGCGCCTCTACATCACGGCGTGAACATCGAAAGGACGATCATGGGTCAGCTCAATGCCGGCATCGTGCCGGTCACGCCTTTCCAGCAGAATTGCACGATCCTGTTCGACATGGACGACAAGCACGGTGTCGTCGTCGATCCGGGCGGCGATATCGACAAGGTGCTGGCGGCGCTGAAGGACAATGCGATATCGGCCGGCGCGATCTGGATCACGCATGGTCATATCGACCATGCCGGCGGCGCGATGGAGTTGAAGGAAGCGCTCGGTGTCGAGATCATCGGCCCGCACGAGGCCGACAGGATGTTGCTCGACAATCTCGAGAACCAGGGCGAGCGCTATGGCATTGCCGGCGTGCGCAACTGCGTGCCCGACCGGTTTCTCACCGAAGGCGAGACGGTCTCGTTCGGCTCGCATCTCTTCGAGGTGCTGCATTGCCCCGGCCACGCGCCCGGCCATGTCGTCTATTACAACCGCGCGGCCAAATTCGCCCATGTCGGGGACGTGCTGTTTCGCGGCTCGATCGGGCGCACCGACCTGCCGGGCGGCGATCATGCGGCACTCATCGCCTCGATCAAGGACAAGCTTTTGCCGCTCGGCGACGACATCGGCTTCATCTGCGGCCACGGTCCGGGCGGGCGTTTCGGCGAGGAGCGGCGGAGCAATCCGTTTTTGACGTGAAGCGCGTCGCGCCGAAGCCGGTGCCGGCTTGACAAAAAAGCGCCGGCCTTGCGGTCAGCGCTTTTGTTGAGGCAGGGAAGCCCTTGATCAGTTAGCGGTGCAGAAATGCTGCTCGCCGTCATTGCCGGTGAAGGTGCCGGTGCGGGCGTTGAAGGTGCGGTACCGGTCGGAGCAATAGTCGTACCAGCCGCGCGTCCACGGTTCGGCATAGCGGTCGGCGTAGACCACTTGCGGTTCGGCATAGTAGCGGCGGACCGGCGCCGGGCGAATCCGCACATCGCGATCGTAATAGCCATCATCGTAGTAGTCGCGGGGCGGCGGCTGCTGGTTGGCCAACGCACCGCCGATCAGCGCGCCGGCCGCGAGGCCGAGGACGCCGGCGGCAACGGCATCGCCATGGTCATGATGGTGGCGGTGACGCCAATCGCCCGCATTGGCCGCGGGCAAGGCCGCAAACGTGGTGGCAACCACTGCGGCGGACAGCACGGCTGTCTTGAAAATTCGGTTCATGTCGATCTCCTTCGTGCCGGCCCGTAAGAATTCCGGGGATGCGGTCCGGCTTTACGAAAGATTAATATGAGACCGTGGCTGAACGGGGGCTGAACGAATTTTTGCCTGACCGGAGGGCACGGGCATCAACTATCGAACGCTCCAGGGAGCGAAGCTGTCCTGCCAGAACAGCCGCCGTTCCGGAGCAGGCTCAGCCGATCGACAGGTTGACGGCCTTGGGACCCTTGCCGCGCTTGTCAGGCTCGGTGTCGAATGTCACTTTCTGCCCATCCTCAAGACCGGGAAGACCCGACGCCTGCACGGCCGAAATATGAACGAAGACATCCTTCGCGCCATCATCCGGTGTGATGAAGCCGAACCCTTTGGCATGGTTGAAGAATTTGACGGTGCCGGTCTGCGGCATGGGAAGCTCCTTTGATCCCATAAACTCCAGTCTCGGGCCGGCAAATGCCCGAATGGAAATTTGTCCTTTATTTTAGCGTCATCGGCAAGAGAAAGTTTTGCGGGCACTTAAAGCGCGTCGCGCTTTAAGTTTTCATTATGATGCATGTCGTTGACCCGACACCGGATCCACTTTGGGGCGACAGCATTTTTGCTGCGCTGCGACATGAAAAAGGCGCGACGAAAATCGCCGCGCCTTCAAAATTCGTTTGCCTCTTCCGAAGTCATTCAAGCTTCGGAGCCTCAGTCGCACGGCCAGGAAGGGCGTGCTGCTGGCCGATGGCTCAGGCGGCGCGGAGGTTGACGGCCTTGGGGCCTTTGCCCATGCGATCCGGCTCGACGTCGAAGGTGACCTTCTGGCCGTCGACGAGCGTGCGCAGGCCCGAGGCCTCGATCGCGGAAATGTGGACGAATACGTCCTTGGCGCCACCGTCGGGCGTGATGAAACCGAAGCCTTTGGTCGCGTTGAAGAATTTAACGGTGCCGGTCTGGGCCATTGGGGAAACTCCTTCACCCGTTCAGTCTTGATGGTCCTGCCCGCCACCTCGCGTCGAGGGCAGTTCCCGGTGGTAGCTTTCGGCAGTCATGCATTGGCGCATGGTCAAACCCCCCGCCGAAAAACGGGGCCGTCAGAGATTCACAGTATCGGGGAAAGGTCGTCCAAAACGTTCCGCTCTCCGGGTCGCAAATGCCCGAACACGGAATTTATCGCACGGAAAAGTGAAGGTTGCAAGATAGCGCCGCGGGCCGCCCCCGATGGGCGCGTCCCGACTCATGAATCGACCAATCCGAGCATCGACGCGCCGCAAATAGGCCTCGTTGCCTGAGGGGTCATCGGCCACAGCCCCGTCACGCATGGGCCAGCGGCGGCGACGGCTGGCGGTGCGAGGCGCCGGGATAATCCAGGCGACGTTCTTTTTAGCAGCCGGCTGCAAACGAGGGTTGCAATCGGCGATGGAATGCGGAGGATCGCAACAGCGCGACTGGTTTGAGCCTTTGCTTCGTGAATATCATTGTCCCGAACAGCTGCGTATTTGGAGCGGCACGCAGCGAGGCGAGGATCGAGGGAGAGACGATCATGAGGTTTCTTGCGGCAATCTTCTCGCGACAGGGTTTTGTCGTCCTGTTCCTGTCGGCTGTTCTTGCCGCCTGTACAGTGGTCGTCGACGACGGCCCGGGACCGCGGCCACGGCCGCCGCGGCCGGGACCGCAATTCTGCACCAAACAGTACGAGCCCGTCTGCGCCCGGCGCGGTGGCGACCGCCAGACCTTCGCCAATGCCTGTCTTGCCGACCGGGCGGGTTATGGCATCGTGCGCGACGGTCCCTGCCGTGACGGCGGCGAGGGTGGCGGCGAGCAGACTTTCTGCACCCGCGAATACGCGCCGGTCTGCGCCCGGCGCGGCGGAGAGTTGCGAACCTTCCCCAACGCCTGCGAGGCACGCGCCGCCGACTACCGCATCGTTGGCGGGGGCCGCTGCTGAAAGGCCGGGTGTTCGTCTTTTCCGTACTTTGGGAAACGCGGATGCCGTCTAAAACAAATTTCGGGGACGTGTGACGGTCACAACGCGGATGGATAGGCGCCGTCGGCCGGGCCGGAGTAAAGCTCGCTGCCGTGCTCATCGCAGATGCGCACGCGGTCGGGGATTTGCGGCATTGCGAGCGTATGGAAGAGCGCGGTGGCGCCCTGCCAGGCTGCGCGCAGGGTAGGGGCTTCCAGCGACACCTTGTCGAGCGTCGCTTCCTCGGCTTCGCGCGATCGGTAAAACTCGATGACGAAATTCAAGGACGCCTCCATGATGCGTTGTTCCGCCAGGGAGATTCTCCGGCAGGAGATTCTGCGGCAGGGATGGGCGCGGAAGAAGTCGTCCGCGATCAGCTCTTCGATTTCGGCTTCAGGCCGCTCTCGGCCTGCTTGACCGACGAGCCGAACGGGGAGGCGGGCTTGGCCACCACCTTGTCCTTCTTGGGCTTTCGTGTTTCGCGGTTGCTGCGCTGTTGACCCTTGGCCATCTTGTCTGCTCCTCGTGCTGGTGGTCTGGCGGCGCCGGGGTCTCAGACCGCCGGATCGTTGCCAACAGTCGGATTGTCACCAATCGGATTGTCGGCTGGTTCGAGATTGTCTTCCGTGGTGACCCGCTCGTGGGTCTCCTGCTCGCTGCGGATGCGGTACTGCGGGGAGCCGTCCTTGACCGGCAGCCTGCTCTTGATCTCGAACAGTTCCGTTGTCTTGTTGAGGAGCCCTGTGCGGCTCTTCATGCGCACGGTCTGGCCGACCGCGAAGAGATGCGAGGGCGTGTCGGTGCGCGGACGCGCATTCTGCTGGAAACGGATCATGCTGCATTCTCCCTGTCGCGCTTCAGCGCTGTTTCGAGGTCCAGGTAATCGATGGCGACGAGTTGACTGGTGGTCGGGTTTTTCACCGCTCTTGCCGGCAAATGGATGAAGGTGGCGACGCGGCGCCAGGCAAGCCGCGACATGCCCTCCATCAGCTCTTCGTCGTGATCGATGTCGTAGTCGCCCGCCGGCAGTTGCCCTTCCAGCCCGCCGAGTACGAAAGGAGCCATGAAATGTGCGACGGAATGGGTCGTGCGGTCCGGCATTGTCCTGCCTTGATGTTTTAAGCCCTGTGGCGACATGCGAGGCGGAGAGCCTCAAAGCAAAAAAGCGGGGACGAGCCCCGCTTTCCTATTTCCGGCAATCGCTGGAAATAAGCCATTTTCGAGAGCTGCCAGTACATCCGTGGTCAGCGGTCATCGAATTCGGCCGGATCAGATCAGTTGCAAATTGGCGGCCGACTCGCGGCCCTTGGCATCACGCTCCAACTCGAATTGCAGCTTCTGGCCTTCGGCGAGGCCAGGAAAGCCCGCGCGTTCCAATGCGCTGACGTGGACGAAAACGTCCTTGCCGCCGTCGGTTGGTTGAATGAAGCCAAAACCCTTCTGGCCATTGTAGAATTTCACGGTTCCGGTGTTCATGGGTATCTTTCGAAGAATGAGAACGGTCGCGGAGCAAATGCGCCGCGCTGCCGATATCGATGATTTGGAGTGAGATTGGCGGGTCGAGAACCTCTGACGCCGCGAAATGCCAATTCTGGCCCAAACGCTTATATATATGTAGCTCGACTTTGCATGGGTTTCAAGAAGATTTGGAAAAATAAGTAAGCCAAAGGAAAAAGATTGCTGCGTCCATTTGAAAAACTCTGCTATGGTTTGGTGATATTTTCCAAAAATTCTCAAAAAATCATTTTGGGGTCCGCTCCCGAAATTTGCGTTTTATTTCTCCAAAAAGGACAAAAACCATGGTTTCTGCGAGAAGCTCAAGAGGCAATACCACAGCGATCAACCCGCCTATCAGGCCGGCCACCGCATATGCCGTCGCCATCGGGCGTACCGGCAAACCTATGATCGTCAAGTCGGCGCGGCTGACCATCAGAAGCGACGAGGCTGAAAGGCGGACGATCGCCGATACTGACGGAACGGTTCGGCGCGCCAGGCAGACGGCTGAGACCAACCGGCTGATTTGATCTTGTCCGCGCCGATGGCAAGCGCAAGAAACCAAGCAAAGCCTTGAACCCGCCGCGCCAATGGCCTAGATCGCGGCAGGCGGACAAACACGGCAGGTTTCCCATTAACAGAGATCAGAGACGAGCGGCGGGTGCTGGCGCCAACTCCGGCTCGGGCGGACAGCCGCCGTCGAGTCTCGACCAGCATGTGCAGAGGGCGCTGCAACTGCATCAGGCGGGGCGGCGGCAAGAGGCCGAGGCGCTCTATCGGCAAGTGCTGACGCACAAGGTCAACCATGCGGCGGCTGCGCATTTTCTCGGTCTTTTGCTGCACCAGACCGGGCGCAGCGCCGAGGGGCTCGGTCTCCTCGAGCAATCGGTGCGCTTGCAGCCGAAGAATCCGGATTTCCTCAACAACCTCGGCACGGTGATGCGCGATCTCGGCCGTGTCGCGGCGGCCGCCGACTTCTTCCGCGGCGCGGTGGCGCTGCGGCCGGACCAGCTCGCGGCGCGCGACAATCTCGGCTCGTCACTGAAACAGCTTGGGCAGTTCGAGGGCGCCGAGGAGATCTATCGCGGCACGGTCGCGCGCAATCCCTTCCATTTCCGCGCCCGCATCGGGCTTGCCGAAACCTTGCAGGAAGCGGGGCGCCTGGACGACGCGCTGGCCGTCTTTCGCGGGGCGCTGTCGATCCGTCCGAAGGACGCCGAACTGCTGCACGGGCTGGGCGTCGGGTTGATGGAAAAAGGCGAGCTCGACGAGGCGGCCGACCTGTTCCGGCAGGCGCTGGCGGCCGATCCCGGCATGGCGCGCGCCTGGCTGATGCTGACGCAGGTCAAGCGTCAGAAGGAGCGCGATGCCGAATTGACCGGGATGGAGGCCCAGCACGCCAAGGCGCTGCCGGACAGCCTGGCGCGCATGCAGCTTGCCTTCGGCCTCGGCAAGGTCAATGACGATCTGAAGGATTATAACAGAGCCTTCGACTATTTCGCCGAAGGCAATGCCATCCGCCGCAAGGGCATCGACTACGACGCGGAAAGGACACGCGCCGAATTCGAGGCTATGAAAACGGTGTTCGACAGGGATTTCTTCCAGAAGCACAGGTCCAGCGCGATCTCCGACGATACGCCGATCTTCGTCGTCGGCATGCCTCGTTCGGGCACGACCCTGGTCGAGCAGATCATCGCCAGCCATCCGCAGGTCTACGGCGCCGGCGAACTCGGCATCCTGAAGACGGCGGTCGGCAGGCAGTTCCCGGCGACCATGCCCGGCGGCTTCCCCTGGGGCGTTTCGGATGCGCCCGATACGGATTTTGCCGAGGCGGGACGCGCCTATCTCGACATGCTGCATGCCCGCTATCCGCACATGCGCCACGTCACCGACAAGATGCCGGGCAACTTCCTGCTTGTCGGCTTCATCCACATGATGATGCCAAAGGCCAGGATCATCCATTGCGCCCGCGATGCGGCGGCAACCTGCCTTTCGATCTACAAGGTACATTTCCGCGGCGACAGCCACCGCTACGGCTATGATCTGGGCGAACTCGCCGATTTCCACAATCTCTACACGGACATCATGGCGCATTGGCACAAGGTGCTGCCCGGCGTCGTGCACGATGTGCGCTACGAGGATTTCGTCGCCGACCAGGAAGGCCAGAGCCGGGCGCTGATCGACTATCTCGGGCTGCCATGGGACGATGCCGTGCTGTCGTTCCACCAGACCGACCGGCCGGTGCGCACGGCTTCCGCCGCGCAGGTGCGCCAGCCGATGTATCAAGGCTCGGTCGACCTGTGGAAGCGCTACGGCGACAGGCTGAAGCCCCTGCTGGACAGACTGGCTTAATGCGGCGCGGCATTTCGGCGGAGCGCTCCCGCTCCGCCCAAGTGCGTTGCCTACAATTCCATGAACGTCTGGAACCCGCCGAAGATCATGCGCTTGCCGTCGAACGGCATTTTCGACATATCCGGCTGCAATCGTGGATCGGCCATCACCTTGGCCATGACCGCGTCGCGGTCCTGCCTGGATTTGTAGACGACCCAGGAAAAGATGACGACTTCGTCGTCCTTGGCCTGCACGGCGCGTGGAAACGACGTGACCTCGCCATAAGGCACATCGTCGCCGACGCACTCGACATAGGCGAGCGCGCCGTGTTCCTTCCAGACGGCGCCGGCGGTGTTGGCCAGCTTCTTGTAATCGTCGAGTTTTGCCTTTGGCACGGCAAGCACGAAACCGTCGACATAGGACATGGCAATCTCCTTGTTTGCTGCATCCGGCGCCGGGCCGGCAGGGATGCGACCCGGGGCAGGTGGGCGCGCACTTCTCGCCGAGAGTGCTGACGCCCGCTATCGAATTGCGACGGTTATTGCTCCACTGGAGCGTTCATCGCCCATGCGACTCCGAAAGGGTCCTTCACCTGGCCCCAGCGGTCGCCCCAGAACATCACCTGCAGCGGCGTCACGATCTCGCAGCCGGCGTCGACCGCGCGCTGCCACCAGCCGTCGATCTCGTCGCTGCCGAGATGAAGCTGGAGCGTATAGCCCTGCGGCGCCTGGTGCGGGTGGCCGTGCTCGGGATAGGCGTCGCCCAACATCAGCGTCGAGCCGTTGATGTGGAGGTGGACATGCATCGTGCGGCCTTTTTCGTCCGCGGGGTAGGCAAAGACCTGCTTGGCGCCGAACGCCTTCTGGTAGAATTCGGCAGCCTTGAAGGCGCCGTCCACCTGCAGATAGGGGGTCAATCCGCCGAGCACTTTCGCCTTGGGCTGCACAGGGGTCTGGTCGGTCATTGCGTGTTCCTCTTCACGTTTGATTTGGCCTTGCGGACCATAGGACGCGCGAGGTGACGGCGGTCCTACATGGGCTTGAAATTTTTCTCGAGGGCCGGGCCCGGACTGGCCGGGCGACCGGAGAACTCAAGCGATAGACGCATGGCTCGGCCGCTCATATGACCTTGGCCGAGACGGCGGCTGAGCGGCGGCTGTTCTGCGCGTCGAAGAGCTCCGGAAAGCCAACGTCCTTGCGCAGTTCGGCGGGGAGCGAAAGCAGGATGCGCTCGCTACGATGGCGGGCACGCGCCGCCGCATATCGGGTTGCGATGCGGCCGATGGAGGAAAGGACGGACATGATGCATTCTCCCTGGGTTGGCGCCGGCATCATCGTGTCGGCATCCCAAGGACGAGGCAGGTTCAGGCGATCCGACAGGTCGTCGTTTTTTTTCTCGCAGCGTTTAATTTCTCATTCGAGCGCCACGGCCTACGCGACCTTGAGCGTCGGAATAGCCGAAACATCCACCTCACGTTCGGCATGCCAGGCATCGAAAGCTGCCTGCATGCGAAGCCAGATCGCGGCTCCATCGCCGAACAGCTTCCCAAGGCGGGCGGCCACAGCCGGTGAAACCGGCTTCTTTTCGCGGATGATGTCATAGAGCTGCTGCCGGGAGATGCCGAGCAGCTTTGCAATTTCCACCTTGGTCTTTCCAGTTGCCGGGATAATGTCCTCAAGCAGCGCTCCCGGGTGGGAGGGACAGCGCTCGATAGGACGCGTCGGCTCGTGCACGCTCATAGATCGAACTTCTCCAATCTGGCCGCCTCAGCGGTATTGCTCGAAGTCGACGCGGGCGTCCTTGCCGTCGAATTCAAACGTGATGCACCACGGGCCGTTGACGTGGACCGTGTAACGGATGGGATCGAAGCCTCTCAGCGCATGGAAGGCAAAGCCAGGAAGGTTCATCTCCTCGGGCTTTTCTGAAGCTTCCAGGCGGTCAAGCCGGACAAGAACGCGCTTGTGCATCTTGGCGTCGATCTTGCCGGTTTTCCCGGTTTGAAAGAGCTCTGACAGGGCCTTGTTCCTGAAAGACTTGATCATGAGGTATGTAAACAGATCGCTTACAAGATTCAAGGACCTGTAAGCGGATAATTTACAATCCGATCTATCCCGCCCCTTCAGCCACTGAGCGGAAGAACTCCTCGGGATCGTCGACTTCGGTCAGCCGCCGCCTCTCGATCAGCCAGAAGCGGTTGCCGATGGCACGGATGAAGGAGCGATCGTGCGAGGCGAGCACGCAGCTTGCCTGGTGCTTGAGCAATTCCTCCTCCAGCGCTTCCTGGCCGTCGATGTCGAGATGGTTGGTCGGCTCGTCGAGCAGATAAAAATTCGGATTGGCGAGCCTCAGCGCCAGCATCATCAGCCGCGCCTTCTGGCCGCCGGACAGCACACTGATCCTGCGCTCCTGCATCTCGATGCCGACGCCGGCGCCGGCAAGCAGAGAGCGGGCGCGCTGTTCGCCGACATCGTAACGGCGCGACACCATCGCCAGTGGCGTATCGTCGCCGCCGATGCCGGACAGGGCCTGGTCGCTGTAGCCGAGCACCGTCGACGGCGTCACCTTCACGTTCTGAACCGTGTCGGGTTCGATAATGGCGTTGCGGATCAGCGTGACGAAGCGCGACTTGCCAACGCCGTTGCGGCCAAGCAGCACGATGCGGTCGCCCTGGCAGATGTGGCGCTTGCCGGTCCTGAACAAGAGCGTGCCGTTGGGCGTTTCCACCGCCGCGTCGTCGAGCGTGATCAGCACCTTGGCGTGCGTGCCGCGATTGGCCAGCCGGATCGCCCCCGCCGATTTCTCGTGATGCGCCGGGGCCGCCGCGTCCTCAAGTCGCTCCGCGCGCTGCTTGAGCTGCTTGGTCTTGACCGTGAGAAGGTCGCTGCCCGAATTGATGCCGATATTGTTGAGCTTGGCGGCCTGGCGTCGCAATTGCTGCGCCACCTTCATGTCGCGCTGGAATTTTCGCTCGGTCGAGGCATCGACCTCATCGAGGGCCTGCCGGGCGCGGGAGTAGGGAAGGGAAAACACCGGCGACTGGTCCGGGCGCAGGAACAACGTGCGGTTGGTGGCGGCGTCGAGAAAGGCGCGGTCGTGGCTGGCGATCACCACCGGCACCTCTCGCGGTAGCGCGTTCAGCCAAGTTTCGAGCTGGCTGATGCGGGCAAGGTCGAGATGGTTAGTCGGTTCGTCGAGCAGCAGCATGTCGGGATCGGTGACCCAGACACGCGCGATCAGTGCCAGCCTCTGCCAGCCGCCGCTCAGCGCCTGCATCTCTCGCTCGCGCATCGCCTCAGGAACGTCGAGCGAATCCAGCACCACATTGACACGCCATAGTTCGCTTTCGGCTTGCTCGGGCGGCAAAGCGTCAGCCACCACCTGATGAAAGCTGCGGCCAAGCAGGGCAGCAGGAACGGACTGCTCGACATGGCCGACGCGCAAGCCGCGCGTGCGGGTAATGTCGCCGGAGGTCGGCTCCATCTCGCCGGCCAGGCATTTGAGCAAGGTCGACTTGCCGCGACCATTGGCGGCAACGATGCCGAGCCGGTCGCCGCTGCCGATGGTGAGGTCGAGATTGGAAAAGAGCGGCGCACTCATCGTGACGCCGAGGGATTTGAGGCTGATCAGGGCCATGTCGATTTCTCTGGTCTATCCGGAAAGTCCGGCTCAATGCACTTTGTCAGTGCGCAAGCGGCCATCAGGCTCGGCAATGCGCACCACGCAGGGCAGACCAAAAAATCGAAGCGGGAAAAACCCGGACCGTCCCTGGTCAGCCCTGCAAGCAAGCTCGCAGGGCGGAAATCGGGCCACGCTGACGATGGTGATCGATAAACACGCAGCCCTCCTTTCAAGACGTTTGGGTGTGGGGACTGAGTACACCAAAGGTCATGCGCTGGGCAAGAGGAGGGTAGCGTCGAGCGAGGCGCTGAAGCTGCCAATCTCCCCACTCGTGGGGAAATGTCCGGTCCACCCTCCGCGAGCTGCAGCGCAGCTGCTGTGGAGGACGGGCAGGACAGAGGGGGCGCTGTCCAGCCGGCATTTCGAACGAACTACTTTCCGGGCCTTCCTGTCTTTGCGGGCCGGCGCTTTTCGCGGCGGGCGTCGCCGGGGGCTTCGTAAGAACCAATGCCGGCGCGTTGGCGCACGATTGGTTTGTCGTCGCGTTCCTTCGCGCCCCCGTCTGTCCTACCGGCCCCAACAACGGGGGAGATCGGCTGTGGCTTCGCCGGCACTTTTCCCTCGACCGGTTTCTCGGTGCGACGCACGGTCATCTCGTCGAGAGAGTTTTTCTTGAACAGTGGTTTGGTCGGCTCGCCGGGGATGCCGAAATCCGAGCCGTGTGCTTCGGACGCCGACTGTTTCTTGAACAGCGAGCGCGACACCGCACCGGCCGGCGTCGGCATGTCGGTGCCGGGACCCATATCGTCGATCGACGGTTTGGCGAACAGCGGCTTCTTCACCGGCACCGCGCCATCGGCACCCATCTCGTCGAGATCGGGCTTGCGGAAGAGGTTGGGCCGGGCAGCCTTGGCTGCCTCTTCGGCGGCGCGTGCTTCGTCGAGCTTGCGGAAACGCTCCTGTTCCTCCGATGTACGATGCCTGGCCACGCCCTTGTTGTGCTTGCCTTTTTCGCGGCCCGAGACCGGACTTTCCATATCGGCGTATTTGGCCAGCGGATCGTCGGAGATCGACATCTCCATCTCACGCAGCCGCTTGATCTCGTCGCGAATGCGGGCCGCCTTCTCGAAATCGAGGTTGGCGGCGGCGTCGCGCATCTGCTTCTCAAGCGCGTCCAGATGGGCCTTGAGGTTGTTGCCCATCATGGCGCCGGCGCTGTCGGTGAACTGCGAGATGTCGGCGCGGACATGGTCCTTCTCGTAGACCGAATCCAGAATGTCCGAGATGCGCGACTTGACCGATTCCGGCGTGATGCCGTTGGCGGCGTTCCACTCCATCTGCTTTTCGCGACGGCGATTGGTCTCGGCCATGGCGCGTTCCATCGATCCGGTGACCTGGTCGGCATAGAGAATGACCTTGCCGTCGACATTGCGAGCGGCGCGGCCGATGGTCTGGATCAGCGACGTCTCCGAGCGCAAAAAGCCTTCCTTGTCAGCGTCGAGAATGGCGACGAAGCCGCATTCGGGAATGTCGAGGCCTTCGCGCAAAAGGTTGATGCCAACCAGCACGTCGAAGGCGCCGAGGCGCAAATCGCGCAGGATTTCGATACGCTCCAGCGTGTCGATATCGGAGTGCATATAACGCACCCGCACGCCTTGCTCGTGCAGATATTCGGTCAGGTCCTCGGCCATGCGCTTGGTCAGCACGGTGACCAGCGTGCGGTAGCCGGCCTTGGTCGTCTCGCGGATCTCGCCGACGACGTCGTCGACCTGGGTCTTGGCCGGGCGCACCTCGACCGGCGGGTCGATGAGGCCGGTCGGTCGGATGACCTGCTCGGCGAACACGCCGCCGGACTGCTCCATCTCCCAGCCGCCGGGGGTTGCCGAGACAGCGACCGAGAGCGGGCGCATGGCGTCCCATTCCTCGAAGCGCAGGGGCCGGTTGTCCATGCAGGAAGGCAGGCGGAAGCCGTATTCGGCAAGCGTCGCCTTGCGCCTGAAGTCGCCGCGATACATGCCGCCGATCTGCGGCACGGTGACGTGGCTTTCGTCGATGAAGACCAGTGCGTTGTCGGGGATATATTCGAACAGTGTCGGCGGCGGATCGCCCGGCTGACGTCCGGTGAGATAGCGCGAATAGTTCTCGATGCCGGCGCAGGAGCCGGTGGCTTCCAGCATTTCCAGGTCGAAGCGGGTGCGCTGCTCCAGCCGCTGCGCCTCCAGCAGACGGCCGGCGCGCTCGAGCTCGACCAGACGGTGCTTGAGCTCTTCCTTGATCGACTTGATGGCCTGGTTCAGCGTCGGGCGCGGCGTCACATAGTGCGAATTGGCGTAGATCTTGACGCTTTTCAGCTCGCCCGTCTTCTGGCCGGTCAGCGGGTCGAATTCGGTGATCGCCTCGATTTCGTCGCCGAACATGGAGATGCGCCAGGCGCGATCCTCAAGGTGGGCCGGGAAGATCTCGATCGTGTCGCCGCGCACGCGGAACGAGCCGCGCACGAAATTGATGTCCTGGCGCTTGTATTGCTGGGCGACGAGGTCGGCGAGCAGAGCGCGCTGGTCGAGCCGGTCACCGATCTGCATCTGGAAGGTCATGGCCGTATAGGTCTCGACCGAGCCGATACCGTAGATGCAGGAGACCGAAGCGACGATGATGACGTCGTCGCGTTCGAGCAGCGAGCGCGTCGCCGAGTGGCGCATGCGGTCGATCTGCTCGTTGATGGAGGATTCCTTCTCGATGAAGGTGTCGGTGCGCGGAACGTAGGCTTCCGGCTGGTAATAGTCGTAGTAGGAGACGAAATACTCCACCGCATTGTCGGGGAAGAATTTCTTGAACTCGGAATAAAGCTGCGCCGCCAGCGTCTTGTTCGGCGCCAGGATCAAGGCGGGACGCTGCGTCTCCTCGATCACCTTGGCCATGGTGAAGGTCTTGCCCGAGCCGGTGACGCCGAGCAGCACCTGCGTGCGGTCGTTGTTTTGGACGCCCTCGACCAAGTCCTTGATGGCGGTCGGCTGGTCGCCGGCCGGCTCGAAATCCGACACCATCTTGATGATGATCCCGCCCTCGGATTTTTCCGGCCGGGCAGGCCGGTGCGGCGTCCACAGCACGCCGTCCTTGTGCAGCGGATTGCCGGATTCAATCAATGCCGAGAGAGCCGCCACCGTCGCGGTGACGCCGCTCGACGTCATCGTCTCGGCTTCCTCGAGCGAGACGTCGAGGCCGGCGACGGGATTGAGGCCGGCCGCCGCGCGCTCGCGGGCTGTCGCCGCGCCGCCCATCGAGGTGCCACGCGCCGTGCGCCCGGGCGCCGCGGAGCGCTCGGGGATCTTCTTCGATGGCTTCGGCGACTTGCCGCCGTCCTTGCCGGCCTGGCGCCCTTCGCGTTCGGCTTCCTGCTCGATCTGCTCGGCCCAGTCCGCGACCGAACCGGTGAGCGGCGTGCCCGACAGTTCGGGCTGCGGCATCTCGGCGAAGCCGCCTTTGTGCAGCGGTTCCGAGGCGTCGAGGAAATCGGTCAGCGGGCTGCGCCGCTTGGGCGCGGCGCGGTCGTCATTCGCCGTCGACGGCGTTCTCTTTTCGGTGGATTTGACCATGGGCGGAATATGGGAGGTCTTGGCGAAAATGGAAAGAGCGCGATCAGCCGAGGCGCACCGCCAGATGCAGCTCCTGACAGAAGGCTGTCAGGAGGAGGCAAGTGCCGGTGATGCCTGCCGATTGCGGTCAGGCGCCGCGTGCGTTGTCCGCCACGCGTGTCGGCGATCCGTTCAGGCGCGGCACCACGACGAGGCGCTTGATTTTGCCCTTCTTGAAGGCGGCGAGGAAGCGCGCATAGTCCTTGAAGGCGACGCAGCCACTGGACTGTGCGTAGCGGCCCCGAAGCAGGTAGGTGTGGGCCAGCAGGCCGTCACGATTGTATTTATTGCGGCCATCGACGGGTGTCAGACGCAAAGCCTCGACACCATGAAAGCGCGACTCGCGCAGCGACAGATTGTAGGTATTGGGCGGTGTCGGTCCGCGGTTCTTCTGATCGGCATAGCGCGGCTGGTCCGCCATGGCGCCGATGCCCGAATGCGCTTCGAGCCTCGAACCGTCGGGCATGTAGACGGTCTTGGCGCTGATGTCATAGATGGCGACACCGCTGCCGGCTCCGCTCCTGGAGCCGCCCGGCGCGTTGAACAGGTTCCTGAACGCCTGGCCGAGGCCGCCCGAAGGCGTGTCTGGCTTCGCATAGGCCAACGCGTCGCCGCCATCCGCCGGCCGGCCCTGCCGGGCCGGCTTTGCCGGCTGGGCTTGCTGGACCGGCTTTGTCTGAGGTGCCGGCTTCTGCTGCACGACCTTGGGCTGTTGAGTCGGCTTTTCCTGCTCCACGGACTTCAACGGCTCCGGCGCGTCGAATTGCGGCCGACGGGTCGGCAGCGGCACGTCATCGGTGAGCGCGTCGGGCAAGGCCGCGGCATCGCCCGGCTGTTCCTGCTGGATTTCAACAGGCGAAACCGCGACATCGGCCGAAGACTCCGTCATCGGCAATGGCGAGGCGAATGCCTCGTCCTCGACCGGCAGCGAGCGGGCGAGCGCGAGGGCCAGTTGCGAATTGTCCGGCGTGCCGGTATCCGGCTGGGCAAAATGCATCGGCTGCGGCGCTGTCTGAACAACCACCGAGCCGGTGTCGATCCGGGCGAAGCGCTCCGCCGCGGGTGCCGGCAAGTCTTCAGACAGGCTGGCGATGAGCTTGGCGCCCGGCACCAGCGATGCCTTGGCGACCTGTGGAGCGGAGGTCGAGATGATAGGACGGGCGGGTGCGCCGGCCGTGGCCACGGGCTTGGCCGCGTTGGCGAAGGCGGCGGCGAGCTTGCTTGGCGAGAGAGATGCTTCCATGCGCTCGAAGCGCTCCTGCGAGGTCGTCTTGGCGACCGGGACAGGGTGTGCCGTGGACGCGGCCACGAGGCGCGCCGACTTTTCCGCCCGAGGAGCGAGCGCGGCCAGCCTGAAGCATCCGGAGCCGCATTGCACGGCGTGGTTCTGCAGCGCCTGCGTGCCGCCATCGGCGTTGGCCAGTGCGAATGGCGCAGCGGGCATCAGGAAATGCTGTTTCAGCGGATCGGCAAGAGCGAGCGAGCCCGGCATGGCCAGCCTCTGCGGCAGGACACTCGACGTCGACCACAGCGAAGCGCCGACTGAGCTCAGACCAGCCATTGTCCCGACCAGCCACAGGCCAACGGCAGCGCTGACGCCGGGCACGGCGACCCAGCGGACGATCCGCTTAGAGTTGAAGGATGAGGCACGTGACGCGTTGTCGGCAGCTTCGCCGTCCCAACGCCTGTCCCCGACGATTTTCTTACTCAAGAACGCCATTCAACCAATCTTGCTCCAATCGGCTCCCACGTCCGCGGCTGTGATAGCCGCGACGACCATTCTGTGAGTGATCCCAGGTGGTCCCCGACGCGTTTGCCGCGCCTGTCTTTGGTTGCCGATTGCTTCAAAATATGGACAAAGTTGGTTAACCAATCCCTCTCAAAACCAACCGAGAGACGTGGACTTTGTGCCAAAAAAGGCTCGTCCACGACCATGAACGCGGTATTGCAGCCCTTCCAAGAGTATTTTGCTGCCTGCTTTTAACGGCCGAGTCAAGCAAAACAGCTCTCGCTAATTGAAGCGAATGGCCGTTTCAGCGGGGCCGCGACGGTGGCGCGTGTCATTCCGTACTCCCGAGAAGGCCCAGCGCGTCGCCCCAAAACTGCTACCCGCCCGCCGCAGATAACCGGCCCGTACCACGGTTTCGCGGCGACCATTGATCGGCCACCGTGTTGGCGCGGCGGTTCGCGCCGGAGGAGGCGGAAGCGGTGCTGTACCAAGGCGCGATTTTCTAGGGTTTGCAATGGAGCTTCTACCTCCCCCTTGTGGGGAGGTTGGACCGCAGGTCCGGGTGGGGGGCTGGCGCTGACCGCCCAGGAACGCAGCCCTCTTGGGCCCTCAGTTGAACCACAGCGCAAACGTCAGGAAGCCACCGCCGCCGAACTCGCTCTGGATCTGGTCGAAATCGTCGCTGGTCAGGATCCTGCCGCTTTCGAGATAGGGCGCGATGGCCGGGCCGGTGATCGACAGCACCAGGTCGAAGGGTTTCGGCTCGTCGAAGAAGCGCTTCATGTTGATGCCCTTGCCGGTGATGCGGAAATGCGGCAGCAGCACGCGGCCTTCGAGCAGGTCCTCGGCCATGGTCAAGGTGGCGAGCCAGGCCGCGACCTGCTGCTCTCCGACTTCGAGGCCGGTGAGCGGGTTTTCGCCCTTCTGTTGCGGTCCCGGCAGCCATTCGCGGTCATTGTCGGTCTCGGCGCGGATCGCCTTCCAGTCCTCGCGCGACAGCCGGATCATCTCCAGCAGGTGACGGCGCGCCGCCTGCCGCCGCTCGGGCTCGACCACCGGCCAGTTGACAAGATGCACCAGCGAGATGAAATCGGCGATGCGCCATTCCGAGGAGAAGATGCTGCTGCCCATGTCGCCAGCCGGCGGAACGAGGATGTCCTGCAACGGCAGTTTTGCGCGCGGGAAGAGCATGTGGAAGGAACCGTCGAACGTGCTCCTGAAATCATGCGCCAGCCAGAAATCGGCCTGCGCCATCAGGAACTCGGCATAGCCCTGCAGCCAATAACCGTCGGCGCGGTCGAAGCGGAAGGTGAGCGCAGGCGCGGCATCGTCGGGCGCCACGCCGCGCGACAGCGAGGCCATTATGGCGGCAATGCTTTCGTCCGGCGAGATCGTGCCGTCCTCGTTAAGGTCGATGCCGACTTGGGTGAGGTCAATGACAATGCCGATATCGGCATCGGCAGGCACCGAGCCCAGCGTGGCTGCGGATTTCTCGAGCCGGTTGCGGAAGGCGACCAATATGGCGCGGAACTGTTCGTAGGTCAGCGGTTCGGGGTTCGGGTTTTCCGGCACAGGCAGCCGCATCAGCGGCAGCATGAAGGATCGCGGGCTCTCGAAGCCGTGGCGGTGCAGGCCGCTGGCCAGCAATTCCAGCGCGGTGAAGAATTCGCCGGCGCCGGCGGCATAGGCGGATGCCGGGTCGGTGGATGCGGCTGCCTCCAGCGTCGAGAGCGCCGTGTCGCGCGCGACCACGGTTTTGGCCTCGAACAGAGCGGCCGCGGTTTCGGGCATGGCGGCCTGCGCCGAAGACATCGGCAGAACCAGAGCAAGTGCCAATGCCAGCAGACTTGCCAGTGGTGTCATTTTCCCCCTCCCATGCGCGTCGTGCCGGCAATCATACACGCATTTGCAATGCCGCGTCTGCCGGCCCTGACGCATGATTGTCATTGGCTGGCTTCAACGCGCCCGGCGGACGGTCTACACAGGGCAAACGATTGGACATCGCGTGTCGAACTATCCGCTCTCCTACAAACTGTCGTGGCTGCCGCGATTCCTGAAACCGTCGCTGGCCGGTGGTGTGCAAGGCTTCGCGCCCGTGGCCGGAACGATGGTGGATCGGGCGCCGAAACGGACGGTGCGGCTCGCCTTCGTCGGCGACATTTCGGCGGTGGCCAACCGCAGCGCGCCCGACTGTGATCCGGTGATCAAAACGCTGCTTGGCGCGGCCGACCTGGTGATCGGCAATTGCGAAAGCCCGATCGTGGACAAGCCAAGCGCCGTGCTCGGCACCAGGCTCGGCACCCATCACGCGATGAGCGAGCGCTTTCTCGGCGACGCGTTGGCGGCAGTCGGCATCTCGCGTGAAAGACTGGTGCTGTCGCTGGCCAACAACCATGTGCTCGACCAGGGCGTCGCCGGTTTCGATGAGACCGTGGCGGCGCTGAAGCGGCTCGGTATCGGCACTATTGGCCTCGCCGGCAACAGCCCGGTGCAGCCTGTCGAAGTCGGGCCGCTGACTGTCGGGTTCGCCGCCTTCACGCTGTGGCGCAATGCGGGCGAGGACCTGTTCGCCGGCCGCGTTTCGATGGCCGGCGATATTGCCCACCTGCGAGGTGACGGGTTCGATCTCCTCTGCGCCGTGCCGCATTGGGATTGGGAGTTCCGCCACTTTCCGCGCGCCGAAACGCGGAGACTGGCGAGGCGCCTGGCAGGGCAGGGCGTCGGGCTGATCGCCGGCCACCACGCCCATGTCGTGCAGCCGGTGGAGCGGATCGGCGATACGATTGTCGCCTATGGACTTGGCGATTTCCTCGGAACCGCCCTTATCCGCCAGCCTTGGCCGGGACGCATTGGCGGGATTCTTGTCGCCGACGTCAGCGCCGATGCGGGAACGCGGGGGTCAGTCATTTCCTACCGGATGCATCCCTTTGTGCGGCTGCGCGCCGGGGATCATGAGCGGCTGGCGCCGGTGGAAGGATTGGAGGGCCGCATGCGTGACAAGGTGGAGAGGCGGTTGAGCGCGGTCTTTCCGTAACTACAGGTGGTGGACATTGGCCAAGATCGCCATGTCGGCGCTTTTCCAAGCGCTGATGATTGGCGAATGAAGAGGCGGCGCAAGCATCTGTTGAAGAGGCGCTACAGTCGATACTTCAGACAAAACCGGCTATCATGAACCGGTCCAGGCAAGCGGGGGTGGCGGTGGAAACAGCGGATTTCATACCTGGCGACGCCGTGGTTGCCGGCATCCGGAAAAACATCGAGGCTTATGAAGCGGCGCGGGCCTCCGTGGTGCGGCAGGTACGCTGGCGGGTGCCGCTGTTCGTCGGTTTGGTGCTGGCGACGGTGGTGCTGATCGCCTGGCTGTTCAACAAGGTCGCCGATCCCAACGAGCAATGGTTCTCGACGCCGCATGTGTTCCTCTATGTCGTCGGTTTCGCGGTTTCGATCCTGCTTTATTTCCAGGCGATGAAGCCGGCGACGCGGCTGCAGCAATCATTTCGCCAAACACTGCTGCCCATCATCTTCGGCTTCATCCGCGACGTGCGCTACGCGCATGGCGGGCGGCCAAATTCCTTCGACCGGCTGCCGCGCGAGGCGGTCGGGCCGTTCAACCGGCAGTCGTTCGACGATGTCGTTTCCGGCCGCTACGAAGAGTTTCCGTTCGAGCTCTACGAAGCGGAACTGCGGGAAGGGACAGGCAAGGGCTCATCGACGGCCTTCAAAGGCGTGATCGTCGCCTTCGAAGCCATCGAACCGTTTCCGGGAATATTGGTGGCGACGCGGCGGACCAATGCCGTCGTCCGCTTCTTCCGTGGAATGTTCGCCAGCAAGATGCAGGAACTGTCATCCGGCGTGCCGGAACTGGATGCCGCCTATGAGTTCCGCACCGACAATGCCGAGGCGGCGCAGCCATTGGTGACCGGCCGGTTGACGCAAGCGCTGAAATGGCTGGGCGAAACCTGGCCGGAGGAACCCGCGCGCGTGGCCCTCAACGGCAGCGACGGTTTTCTGCTCCTGCCGCAGGCGAAGAATTTCTTCGAATTGCCCGCCATTTCGGTGCCACTGGACTACCAGACCCATGTCGCGCCGATGATATCGGATATGGGCGCGATGCTGGCGACGGCAGCGCTGGTGCGCAAGATCGGCGCCAGGGACGAAGCGGCTTGATCAGCCGGCGTTCCCGTCAGCAATCGAAGCCGTACTTTTCGCGCATGTTGTCCGCCTCTTCTTTCGACATTCGCTTGAACATCACGCAGATCGTGAAGCTGCCGACCTGATGGCCGTCTCGCGTATATCCCCAGTCGGAAATGTCGTCTCTGGTGAATTCTATGTTCTGGCCGAGCACGACGTTGCGCACTGCCTCCGGCTCATTGGCCAATATGCCGACAAACCCTGTCCCGGCACGGCGGAACGGTATGACCCAGAAGTGCTCGGTGACTTGCCCATCCCGCACCTTGACCTTCAACTTGAACCTGCCTGTGCCGGAGGGAGGCATTTCGGACAGTGCCAGGAATTCATCCAGGCCAGCGAGCGCCTGCTTGGTCGCCGCAGCCATGTCGGGATCGCCCGGAGCGAAGATGATCCCCTTGTCGTCACCCGGATCCACGCCTTGCGCGCCGACCGATCCCGGAGCAAGCGCCAGCATCAAGGCTGCGGCAATTCGGACCGCTGGTTTCATGGAAGGCCCCCCTTCATCGTTGCGGTCGACACAATGCTGCATCCCCATCCGGTTTGCAACCTTTGCGCGAGTCTTGTCTCTTCAGGTCCAAGGTGGCGGCGACCGTCGATGACAGACCGGCATGGTGACGCCGGTGAAGAAAGCTTCGTCCCTACAGCTTGCTCGGCACCAGGCCAGCCAGCCAGTTGGCCGAACGCTTGGCCATGTCGGCGGTCGCCGATACGGCGCGGCCAAGATCGGTCTTGACGACGGCATAGCCGTTTTTCGTACGATAGAGCACGCCGGTGCCGCCATCGACCACCTGTTCATAGGCGACCGGCCGCGCGGCGGCCGCTTCCATCGCCGTCGTCGGCGAGCCGACCGGGACCGTCGGCCTGTGGCTCAGCTCGGGCGGCAGCGTCGGCTCAACGGCGCGGCTGGCGGACTTCAACTCCGGGCGCGAAGCGGTCGCGGCCAGTTGCGAGGAGGACGCAGAGCCTTTCGCGCGGCAGATGCCAGAGACGAGCGGATAGTTAAAATTGCGCTCGTGCAGCATCTGGCTCTTCATCGCCGCTTCGCACTCGGCGATGGTCGACCACTTGGCCGGCGTCTCGCCGATATATTCGCAAAGCTTGGCGTCGCAGTCGCAGCCGACGATGGTCATGGCGACAAGGGCGGTCTTGATCACGGTCTCGTCCCCTCGATGTGCCCCTCGGCAGCCCATTCAGATGCAGTCGCGACCCACTGGGTGCAGCCCGCGGGCACGCTTTGGGCGACATGCGACAGTCCATCGCGCGTGAACAAGGCGGGATTTGGCCGCGATTGTGAAATGAGCGTGGCGGGCGCTCGACACAGCCGTTCTCCGCGCACCGTGGCCGAAAGGCCTCAGTAGTCGTAGACGTGCTCCAGCCTGGCGCCTGACTTGATCAGCGCCGGCAATACCAGATGCAGTTTGGGTACGGCTACGACCATGCCGGTGCGGCGTGACGATGGATCGGCCGGCAGCGGATAGCTGAACAGGATGCGCATGCCTTCGGGGACGGCGATCGAATCCGTGGAGAGCACGGTGATCATGATCTCGTCGTTGCCGCCGATCTCGACGAATGAGACGCCCTTGTCGATCAGGCGCGGAATCATGTCGGTGAACATCTGGTAGCGCTTGGTGACGAAAACGGTGCCGTCGGGGCCGTAGTCGCGTTCGAGCAAGGTGTCGGCTTCGTTGCGCGTCGCTTCGCCGACCGGTCCCTTGGCCCAGACGTGGATGTCGAGCAAGGCCGGATCGGACGTTGCCGCGAGTGCCTGCCTGATCAGGCTGGCATAGAACTGCTTGATCGTGTCGGCGAGGCCGAAGGCAAGCTTTCGTTCGCTGGAGCGCACGGCGCTGTCGCCCGGCGCCGGCTGGACCGCGAAAAGCCCGGCGCGCTTCTCGGCATAGGGAAACTGGTACCACGGCCCCTGGTCGAGGAAGGCGGCGTATTCGGCCGCCACCTTGCCCTGGTAGATGTCAGTCGCCGTGCGCCTGCCCGCAATCGCCTCGGTGATGCGGCCGACCGTGTTTTCATAAGCCCATTGCACGGCATGCTCGATCGTGTGGCTGGTGCCGATGACGACCGGCATCTGGTGGTTGGCGTAGTTGAACTTGTAGGCGGAGCTGGCGCGGATCACCATGGCGTAGTCCTGCCAGAAGCGGCCGACATAGGCGAAATAGGGAAAGCCGCTCGGCTGGTCCTTGGCGACGAAGCCGGCATATTCGCGCGCGGCATAGACGATGGCCCATTCCGGGTAGGTGAGGAAGGTCGATTCCTCAGGTCGCTGGTAGCCGGGGATTTCGGCGCGCACCCTGGCGGCGAGCGCCGGCTGCGGTGCACCTTCGGCGATACCCGGCAACGGTGTCTTGTCCAGCGACGGCGTCGTCAGGAAACCGTAGGCCAGCCCGGCGATCGGGATCAAGACAATGATGACGATCAGCCAGAGGATCGTCCTGATGATACGCTTCATGAAGCGAAACAGGACCATGGCCGGTCAGGCCATGGCGGCGGCAAGCTTCTGGATCAATGTCATGAAGTATCCCCCTTCAGCGAACCCGCCAGCAAACGCAAACGGACTCTGACAGGGCGATACTAACCGATTTTGGCGCGCGGTGAAGCGGCGCCCGCAACTTCGCCGGGAAGGCGCTTGAGCGGGAAGCAAAAAGACAGTCGGCGCCGGGATTTCTCCCAGCGCCTCCCTGTCAGACCAGGACACGGTCACGGCAGCAACTCCCCTAAAGTCGTCGCACCAAGCCGGCCTTGATTTTGACGGTCCTGCCAGTCGCCGCCCGAAGGCCGCGCCCGTTCCAGACCACGCCGGTCTCCACCCTTGCGGGCTTTGCCCTGCGGCCATCGAAGGTTTTTGCCGTCCTTCATGGCAGCATCGGTCCGCCGTCGGCGTTGGCACGCTTTCCGCGGCCCCGTAGGTCTCGGCTTCCGTCCCTCGAAGCAGGCGAGCCTGCTCTCGCTTCGGGCCGTACGGGCCTCAGGAAATCCGCCTTTCACTTTCGCCTTTCGGCTGGGCGATTGGTAGCCGCCTGAGATGGGTTAAACTTACGCCGGCCAAGGATGTTGGGGAATGCCCGCGGGCCTGTGGATAGCGGGATTATCGGGGACCATTGCCAGAAGTCTCGGAATTTCGCCCTCCAAGGCCTTGGACAGCCTGCCCTGCTTTTTCGGCACGCGAACCGAGAGCGCCTATTGCTCAGCCGACGGGCGCGGGCTTCAATGCCGGCAAAGGATCGGGCAGTGCGTGCCTGGCGCCTTGCGGGGAGGGATGCGCATTGAAGGTCGGGGTGGTGCTCAATCCGATTGCCGGCGGCGGCTGGCTGAAACGGCACTGGTCCGAGGTCGCCGCTTCGTTGAAAAATCACTTCGGCGATTTCGAACTGCGCGAAACGCAGGCCGAAGGCGATGCCGAAAGGCTGGCGCTCGACCTCGCGGCAAACGGGTTCGACCTGGTGATCGCGGCCGGTGGCGACGGCACGGCCAGCGAGGTGGCCGACGGCCTGTTGCAGGCGTCCAAGGAAAACGGCCGCGCGCCCGAACTCGGTCTGCTGCCGTGCGGCACGGGTATCGATTTCGCGCGCGGGCTCGGCCTGCCGAAGGAGGTGGACGCGACGCTGAAGCTGATCGCCGGGGCCAAGAGCAGGGCGGTCGATGCAGGGCGCATCTGCTATATCGACGACCATGGCGCGCTGGCCAGCCGGCACTTCGTCAACATTGCGAGCCTGGGGCTCTCGGGCGCTACCGATCGCGCCGTCAACGCCGACAAGCGCAAGGGCAAGGTTGCGGCCAAGACGTTGTTCCTGTGTCGCACCGTGGTCGAATTCGCCCGCTACCGGTTCCAGGATGTAACGATTTCAGTCGATGACGGCGCGCCGGTCGAGGCGCGCATGGCGCTGGTCGCGGTGGCCAATGGCAAATTCTTCGGCGGCGGCATGATGATCGCGCCGGACGCCGAACTGACCGACGGCCAATTCGACATCGTCATCCTGCGCGCGGCCAGCAAGCTGAAGCTGATCTGGGATATCCGCCTGCTCTATGGCGGCAGGCATCGCAACCATCCGGCCATCACCATCCTGCGCGGCAAGAAAGTGGTTGTCGAACCGCTCGGCGACGTGGAAAAGAACGGCGCGCTGGTCGACATCGACGGCGAGTCGCCCGGGCGCATACCAGCGACCTTCGAGATCCTGCCCGGCGCTCTGACGCTCAGATATTGAATCAAGACGTTGCGGCTTTGATTCAGGTCGCTCCGGTCCTGATTCCAGATGAGCGCTCAACCTTTTGAAACCGCTTCAAGTTTCCCGGATTCAGATTTCCAGTTTGGACGGAAAACCGGGCGCGCGCAGGTCGGCGCCGACAGCGTCCTCGAGCAATTTGACGATCTGGGTCGACCAGGCGCCGCCGCCGTAAGCCGCCTTGCCCTGCTCGAAAATCGCATTGACGCGCGATGCCAGTTCCACCGGCACACCGAAATCCCGACCCAGGCCGAGCGCGAAGCCGAGGTCCTTCAGCGCCAGGTCCATGGTGAAGCCGATGTCGTAGGAGCCGTTCAGGATGAGTTGGCTTTCGGTTTCGTGGACGAAGCTGTTGCCGGAGGAGGCGACGATGGCGTGATAGGCTTGGGCGAGGTCGAGCCCGCCTTGCCTGGCCAGCATCAGCGCCTCACCGGCGGCGACGAGATGGATGAAGGCCAGCATGTTGGTGATGACCTTGATCACCGCCGCCGAGCCGATCGGGCCCATCAGGAACGACTTCGCGCACATCGCATCGATGGCAGGGCGATGACGCCCGTAAAGATCGGCATCGCCACCGACCAGCGCGGTGATTTTCCCGGCCGCCGCCAGATGCACGCCACCGGTGACCGGGCATTCCAAGGTCTCGATTCCCCTGGCCGAGGCAAGGCCCGCGAGGCGCACGATCTCGTCGCGGCCATTGGTCGACATCTCAATCCAGGTGCCGCCGGCGGGGAGGCCGTTGAGCAGTCCATCAGGACCGGCGAGTACCGCCTCACTGACCCTCGGCGATGGCAGGCAGGTGATGGCATTGCCCGCCCGCTCAGCCGCCTCGGCGGGGCTGCCGGCAGCGATAGCGCCGAGCGCCACGAGGCGCTCGATAGCGGCCGGGTCGCGGTCGAACACGGTGACGGCAAAACCATTTCGGACCAGGCTGGCGGCTAGCTTGCCGCCGAGATGACCAAGGCCGACGAAGGCGTAGCCTTCGCTCACGGCATCAACGGCGTTTGCATCATCTGCAAATGCAGGTCCTTGCCGGTGTACGGATGGGCGTCGCAGACGTCTTCGTTGAGTTCGACGCCGAGGCCAGGTTCCTTCGACGGGATGACGTTGCCGTCCTGCCACTCGATCTTCTTCTTGAGCAACGTGGCGTGGAAACCGTCCCACTGCTTCAGCGATTCCAGGATCAGGAAGTTGGGCAGCGTCACCGCCAGCTGGATGTTGGCGGCGCCGACGATCGGTCCGCAATAGCAATGCGGCGCGATCTGGATGTGGTAGGCCTCGGCCATGGCGGCAATCTTCTTGGTTTCGAGAATGCCGCCGGAGCGGCCGAGGTCCGGCTGCAATATGGTCGCGGCGCGGTTCTCGATGACGCGGGCGAATTCGAACTTGGTCGTCAGGCGCTCGCCGGTGGCGATCGGGATCGAGGTCGCGCGGGCAACTTGTGCCATCACTTCGGGCATGTCGGGCGGCACCGGCTCCTCGAACCACAAGGGGTCATAGGGCTCGATGGCGCGCGCCAGGCGCAGGGCGCCGGAGGCGGTGAACTGACCGTGCGTGCCGAACAATATGTCGGCACGCGTGCCGACCGCCTCGCGGATCGCCTTGATCATGCGGGTCGAGACGTCGATGTCGAGCAGGCGCGGCTGGTGGCCGTCAAAGGCGGTGTAGGGACCGGCCGGGTCGAGCTTGACGGCATTGAAACCCTGCTCGACATATTCGAGCGCGCAGGCCGCCGCCATTTCGGGGTCGTTGTAGACATTCCTGCCGTCCGGGGCGTCCTCGGAATGGACGCTGCCGGTATGCGGATAGAGGTAAGTGTAGGAGCGCAGCGTCTCGTGCACCTGGCCGCCGAGCAGCTTGTAGACGGGTTTGTCCGCTTCCTTGCCAATAATGTCCCAGCAGGCCATTTCCAGCGCCGAGAAGCAGCCCATGCCGGACACGTCTGGCCGCTGCGTGAAGCCGGAGGAATAGGCGCGGCGAAAGAAATTCTCGATGTCGTGCGGATCGCGGCCGACGAGATAGCGCTCGGCCATGTCCTCGACCATCCTGGCCGTGACATGGGCGGAGAAGGTGGCGTTGTAGGCCTCGCCGTAACCCACCACACCGCCATCGGTGGTAAGCTTGACGAAGATGAAATACTTGCCGCCGATGCCGGGCGGCGGATTGCCGACAACCCAGGTCTTGACGTCGGTGATCTTCATTCTTGGTCCTCCAGAACCAGTTCGGCGCCTTTCCATCCGGTCAGGATCGAGGCGGCGTTGGTGTTGCCGGTTATGTTGTCGGGAAAGATCGAGGCGTCGATCACGCGCAAGCCTTCTAGCCCATGTACCTTGAGCCGCGGATCGACCACGGCGCGCGCGGGATCGGGTCCCATGCGGCAGGTCGAAACCGGATGATAGACGGTGCCGGAGCGTTTCCTGAAATCCGTGATCAGGTCGGCGTCCGAAGTGATTGATGGGCCTGGCAAAACCTCCTCCGCGATGATCTCGGCCATAGCCGGCATCGAGGCGATCTTGCGCACGAATTTCACCGCCGCCAGCATCTCCTCGACATCGGCATTGGTCGAATAGGCGTTGGCGACGATCTTGGGATGGTCCAACGGATTGCTGGAGCGGATCATGATCTCGCCGCGGCTCGACGGGCGGCAGTTGGACAAGCCGATGGAGAAGCCAGGCCAAGGGTCCGGCGTCAGGATCGGGCGCTCGCCACTCTTCGGGATGACGGTCGAAAACGCCTGGAAATAGAGCTGCATGTTGGGGCGCGAAAAGGCCGGGTCGGTGCGGAAGAAGCCACCGCCGTGGTTCATCGACAGCGACAGCGGGCCGGAACGCGTCAGGATGTACTGCATGCCGACCATGAGCTTGCCCCACCAAGGACGCAGGATCTGGTTCAGCGTCGGCAACCTGCCCTTGAAGGTGTAGTTGATGCCGACATGGTCCTGCAGATTGGCGCCGACATTCTCGTTGGCGTGAATGACCGGGATGCCGAATCCCTTGAGCAGCGCCGCCGGACCAATGCCGGAGAGATGCAGAAGCTGCGGCGAGTTGATCGAGCCGGCCGACAGGATAATTTCGCGGCCGGCGCGGGCCGTCTTCGTCTGGCCGTTCTGTAAATATTCGATGCCGACCGCACGCTTGCCTTCGAAAAGGATGCGGCTTGCCAGCGCGTTGGTCTCGACACGGACGTTTGCGCGCTTCATCGCCGGGCGCAGGAAGGCGCGCGCGGCCGACATGCGGCGGCCGTTGCGGGTCGAGATCTGGTAGACGCCGACGCCTTCCTGGGCAGCGCCATTGAAATCGGAGTTGAACGGCAGTCCGGCCTGCTGGCCGGCGGCGAGGTAGCGCTTCGTCAGCGGGTGGACGGCATCAGACGTATCGCTGATGTGCAGCGGGCCACCTCTGCCACGCCATCTATCGGCCCCGGCTTCATTGTCCTCCAGCGCCTTGAAGGCCGGCAGCAGGTCGTCATAGCCCCAGCCGGGATTGCCCGCGTCGCGCCAGTCGTCGAAATCCTCGCGCGCGCCGCGGATCCACACCATGGCGTTGATCGAGCTGGACCCGCCAAGCAACTTGCCGCGCGGCCAGTGGTCGACATTGCCGCCAAGACCGGGATCCGGCTCGGTCTTGTAGTTCCAGTTGACCGTGGGATCGAAGAAGGTCTTGCCGTAGCCGAGCGGCATCTGCACGTAGAAGCGGCGGTCGCTGCCGCCGGCTTCGAGCACAAGCACCGAAAAGCGGCCCGAGGCCGACAATTTATCGGCGAGCACCGAACCGGCCGAGCCGGAGCCGACGATGATGAAGTCGTAGGTCTGCATGATGGGTATGGCCGGCTCCGGAAATCTGGCCGCAGCCTAGACGGGGCGGGCTTGCCGCGTCGCTGGGCCTTCCGGCATGCGTTGTGAAAAAAGCGACCGCGATGCCGGATCCAGTTGCGGGGAACCCTTAACAATCCCGCTTGATACGCATGGGGTCGACAGCTTATGCGAGGACATCGGCCAATCTGCGCAAGGCAGGAGATCCCATGCGTGTCCTGTCGGATGCTTTCATTCCCGAACTGCCGGGTCACTACAAGGGCAAGGTCCGCGAGAATTACGACCTCCCGGACGGGAGGCGCATCATCATCGCCACAGACCGCCTCAGCGCCTTCGACACCATCCTGACCTCGATCCCGTTCAAGGGCGAGGTCCTGACGCAGACGGCGCGGCACTGGTTTGAGGAAACCGCCGATATCTGCCCGAACCATGTTCTCGAATATCCCGACCCGAATGTCGTCGTCGGCACCAGGCTCGACATCCTGCCGGTCGAGATCGTCGTGCGCGGCTATCTGGCGGGCACCACCAGCACCTCGATCCTGACCCGCTATCGTCGCGGCGAACGGGACATATATGGCATGCGGCTGCCGGACGGCCTGCGCGACAATGAGAAGCTGGCCGAACCGATCATCACGCCGACCAGCAAGGCCGCGCATGGCGGCCATGACGAGCCGCTGTCCAGGACCGAGATCATCGAACAGGGCCTGCTCACCCAGGCGCAGTGGGACACCGTCTCGGATTACGCCTTGAACCTGTTCGCCCGCGGCCAGGCGCGTGCCGCCGAACGCGGCCTGATCCTCGCCGACACGAAATACGAATTCGGCATCGACCAAAACAGGACGATCATCCTGGCCGACGAAATCCACACGCCCGACAGCAGCCGGTACTGGATCGCCGGGAGTTACGAACAGGCCCTGGCGAACGGCACTCGGCCGGAAAGTTTCGACAAGGATTTCATCCGGTCGTGGGTGACGGCGCGCTGCGATCCCTACAGGGAGCCTATTCCGGAAATCCCGGATGAGATCGTCGAACAGGCCTCCAAAGTCTATGCGCAGGCTTACGAGGCCATCACCGGCAGGACGTTCGTCCCCGACGTTTCCGGGCATACTGTTCTCGATCGCATTCGAGCGAACCTCGAGCGCTATTTCTAGAAGGCCGCGAGCCCTTGCGGGGGGACTCGAAATGAAGGTCCGAGCCGTGGATCGCGATCGTCTCGCGTTGACGCGTTGGCGCCTTGACGATACGGGATCAGGGCAGTCAATCTCTGGGGATAACTCGCATGGTGCATTACGCGGACGGGCGGCCGATCGGCGATCTGACGCTGCGCACGCTGGCCATGCCTTCGGACGCCAATGCCGCCGGCGACATTTTCGGCGGCTGGGTGATGGCGCAGATGGACCTGGCCTGCGGCATCCGCGCCGCCGAGCGCGCCAAGGGCCGCGTGGTGACGGCGGCGGTCAAGGAGATGTCCTTCGCCAAGCCGATGAAGATCGGCGACACGCTGTGCATCTACACCCATGTCGAGCGCGTCGGACGCACCTCGATCACGCTCAAGGTCGAGGCCTGGGCGCAGCGCTATCTCTCCGACCTGATGGAAAAGGTCACGCACGCCGATTTCGTCATGGTGGCGCTGGACGGCGAGGGCAAGCCGAAGGCCGTTCCAGCCGAAAACTAAAGCCTGGGACCGCTGTGAAACTGTCTTTCAGCCCTGCGGCGGCGGTGCAGGCACGAAGACAATCAGTCAATGATTGCTGAACGACTGTAGAATTTCAGCCATGCAGGCCATCGAATTTCGCACGCGCGGCCCGCACGCGCGTGGTGTTCCTGCGCGCCCATTCGCCGAGCGCGCTGACGGGGACCAGCAGTTCATGGCCGAGTTCGGTCAGCTCGTAGTCGACGCGCGGCGGAATGGTCGGGAACACGGTGCGGGTGACGAAACCGTCGCGTTCCAGCCCTCGCAAGGTGGTGGTCAGCATCTTCTGCGAGATGCCGCCGACAGCCGCGCGCAGCTCATTGAAGCGCAGCGGTCCGTCGCCGAGCTTGCCGACGACGAGCACGGTCCACTTGTCGCCGACGCGCTGCAGGATTTCCGAAACGGCACGGCAGTCTTCGGTGTTGTGCGGGTTCCTCAGTAACAAAAAGGTGCCTCCTTGCGCATGAAGTTGACAGGAACTCATATAGCCCCGGTATCCAAACGATACCAGTCTTACCTGCCCAGGAATTGCTTACCAGGAGAGCCCCTATGTCCAAACCCAAGATCGCCATCATCGTCGGTTCGACACGCGCCGCGCGCTTCGCCGACGTGCCCACCCAATGGATCGCCAAGATCGCCAAATCGCATGCCGATATCGAGGTCGATGTCGTTGACCTGCGCGATTTCCCGATGCCCTTCTTCGACGAGGTCGCATCCTCCGCCTGGGTGCCATCGACCAACGAGGTGGCGCAGCGCTGGCAGAAGAAGGTCGCCGAATATGACGGCTTCATCTTCACCGCCGCCGAGTACAATCACGGCCCGACGGCCGTGCTGAAGAACGCCATCGACTACGCCGCCAATGAATGGAACAAGAAGCCGGCCGGCTTCGTCGGCTATGGCAGCGTCGGCGGTGCCCGCGCTGTCGAGCAGCTGCGCCTCCACGCGGTCGAATTGCAGATGGCGCCGGTCAAGTCGGCCGTCCATATCGCCTGGGGCGATTTCCTCGCGGTGCGCCAGGGCGAGAAGAAGCTCGAGGAGATCGAGCACCTGAACCAGGCCGCGACCGCGCTCGTCAACGACGTCGCCTGGTGGGCCAAGGCGCTCAAGACCGCGCGCCAGGCCGACGCCATAGACGAGGAAATCAAGGCGGCCTGACCGCCTCGAAATCATCCTCCCAAGGATGTGGGGCGGCGCTTGCGCCGCCCTTTTCAATTGCGAAAGGCTGCTTGCTCGTCCCGCCCTGGTCGTGGCCGGATGACGCAGTCGGCAAGGCGATGCTTTTCGTTCAGTTCGTCGGCGTGGTGCTGGCCCCATTGGCACAGCGCCAGCAGGATGGGCTCGAGGCTGAGGCCGAGCGGCGTGGCGGAATATTCGACGCGCGACGGAACTTCGGCGAAGATTTCGCGGCTGACGAGACCGTGCTCCTCCATTTCGCGGAGCTGCTGGATCAGCACTTTCTGGGTGATGCCCGGCATCAGCGCCTTGAGTGCGGTCAGCCGCCTTGGGCCGTCGAAGAGATGGTAGAGGATGACCGCCTTCCAGCGCCCTGCGATCACTTTCAGGGCGCGCTCCGCCGGCAGCATCGGCAGTCTCTTGGTTATTCCCGCCATGGTCACCACCTGGTCAGCAGGGGACAAATGAGTGTGTAGTCGAGGTCTCGCAGATAGTGGCAAACCGCGGCCGATGCCATAGCGATCGGAGTTTGCCATGAAAGCCGCACAATTCAGCCGTTTCGGCGGCCCCGAGGTGCTGGAGACTGTCGACCTGCCGACGCCGGAGCCGCAGGCCGGCGAGGTGCTGATCCGCGTTCATGCCGCCGGCATCAACTTTTTCGAGGTGCTGATGCGCGCGGATGGTTATGCGGTGACGCCGCAATTGCCGATGGTTCCCGGCGTCGAGGCGGCGGGCGTCGTCGAGGCCGTCGGGCAAGGGGTGGACGGTGCGCTGATCGGGACCCGGATCGCGGCGCCCTTGTTTGCCTCGACACGCCCCTTTGGCGGCTATGCCGAGTATGTGACGATCGACGCAGGCTTGGGCCTTCCCCTACCGGCTCCGCTTTCGTCCGAGGAGGCGACGGCGTTGATGGTGCAGGGGCTGACCGCCTTTCATCTGTTGCGGCAAAGTCCGCCGGCGAACAGGACGGTTTTGGTTCCCGCCGCCGCGGGCGGGGTCGGTTCGCTGCTCGTCCAGTTGGCGAAGCGCCAAGGCGCGCGCCGGGTCATTGGGCTCGCCGGCGGCAAGGCCAAGCTCGACGTCGCCATGTCGCACGGTGCCGACATCGCCATCGATCGTTATTCCGGAGACTGGGAGGCCGAAACCAGAGACGCCGCGCAGGGTGGTCTCGATACGATCTATGACACCGTCGGCGGAGCGATGACCGGGGCTTCCTCGATATCCTGGCGCCCGGTGGCGAGCTCGTGTTTGCAGCACTTGGCCGCTATGCGCTTGGCGTTGCCCGGCTTGAGGCGATGATCGGCAGGAATCAGTCGTTGAAGGGCTTCGCGCTGCTCCCGCTGTTGTCCCCTGGGGTGCTGAGAGCGAGCCTTTCGGAGCTTTTCGATCTGGCTGCCAGCGGCGACATTGTCGTCACGACTGGCGGGCGCTTTCCGCTCGACCAAGCCGGCGAGGCGCATCGCCTGCTCGAAGAGCACCGCTCGATCGGCAAGGTCGTGCTGATACCCTAGCGTCGGGCTGCCGCGCAATCCGCTGGGGATGGAAATAGCCTTCGGCCCAAAATCGTGCGTGTCAAACGCCGGCGACGGCGAAAAGCCAGGCCAGGATATCGAACAACAAAAGAACCAGCGCGATCTGCAATGCCACCCGAAGCCGCTGGATGATGCGCCAGTTGCTGGCCATGTCGGCCTTGATGCGAAGGGCAAGCGCGCGCTGCATGGCCGATATCTTCAGCGGCCTGTCGCCATCGACATATTGATGGAGCAGCTCTTCCGGATCGAAGCGGAACGTGTATTTGTGATAGGGCCAAAGCAGGAAGACGATCAGTCCGCCGATGCCGAACAGCAGGGCCACTGCGATCCAATCCCAGAGCCCGAGCCCGTCGGAAAGCGCCCTTGCGCCAAGCAACGAGTTTACAAACGCGGTGGCGAAGATGAGGCTGCCCGCGCGCGTGTTCATGTTCTCGACGAGATTCTGCTGATGATTGAGGCCTCGCACCGCCTCCTGATAGATAAATGCCAGGCGAGGATCGTCGTCGGCAGGATCGCTTGCGACTGCCGTGTTGCTGTCTCCGGCGCCGGTACGTTCAGTCATGAGAATGCTCTATGCCGCATCGGTGATGCGTCACCTTAGCTCAAAATCCCTTGGCGCTAAAACGTGCCGGAGCATCAGTGGCGAGGTGAAACCACTTGGCGTCGCAGAAAAGCCGAACCAGGCGGCAAACGCCATGCACGTTTCCTGGAGTTGTTCTAGCCACCCCATGAAAGCGCGAAGCGCCGATCATTGTAGTCCTTGAGATATCGGGAGTGGATCGGCGCGGCGAGATGCCGGGATTTCATGTAGACATATGCCGAGACAGGCGGCCCGCCATCGACAGGCTCTGCTTCGATCAGCACGCGCAAATTTCCGGGCGTGCCAACGGATTCGATCCTGTCGAGGTTTGCCAAGGCGCGATCGTCCACGGCGTAGAGTTCGCCGCCGACCTGGAAGCCGACGCCTGGTTCATTGAACATCATCGGAGCGAAGCGAGGTCCAGCGATCAGCATCGGGAAGCGCTCTCGCGTCCTGTAGGCGCCCAGAAATGCGGCTTCGGACAAACCCTCGCCGTGAAGGGGAAAGCCTTTCTTCAAGGTACCAAACACGAAGAGTTTCCGCATCATGCGCGGGGAACGCCGGTCAAGCTTGGGAGTTCATCTGTTTTCATCGGCGTTCGGGGCAGCGGAAGTGAGCAAGACAGCGGATTCAGCATCGTATCCGGGCTGAGGCGTGGAGCTGTGAAGGTTGCTTTCGCGCGATGCCGGACCGATACGGGTTGGCCCTCCATATGGGCGGAGCTGCCATCTGGCTCGGCCGTTCTGCCCTGATATATCCGGCCGCGATCCATCACATGAGCAAAGCCCCGTGAAGTCATCCAGCCTGGCAGGCGTCGTTTCCCCCATGATCCCGGTGCTGGTGTGCGCGCTCGGCATCTTCCTTCTGTCGGGGATGGATGCGGCGATGAAGGTTCTGGTCATTGCCGTGGGCGTCTACAACACGGTGCTATGGCGCAGCATGCTGGCGACCGTGGTCGCGGGCGCCGGCTGGTCGGCAGGGTCGCGTTCATTTCCCGCCCTTTCCGTGTTGAGGCTGCATGCGCTGCGTGCCGTTGTTGTCGGCATTGTCTTGCTGTCGTTCTTCTGGGGGCTTGCCAGGCTGCCGCTGGCGGAGGCGATCGGCCTCAGTTTCGTGGCGCCGCTGTTTGCGCTCCTGCTGGCCGCGCTGTTGTTGGGCGAACGGATACAACGGCAGGCGATCTGGGCATCGCTGGCCGGCATTGCCGGTGTCGCAATCATAATAGCCGGGCAGTTCGGGCATGCGACCTATGCCGAGGATGCCCTGCTCGGCACGGCCGCCGTGCTGGTATCGACGGTGTTCTACGCCTACAATCTGATCCTTGCGCGGCAACAGGCGCTGCTGGCCAAGCCGATCGAAATCATGCTGTTCCAAAACCTTTGCGTTGCCGTCATCCTCGGTCTCGCGGCACCCTGGCTTGCCATTGCGCTGCCAAGCGAGCTCTGGCTTCCTCTCGCCGGGGTGACGGCGCTTTCGCTCGCCGGCCAATTCCTGATGAGCTGGGCCTACGCGCGCGCCGAAGCGCAATATCTGATCCCGACCGAATACTCCGCCTTTATCTGGGCGATCGCGCTTGGGTGGTTCTTCTTCGACGAGGCGGTGACCTGGACCACGCTGGCGGGAGCGGGCCTCATCGTGGCCAGCTGCCTGATCGCCTCGCGCTCGAACCCGAAGCTTTCCGAACCGATCGAAGCCGCGGTTTGACGGTGTTCCCCTGCGACAAATAGCAGGCACTGCGCCGCCGGCCCGAGGCCTGTTCCCTCGCTCGATGCGCCAGCCCTCGAATTCGCCCATCGCTCCAGAGCGGCAATGTTACGGCCCGCCAGAAGGCCGGAATCGCTTTTTTGTGACCTACGCCAGGCGTGGCAGCAAGTATATCGCCGTTTTCTCGGTATAAGCGAAAATTTTATTAAAAGTTTTACTGACCTCATTACGATTTATAGACCATTTCTTGGCCTCTAGTGCTTTCGTTTCGAAAAATGTCACCCAACAGTCGATGTAATGCTGAACTGTGTGGCAAGCTCCTGGAACGACATCGTGCATGGCAACGTTGCTCCGTAAGCGGTTGCCGTTTCGAATGACCTGAACAGGCGCGAGGAAAGGATTTCCTGATGAGCACCGTCGTGAACGCCAAAGGCATCCCTCTCCCCTACACGGGCACGTCCACCCATTGGTTCTCGGCGACCGGATCCGGGCCGGAATTGCACGGCACCTCCGGCAACGACTCCTTCTGGGGGGACGCCAGCGTCAACGTCACCATCTATGGCGGCGCGGGCGACGACTACTATCACCTCTATTCCACCAACAACAAGGTGGTGGAGGATCCCGGGGCTGGCATCGACACGATCGACACATGGATGAGCTACAAGCTCCCCGACAATTTCGAGAATCTCGTCGTCACCGGCAACAATCGCTATGCGTTCGGAAATGCGTTGGACAACATCATCAAGGGTGGCTCGGGCCATCAGACGCTGGATGGCGGTCAGGGCAACGACGTGCTGATCGGCGGCAGCGGCGCCGACACTTTCATCATCACCAAGGGCAATGGAAGCGACCTGATCACCGATTTCGGCGCGGACGACACGGTCCGCCTCAATGGCTACGACTTCATGTCTTTCGACGACGTCAAGGCACATATGACCCAGGCAGGATCGAACCTTCTGCTGAACCTCGGATCCGACGAGGTGCTGGTCTTCAACAACACGACGGTGGACAAGCTGGCGCCCAGCCAGTTCGAACTGCCGATCGACAAGTCCGGAATGACGCTGTCCTTTTCCGACGACTTCAACACGCTCAGCCTTTGGAACGGCCATGATGGCACCTGGAATTCCAACTTCTGGTGGGGAGCGCCGAACGGAAGCACGTTGAGCAGCAATGGGGAGCTGCAATGGTACATCGACGCCAATTACGGCCCGACCAGCTCAGTCCACCCGTTCAGCGTGGAAAACGGGGTGCTCACCATCACTGCGGCGCAAGCGCCCGAAGACATCAAGCCACTGATCAACAATTACGAATACACCTCGGGCATCCTGACGACCCACGAAAGCTTCTCGCAGACCTACGGCTATTTCGAAATGCGGGCGGACCTGCCCGAAACGGCCGGAGCCTGGCCGGCCTTCTGGCTGCTGCCGGAAGACGGCTCGTGGCCGCCGGAACTGGACGTCCTGGAAGCGCGCGGGCAGGATCCGAACACGCTCATCATGACGGCGCACACGAACGAGACGGGACAGCACACCAAGGTCTCTTCCTCGGTGAATGTTTCGGACACCGACGGCTTCCATACCTATGGCCTGCTGTGGACACCGGATACGCTCGTCTGGACCTATGACGGCGTAAAGGTCGCCGAAGCCGCGACGCCGTCCGACATGCACACGCCCATGTACATGCTGGCCGATCTAGCCGTCGGCGGTTTTGCCGGCGCGCCTCCCGACCATCTCGCCACGCCGGCGGAGATGAAGATCGACTATATCCGCGCCTATACGCTGGATGACCTGCAGCACCACCCCCTGGACGTTGCGGGCGACCACTCGGTCTGAGCGCCGATGTCTCGGGACATGAGCCGCCAAGGGAGCGCGGGAACGATGGGACAGTCAGGTCTGCGGGCGGTCTTGTGGCGCGCCATCGCCGATGTCGGCGTTTTCTCGTTGCTGATCAACGTCCTGCTGCTGGTGATCCCGCTCTATCTGTTGCAGGTGTATGATCGGGTCCTGCCTTCCTCCAATGTCGAGACGCTTGTCTACCTGTCGGTCATCGCGGTTCTCGCGCTGGTCTTTCTGGGCTTTCTGGACGCGGTGCGCTCCATTTACACGCAGCGCGTCGCGGCCAGCATCGACAGCAAGCTCGGGGCGGAGACGTTCGCCGCTTCGCTTGGCGCCGACCACGCCTCCGCAGGTCTGTCGCCATTGCGTGATCTCGCCTCGGTATGCGCCTTCATCAGGTCGCGCGGCGTGGCGGTCCTGTTCGACCTGCCGTTTGCTCCGTTCTTCCTCGGACTGCTCTACCTGATCCATCCCGTCCTGTTCTGGCTCACCCTGGCTGGCGTGGCGATGCTGCTTGCACTGGTCCTGGCAACCCAGCTTGCCATCGGCAGGAACGACGCTTTGTTTTCACGACGTTCGGCGGTCGCCAGCCAGTCGGAGCAGGCCTTTGCCCGCGACGCCGAGACGCTGCGCGCCATGGGCATGGTCCAGAACGCCGCGCGGGCTTGGGGAAAGCACGTCGCCGAAGCGCTGATCGTTCACGACCGCGCGTCGACGGCTAATGCGATCTTCAGCGGAACGTCGCGGGCGGTGCGGATGATGCTGCAGCTGGCGATACTGGGCGTGGGTGCGTGGCTGGTCCTGCAAGGCAAGATGACGGCCGGGATGATATTCGCGTCTTCCCTGGTATCGTCGCGCGCGCTGCAGCCGCTCGACCAACTGATCGGCTCGTGGCGGCAGATCGTCGACGCCAGACGATCGTGGAAACGGCTGGAGGCAACCCTTTCGGCAGGTCCGTCCGCGGTGCAAAAACTGGCCTTGCCTGATCCGTCAGGCGCGATTTCGGCGCAGGATCTGATCTACGTCGCGCCGAATACGCCCGGCGGTCCGCCCATCGTCAAGAGGCTGAATTTCCACATCGGGGCCGGCGAGGCGGTGGCGATCGTCGGCCCGAGCGGAGCCGGCAAATCGACGCTCGCCAGATTGCTTGTCGGTGCGCTCCAACCGGTCAGCGGCTCGGTCAGGATCGACGGTGCCGATCTCAGGACCTGGGACGAAAAGCAGCTTGGAAGGCATATCGGCTATCTCGCGCAGGAGGTGGAACTGTTCCCGGGATCGATCGCGGAGAACGTCGGCCGCTTCGACCCCGACGCGGATGACGCCTCGATCGTCGAGGCGGCAAAGCGTGCCCAGGCCCATGAACTGATTTTGACGCAGCGCGACGGCTACCAGACGATGATCGGTCTCTCTGACAGGGCGCTGTCGGGCGGCGAGCGCCAAAGGATCGGGCTGGCGCGCGCCCTGTACGGCAACCCCAGAATTCTCGTCCTGGACGAGCCCAACGCTCGTCTCGACGGCGCCGGCGAAGCGGCGCTCGAAGCGGTGCTCTCGGATGCGCGGTCGGCGGGGATTACCTTGATCGTGATCACGCACCGCCCTTCGATCGCAGCGGCCTGCGACCGCGTGATGCTGCTGCGCGACGGCGCGATCGAAGCCTTCGGCCCGAGCAGCGATTTGCTGCGGCAGCCGCTCGCCGGCAATTCTTCCCGGCAGAATACAGTGGTGACGGGGTCGTTCGCCACGACCCTCCGCAGCGCCCCGCAAAAAACCCGCTTTGGATCGTAGATGATGGCAGTGCACAGCCTCGCCGGGGAACGCAATCCACGCACCGACACAGGGCGCGTGGCATTCGGCGGCTATGCGGCGATAGCGATATTTGCAGGTTGCTTCGGCTATTGGGCGGCCTATGCCCCCTTGTCCGGCGCGGTGATCACGCAAGGCACGATCTCGGCGATGGGCGGGAACATCCTCATCCAGCACCCCGAGGGCGGCATCGTCCAAGAGTTGCTGGTCCACGAAGGCGATCGCGTGCGGCAGGCGCAGGATCTGATCGTGCTGGATCCAACCGCCGCGCAGGCCGAGCTCAACCGGCTGACGAGGCAGTCGATCGCGCTCAGGGCAAGTGCGGCGCGGCTAGAGGCGGAGCGGGACGGGCTGGACAGGCTGGCGCCGATCACAACAGCGGCGCCGGCGCCGCTTCAGCACGATTTCGAAATGCTGGTTCGCGAACAGCAGAAGGAATTCGACGCCAGGCTCGCCCGGTTCCGGTCGGAACGATCCATCCTCGCGCAGCGGGTCGCCATGCATCGCCAGTCCGTGGTGGGATTGAACGCCCAGAAACAAGCCATCCAGCAGCAGGTAGACGTGGTGAAAAAGGAGCTCGGCATCAAGACCAGCCTTTTGGACAAAGGCCTGACCAACCGCACCGAATACTACCAGCTTCTGCGCAGCGAAGCCGACCTCGTCGGCCAGGCGGGAGCGCTGGAGGCCAGTCTTGCATCGGCCAGCACCCAGATCGTCGAGGCGCAGGAGCAGACCGAGCGCTTGACCACGCAACGGGTGGAGGAGGCGCTGACGAAGTTGGACGAGGTTCGCTCCAACCTGGCCGACGTCGAGGAACAGATCAGGGCGGCCGCGGCGGTGCTGCGGCGCACGACAATCAAGGCGCCGGCAGCGGGCATCGTGGTGTCGTCGACCTACAATTCCAAGGGCAGCGTAATTGCCCCGGGCGAAAAGATCATGGAAATCCTGCCGACGGCATCGGGGTTGGTCGTGGACACGAAGCTGCGGCCGAAGGACATCGATCAGGTACGCGTCGGCCAGCCGGCGAAACTGCGATTGTCCGCCTTGAACGCGCGGCTCACGCCCGAGGTTCCAGCCACCGTGACACAGGTTTCCGCGGATCGGCTGATCGACGAGGCTACGCGTGAACCCTATTTCCGGGCGAAGCTGAAGATCGACGCCCTGCCATCCCGCGTGAAGCCCGAGCAGCTCTATCCCGGGACGCCGGTCGAGGCGTTCATCAGCACCGGCGACCGGACTTTCCTGGAATATCTCGCGCGGCCGATGCTCGATTCGTTCGCCCGCGCCTTCACGGAGCAGTAGGCGCGGACGGACGGCCAATGACCGCTTGACTCGAGGCAACGTTCGAACAGTCAGCGCACCACTTCGCGGTGGCCGCTGGGCAGGCGCGTGGCGATCAGCTTGTCGATGCGGCGGCCGTCGAGATCGACCACCTCGAAACGCCAGCCTTGCGCGTCGACGCATTCGCCGGTCGCCGGCAGATGGTGCATGTGCGACAGCACATAGCCGGCGACGGTCTCGTAGTCGCGGTTTTCCGGCAAGTCGATGCCCAGCACCTCGGCCATCTCGTCGGCCTGCATATAGCCGGCAAGCAGCCATGAGCCGTCGTCGCGCTTGACGGCATTCTCTTCCTCGCCGGCTTCGAGGTCCGAACGGAAGACGCCGGTGATGGCCTCCAGGATGTCGGCGGGTGTGACGATGCCTTCGAAATGGCCGTATTCGTCATGCACCAGCGCCATCGGCACGTCGGATTCCTTCAGCGTCTGCAGCACGTCGAGCGCGTCGGCCTGATCGTGCACGATGGGCGCGGTGCGCACGTGCCGACGCGGGTCGAGCGCGCGGCCGCCCAGCAATGCCGCGAGCACGTCGCGCGTCTGGACGACGCCGATCATGGCGTCGACGCCGCCGTCGCCGGCGGGCAGGCGCGAATGCTGCGTGTCCATCAGGAGCTTGCGGATGGTCGCATCGTCGGACTGGAGGTTGATCCAGTCGACCTCGGTGCGCGGCGTCATGACGGCGCGCACGGCGCGGTCGCCAAGCCGCATGACGCCGGCGATCATGCGGCGCTCGTCGGATTCGATGGTGCCGTGATGCTCGGCCTCGGCGACCAGCATCTTGATCTCCTCGTCGGTAACCTTCTCCTCGCTCTCGCCGCGCTGGCCGAGCAGCCAAAGCACGGCGCGGCCCGAAATATCGAGCAGGAAGACCAGCGGCGCCGAGACGGTGGCGAGGACGGTCATGGCCGGGGCGGCGCGCACGGCGACCCGCTCGGGGTCGCGCAGCGCGATCTGCTTGGGCACGAGCTCACCGATGATCAGCGAGGCATAGGTGATGATGGCCACGACGATGCCGACGCCGAGCGGATCGGCGATGTTTTCGCGGATGCCGTTCGAGGCCAGGAACTGCGCCAGCCTTTCACCGAGCGTGGCGCCGGAAAAGGCGCCGGACAGCACGCCGACCAGGGTGATGCCGATCTGTACCGAGGACAGGAACTTGCCGGGGTTGGAGCCAAGCGCAAGCGCCCGGCCGGCGCCCTTAACCTCGCGATCGATCATTGCCTTGAGGCGGGCCGGCCGCGACGAGACGATGGCAAGCTCGGACATTGCCAGAAGGCCGTTCACGCAGATGAGGACGACCACGGTGGCGATTTCAACATATAGCATCAGGGGTCAATAGCATTGCCGTGCTGGATTGGAAAATAGTCAGCAGCCGTTTTCAGGAAGATGACAGCGCATGCGGCCCCGTCAGGCGGCATCCCAGGGCGGCGCCGAAAAATGCTCGACCAGCGCATCGACTACGACGCGGACCTTCGGCGTCACTGCTCGCGTCACCGGCCAAACGGCGTGGACGGCAATGTTTTCGACGAGGCGGTCCGACAGCACCATTTCGAGCGCACCGCTCCTGAGGCTGTCCGCCGCCAACCATGTCGGCAGGAAGGTGATGCCGCAGCCGGCAAGGGCGGCGTCGAGCATCGGCTCGCCATTGTCGAGGACCAGCCTTGCCCGCGGTGTGAACTTTCCGATTTGGCCGTCGGCGTGCCTTATGGTCCAGGGATGGGCGACGCCGTTACGGGTGTAGCCGATCAGCTTATGAGCGGCGAGCTCCTCGATCGTTCGCGGCCTGCCGTGCTCCTCGAGGTAGGCGGGGGCGGCCAATACGCACGAGCGTTGGACATAGAGCCGCCGCGCCGCGAGCGACAGGCTGTCATCGAGCTCGCCCATGCGAACTGCCAGGTCGATGCCTTCTTCGATGAGATCGACGCGACGGTCGTTGAAGGAGATCTCCATCGCCAGATCGGGGAAGCGCTTGGAAATGTCGAACAAAACTGGGGCAACGCAGCGCTGGCCGAAGGCCGACGGCAAATCGACCCGAAGCCGGCCCGAGGGCACTTGCCGGTGCGCGGCAAGCAGCGACTGGGCGGCTTCGATTTCGGACAGCGCCCTGACGCAGGCTTCGTAATAGCTGAGGCCTTCGCTTGTCGGGCTCAGGCTGCGGGTGGTGCGATTGAGCAGACGCACGCCAAGCCGATGCTCCAGCTGTGCGATCGATTTGCCGACCGCCGATTTCGTCACGCGCAGCCGTTCTCCCGCACTGGTGAAGCTGCCGGCTTCGATCGTTTGAACGAAGGCGACAATGCCCTGCAGATCGGCGGATTCCATGGCTGTGCCCCTATTGTAGAATAATGATCTTCAATTCGTTTCCAATTATGCCACATAGAAGCACTTTTTTCCATAGTGGAATGACGTAAAGATCTCGCCAGCAACTCAATCCGGAGCAGACGAGATGAACAGGGACATCAACAGATCCTGGCAAATGACCGGTTTTGGCCTGTCCAAGCTGCAACCGGCGCAGGGAAAGGTACCCGCACCCGGGCCTCGTGAGCTGCTGGTGCGGATCAAGGCCATATCGCTGAATTACAAGGATCGAATGATCCTAGACGGGGTGCTGATCCCGGACCTCGTCTTTCCCTTCGTGCCGACATCGGATGCGGTGGGCGAGGTCGTGGCGGTCGGCGGCGGCGTCAGCCGCTTCCAGGCCGGGCAACGCGTGCTGGGCCAAGTGATCGCCGACTGGCCTGACGGCGATGCGCCGCCGGTGCTTCACCAGCACACGCTGGGATTGTCACTGCCCGGCACCTTGTCCGACTACGTGCTGCTTCACGAGGATGCCGTCGTGCTGGCGCCGCCTTCGCTCAGCGACGCCGAGGCCTCGACGCTGCCGATCGCGGCGCTGACGGCGTGGTTTGCGTTGGCGGAGGCGACGAAGCCGGTGCCCGGCCAGACCGTTCTCATCCAGGGCACCGGCGGCGTGTCGCTGTTTGCACTGCAATTCGCGGCTGCTTTCGGCCTGCGCGCCATCGTTACCTCGAGCAGCGACGACAAGCTCGAACGGGCCAGGAAACTCGGCGCCTGGCAAGTGATCAACTACCGCACCCAGCCGGCATGGGACGAAGCCGCGCGTGACCTGACGGGTGGAACCGGCGTCAACCATATCCTGGAGATGGTCGGCGGCGACAATGCGCGGCGATCGCTCGATGCCCTGGCCGCCGACGGCCGCCTGTCGGTCATCGGCCTGCTGGGCTCGATGGAACTCAGCTTTCCGATCGTGCCGTTCCTGCGCAATCGCATCGTCGTGCAGGGCATATCGATCGGCCATCGCCGCGCCTTCGAGCGGATGAACCAGGCGATCGAGGTGCTCGGCATCCGGCCGCTGGTCGACAAGGTCTTCGGTTTCGAGGAGGTGGCGCAGGCCTTCCAGCATCTGGAGAAGGGACCGTTCGGCAAGGTCGTGATCGCCACGAGCTGACTTCAGGCATCATGGCAGTTGCTTCAACACGCCGAGCACGGCCTTGCCGTCGGTGAAATAGGGGTCGCCGCCGCCATTGCGCCCGTGCGTGGTGGCGCCGATGCCTTCCAGGTCGCTGGTTGAGATCAGCATTCCGGCGGCAGTCAAATCCTGGATAAGAAAGTCGCGTTCGGCATCGATGTCGGGGCCGATATGATGGGTGATGGCGCCGGTGTCGTGGCTCAGGCCCACGCCACGGTCGAAACTGGCCGAGCCCAGCCATAGCGGACGGCCATCGTCGCCCGTGGCATCGGTCTGCCAGAAGCGCACATGATGACGGCGGTCGGCGCTGCCGCCGACCGGCTTCTCGAAAGCAAGATCCTGGGCGCGGCCTTCGAACAGCAGCCGGCTGACGGGCGCATCGGGGTAGGGGCGCGAGAACAGCACGCTTTCGCCGATGTCGATCGCTGTCCTCAATGTGATGGCGTCGGCCGTATCCCAGCCGGCGACGGCGAAGGCGTGGACAACCTCTTTTTGCGTGCCGATCAGGCCGATATTGATGGGGTCGCCCGGAATGCCTTGCGGCGTGTGCGTCACCATCTCGAAGCTTTGGCTGCGAAAGCCGCGATCGTGAAACGTCCAGAATTCCGGCGCGGCGACATAGGCGAGCCCCAGATAGGTCGCCATGAGCAACACCAGCCAGGTCGCAGCGCGTCGTCGGAAGCTTCGTTGGCTCATCGATGCCGCTCGAGTTCTACGACGTCACTGTACGCGGCGAAGCCGCCGCCAGGCAAAGGGATCAGCGGCAGGCGCGATAGCCGCTCTTGCGGTTCTTGATGTCGAAGTGGAAATGGTTGCGGTGGTCGTAGTTGTAGCCGGGGCCGAGCACGGTGGTGAAATACTGGCAGCCATCGGCGCGCACATTGTTGAGGAAGCCGCGGGTGCGGAAGGCAAACAGGCCGGGCTTGCGCACGTCGATGTCGTCGCCATTGTTGAGTTCGATGCTCATCACGTCGAGCGCGTTGCCCTTGCCGTGTTCCGACAGCACGCCTTCGCCGGCGATGTTGCGGCAGGAATAGCTGGAACCCTGGTGGATGGTCCTGACGCCGGAGAAGTAGCGCCAGCGGGCGGAAGGAACGAGCTCGTTCTTCGTCCACGCGGCGAAGCTGGCGGCCATGTCGCAGGTCAGCGTCGCGGCGGGCTTCATCTCGACGCTGCCGATGGCCGAAACCTTCACCGGATAGTCGATGCCGCACTGGCCTTCATGGATCGGCGCCAGGTCGGTGAAGGTGACGCCGAGGCGCCTCAGCTGCTGACGGCAGTCGGTCTCGCTGGCCGGCATCTGCTCGACCGGCGACATCGGCTCGTCCATGCGTGGATAGGCGGCCTGCGTCATGTAGGGATTGGAAGGAACCAGCCGCTGCATGCCTGAATATTGCGGCACGGCCGCGGTCTGCGCGCCGACATCGACGGCTGGCTCCAGTGCCAGCACGTTGCCGGTGTTGCAGGCCGACACCGCGGCCAGCGCAAGCAGGGCGGCCAGCCCGCCGGCAGCGGCACGCGCGCGTTTCGATTGCCGCGCAAGCGCCAGCGCGGCACGAAATATCCCGTCCATCGGCAGTCCCTTTCCCGATAGGCGGGATTTTAACGATCAACGGTAAAGGAAAAATCAGCGCCGGCGTTCATGCCTGCGGCCGAATTGCGGCATCGCTTCTGAGCCGGCCCTACTGGCAGAAGGTACCGCCGTGGCGGCGCGGCTCGAGGTCGAGGTGCAAATGCAGCGAATGATCGGCATCGCTGCCCGGGCCCAGCACGGTCTTGAACGGCCCGCAGGCGGCCTTGCGCACCGCGTCGAGGAATTTGGCGTCCTTGTCCGGTGGCGCCGGGCCGACCTCGATCGTCCTGCCGTCCGCAAGTGTGAAGCTGGCAATATCGAGCGCATTGCCGAAGGCATGTTCGGACAGTTTGCGCGTGCCGTTGCGTGGCCGGCACACAAAGGCCGATGCCTGGCCGATCGATTTCAGGTCGGTGCCGAATTCGGCTTTCGCCGCCGGCTGGATGACGTTGCCGGCAAAGCGTGCCGCCGCCTCGGCCATTGCGCAATTGAGCTCGGCGCCCGGGGCAATGGCGATCGACTTGCCAAGGCTCTTCAGCACCAGGGGATAGGGGATCGAACAGCCGATATCGCGATCGCTTTCAGCCTTGTGCTCCTCGAATTCGACACCGAGACCCCTCAGCCGCTCGCGGCAGGCGACTTCCTCGGCAGGCATTTTCGCGTCTGGCAGGTCAGCCGAACGCGGATCGGGAAGCATCTCCTTTTTGTCCGCGTCCGCCGGCTTTGGCGGCGGTGGCGGGGCGAGGGCCGGCGGCTCAACCTCCGGTTCCGCAGTCTCAGGCCTTTGTGTCGGCGTCGGCGCCACGGCTGGCGGCTCCGGTTCGCCTTTCGCATCGGCTGGCGGCTCGGGCCGGGCTTGTTGCTTCCGAGGGGATCCTTCCTCCTGAAACCGGTCGGATGTTGCGGCTGGATTTTGCGTGTTCGGTTCTGTCGCCTCTGGCGCGTCAGCGGGGCGCGGTTCAGGCACTGGGACATCCGCACGTACCGGCTTCGGATTTTGCGTCCTCTGCCGTGCCGGCTTCGGCTTGCGATGCCTTTCGCCGCGCGGCTTCAGCGGCCGGTCAACCCGCGGCGTCAGTGGCTGTTCCACCCGTGGTGAAAGCGGCTCGTGATGCCTGTGACGATGCCTGGCATCGGCCGGCGTCACCAGCAGTGCTGTCACGACCATGACCAATGCAATCCTGTATTTTCGGGAAAAGCTCAGTGTTGCCATCGCCTCGAAACGGTGCCGGGATGCTCGAAGTTGCCTGGAAGGCGCTTAGGCCCGATCACAATCGATTACCGGCGCGTTACGCACCGATCGCTTCCAGCCCTTCCTCCAGCCAATCGGCGAGCAACGGCAAGCCGAGCAGGTATTTGGCCGTGTGCTTGTTGGCGCGCTCGCGCGCGGCGGCGACGGCGTCGGCCCATTCCGAGGCATCGTAGTCGCCACGGCCGACCCAAGCGAGCGCGACGAGCTCGGCCGCCTCGTCGACATTGAGGTCGTTGATCAGCTCGCGCAGTTCCTCTTCGGTCAGGTTTTCCGAGCTTTCCTCGGCGAGTCCGTCATGATGATGATTGTCACGGGTGTTTCCATCGAACTCGATTTCGTGTTCGGCGCCGTCGGCATAGTCTTCATTGATCGCGGCGCTCAACGCCTTGCATTTGAGGATGAACAGCCGCACGGTGTCGGGCCCGATCGTCAAATCCCAGTTCTTTTCAAGCCGTCGCTGCACTGGCGGTCTCCGCTGGCTCAGCTTTCATCGCCGCCGATGATAGCGGATTTCGAGCATCCGTCACCTCATGTTAGCCCCTTGCTTTTTTCCGGGATGAAACCGCCGACACGCTGCGTTAGTGTTGCATTCTCACCCCTCCAGGAGGCTCCGATGCATAAAAGAGTGCTGATCCAGGCGGCGAGCGCGCTTCTCGCTCTGCAGTTCCTTGCCGTTCCGGTGTTTGCCGCAGGCAGCGGTGACGACACCAGTACGACCACCAAATGCAAGAAAGGCATGGTCTGGGACAAGAAGAAGAACAAGTGCGTCGCACCCCAGGAAGGCATGCTGGACGACGACAGCATCTATGATGCCGGGCATGACCTGGCGATGGCCGGCCGCTATGACGAGGCGATCGCCGTGCTCAGCCTCGCCGCCAACAAGCAGGACCCGCGCATCCTCAACTATCTCGGCTATTCGCACCGCCATTCCGGCCGCGTCGCCGTTGGCCTCGGCTATTACGAGGAAGCGCTGCGCATCGATCCCAACTACACGCTGGTGCGCGAATATCTCGGCGAAGCCCATCTCCAGATCGGCGACCTGGCCGGCGCCCAGCAACAGCTGATGGAGATCGAAAAGCGAACCGGCAAGGGTTCACGCGAATACGGCATGCTGGCCGAACAGATCGACCATTTCATGAGGAGCTGACCCCCTCAATGCCTTTTCGAACCGGCCGCGAGCAATCACGGCCGGTTTTTTGTTGCCATGCCGGCTCCTGCGACGGCGCGCGCGAAAACGGTGATGATTTCTTCAGAAACCGATTTTTGGGCGTGAAAAGCCCGCAAAGATTGCTATATTCAGGGAAATTGCGGTGAACGGTTCCGTTAGCCCGAGGCTGCCGGACCGTTTTCTTTTTGCACCATCGATAAGGCTTTCCCCGAAATGCGGGGGTGGCGGCAGGAAAGGTCAGGTATCATGAACAAGGTCCCGATGACAGGCGAGGGGTTCGCGTCATTGAAGGAAGAACTGCGCTGGCGCCAGCAGGAGGAGCGGCCGCGCATCATCGAGGCGATCTCCGAAGCGCGCTCGCACGGCGACCTATCCGAAAATGCCGAATACCATGCCGCCAAAGAGGCGCAGAGCCTCAATGAGGGCCGTGTCAACGAGCTCGAGGATCTCATCGCCCGGGCCGAAGTCATCGATGTCACCAAGCTCAGCGGCGACAAGGTCAAGTTCGGCGCCACCGTGGTGCTGGTCGACGAGGACACCGAGGAGAAGAAGACCTACCAGATCGTCGGCGATCAGGAGGCGGACGTGAAGTCCGGCCGCATCTCGATCTCCTCGCCGATCGCGCGGGCGCTCATCGGCAAGGAAGTCGGCGACGCCATCGAGGTCAACGCGCCGGGTGGTGCAAGGGGATACGAGATCGTCCAGGTGCAGTTTATCTAAGGGGTTCGAGGGGCGCTGATCTGCGCGTTTTTAGCCAAGGTTGGCGCCGCCCCTCATCCGCCTGCCGGCACCTTCTCCCCGTATAGTGACGGGGAGAAGACGGCTGAACGCGAAGTCGGCGTCTATTCTGCAAACGCTTAAAATTGGCGCAGTCATCGGTGAAGGTGTCCTTCTCCCCGGCAGGGCGATGAGGGGCAGCGCCAGCTTTCCGATTGAATAGATCAGTTCTTGCCAGCGCCGGCCTGACCATGCGTCTGGTGCTCCAGCAGCCTCTCAGCCTCAGCCACCACCCTCGCGGGCGACACTCGCTCACCGGGCGCGGCCTGCAGCGTCGATGCATAGGGGCCGCGCGGACCGGTCAAACCCGGCTCCGTGGCCAAAAACACCGCGACCGTCGGCAGGCCGAAGGCGCTGGCGAGATGCGTGAGCCCCGTATCGGCGCCGATTACCAGCCTCGAGCTGCCCAGGATCGCCGCGATGTCGGCCAATGGTGATTTTGGCACGATGCTCGTCGATGGAACTGCCCGGGCGATCGCTTCAGCCACCGCCTGTTCGCGCTCATCCGACCAGGTCGTGACCGGCGTCATGCCGCGCTCAACCAGCAGGCGGCCGGTTTCGATCCAGTCTTCAACAGGCCACTTCTTGTCCTCGCGGCTGGTGCCGTGCAGCAGGAAGGCCGTGTTGCCGGCTATGCCGGTCAGATTGCCGGGCGGCGGCACAATGCCCGAATCCAGTATCGAAAGATCGGGCCGGTAACCCAACGCCTGCCCGAAAAGCCGTCGCGTCCGCTCGATGGCGTGCAGGTTGCGGGGGACGGCGTGGCCGACGTCGTAAAGCAGCGTTGCCGAAGGCTCGCGCGCGCTTGAGCGGTCGAAGCCGGCGATCGGCGCCTTCGCCTGCCTGGCCACCAGCGCCGATTTCAACAGGCCTTGCGCATCGATGACCAGATCATAGCGGCACGCACGCAAGGCGTGTCGCAAGGCGGTCGCCTCGCGCCAGGTGGCCTTGTCGAAGAGATGTTTTCGCCAACGCCGGATGGCGACCGTGTGGATGGTTCCGACTGCGGGGTGCAGCGCGACGATGCCGGCGAAAGCCTCCTCGACGCACCAGTCGAAAGCAATATCGGGCCGTGCGCGGCGCGCATCCTGGAGCGCCGGAAATGTGTGGATGACGTCGCCCATCGACGATGTCTTGACGATCAGCACCTTCATGCGGCGGCCGGGATGTCCAGCAGGCGGTCCGCCGCCGCCATGACCCGTGCGACCTCGAGCGTCTTCAGGCAATTGAGGTGGCCGAGCGGACAGATCTTGCGGTGGCAAGGCGAGCAGGACAGGCCGAGCCAGACCAGTTCGCGCCGTTCGGCCAGCGGCGGCGTATTCTGTGGCGAGGTCGAACCATAGACGGCGACAACCGGCGTGCCGACCGCCGCCGCAACATGCATCAGCCCGCTGTCGTTGGAGACCGCCAGCCCGGCGGCCGCGATCAGGTCGATGGCGTCCTCCAGCCGCGTCTGGCCGGCCAGGTCGACCACGCCAGGAGCGAGGGCTGCGATCTCCGCGGTCACGTCGCGGTCGTTCTTCGACCCGAACAGCGCGACCTTGAACCTTCTGGCCATGAACTCCCGGGCAAGCCCGGCATAGTGTTCGCTCGGCCAGCGCTTGGCCGGGCCGAACTCGGCACCTGGCATCAGCGCCACGAATTTCTGCGGCCCCAGGCCGAAACGGTCGAGCAGGGTGGCCTGGTTATTGGCGTCCACCGTCAGATGAGGTGCCCGAAAATCGCCACCCTGTGCAAGGCCGAAATAGGCCTGCGCCGTGCGCCGTTTCACGGCCTCCGGCAGCGGAACGATGTCGGTCAACAGGCCGTAGCGCATTTCCCTGAGATGGCCGAAACGCCGCGGAATGCGGGCAAAGAACGGGATCAGCGCCGACTTCCAACTGCCCGGCAAGATATAGGCGCTGTCGTAACGGCCGCGCAGCAGACGGCCGAAGCGGCGCCGATGTGCGAATTCGAGCGCGCCGGGTTTCAGCGGGAAATCGATCTGCTGGCGGACCTCAGGCATACGCTTGACCAAAGGGGCCGCCCAGGCCGGCGCCAGCACGTCGATGGCTGCATTTGGATGAAGCTCCTTCAGCGCCGAGAACAGGCACTGCGCCATCACCATATCGCCCACCCAGCGTGGGCCGATCACGAGGATCGCTGGGCTTTCAGCCATTCGACATAGTCTCTGACGCCGGTTTCGACGCTGCGGAATTGCCCATTGTAACCGGCGGCGCGCAGACGCGACATATCAGCTTGCGTGAAGCTCTGGTAGCTGCCCTTGAGGTGGTCGGGAAAGGGGATGTACTCGATCTCGCCCTTGCCCAGCGCGTCGATGACGGTTTCGGCAATGGCGCGGAAGGGTTGCGCCCGGCCGGTGCCGCAGTTGAAGATGCCGCTCGCGCCGCGCTTCCACAGCCACAGATTGACATCGGCGACGTCGCCGACATGGATGAAGTCGCGGCTCTGCTCGCCGGGGCCAAAGCCGTCATGGGCGCCGAACAGCTTTGGATTCTCGCCACGCCCGACCTGGTTGAACAGATGAAAGGCGACCGAGGCCATGGCGTCCTTGTGCGCCTCGCGCGGCCCATAGACGTTGAAGTAGCGCAGGCCCGCGACCTGCGAATGATCGGTATCGAAGACATTGCGCCTGACATAGTCATCGAACAGCTTTTTTGAATAGGCGTAGACGTTGAGCGGCCGCTCAAGCTCCGCGTCCTCGCGGAACTCGGAGCCGCCGCCATAGACCGATGCCGAGGAGGCGTAGAGGAAGGGCACGCGCAGCGCCAGGCAGGCATGCAGCAGCCGCTTCGAATAGGCGTAGTTCACCTCCATCATGAACTTGCCGTTCCATTCGGTGGTGGTCGAGCAGGCGCCCTGATGGAAGACGGCCTCGATGCGGCCGAGCCCGCCGTCCTCGAGGCGGGCCAGGAAATCGTCCTTGTCGAGATAGTCGGCGATCCGCAAGTCAGCAAGGTTGGCGATCTTGTGGCCATCGCTCAGGTCGTCGACGACCAAAATGTCGTCGTGGCCCTCCGAATTGAGCGCGGCGACGATGTTGGAGCCGATCATGCCGGCGCCGCCCGTGACGATGATCATGAACGCCTCTGGTTGCTCGCGATTCCGGTCCTTATAAGGGAGGCTTGCGAAGCTGTCGACAAAGCAGCGTTGCCGGGCGGCACTGGGATCCGCAAGAACAATCGAGGGGTGGACCCGTCCGCGATTGCCCTGCGCGGGGCAGCGCGCCACAGTGGCGCCGCAAAGCTGCCGCTTCAGTCGGCTCGCGCCGCCGGGCGCGATCATGAGGGACCAGGAATGCCGTCGACAGAGCTGCTCGTCGCGTTTTTCGCCACCACGGCGATCTTCGCCTATATTCCAGGCCCGGCCATGCTCTATGCCGCCGCGCAGACGATGGCGCGCGGCCGCTGGTCCGGCCTGACTGCGGCGCTCGGCATTCATCTGGGCGGCTATGTTCACGTCTTTGCCGCTGCCGCCGGCCTGTCCGTGCTTTTCCACGCCGTGCCGCCGCTCTACATGGCGGTCAAGCTCGTCGGCGCGCTCTACCTAATCTGGCTCGGTGTGGCGCTGTTCCGCAAACGCGCGGAAGGCGACATGGCACTGCCGGCGATCGAGCGGAAATCGGCTTGCCGCGCCTTTTTCGAGAGCATCGCCGTCGAGGTGCTCAATCCGAAGACCGCGATCTTCTTCATGGCCTTCCTGCCCCAGTTCATCGATGCCTCTGCCGCATTCCCGGTCTGGCTGCAATTCGTCGTGCTGGGCACGACAGTCAACCTGATGTTCTCCTCGGCCGATATCGTCTGCGTGTTCCTGGCTGGTGCCGTGATCGGCAGGCTGCGCCGCTCCAGCAGCGCCCAGCGCATGATGCAGCGAGCCGGCGGCGCGGTGCTGGTCGGGCTTGGCGTCCATGTCGCCTTGCAGAAGAGTTGACGAGGCCAGCCGGCGTTGCGCTGGCTCGAATTGCGGTATATCGGCATCGCCATGAACGACCGATCCCGGCCAATTTGTCCTCCATGCATCTTCAAAACCGGTTTTTGCGCGTTGCCAGTGACATGACCAAGCACGACCCACTTTCCCCCGAGCCCTTGCACCGCGCCATCGCGCACTTCGGCCAGGCCACCGTGCTGGTGGTCGGCGATCTCATCCTTGACCGGTTCGTCAACGGCATCATCGAGCGGATTTCGCCTGAAGCGCCGATCCCGGTGCTCCATGGGCGCGGCGAGAGCCTGGCGATGGGCGGCGCCGGCAATGTCGTGGCCAACATCATCTCGCTCGGCGCCGCCGCCATTCCGGTCTCGGTGATCGGCTCTGATACGGCAGGCGACAGCCTGGTGCGCATGCTCGGCGAGCTTGGCGCCGACACGACAGGCCTGGCGCGGGAGCGCGGCCGCATGACGTCGTCCAAGAGCCGCTTCAGCGCGCTCAACCAGCAGGTGCTGCGCTTCGACGAGGAAGAGATCAAGCCGCTCGGCGCGGCGGAGCGCGCGGCGCTGGTCCGGCATTTCCGCGCCGCGCTGGCGCACGCCGACATCGTCATCCTGTCGGATTACGGCAAGGGCATCCTGCTCGACGGCGTCGCCGGCGAATTGATCGCGATCTGCCGCGAGGCGGGAAAGCCGGTGCTGGTCGATCCGAAGGGCCGGGATTATGCACGCTATGCCGGCGCGACCGCCATCACGCCCAACCGCAAGGAACTCGGCGAAGCGGTCGAACGGCCGGTGTTCAGCGATGACGAGATCGTGGCCGCGGCGCGCGAGCTGCTTGCGGCGCATGGCTTCGACTTCGTCGTCGCCACGCGCAGCGAAAAGGGCATGAGCGTCGTCGGTCCGACGGAGGCGCGCCACATCGCCACGCAGGCGCGCGAAGTGTTCGATGTGTCGGGCGCCGGCGATACGGTGATCGCGACCTTCGCGCTGGCGCTTGCCGCCGGCGCCGATCCGGCCGCGGCCGCCTCGATCGCCAATGCAGCCGGCGGCGTTGTGGTGGGCAAGCGAGGCACGGCGCGGCTGACGGTCGAGGAACTCAACGGCGCGCTGTTTCGATCGCACGGTCCGAGCGTCCACAGGGATGCCATCCTCGACGCCAAATCGGCCGCACGGCTGGTGTCGGCGTGGAAGGAGGAGGGCCTCAGCGTCGGCTTCACCAATGGCTGTTTCGACATCCTGCATGCCGGCCATGTCAGCCTGCTGCACGCGGCGCGCAGCCAGTGCGACCGGCTGGTGCTCGGCCTCAACAGCGACGCTTCGGTGCGCCGGCTGAAGGGGCCGGAACGGCCTGTCAACGACCAGCATGACCGCGCCTGCGTGTTGGCGGCACTCGCGTCTGTCGACGCGGTGGTGGTCTTCGACGAGGACACGCCGCTGGCGCTGATCGAGGCGCTTCTGCCCGACATACTGGTCAAGGGCGCCGACTACACTGTCGACACCGTGGTCGGCGCGGACGTGGTGCAGAAAGCCGGCGGGCGCGTGGTCCTGGTCGATCTCGTCGCCGGCAAGAGCACGACCGGCACCATCGGCAGGCTGCGCTCGGCCGGTAATAAGAATTGAGGGTTTCATGTCCGAACTGAACGATTACCTGGTCCGCTCGGCGGCCGCGATCACGGCGCTGGTCGAGCGCGATCTCACAGGCGCGATGGAACGTGCGGCGAGCGCGATCGTCGCCGCCCTTTCGTCGGGCAAGGCGCTGCTGATCTGCGGCAATGGGGGTTCGGCCAGCGACGCCATTCACATCGCCGGCGAACTGGTCGGCCGCTTTCTCAAGGAGCGCAAGGGCTACAATGTCATCGCGCTGCCGGCCAATGCCGCGGTGCTGACCGCCTGGGGTAATGATTACGGCTTCGACACCGTTTTTTCGCGCCAGGTCGAGGCGCATGGCGCGGCCGGCGGCGTGCTTCTGGCGATCTCGACCAGCGGCAATTCGCCGAGCATCCTGGCGGCCGCCGAACAGGCACGGACCATGGGCATGACGGTGATCAGCCTGACAGGCGACACAGGCGGCAAGCTCGCGCCGCTCACCGACATCCTGCTCAACGTGCCCTCGACCTCGACGCCGATCATCCAGCAAGGGCATCTGTGCCTCTACCATCACCTGTGCGAGGTGGTGGAAGCGCGCCTCAGCAATGGCTGACAAGGCGCCGCACCCGTTGGCCGAGCCGGGCCTGTGGGTGGAGCGGATAGGCGGCAGGGTTTTTCCCGCCGGCCAGCCGGCGCTGTTCCTCGATCGCGACGGCACCATCAATGTCGATACCGACTATCCCAGCGATCCGGCCGAGATCGAGCTCCGGCCGCAGATGCTGCCGGCGATCGCCGCCGCCAACAATGCCGGCATCCCGGTCGTGGTGGTGACCAACCAGTCCGGCATCGCGCGCGGCTATTTCGGCTGGAGTGCCTTCGCCGATGTGAACCGCCGCGTGCTCGAGCTGTTGCGCGATCAGGGCGTTGTCGTGGACATGGTGCTGGCCTGCGCCTACCACGAGGCTGGCGTGGGGCCGCTGGGCATATCGGATCACCCGATGCGCAAACCCAATCCCGGCATGCTCTTCGAGGCGGCGAAACGCCTCGATCTCGATCTCCGGCGGTCGGTGATCGTCGGCGACAAGCTGGCCGACATGGAGGCAGGCCTGGGCGCCGGCCTGCCGCAGGGCTGGCTCGTCGACGGCGAGGCGCAGCTTCGCTCCGGCTTCGTCATCAGGCCCTTGCGGGACAGCAGCGACCTCGACGGCCTGCTCGCCGCCATAGGGCGGCTCGATGGCCGGGATAAGCGGTCTTGATCCGGACCTGACCGCTCACGCCGGTTCGCTGCCTTGCGAGGCCTCATACAGTTTGGCCTCGGTGGCGAAGGAATAGATCATCACCGACATCGAATAGACGAAGCCGTGCCGGCCGCACAGGAAGTAGCGCTTGGCCAGATAGAATTTCAGGAAGTTGCCGAGCGGCGAAAGCACCAGCCGCACCAGGCCCGGCTTCTTGCCTTTCTCGACCAGGGTGGCCGCCTTGAGGCTGGAATAGGCATTTGCCCGGGCCAGATCCTCCTCGACCGATATTTCGCGGCGATGCAGCAGCACGCCGCTTTCGATCGTGCTGGTCTCGCCGGAAACGCCGAAGGATTCATGGACCCGCGCGGTCACGTCCATGGTCGCACCTTCCCGGCGGAAAAGCCGCAACAGCCTGTTGTGCAGCACCCAGCGATGGGCATAGCCGTAGCCCTTCAGCCAGTCGCGGCGGCGGATGTACCATCCGCTGATGCCGGCATTCGCCGTCTCGACCGCCGCCACGATCGACTGCCGCAGCCGGTCGTCGACGCGTTCGTCCGGGTCGATCGAAAGACACCAGGGCTGCGTGGCGTGGTCGAGCGCGAATTGCCGCTGATGCGGAAAACCCGGCCAGCCATTGTGCAGCAGCTTTATCGGATAGCCCTCAGCGACAAACTGCCGAACGATGTCCAACGTGGCGTCGGTGGAGCCTGAATCGACGATGACGATCTCGGCGCAAAAATCGATGCTTTCGAGGCACGGGCCGATCATATCGGCCTCGTTCATGCAGATGATGAGCGCCGAAATCGGGCTTGCAAACCTGGTCATGGTCCCTTCCACGGCGGATTGTCCTTGGAACTTACGCTGCTTGGGCAAGGAAACCAATCAGGCGCCAAATCGCACAGGACGATCCGGCTGCCTGCGCCTGTCCGTTATCAACGCGGCGGCGATGTGGCGAAATTCCGGAATTCGCTTTGGCCGGGCGCCGCAATCGATCGGCGTCACGGCCGCTCGAACGAGACCAACCCTTCATCCTTGACCCGGCGGATGGTGAGGGCTGTGCGCACCGTGTCGACGTTCGGCGTGGAGGTCAGTTCCTCGATGACAAAGGTCTGGAAGGCGCCGAGGTCGCTTGCCACGCAGTGCAGGAGGAAATCGGATTCGCCCGACACCATCCAGGCATCGCGTACGACCGGCCAGCCGCGCGTGCGCTCAGCGAAGATGCGAAGCTCGGCATCGGCCTGATGGTGCAGGCCGACTAGGCAGAAGGCGACCACGTCGAGACCGAGCGCCGGCGCGTTGAGCAGCGCCCGATAGCCGCGAATGATGCCGGCTTCCTCCAGTCGCTTGACGCGGCGCAGGCAAGGCGGTGCCGAAATGCCGACGCGGTTCGACAGTTCGACATTGGTCATGCGCCCATCTGCCTGCAATTCGCGAAGGATCTTCCAGTCGATTGCGTCGAGGTCGGCCTTGAGCGGCATTTCGGGGCTTTCGATGGTTACGGGTGGCGAAAGAATCTTGCGGGATTTTGTAATTAAACGACTTTGCTGTCCACGCCATCCCCCACGCGGAAATCCACGCAGCACCAGAGCGGTTCGCCCGGTGCGACAAAGCTTTCCGGGGACGAGCGCCAACTTGCCTTGCTGGCGTCGTGGGCAACACTTACATTACGCGCGACATCGACGAGTTTTCCATGCCGCAAACGCCGGCAGCCCTCCGCAGAGGCTTTTCATGACGACCAAGCACGCGCCTGTCCTCATCATCGGTTCCGGCCCGGCCGGTTATACCGCGGCGATCTATGCCGCCCGCGCCATGCTGAAGCCGATGCTGGTCGCCGGCCTGCAGCAGGGGGGCCAGCTGATGATCACCACCGACGTCGAGAACTATCCCGGTTTCGGCGAACCCATCCAGGGTCCGTGGCTGATGAGCGAGATGCTCAGGCAGGCAGAACATGTCGGCACCGACATCATCGCCGACATCATCACCGAGGTCGATCTCAACGTGCGGCCGTTCCGCGCAACGGGCGATTCCGGCACCGTCTACACGGCCGATGCCCTGATCATCGCCACCGGCGCGCAGGCCAAATGGCTTGGCATTCCGACCGAACAGACGTTCATGGGCTTCGGCGTATCGGCTTGCGCCACATGCGACGGCTTCTTCTACCGCGGCAAGGATGTCGCGGTGGTCGGCGGCGGCAATTCGGCGGTGGAAGAAGCACTCTATCTGTCGAACCTCGCCAAGAGCGTGACGGTCATCCACAGGCGCTCGGACTTCCGCGCCGAACGCATCCTGCGCGAGCGGCTCTTGAAGAAGGACAATGTCCGCGTCATCTGGGACACGGTTGTCGACGAGATCACCGGCCGTCCGGGCAAGACGCCACTGCCGCCTTCGGTCGAAGGGTTGAAGCTGCGCAACGTGGTGACGGGTGTCGAGACGCAGCTCGAGGTCGACGGCGTGTTCGTCGCGATCGGCCATGCGCCGGCGGTCGAGCTGTTCGTCGGCAAGCTGAAGCAGAAGCCGAACGGCTATCTGTGGACGGCGCCGGATTCGACCCGCACCGACGTGCCCGGCGTGTTCGCCGCCGGCGACGTGACCGACGATATCTATCGCCAGGCGGTGACTGCGGCGGGGCTGGGCTGCATGGCGGCGCTCGAGGCGGAGAAGTACCTGGCCGGCATCGAGGTGCATCGCGAGGCGGCCGAATAGCGGTTCGCAAACTGTTGAAAGAACGGCTTAGAAACGCCGTGTAAAAGCCTGATTTTTCATTCAGACGCCAAACAGGAACGAGGGGAATCATGGCGTTGGACTGGGACAAGCTACGCGTGTTTCACGCTGCGGCGGAAGCAGGGTCGTTTACACATGCGGCCGAGACGCTGCACCTGTCGCAATCGGCGATTTCGCGCCAGGTCAGCGCGCTCGAGCATGATGTCGGCGTGCCGCTGTTCAACCGCCACGCCCGCGGCCTGGTGCTGACCGAACAGGGCGAGATGCTGTTCCGCACGGCGCATGACGTGCTGATGAAGCTCGAGACCATCAAATCGCGGCTGACCGAGACCAAGGACCGCCCCTCCGGCGTGCTCAGGGTCACGACCACGGTCGGGCTCGGCGCCGGCTGGCTGACCGAACGCGTGCAGGAGTTCATCGAGCTCTATCCTGAAATCAGCCTGCAGCTGATCCTCGCCAACGAGGAGCTCGACCTGACCATGCGCCAGGCCGATTGCGCCATCCGGCTGCGCCAGCCGCAGCAGCCGGACCTTATCCAGCGCCGCCTGTTCACGGTGCATTTCCACCTCTATGCTTCGCCAGGCTATATCGCCAAGCATGGCAGGCCGGCTTCGGTGGCCGAGCTCAAGGCGCATCGCATCGTCACTTTCGGCGTGCCGGTGCCGGCGCATCTGTCGGAGCTGAACTGGCTGGAGACGGTCGGCGATTTCGAGGGCGGCCAGCGCGTGCCGACGCTGCAGATCAACGATATATTGTCGATCAAGCGCGCGGTCCAGGGCGGCGCCGGCATCGCCATGCTGCCCGACTATGTCATCTCCAAGGATTCCGGCCTGGTGCAGCTCCTGCCGGAAACGGAGGTGCCTTCCTTCGACACCTATTTCGCCTACCCCGACGCGATGAAGAACCAGGCGAAGCTGCACGTGTTTCGCGACTTCATCATCGCCAAGGCGCGGAGCTGGTCGTATTGACCCCGGAGATCGCGCAGACTCTCACCTCCGCCAGCGCGTCAGGCGGGGCAGCCAGGCGGGCACGTTGCGGCGGTAGGTTTCGTATTCATCGCCATAGCGGCGTGCGAGCGTCGGCTCCTCGTACAGCTTGACGAAGGTGGCCATGGCCGCGGCTGCCATGGCGGCGTAGGCGACAAGCGTCCAGCTTGAAAACAGCAGTGCCTGGCCGATGATGATCGACAGCACCGCCACATACATCGGATTGCGGACATGGCGGTAGAGCCCGCCGACCACCAGTCTCTCGGTCGGAGCGACCGGAGCAGGCGTGCCGAGGCCTTCAAGCGCAAAGCAGGCGAATGCATGCAGCAGCGCCGCCACGGCGACCGCGATGAGGATCCAGCCAAGAGGGGCAAGACCCGGCAGGCTCGACCATGGCCGGTCCCAGCGATCCGTCAGCAGCCACGGCACGAGGCCGGCGACGATACAGGGTGCCGCGATGAAGAACGCAGCACTGCCGGCGATCGCCGAAAAGGTCCGCATTGCTTGTCTCCCGCCTGAAGCATGTCACGCCCAAACCGATTCCCGCGACGCGCTCAAGTCTTTGTTGTTCACGTCGCTGCCGAACCGAGGACACTTTGCGCGACATGCATTAGTTGCCTCGGAAATAAACGCCTGCTGCCTCATTCCACGCCATTGCGCATTTTTGACATTTCGGGATGAAAACCGAGCGTGATTCGCGATTCCGCCGTGACAATTGTCTCATTGCGGGTTCCGCTTCGGTGATTCTGCTGGTCCTATTGGGTCCAGAAATGGCTTAGACCACAGCCTGCGTCTTTTTGCATGCGTGTGTTGCAAAATAGATGCTTGTTTCTTGGGCATGATGAGCACATATATAGTTCATCTCCTGGGCGCGTTCTCCTCCCATTAGCGCCCTCGAGTGTTCCCCTCTGGAGGTTAGCCTTAACAGGCACTTCCAATCAAACTCAGCCGGATCTTCATTGATCCGGCTTTTTTGTTGCCCGGAGGCTGCCGGAAGGGCGGGAAAATCCACCGAAATAGCCACGTAACAGTGACATGTAACCTCTGGTAACATGTCAAAGGCGTTCGGCTCCTGCTAAGCAGACCATAGGACGCGGTGTGGTCGGACGGGAGATGGGGGCATCACTCGGACGATCCGGGCTCAGGCGGCTACCGCGTCCGAACCTTCTTCCGCCGAAGCGGCGACTTCAAGATGCGGCGGACCTGCCGTTTCTCCTCCCAAGAAAACGGTCCGCAAACAAAACGGCGTCCGGCCCCCCGGGCGTCGTTTTTTGTTTGCGCCCCCTCGAACAAGGTTCGAGAGGGCACTCACCCAAATCTTTGTGGATGTCGATGTCCCAAAGCCGAGATCACTTTAGACGACATGCATCAGAATCAGGCTGCCTTGCCGTTGGCATTCATCGCTTCGTCGGCGAGCCGGCCGGTGAGTTCGGCCATGTGGTCGAAGACGGCGCGGTAGCTGGCGACGCCTGAGGTGGCCGAGCGCAGCTCGATGATCAGATCGCCGATCTCGGATTGCGGCATGGTCGCCTCGACGACATCCCATCCTGGCCAGCCGGGTCGCGCGTCGTAGCCGAGGATCTGGCCGCGCCGCTGCGGGATCAGCGCGATGATCTTCGAGGTCGCATCGGAGGGCGTCACGATCTCGACCTTCATCACTGGCTCCAGGAGCACGGGCGAACAGCCCGCCATGCCTTCCTTCATGGCAAGCTTGGCCGCCATCTGGAAGGCCATGTCGGAGGAATCGACCGCGTGGTAGGAGCCGTCCGACAGGTTGACGGCGACGTCGACGACGGGAAAGCCGAGCGGGCCCGACTTCAGGTAATCGCGTATACCGCTTTCGACCGACTGGATGTAGGTCTTGGGCACCACGCCGCCGGTGATGGTATCGGTGAACTGGAAACCTGCGCCGCGCGGCAGCGGCTTTATCTCGATCACCACATCGCCGAACTGGCCGTGGCCGCCGGACTGCTTCTTGTGGCGGCCGCGTTGCTGCGCCGATTTGCGGATAGTCTCGCGGTAGGGCACCGCCGGCGGATGGCCTTCGACCGGAATCTGGTTCTTGCCCTCGAGCCGTTCGCGTACGACGCGCAGGTGCATTTCTCCATGGCCCGACAGCACGGTCTCGGCCGAGTCCTGGTTATGATGCAGGCTGAGCGAGGGATCTTCTTCGGCCAGCCGTTGGATGGCGGCTGACATCTTCACCTCGTCCTTGCGCTCCTTCGGCCGCAAGGCGAAAGCGAAGACAGGCTGCGGCGGCTCGAACTGGAGCAGCGGCTTCATGCCGCCCTTGGCCGAGGTCAGCGTCTGGCCGGTCTTGACCGCGTCCAGCTTGCCGAGCGCGACCGTGTCGCCGGTCTTCGCCGCGGTGAGCTTCGACTGGTCCTTGCCAAGCATCCTGTAGATGCCGGACACCTTTGCCATGTCGCCGCCGGGCAGCCAGAGCTCGGAGCCATCGGCGACCTGTCCCGAAAGGATGCGCGACACCGACAATTTGCCTCCATGCGGCGTATGGATGGTCTTCATCACCTGAACCACGGTTGCGTTGCCTTCGGGGGCGCCGAGCCGTTTGCGGGTCGCGTCGATGTCGGGCGCATCATGGCGGATCGCCTTCAGGAGACGCAGCACGCCATTGCCTTTCTCTGCGGTGCCGATCAGCACCGGCGTGACGGCGCCGTCGCGCAGATCCGCGGCAAGATCGTCGAAGACCGCGTCCTTGGGCGGCTCGATCTCCTCGAGCAGCTGTTCCATCAACTGGTCGTCATGGTCGGCCAGCCGTTCCAGCATCGAAAAACGGGCTTCCAGCTCACGCGCCTTTTCGTCGCCGGGTATCTGGGCCACCTCGCTCTCGGCATATTCGCGGTAGATGTAGGCGCGTTCCAGCGCCAGGTCGATCGAGCCAATGACGACGCCGTCCTTGCGCAGCGGTATCTGGCGCAGAAGCAACGGCACCGCACTTGCCGGCTGCAGCATCTTCAGCGTGTCGCGCACGCCCGCGATCGCCTTGTCGACCTTGTTGAGAAACAGGATGCGCGGCACGCCGAGATCGTCGAGCTTGCGCATGATGAGCTGGAGGGCGGGGATCTTCTTCTCGTCGGCCTCGGCGACGACCACCGCGAGGTCGCAGGCGGCCAGTACCGGTTCGGCCTCGAAGGAGAATTCGATCGATCCGGGACAGTCGACGAAGGTGAACTGCTCGCCCATGAATTCCGTGGTGGCGAAGGTCGCCTCGACGCTCATGGCGTGGGCGCGCGCCTCGGGCGAATGATCTGAAACGGTGTTTCCCGAGGAAACCGGGTTCTGGCGGGGAATGGCGCCCGTGCGGGCCAATATGGCTTCGAGAAGTGTCGTCTTACCGCTTGCGAAGGGACCGACTATGGCAATGCATTTCGGTCCCGTGCGTCTTCCTCCGGCGCGATTACCCATGACTGACCTCCACTCAGGCGTTTCCCTGGAGACCGACTGGCATTCATGGTTCAGGCCAAGGTCAGTCGGTCCTGAGCGGCGGCCGGCCTGTTCGACCGTCGCGGGCGGGCTTGTCTTCAACCGGCCCAAAGGTATCGTCCCACTTGTTTGCCGGCAGGGCAAGGAAAATAGGTAGCCTCAAGGGCCGAGCGCGGTGCGGTTGCCGCTGATTTGCAAGCCGAACAGACCGGTTGCGTCGACGGCCATATCGGCCGAAACTAGGGTCTCGAAAGAAGAGCGGCGTCGCCGCCGCCCGCATCGCCACCAGTTCCAGGGATCGAACGATGAAGATCATTGCTTGCGGCAGCACGCCGACCGTCATCGCGCCGGAAAAGTACTTCACCGGCCGGGTGCTGCAGACGCCGATCATCGAGAAGGAGGCTCCGGCACGGCTGCGGGCGACATTGGTCAGCTTCGAACCGGGCGCGCGGACCCACTGGCACACGCATCCGCTTGGCCAGACGCTGTACGTCACGTCGGGCGCCGGCCTCGCCCAGACCTGGGGCGGTCTCATCCAGGAGATCAGGGCAGGGGACGTCATCTCGTTCGCGCCAGGCGAAAAGCACTGGCATGGCGCCGGGCCGAAAACGGCCATGACGCATATAGCCATGCAGGAAGCGCTCGAGGGCGTGCATGCCGACTGGCTGGAAGCGGTGACGCCGGCCCAATATGGCGGCTGAGTACCGTGTCGAGCCGATCTAAAAACCCGGCGTTTGGCCGGGTTTTGTTTTCACGATCAGGTTAGTGATGCCGTAAAGCGCTGGATGCGCGTGCACGCCTCCTCCAGCAGCGTCTCCGACGTGGCGTAGGAGATGCGGAAGTTCGGACCGAGGCCGAAGGCCGAACCGAATACCACCGCCACGCCCTCGGCCTCGAGCAGCTCCGAGCAGAAGGCCTCGTCAGTGTCGATCACCTTGCCGGCCTTGGTCTTCTTGCCGATCAGCTGGGCGCAGGACGGATAGACGTAGAAGGCGCCTTCCGGCGACGGACAAGAGATGCCGCGCGCCTGGTTGAGCATCGAGACGACGAGATCGCGGCGCCCCTGGAAGATCGCCTTGTTCTTGGCGATGAAGTCCTGCGGGCCGTTCAGCGCTTCGACCGAGGCCCATTGCGCGATGGTGCAGGCGCCCGACGTCTGCTGGCCCTGGATCATGTCCATCGCCTTGATCAGCTGGACGGGACCCGCGGCGTAGCCAATGCGCCAGCCGGTCATGGCATAGGCTTTCGACACGCCGTTCATGGTCAGCGTGCGCTCATAGAGCTTCGGCTCGACCTCGGCGATGGTCTTGAAGACGAAGTCGCCGTAGGTCAGATGCTCGTACATGTCGTCGGTCAGCGTCCAAACATGCGGATGCCTGAGCAGCACGTCGGCGAGCGACCGAAGCTCGGCCTCGGTGTAGGCGGCGCCCGACGGGTTCGACGGCGAGTTCATCAGCAGCCACTTTGTGCGCGGCGTGATGGCCTTTTCCAGCACAGCGGCAGTGAGCTTGAAGCCATTGTCGATCGAAGTGTCGGCGAACACCGAGGTGCCGCCGCAGATCGCCACCATCTCGGGATAGCTGACCCAATAGGGGCGTGGGATGATGACCTCGTCGCCGGGATTCAGCGTCGCCATGAAGGCGTTGAACAGGATCTGCTTGCCGCCAGTACCGACGATTGTCTGTTCGGGCTTGTAGTCGAGATTGTTCTCGCGCTTGAATTTCTTCGCGATCGCTTCGCGCAGCGGCGCGATGCCAGACACCGGCGGATATTTGGTCTCACCACGGCGGATGGCCTCGATCGCCGCATTCTTGATGTTATCGGGCGTATCGAAATCCGGTTCGCCGGCACCCAGGCCGATGACGTCGCGGCCGGCATTTTTCAGCTCGCGGGCTTTCTGCGTCACCGCGATGGTGGCGGAAGGCTTCACGCGGGAAAGGGTGTCGGCAAGGAAGGCCATGACCTTTTTTCTCTCCAGAAAGGATCAGCGCGGCCAGGAGCGGCCGCGGCGCTTCTCATGTCGCATCATTCCCGTGAGTGCAAGCATTGTCGGCTGGGCCAGTGCCGCAAGGAGGTCAATGAGCCGTGATCGGCAACAGAAAGTTCATTAACGGGCGGTAGAGGCTTGCGTGGCAGGATCGTAACCCAATTGCGCCAGTTCGCGGAGCGAGGAACCTTGTCGCGCAGCATCGGGCTTGCCCATATCATCCGTCATGATGACGGCACCTCGTCAGGTGTCTGGGGCATTTATACGTTGCAAAGCGCCTTCCAGCCGATCTTCGCCTTCAGGGAAGGCAAGCTGTCGGTTGCCGCCTTCGAGGGCTTGATCCGGCCGTTCCGCGACGGCGAGCCGCAATCGCCAATGAGCTTCTTCAGCACCTGCCCGGCCGCCGACCGGCTTCATGTCGAGGCGCTGACCAGGACGCTGCATCTGCTGAATGCCGGCGCCTGCCTGCCGCAGGAAGCGTCGATCTTCGTCAATTTCGATCCGTCGGTGTTCACCGAGCGCGCCGTTGCCGACAATGCCTTGCGCGAAATGCGCCTGGTGCTGCACGAGGCCGGCATCGATCCGGGCCGTGTCGTGTGCGAGGTGACCGAGCAGCGTCCAGCCTCGCAGGAGACCCTGCACGGTTTCGTCGCGGCGTTGAAGGGCAACGGCTTTCGCATTGCCGTCGATGACTATGGCGCCGACGATTCCGACATCAACCGCATCAAGGAGTTGAAACCCGACATCGTCAAGTTCGATGCCCACTGGATCACGCAGTTGATGGAGTCCGGCGCCGGCTTCGCGCTGCTGACGTCCATGGTGAAAAGCTTCGAGGCACAAGGCATCCGCACCGTGTTCGAGGGCATCGAGGAAGGCTGGCAGCTGGAGCTGGCCGAGAAATCCGGGGCTTCGATGGTCCAGGGTTTCGTGCTGGCACGGCCGGAACTGGCGCCGACCAGCTTCCGCGTCTTCGGCGAGGACGGGCCATCGCCTGCCGCCGACAGTGCATCTTCCGTCCCGGCAGCCGCGCCGCATACCGCGCGGGCGGCGAAAGCCTTTGGGCGCAGGGGCACACGATGAGGCCCGAGCGGCGGCGCGATGTCGGCGATGCGATCTTCATGGACGAGGTCGGTATCGAATATGGCGTTTATGGCGACTTCCGCCTGCGCAGCGCCTACCAGCCGATCTTCGCGCCGCGCGGCCGCTTCCTGCACGCAATCGCGGTCGAGGGCCTGATAGAGCCGCATCGCGCCGGCCGGCCGGGCGCCGCACGGGCGTTCTTCGAAGGCGTCGCGGCCGAGGACCGGCTGTTCGTCGAAACCATGTGCCGCGTGCTGCATCTCAGGAACTTCCGCAACATCGGCGTCGACGGGCTCGATCTGTTCTTCAACTACAATCCATTGGTCAACGCCCATCGGGGCCGGGCCTTGGCCGAAATCCGGCTGATGAGCAGGCATCTCGGCGAGCTCGGCCTGGCCCCCGGCATGCTGGTCTGCGAAATCACCGAACAGGCGGCCGACGACACGCTGCTGGCCAGGCTGGTGCGCGAGATGCGCCGCGACGGCATCCGCATCGCCATCGACGATTTCGGCACCGGCCACTCGACCGAGGAGCGGGTCAGCCTGCTCAAGCCCGATATCGTCAAGATCGACGGTGGCTGGTTCGCGCAATTCTGCCGCCACGCCGCCGCCGAGCGGTTCTTCCGCCCGCTGGTCTCCAGCCTGCACGACCGCGGCGCCAAGGTCCTGGTCGAGGGCATCGAACAGCCCACCCATCTGCGCGTCGCGCTCGATGGCGGCGTCGACCTGCTGCAAGGTTTTCTACTCGCCCGGCCGGCGCTGGCCGGGGTGATCTTCGACGAGCGACCGCTCGCCATCGACGCGCTGCTGGGCAGGGACAGCAAGGTGGTGCCGCTGTTCGGGTAGCGCCGTGTGCTACACATCAGCGGCGCTGATCGTCGCGCCAAAACTAATCATTGGTGAGGACGGCGCGGCTACGATAATCGCGTCTGCACATGGCAGCGCTCGGGGGACCAGCGATGATACTTTACAGCATGATCGACAGCGGCAACTGCTACAAGCCGCGCCTGCTGATGGCCAAGCTCGGCCTCCCTTTCACCACTGTCGAGGTGAGTTCGCACACGGGCGATACGCGAAAAGCGGATTTCGTCGCCAAGAATCCGAACGCCATGGTGCCGCTGCTGGAGCTCGACGACGGAAGGCGGATCGCTGAATCCAACGCCATCCTGCTCTACCTCGCGGAGGGCACGCGCTTCCTGCCCGCGGACAAGTATGAGCGCGGGCTCGCCTATCAATGGCTGTTCTTCGAACAGTACAGCCACGAGCCCTATATCGCCGTGCGCAAGGCGCTGCTGACCTTTCCCGAAAGGGCCAAGGACGCGACGCCGGAGCGGCTGGCGGTGACACTGGAGCGCGGCAACAAGGCGCTCGGTGTCATGAATAAATACATGGAGAACAACGCGTTCTTCGCCGGAAACGCCTACAGCGTCGCCGACATCGCGCTCTACGCTTATACGCATACGGCGGAGCAGGGCGGCTTCCAGCTCGACGCCTATCCGGCGGTGGCTGCGTGGCTTGACCGCGTGGTGGCGGATCCGGGGCACGTCTCTATGGAGTGGGTAGGGTAATTTTATCCTCAACCTCGCCACCGCCCCGCGGCTCTTTTGGGCGAGGCGCGCCAAACAGGCGCGAGGCCCGGCCACCCATCGTCCGAGAAGCTGCGCGGGAGCTATTTCAACAAATGGTCGTAGTAGGCATGGGTGCCGATCCAGAACCAGATCACATCTTCATTGTTGCGTATGGCAACAGCCCGGTAGTTTCGTCGACCCGCGCCGACCAATAGCAACCTACCTGCTTGAAATGTAAGGAGGGATGAAAAGGATCGGAACGCAGTATGACAAAACGCCTGTCCGCCTTTGCTTTGTTCGACGACGACAGTTTTTCATAAGCCTTCCAGAATGATGGAGAGGCGACGTTGTTCACAGAGGCCGAGTCCGGCCGGCGCGATGGTCAGCCAATGCCTGTTCGGCAAGCTTGTCCAATCGCCCCGCCCTCACGTCGGTCTCGATCTGCCGATCCCACAGGTCCGCCTGGAGCGCCTCGAACCATGCGGCAAACGCCTTCAGCTCCTCGGGGCTCAGTTCGGTGATGGACTTTTCGATTTGCTCAAGCTTGGTCATGGCCGGATAATACCACTCTAGTGGTACCACAGGTGGGACTCCAGGTTCGGCTTTACATGCCTGGAATCCAGGCAAATAAAAAGGCGGGACAATGCCCGCCTTCCCATTTCGGTAGCCTGATCGGGAGCGTCCGGTCCGGGCTGGCAGCTATCTGCTGATCCGGCTTGTCGGGTCTTTCCGCTCCGGCGCGCTTCTCGCGCGACCGTCAGTACATCCGTGACTTGCCGCGCGCCCCGGGCTGTCGCCCGGCGCGCGCCATTTTCAAAATCAGGCTGCCTTGCTCAGAGATCCAGCGGACGACTTGCCAGTGCGGCGGTCCTGCTCGATCTCGAAGTTGATCTTCTGGCCTTCGACCAGGGTCGACAGCCCAGCGCGCTCGACAGCGGAGATGTGGACGAAAACGTCCGCGCCGCCCGCGTCAGGCTGGATGAAGCCGAAGCCCTTGGTGGCGTTGAACCACTTGACCGTTCCAGTTGCCATAAAAATAGTCCTTCACATTTGCTTTGGTTTGACCGAACCGAGGTCCAGCCGGTGTGCATCGAGATTTTGGAGATAGACGTCAGCAAACGCGAAGATCGCGAGGCCCGGATCGATCGGCCGAAATATCAATGGGGCTGATATAGGCTGCTTTCGCACGAAATACAAGACTGCGTGAGAAAGCCGTGATCGAGGGACCGCCCAATGGCCGCCCCAATCCGGTGAAACCGTTGCGTCAGATGGCGCTGTCCGTGAGCCGCGCATCAGGGGAGAGGACCATGAAGACCATTCTGCTGGCAGCATGCCTGACGCTGATTGCCGCCGAGGCGCAGGCGATCTCGCGCTACGATCCGACGCGGATGGAGTGTGGCCGCGTGCAGGCGACGATCGCGCGGCAGGGCGCCGTCATCCTGCGTTACCAGTCGAGGCGGGTACCGGGACTGCCACTCTACGACCGCTACGTGCAGAGCCAGCAATTCTGCACAACGGGCGAGGTGAGGACACGCGCCTATGTGCCGAGCGCCGATACGAAATCCTGCCCGGTCTATAATTGCAAGCGCCCGGACAACGATCGGCATTTCCGCCGGCGGTTTTTTCATAACGACTAGGCCATAGCCTGGCGCGGCGGCTATCGTTTCAAAATCCGAACGAGACCTGCGCGGGCGGCGGCGGGCCGACGCGCACGCCTTCCATGGCCAGCATCTTTTCCTTGGTGGTCGAACCGCCGGGCGCCGAAAAGCCGCCGATCTTGCCGCCGGCCGCGAGGATACGGTGGCAGGGAATGACCAGCGGCACTGGATTGGCGCCAAGCGCGGCACCGGTTTCGCGCGGCAGGCCGGCATGGCCGGCGCGCTTGGCCAGTTCTCCATAGGTGGTGGTTTCGCCATAGGCTAGCTTTCGCGCCGCGCCATAGATGGCGAGGCGGAAATCGTCGATGCCGTCGAGATCGACCGGCACGCCGGAGAAATCGATATCCTCGCCCGCCGCATAGGCCTTGATCGAGGCGATCAACTCGACCACCCACGGCGGCTGCACGGTAGCGGCCGAAACGCCGGCGTGGCGCAGCAGCCGCCGCTCGACCGCCTCGCGGCTGCGTTCGGGCAGGCAGAGCCGGATCAGGCCCTTTTCGCTCCAGGCAATCCCCATGAAGCCGATCACTGTTTCTAACACTGCGTGGCCGGCTGTGATCTGCGACGGCGTTTGCATGGCGTGCTCCTTTCGCAAAATGGCCAGAAACCGGCATTCATGCCGGTACATATCAGGAACAATATGGCATTTCGGCCCGAGTCTCGCCACCCGAAAACCACCTGAGCGCCCCGATTGCTCGCCAGGAATCGCTGGTGTAAGGGATTTCTTAACATCCGACGAACCGGACCCGAACGCGGCTTGCCAGCAAAACAAACCCTTATCGCGCTCGGCGTGATCGCGGCCATGGCCTGCGTCAGCGGTTGCACGTCGACATCGCAGATGAAATCCGCGTCTTCCCTCACCGAAACAGCGACCGTCGCCGGCACCGATGCCGGCTTCACCATACCGTTGCCGGAGACGGTTTCGGTGCTGCCGGAACCGTCGGGGATTACGCCCGTTCAAACCGCTGAATTGCCCGCCGGCCCGACCACACAGGCGGCCGTGGCAACCGCGGCCTTTGCCGGAGCGACCCCAACCGCGCCGGCCGTGATGACCGCCAATGCGTGGCAGGCGCCGCCGCCGGCTGGCGCCGGCGCACCAATCAAGGCGGCAGCCACCTACGCCACCGCCGGGCTCATCGTGCCGGCGATCGCCAGGAACGATCAGAAAGCCATGCCCGGCGTGCAGCAGGCGGCCTATGTTGTGCCGCAGAATCCAGCTGCCCTCGTCCAGTTTCCTGCCGCTCCGGTGCAGGAAGAGCATGCGACCGGCGTGCGCGGCGATATCGACCGGCTGATCGTAAAGTACGCCGCGTTCTATCAGGTGCCGGTCGACCTTGTGCGCCATGTCGTCAACCGCGAAAGCACCTTCAATCCCAAGGCCTACAACAACGGCCATTGGGGGCTGATGCAGATCAAGCACGCGACGGCGCGCGGCATGGGCTATGACGGACCGGCCAGGGGCCTGTTCGATGCCGAAACCAACCTGAAATACGCCGTCAAATACCTGCGTGGCGCCTGGCTGGTGTCGGACGGTAACGCCAAGCGCGCCGACTGGCTCTACCAGACCGGCTACTATTTCGACGCCAAGCGCAAAGGCCTGCTCGAGGCGACCGGCCTCGGCGTCGACCGCAAGCGGCGCCGCCTGCTGCCCGACGCCTGAGCGAAATGCCCGAACCGCGCCCGCCGGCTCCGAACGACATCCGGCTGCGCAAGATCCTCGACGAGACGCTGGTTCCCGCACACTGGTCGGATGGCTTTGTCATGCGCACCCTCGAGCCCGGCGATGCGCCGGCCTTGCATGCGCTGCTGACCGAAGTGTTCGACGATGGCGCCGACGGCCCGTTCGACGAATGGTGGCCACGCATCTCAGGCGACCCCGAATTCGATTCTGCGCTCTGTTTCCTCGTCATCGACGCCAAGGGCCTGCTGGTGGCGGCGGCGCTGTGCTGGACGAGCGCCTTCGTCAGGGATCTCGCCGTGCATCCGCAGGCGCGCGGCAGGGGCATCGGCGAGGCGCTGATGTGGCACGCCTTCGCCGTCTTTCGCGAACGCGGCGCAGACCATGTCGACCTCAAGACCAACACGGTGGAAAACGCCGCCGCTGTCAGGCTCTATCAGCGGCTTGGGATGAGCCCTGTCGCCTGGGAAGGCTGAAGCCGCGGCCCGGCCCACCGCCGCTCGCGGGCATCGCTCGGGAACCCAGAGCGCCGCTCCGCATTCAAAGAGTGGTGGAGGGGTCCGACGAGCTTCCGGAGCCTCGAAGGCTTGCGTCGCCGTTCCGAAAGGAGATCCTCCGCCGCCATGAGGCTCTTTCACGCATTTGCCACGTTGGTCGTTGCCGCGATGATTGCGGCTGTGCCTGCGCGAGCCGTCGAATTGTCGATCGTATCGGGCGACACAGGAATCGGCATCAAGGTGCTGCGTGAAATCCTCGACCGCTATGAGAAGGACAGCGGCAACAAGGTCAGCATCGTCGTCATGCCGGCATCCGGGACCGACCAGTTCGGCCAGTACAGGCTGTGGCTTGCCGCCGGCAATAGCGATATCGACGTCTACCAGACCGATGTGATCTGGGCGCCGCAGCTCGCCAGCCAGCTCGTCGACCTGACCGCGGCGACCAAGGATGTCGTCGGCGCCCATTTCCCCTCGATCATCCAGTCGCAGACCGTCAACGGGAGGCTGGTGGCGCTGCCGATCTTCACCGATGCGCCGGCGCTCTACTACCGCAAGGACCTGCTCGACAAATATGGTGCCAAGGTGCCTGCCACCTGGAAGGAGCTGGCCGATACCGCCAGGCTGGTCATGGACAAGGAACGGGCTGCCGGCAACAAGGATATCTGGGGCTTCGTCTTCCAGGGCAATGCCTATGAGGGGCTGACCTGCGATGCGCTTGAATGGGTGATGTCGAATGGCGGCGGCCAGATCATCGAGCCGGACGGCACCATCTCGATCAACAATGCAAAAGCGGCGGCAGCGCTCGACACGGCCAAAGGCTGGGTCGGAACCATCGCGCCACCCGGCGTGCTGGCCTATCAGGAAGAGGAATCGCGCGGCGTGTGGCAGACCGGCAATGCCCTCTTCATGCGCAACTGGCCCTACGCATATGCGCTCGGCAATTCCGAAGGCTCGCCGATCAAGGGCAAGTTCGACGTCGCGCCGCTGCCGGCCGGCACCGGCGAAGGCGCGCGGCCGGCGGCGGTGCTGGGTGGCTGGAACCTTGCCGTGTCCAAATATTCCAGGCACCCGGACGCGGCGATCGGGCTCGTCAAATTCATCGCCTCGCCCGCGATGCAGAAATACCGCGCGCTGAGGAACTCCAGCCTGCCGACCATCCAGGCGCTCTATGACGATGCCGACATCGCCAGGCAACAGCCGATCGTCCCGCGCTGGAAGCAGATATTCCTCAATGCAGTGCCGCGTCCCTCGGCCGCGGCCAAGATCAAGTACAACGAGGCGTCGAGCCAATTCTGGAACGCCGTCCACAAGACGCTGTCGGGCGATGGCACCGCGGGCGACAATCTGGCCGACCTCGAAGCCATGCTGACCAGGCTGAAGGGGCGTGGCTGGTGACGCCACAACGCGCCTCCATGTCCCGCCCGGCGCGAGGGATGACAGAAGCGGAGCCGAGGACTGAAGCCGTCGCGACCCACCGCCCGCGCTCGCGGCTGATGCGCCAGCGCGTGCGTTCGGCCTGGCTGTTCCTGGCGCCGATGCTCCTGGTGCTCGCCGCCGCTGCCGGCTGGCCGCTCGCCCGCACGGTCTATTTCAGTTTCACCGACGCTTCGCTGGCCGATCTCGACGCCCGCCAGTGGGCAGGCTTCGCCAATTACTTCTCGGTGCTGCGCATGCCGAGCGGCCGGGTGCTCTACGATGGCGTGCTGGCCGACCCGGTGTGGTGGAGCGCCGTCTGGAACACGGTGCGTTTCGCGGCCCTTTCGGTCACCTGCGAGACGATCCTCGGCATGGTCGTCGCGCTGGTGCTCAATGCCGAATTCCCGGGCCGCGGCATCGTCAGGGCGGCGATCCTCATCCCCTGGGCGATCCCGACCATCGTCTCGGCCAAGATGTGGCAGTGGATGCTCAACGACCAGTTCGGCATCATCAATGTGGTTCTGCTCAATCTCGGCCTGATCGACACCAAGATCGCCTGGACGGCCAACGCGGACACGGCGATGGCCGCCGTGCTGGTCGTCGACATCTGGAAGACGACGCCGTTCATGGCGCTGCTCATCCTTGCCGCGCTGCAGATGCTGCCGCGCGAGATCATCGAGGTCGCCAGGCTCGACGGCGCCAATCCGTGGCAGATCTTCTGGCGGGTGACCTTGCCGCTGATCCGGCCTGCGGTGATGGTGGCGGTGATCTTCCGCGCGCTCGATGCGCTGCGCATCTTCGACCTGATCTATGTGCTGACGCCCAACAACGTGCACACTAAGTCGATGTCGGTGTTCGCGCGCGAGAACCTGTTCGAGTTCGACAAATTCGCCTACGGCTCGGCCGCTTCGACGCTGCTGTTCCTCATTCTTGCGCTTCTCACCATGGCCTATATCCGGATCGGCGGGGTCAGCCTCGAGGGCGGGCGCTGAGATGTGGATCCTGAGGCGGACGGCTTTCTACCTGCTGGTCGCGGCCATCGTGCTGGTCGCGGTATTCCCCTTCTATTACGCCATCGTCACCAGCCTGAAATCGGGCACCGAACTGTTCCAGGCCGACCTCTGGCCGAAGACGTTCAGCCTCGGCAATTATCGCAACGTGCTGACCGAAGGCGCCTTCGCACGCAACCTGATCAACTCACTGGTGGTCTCCGGCGCGGTCGTCGCGCTCTCGCTGTTCCTCGGCGTCACCGCGGCCTACGCGCTGGCGCGCATCCGTTTTCGCGGCCGCTCAGCGCTACTATTCGCCATCCTGTCGGTATCGATGTTCCCGCAGGTGGCGGTGCTGGCCGGACTGTTCGAACTGGTGCGGATGTTCGGCCTCTACAATTCGCTTCTCGCGCTGATCTTCTCCTACATGATCTTCACCTTGCCGTTCACCGTCTGGGTGCTCACCGCCTTCGTGCGCGACCTGCCGGTCGAGGTCGAGGAGGCGGCGATCCTTGACGGCGCGACGCCGTGGATCATCATCACGCGCATCTTCCTGCCGCTGATGTGGCCGGCGCTGGCGACCACCGGGCTGCTCGCCTTTATCGGCGCGTGGAACGAGTTCCTGTTTGCGCTGACATTCACCTCCAACAACGCCCAGCGGACCGTGCCGGTGGCGATCGCGCTGCTTTCGGGCAATTCGCAGTTCGAGATCCCGTGGGGCAACATCATGGCCGCATCGGTGATCGTCACCGTGCCGCTGGTGCTGCTGGTGCTGATCTTCCAGCGCAAGATCGTCTCGGGCCTCACCGCCGGCGGCGTGAAGGGGTGAGGAGAAAATGTCGGAACCGGCCGCAGCGGCGCGTCCTTAGGTCTTAGAGCAACCGCGCCGGGACGCCGGCGCTGTGACCCAAGGAGCCGATCATGATCACCTTCCCCAACGAATCCGCCAGATACCGCGCCGCCCGCGAAAAGCTGCTGAAGAAGGAAATCGCGCTGCGCCGCGCCATGGAGGATGTGGCCGTGGCGCGCCGCGCGTTGCCGCCGGGCGGGCTGGTGCCACAGGATTACGTGTTCGAGGGGCTGGATGCCGAGGGCAGGGCGGCCGAGATAAAGCTGTCGCAACTGTTCGCACCCGGCAAGGACACGCTGATCCTCTACCAGATGATGTTCCCGCGCCATCCGCAGGAGACGCGCGACGTGGCAATAACGGGCGGCACGGCGAAGCTGGCGCGGCCGGACCAGCCATGCCCGTCCTGCACGGCGCTGCTCGACCAGTTCGACGGCGCCGTCGGCCATCTCCAGGCGGCCGGCTTCAACTTTGCCGTGGTGGCGAAAACCGCGCTCGAAAACCTCGTCACGCTCGGCCGCGACCGTGGTTGGCAGAACATGCGGCTGGTGTCGTCGGCCAACAACAGCTTCAAGCGCGACTACAATGCCGAGGATGCCGACGGCGCGCAGATCCCGCTGCTCTCGGTGTTCCACCGCGACGCTGACGGCATCAGGCATTTCTGGTCGTCCGAACTCGGCTTCGCGCCGCCCGAACCCGGCCAGGACCCGCGCGCCATCGGCACCTGCGAGATCCTGTGGAACCTGATGGATTTCACCCCGGAGGGCCGGCCGAACTGGCACGAGCAGCTGCAATATGGCGAGGCATGCTGCCATTGACGGCAAGGCGCCCGGCGCAACTTCCGTGCATCTGCGGCGTTGGAATCCCGAGGGAACCATTCCGACCGGAGATTGCAGATGAAAACGCTTCTGACCATGACCGCCGCGGCCTTGCTCGCCGCCGCGCCCGCCGCGCTTGCCCAATCCACCGCCCAAACGACGCCGCTGGCGGCCGACAGCAAGGTCGACACGCAGACCTTCATCAAGACGGTGCCCGGCGCCAACGAGTTCGAGATCCAGTCGAGCAAGCTCGCCGAGCAGAAATCGGCGTCGGCCGACGTCAAGGCCTTCGCCAAACAGATGATCAAGGACCACACCAAGGCCGGCGAGGACTTCAAGGCGGCGCTCGCGCAGGGCCAGACCACCGCCTCGACCAAGCCGGCCGGCCCGGCGCTTCAGCCGAAAGAACAGGGCCAGCTCGACGAACTCAAGGCCGCCAGCGGCAAGGACTTCGATACCAAATACATCATGATGCAGACAGCAGCTCACAAGGACGCCGTCGCGCTCTTCAGCACCTACGCCCAATCGGGCGATGATCCGGCGATGAAGGAATTCGCCAAGAAGACGCTGCCGACGCTGAAGATGCACGAGAAGCATGTGAAGGAACTGGGCGCGGCGCATCAGGGGTGAGGGTGTTTCGACAGGAGCTGAACGGCAGACGATAGCATTCTACGGCGCCCCCCTTTGTCCTGCAGGACATCTCCCCCTCAAGGGGGGAGATTGGCTGTTGCGAATGCTTTCGCCAAATTTTCGGCGTGGGCAGAAAGAGCGCCGGGGCCGAAGCTGCCAATCTCCCCCCTTGAGGGGGAGATGTCCGGCAGGACAGAGGGGGGCGCCGTAGGGCGCGACGGCTCACATATCGCAACAGGGTTCTTCCCAGGCATGCGTGGCACTACACTGCCGCACCACCACCCCGAGAGCACCCATGCCCAAACTCGGCCTCGCATCCCTGCCCATCCGCAAGGGCTCGGGCTACCCCGCGCCCTTCGATGGCCCTTGCGTCGATCGCACGCGCCGCCGGCTTGGCGATGCCGGCGGGCTCACCGATTTCGGCGTCAACCTGATGACGCTGCCGCCCGGCGGCTGGTCCAGCCAGCGCCACTGGCACAGCCACGAGGACGAGTTCGTCTATGTGCTGGAAGGCGAGCTAACGCTGGTCGAGGATGGCGGCGAGACGTTGCTCAGCGCCGGCGACTGCGCCACCTTCGCCAAGAACAACGGCAATGGCCACCATTTGATCAACCGCTCATCCACGACGGCGCTCTATCTCGAGGTCGGCTCGCGCAACCCCGACGATGTCATCACCTGCTCCGACATCGACATGATGAGCCCGACTTCGGATGGACGCTTCCTGCACAAGGATGGCACGCCCTATCCGGGACAAGGGTGAGCGCTGGACCATGCTTCGGCGCTGGTGTTCGCCGGGCGGCAGGATAAGCTCCCTACAATGACAGGTTGGCGCCAAGGCCCCCTCATCCGACCGCTTCGCGGCCATCTTCTCCCCGCTGGGGAGAAGAGACTGGCGCGTCGCTGCAAGTCTCCTCTCCCCTCGGGGGTCCGAAGGACGGGCGAGACACGTGGCTCGCTCGGAACGGTCAGCCGAGCGAAGCGGACGCTGGGTGAGGGGAATTGGCGCTAGCCTGTCCAAACCCAGGGAGCACCACTGTGAAAAAGGAAGTCATCGAAGTGCCCGTCATGTCGGACAAGGTGCGGGCGCTCGGCGTGCCCTGTTCGACGGCGGTGAGGGCCAACGGCTTCGTGTTCATCTCGGCGACACCGCCGGTGGACATGGTGACCGGCGAGATGGTGCGGGGCGACATCGAGGTGCAGACCGAGGCGTCGCTGAAGGCGCTGAAACACTGCCTGGAAGCGGCCGGCACCTCGCTGGACAATGTCGTGATGGTGCGCATCTACGCCGTCAATTCCGGCTTCTACAACGCGATCAACCGGGTCTATGCCAGGTATTTCTCGACCAACCCGCCGGCGCGGAGCTTTGTGCCGGTGGCTTCTTGGCCGATGGAGTTTGACATCGAGATTGAGTGTGTGGCGGTGGGGTGAGCAGGCTCCAATGGCCTGCATCCAAGTGAAGAGTAACCCCACTCCTCTCGCCAAGGGGGAGAAGTTTTCTCTGTCGCAGATACAGCAGATTCTAGATACGTTCGGTCAATGGTCGAAGCAAATTGAAGGTGTTTCTAAAACGAACCGGAATAAAAAGAGCCTAACGTTTCCAAAGAACAGTGTCGATTCGTCTGCCGACTATTTGATAGCGCTTAAGAATCCGAGGAGAAAGTGACCTTTGATTTCCCGTGGGAGTCATCGTCTCGGAATTTTTTACTGATTGGCTGTCGCCTTAAGCAAAATACTCCTGCAGCGGCCTGACCTCCAAACTCCCCGCCTTCAACGCCGCGATCGCCTCGGCCACTGCCGCCGCACCCGACAGAGTCGTGTAATACGGCACCTTCTGCATCAGCGTCGCTCGCCGCAACGACTTCGAGTCCGACACCGCCTTCTGGCCATCCGTGGTGTTGAAGACGATCTGCACCTGGCGGTTGCGGATGGCGTCTTCGATGTGGGGGCGGCCTTCGAGCACCTTGTTTATCTTCTCGGCGACGACGCCGTTTTCGGCGAGGAAGCGGGCGGTGCCTGACGTGGCCATCACCTTGAAGCCGAGGCCGGCGAGGCGCTTGACCGCCGGCAATATGCCCTTCTTGTCCTCGTCGCGTACCGAGACGAACAAAGTGCCCGAGCGGGGCAGGTCGACGCCTGCGCCCAACTGGCTCTTGGCGAAGGCAAGGGCAAAATCGCGGTCGAGGCCCATGACCTCGCCTGTCGAGCGCATTTCCGGGCCGAGCAGGATGTCGACGCCGGGGAAACGGGCGAAGGGGAAGACGGCTTCCTTGACCGCGATGTGGCCGGGATTGCGAGGGTCGGGCATGGCGCCGTAATGGGCGAAGGCGTCTTCCAGGCTCTCGCCGGCCATGATGCGGGCGGCGATCTTGGCAATGGGGCGGCCGATGGTCTTGGCGACGAAGGGCACGGTGCGGGATGCGCGCGGGTTGACCTCCAGCACATAGACCGTGCCGTCCTTGATCGCGTACTGCACGTTCATCAACCCGCCGACATTGAGCGCGCTGGCAAGGGCCGCCGTCTGCCGCTCCAACTCGTCGACCAGCTCCGAAGGCAGCGAGTGAACGGGGAGCGAACAGGCCGAGTCGCCCGAATGGATGCCGGCCTCCTCGATATGCTCGAGAATGCCAGAGACAAAGGTCGCCTTGCCGTCGCAGAGGCAGTCGACATCGACCTCGATGGCGCCACTGAGATAGGTGTCGAACAGCAGCGGGTTCTTGCCCAGCAGCGTGTTGATCTGGCCGGTCTTGTCGTTGGGGTATTTCTGCTTGATGTCCTCCGGCACCAGGCCGGGCACGGTGTCGAGCAGATAGGATTGCAGCATGCCCTCGTCATGGATGATCTGCATGGCGCGGCCGCCCAGCACATAGGAGGGGCGCACCACCAGGGGGAAGCCGAGCTCGCCGGCGACGAGGCGGGCCTGCTCGACCGAATAGGCGATGCCGTTCTTCGGCTGGCTGAGGTTGAGCTTGTGCAGCAGCTTCTGAAAGCGGTCGCGGTCCTCCGCCAGGTCGATCATGTCGGGCGAGGTGCCGAGGATCGGGATGCCGGCCTTCTCCAGTGCGTCGGCGAGCTTCAGCGGCGTCTGGCCGCCGAACTGGACGATGACGCCGACCAGCTCGCCCGACGCCTGCTCGGCGCGCAGGATCTCCAGCACGTCCTCCGCCGTCAGCGGATCGAAATAGAGCCGGTCCGAGGTGTCGTAGTCGGTCGACACGGTCTCGGGGTTGCAGTTGATCATGATCGCTTCATAGCCGGCGTCGCGCAGCGCAAAGGCCGCGTGGCAGCAGCAGTAGTCGAATTCGATGCCTTGGCCGATGCGGTTCGGGCCGCCGCCGAGGATGACCACCTTCTTGCGCGACGACACCTGCGCCTCGTTGGCGAGCGCGCCGGCGAAGGGCACTTCATAAGTGGAGTACATGTAGGCGGTCGGCGACGCGAACTCGGCCGCGCAGGTGTCGATGCGCTTATAAACCGGATGAACGTCGAGCTTTTCACGAATCTTCTGAACGACTTCCACGTCGCTCTTCGTCAATGAGGCGAGGCGGGCGTCCGAAAAACCCATGGCCTTCAGCATGCGCAGATTGGCGGCGTCCTCAGGCAGGCCGTGCTCCCGGATGCGGGCTTCCATGGCGAGGATCCCGGCGATCTGCTCGAGGAACCACGGATCGATCTTGCACATAGCGTGCACGTCTTCGAGCGAGGTGCCCATGCGGATCGCCTGCGCCACCATGCGCAGCCGGTCGGGCGTCGGCGTGCCGAGTGCTGCACGGATGGCGTTGCGGTCGTCAGTGCTGTTGGCCGAGCCGAGGCCGGGGATCTCGATCTCGTCGAGACCGGTGAGGCCGGTTTCCAGCCCGCGCAGCGCCTTCTGCAGGGATTCCTGGAAGGTGCGGCCGATGGCCATGACTTCGCCGACCGACTTCATGGCGGTGGTCAGCACAGGCTCGGCGCCGGGGAATTTTTCGAAGGCAAAGCGCGGGATCTTGGTGACGACGTAATCGATAGACGGCTCGAACGAGGCCGGTGTCGCGCCGCCGGTGATATCGTTCTCCAGCTCGTCCAGCGTGTAGCCGACGGCAAGCTTGGCGGCGATCTTGGCGATCGGGAAGCCGGTCGCCTTCGAGGCCAGCGCCGAGGAGCGGGAGACGCGCGGGTTCATCTCGATGACGACAAGGCGGCCATCGGCCGGGTTGACGGCGAACTGAACGTTGGAGCCGCCGGTCTCGACGCCGATCTCGCGCAGCACCGCGATCGAGGCGTTGCGCATCATCTGGTATTCCTTGTCGGTCAAGGTCAGCGCCGGGGCGACGGTGATCGAATCGCCCGTGTGCACGCCCATCGGGTCGATGTTCTCGATCGAGCAGACGATGATGCAATTGTCCGCTCTGTCGCGGACGACCTCCATCTCGTATTCCTTCCAGCCGAGCACGCTCTCCTCGATCAGCACTTCGGTGGTCGGCGAGGCGTCGAGGCCGGACTGGACGATGTCGAAGAATTCGGCCCTGTTGTAGGCGATGCCGCCGCCGGTGCCGCCCATGGTGAAGGAGGGGCGGATGATGGCGGGCAGGCCGACATGGTCGAGCGCCTGGGCGGCGATCGCCATGGCGTGACTGATGTAGCGCTGCTTGCGGTCGCCTTCGCCGAGGTTCCAGCTTGTCTCCAGCGCGTCGAGCGCGGCGTCGAGGTTGTCGGGCTTTTCGGCCTTCAGTGCCGCGCGTTCGGCCTCATGCGTCTTGCGGTCGGCGTTCTTGACGTCGGTGGCGTTGGCCAGCATCGACTTCGGCGTTTCCAGGCCGATCTTCTTCATCGCCTCGCGGAACAGCGCCCGGTCCTCGGCCTTGTCGATGGCCGTGGCGTCGGCGCCGATCATCTCGACATTATAGCGCTCCAGCACGCCCATGCGGCGCAGCGACAGGGCGGTGTTGAGCGCGGTCTGGCCGCCCATGGTCGGCAGCAGCGCATCGGGCCGTTCCTTGGCGATGATCTTGGCCACGACCTCGGGGGTGATCGGCTCGATATAGGTGGCATCGGCCAGTTCCGGGTCGGTCATGATGGTGGCCGGGTTGGAATTGACCAGGATGACGCGGAAACCTTCTTCCTTCAGCGCCTTGCAGGCCTGGGTGCCGGAATAGTCGAACTCGCAGGCCTGGCCGATGACGATGGGGCCGGCCCCGATGATCAGGATCGACTTGATGTCGGTGCGTCTTGGCATCTTTATGAATTCCGTTCGGCGAGCGGCTTGCACGAAAAACCGGGACGGGAGACCCGGCCGGTTGTGCTTGCGATTCTGGTATCAGGCTAGGAGGGCCTTATAGGGAAGAGTTTTGCGGGATGTAACCCCGAAAATGAGGGCAGTAGGGCAGTAGGGCAGTAGGGCAGTAGGGCAGTAGGGCAGTCACTCCAGGCACTTCACATATTGCCTTACTGCCCTACTGCCCCATTGCCTTCCAAACTAATGCCCAAACGCCACGGCATCCGTAATCTCGAATCGCTCCGAGATGCCGACGCGGATCATGCTGAGGCTGCCTTCGCGGGTGAAGCGGAAATCGCTGTCGCCGTCGGAGCCGGCGGGCAGTCCGCCATAGAAGGAGATGACGCGGCTGCCGCCGTCCGGCCAGGTCACGGTGACGTCGGCCTTGTCGCTGCCCTTGTGCTCGACGCTTGCCGCGCAAAGGGTCATCGGCTGGCCGACATTGCGCGCACAGGGAATTTCAATGGCGGCGCCTCCGGCGGTGGCCTCCGCCTGTGCCGGATTCTCCCCAGTGCGCGGTTCATTCGCCACCAGCGCCAGGCCGTAAGCATCCTGCATGGCGATCACCGCGGCGGATTTCGGCGTGGTTGCGGGGGCAGCCGCATTGTCGGCTCCGCCTAGCCGCGCCGTCAGGTCGGGCGGCTGAGCGGCCGCGGGGCTGGCGGCGCCGAGCGCCTGGCCTGCATTGTTGGTCGCGGCAGCGGCCGCATCCGCCTGATCCGGATCGGGCGGCGAAGCCGGATTGACGGGGTTCAGGTAGCGGGCAGGGGTCCAGCCGCTGATTTTCGGGTTCTCGGCCTCGACCTTGCACCATTGCCGGCCGTCTACGTCGATGCAGCCGAGATTGTTCACGCTGGCGCCATTGGCCAGACGCGCCTCGGTCTTGCCGATCGGCGATGGCTGGGCGCGGACGTTGAGGAGATCGTCGGGGGCGAGGCCGGTGACGATGGAGATGAACGGCCCCTCTTCGGCATGGGCCACCGTCAGAAGCACAGGAGCGGCGATCAGCGCGAAGAGCGTCGTTCGGAGCGTAGACCAGCGCTTCATCACTTCGCCGTGGCCGATAGATTGCATTACCAAAGGCACCGCCAGATACGAAAACGCCGCCACACGCGAAGCCGATTTTATAGGCGACGACGCTGCGCCATGTCCAGAAGCGAGATTTTCTTCCGGCAGGGACGGAGCTGCGTGAGGGCGATGATCGGAGAGCGGGGAGAGAGCTCAGCCTGGCATGCGCTTGCTCGCGGCATGAATGCAAAAAGCATTCAGCCGGGCATGAAGCCGGTTCGCAGCGCATGGGCCCATTCGGGCCGTCCCGCCTGTTCGGCCTGGCCAGCGGCCGCCTCGTGATCGTAATCGACGGCGATGGCCTCGAAACGGTCGGGCCGGCCGGGCTCGCCTGAAGTGACGATGCCATAGCGCGCATGCGGCGCGCCCTGCTCGGAGGAATGCGCCGGCGGCGTCGAGTCTTCATAGGCGGGACAGCCGACGCTGCCCGGGTTGAAGATCACCGGACCGCCGGGCAAGCGGATCAGTTCGGCCCGGTGGCTATGGCCGCACAGGGCCAGGCGGCAGGCCGGATCGAGCGCCTTCAACCGCCGCCGGATCGCCGCCAGCGGCGCACGCACCAGCCGGCCGTCGGCGATCGCATCGAGCAGGTATTTCTCGTCGTGATCGGGCCTGGCATGAAAAGCGATCACGCCGGGCGCGATCTCCAGCGTCAGAGGCTGGGCGAACAGCACCTCGCGCTGCGCCCCGGTCAGCCGTTCCTGCGCGTAGATGTCGGAGGCCCACATGGTCTCATCGGCCGGATCGGCGGCGACGCGGCGGTCATGATTGCCGCGCACGGTCGGCAGGTCCAGCGCTTCCAGCCGCGCAAACGTCTCGCGCGGCCAGAGCGGACCCGAAACGCTGTCGCCGAGATTGACCGTGATATCCGCGCCGCCGCGCCGCTCGAGGTCGGCGAGCACGGCGTCAAGCGCCAGCACATTGCCGTGGATATCGGCGAGGACAGCAATGCGCATGGGGAGCTCCGGTTGTGAGGCAGCGTTTCCTCTCCCCACTTCCGTGGGGGCGAGAACCCAGATCCCGCGAGTCAGGCCGTCACTTCGATATCATGGCCGCCGACCGCCGGCAGCGCCGGATCGTCGCCTGCGGCGGCAATAATGCTGTCGAGCAGGCCGGGGAAGCGGGCATCGAGATCGGCGCGGCGCAGCGTGATCATGCGGTTGGTGCCGGCCACTTCTGCGCGAGTCACGCCGGCCTCGCGCAGCTTTGCCAGGTGGTAGCTCAGATTGGTCTTGGAGGCGAGATCGAGGAATTTGCTGCAGTTCAGCGGCACGCCTTCCTTGCTGGCGAGATAACGCACGATCGCCAGCCGCGTCGGGTCGCCGAGCACGGCGAGCACGATCGGCAGGCTGATCTGGTCCGTATTAGGATGTGGCAGGCTCATGGCTGCAACCTAAGCACAGTTCCGGCCGATTTCAACGCACCCGCTCCGCGTCTGCCGTGCACACCGCTCTCCCTTTCACGACCGTGCTGACACAGGGCTGTCAGGATGGTTGTGCTATTTTTCCCTGGCTTCATTGACATCCTGCCGGGTTATGTCCAATTGTTCAATAACTTTTGAACTAAGGACACATCGCCATGGACAAGCGGATCTTCTGGCTTGCGCTCGGATCGTTTGCGATCTCGACCGAAGGCTTCGTCATCTCCAGCCTTCTGCCCGACATCGCCTGGGATGCCGGCATCTCCGTTCCGCTCGCCGGCACGCTGATCACCGCCTTCGCGCTCGCTTATGCGGTCGGCACGCCGATCCTGGCGACGCTGACCGGCGAATGGGACCGGCGCCGCGTCATCCTGTGGACGCTGGTGTTCTTCGTCATCGGCAATGTTGCCGCGGCCTTGAGCTCCTCCTTCGAAGTGCTGCTCGCCGCGCGCATCATCATGGCGCTGTCGTCTGGCCTGTTCGCGGCGACCGCGCAAGGCACGGCGGTGGCGCTGGTCGATGACCATCACCGGGCCCGCGCCATTGCCGTCGTCGTCGGCGGCACCACGGTGGCGGTGGCGGTGGGCGCCCCGCTCGGTGCGCTGGTCGCGGCGATAGCCGGCTGGCGCGGCACGTTCTATGCCATCGCAGGCCTCGGCGCGCTCGCCGGCGTCATCCTCTGGTATCGGCTGCCGCGCGGCATCATCGGCACCAAGCTGCCGCTGAAGCGCCGGCTGGCGGCGGCAATGCGTCCCGGCGTGATGCCGATCCTGGTGACGACCACGCTTGCCCTCATTGGCGCCTTCACCGTGTTCAGCTTCATCGCGCCGCTGGCCATCGAAGCCAGCGGGCTCTCCCCGATAGCGCTGCCCGGCATGCTGCTCGCTTTCGGCGTTGGCGCCGTCATCGGCAACATCGCCGGCGGCCAGGCCGCGGACCGCTTCGGCGCTACGCGCACCGTCGGCTGGTCGCTGGCGCTGAGCGCTGCCATGCTCGTCACCTTCTCGCTGATCCCGGCCTTCCTGCCACATCATCTCGCCGGGCCGGCGCTGATGGGCATGATGGTGCCATGGGGCATCGTCGGCTGGGCCTTCCCGCCGGCGCAGGCGAGCCGCATCATCAAGCTCGCCCCCGACGCTGCCCCGATCGTGCTGTCGCTCAACGCCTCGGCGCTCTATCTCGGCGTGGCGCTCGGCGCGGTGGTTGGCGGCGCCGTGCTGCGCTATGGCGGTCCGGCCGATCTGGGCCTCATCGCGGCCGTCTTCCCCGTCGTCGGGCTCGGCATCGTGCTGGCCGGCCGGATGCTGGCGCGGCCGGTCGCCATGCCGGCGGAGTAGAGGGCGCCGAGCTTTTCGTCACTGGTTCTTACGCGGCCGCTTCAACTGGAGGGAGCGGCCGCCGGCGTTTCGAGGTCCAGAGAGGCCACATCATCCAGCGTCGCACGCAGCTTCGCGGCTTGCTCCGCGCCGATCATCTCCTCGAAGCGCTGCTGGGCGACACTCCACAGCCTGATCGCCTCTTCGAGCTTGGCCTGGCCGTGCGGCGTCAGCCGGACGCGCTTGACGCGGCGATCGTCCTTATCGGGGAAGGTTTCGACATAGCCGTCGCGGACCAGCGGCTTCAGCGTATGGCCGAGCGCCGAGAGATCCATGATCAGCGCCTCGGCAACGGTCCCCATCGCCGGTTCGCTGCTGGCACTGATCTGAAAGAGCAGGCCAAATTGCGTGCCTTTCAGCCCGGAAGGCGCAAGCGCGTCGTCGTAGAAGCGGCCGAGCCTGCGCGCGGTGCGCCGCAAGGTGGCATTGTTGCACCGGCTGAATCCCGGTTGCTGAAGATCGGTCATGTCAACTCCTCGCTGGCAAAGCCTGTGCCAGCCTGCCGCAGAAATAGTTTTCGCGGCCGCCGTTGACAAGATAGTGGCATATACCTACTTCGCCGAAAGTGGCATATGCCACCAATTGACGATCGAGAAGCTCGGCAGCCGGCGCATCCGTCGAAGCCGAACCAGAGCGAAGAGCGCGAAAGGAACAGGACAATGAGCAAGAATGAGAAGAAGGGCACCGCCGTCATCACCGGCGCTTCCTCCGGCATCGGCGCTGTCTATGCCGACCGGCTGGCGGGGCAGGGATATGATCTGGTGCTGGTGGCGCGCCGCGCCGACCGGCTCGAGGAATTGGCTGAAAGGCTGCGCTATGCCTATAGCCGCAAGGTCAGCGTGATCAGTGCCGATCTGGCCGACGACGATGATGTGCGGCGGGTGGAGCGGGCGGTATCGACGGATGACAGCGTCACGCTGTTGGTCAACAATGCCGGGCTTGGCGGTGCGCAGGTGGTTGCGACGGCGGACGCCGATGCGGCTGAACGCATGATCAAGGTCAATGTGATCGCCCTGACGCGGTTGACGCGTGCTGTGCTGCCGGGATTTCTCGCGCGCAACCGCGGCGCTATCGTCAACATCGCCTCGGTGCTGGCCTTCGACACCTCATTCGGCGGCATCTACAGCGGCACCAAGGCCTATGTCGTCAACTTCACCGAAGCCCTGCAGCGCGAGGTCGCCGGCACCGACGTCCAGGCGCAGGTGGTGCTGCCGGGGGCGACCCGGACCGATTTCTGGGAAGCCGCGGGAAGCGATATCGACCAGCTTCCGAAGGAAATCATCATGACCGCCGACGATATGGTCGATGCTGCCCTTGTCGGCCTGGCCAGGGGCGAAGCCGTCACCGTGCCCGCGCTTGCCGATACGGCCAAGCTGGACGCCTTCCTTGGCGCCCGGCAGACCTTCTACGGCAGCCTGCACGCCGACAAGCCAGCCGCACGCTACGCGGCTTGACAGGATTCGGGTTCCTCGCCTCGCCTTGCGGGGGCGAGGAACCCAGGTTCTGCAGGCCCATCTTACGCCTGCCGCCACATCGGAATGATCGATGCCGCCAGCACCAGGCCGAGCAGGATATTGAGCGCGCGCCATTGCTGCTCGGTCTTCAGCAGCCGGGCGAGCAGCATGCCGGCCACACACCATAGCGACAGCGAGAAGGCGGCGGTGAGGCCGAAGGTGGAGCCGAGCAGCAGGGCCAGCCGCGCCGGCCCGTCGGCGAGTGCGGCGAAGGATGCCGCGGCTCCAAGCCCCATCGCCCAGCCCTTGGGGTTCAGCCACTGAATGCCGGCACCGCCGAGAAAACTGTTCGGTTTGATCATCGTCACATCGAGCTTGGGCGCCCCCGCACGGCCAATCTTGAGCGCCAGCCAGACGAGGTAGAGTGAGCCGGCGATCTTCATGGCAAGCTGCAAGGACGGCATGGCGAGAAGCAGGCCGGCCAGTCCGGCGGCCGCCGCCCCGGTGACTGTGGCCAGGCCGGCCGCGCTGCCAACCACCAGCGGGATGGAGCGGCGAAAGCCGAACTGCGCGCCCGACGCCGTTGACAAGGTGGTGGCGATGCCGGGCGTGCTGGTCGCCACCAGGGCGAACAGGATCAGCGGGATGACGGGTTGGAGCATGCGGCGTCCTCTGTCGGAGGCCTCATGTTAGATGCAGCCGCATATCAGTAAATGCAATGTTTACGATGACAAGCATTAGCATCTATAATGCAGGACATGATCCGCAACCTCGATACGACGCTCATGCGCACCTTCGTCACCGTCGCCGACAAGGCCAGCATGACGGCGGCGGCCAATGCGCTGCACCTGACGCAAGGCGCCGTCAGCCAGCAAGTCCGGCGGCTGGAGGAGGCGCTCGGCCGCAGCCTGTTCGAGCGCGACCGGCGCGGCTTGCGGCTGACCTCTGCCGGCGAGCGGCTGTTCGGCAAGGCAAAGCGGCTGCTCAGCCTCAACGACGAGATCTGGGCCGAAATGGCTGCCAATGCCGTGGCCGGCCAGGTGCGGTTCGGCGTGCCTTACGACCTCGTCGGCACGACGCTGGCGCCGGTGCTGAAGGCCTATGCGCAAACCTATCCGCAGGTCGAGATATCGCTGGTCTGCGCCTCCTCGCCGGAACTGGCCGCGGCGCTCGCGGCCGGCACCATCGACCTGGCGGTCATCGAGGAACGGGTGGGGGCGTCGGATGGCGAGTGCCTCGCCATCGATCGGCTGGTGTGGGTCGGCGCCAAGGGCGGTCTCGCGCGCGCCAAGCGTCCCCTACCGGTCTCGATGGTCGCCGACAGCTGCGCCTTCCGGCCGGTGGTGCTTTCGGCGCTCCACGAGCATGGGCTGGAATGGCGCACCGTGTTCGAGAACGGCAATATTGACGCGACGACCGCAACGGTGCGTTCCGATCTGGCCGTCACAACCTGGCTGGCCTCCACGGTGCCGGCCGATCTCGACATATTGCCGTCCGAATCCGGCCTGCCGCCGCTGCCGAATTTCTCGATCAACCTGCATCTGCCGAGGCACGGCGTCGGCCCGGCGGCGCAAGCGTTCGCACGGCACATACGCGACGGGCTGGCGCGCCGGCCGCAGGCGGCTTGAGGGACTTCTCAGAACCTGGTTTCTCTCCTCCACGAACGTGGAGGAGAGGAAAAGAAGCGTTTACTTCCAGGTCCTGCGCCGCTCGAGCTCGGCGTCGGATGGCTCCCCCGTGACAAAGGAACCGGTCTTGATTTCGCCGGCGCGCTCGTAGATCGCCATGATGACGCCGGTGCTGGAAGTCTGCGAGCGGGTCAGCTTGAAGGCAGCCGGCATCGCGTCATCGCCGAACAGCCGCTTGCCCTTGCCCAGCAACAGCGGGAAGATCATCAGCCGAATCTCGTCGATCAGCCCGTTGGCGAGCAAGGTCTGGATCAGATTGGCCGATCCCTGGATGAGCAGGTCAGGTCCATCTTCCTGTTTGAGGCGGCGCAACGCCGGGACGATATCAGGCCCAAGCGATTGCGTGTTCTGCCAGGTGAGCGAGTCCGGACGATGCGTCGCCACATATTTGTTCGCAGGGTTGAAGGCATCCGCGATCGGATCTTTCTGATACGGCCAGTACGCGGCGAATATGTCGTAGGTTCTGCGGCCGAGCAAGAGGGCGAAGGGCTTGGAGAATAGTTCATCCATCGCCGCGCCCGCCACTTCGTCAAAATAGTGGAACGTCCAGCCGCCGAACTTGAAGCCGCCGACGGGATCCTCCTCCGGGCCGCCCGGCGCTTGCATGACGCCGTCGAGGCTGACGAATGTCGCCGCTATGATCTTTCTCATGGGATGCTCCTCCTGTTTCGATCCATGCCGTCAGGGCCGGACTTCAGTCCAAGGACGGATGACTGGCTGGCCGTCCGACAGGCCCTGCCGAATTTCGGTTCGTCAGCCCCGAGGCCGCGCATCGAGGCTGCGTGACGAAAACCAGACATGCTCAAAGATCGCGGTGGCGGTGCGGTCCGGCAACTTGTCCGCCGTCAGCCAGATCGAGCGGCTGCGCGCGGCCTGGTCGCGCGTCGGGATTTTTGCCGCGGGGCTTGCAATCGACGCGCCGGAGCAAGGGATGAACCAGGAGCGCATGAAAGGGTCGCAGGCAAAACCTTTTTCGGTGCGGGTCACCAGAACGGCCAGGGGAACGCGCTCGGCCGGGCGCCACGGGAAGATCATGCGGCCGTCCGGCTTCAGCGCCTTGAGCCAGCCGGGTGGAGGTGCCGCGACGCCGGCATTGACATAGATGGCATCCGATGGCGGCAAGTCCGATGTGACGGCATCGCCAGGAATGACAGTGACATTCTCGTAGGCCGCAAGGTTTGCCTTTGCCCGCGAGGCAAGATCGGCGTCCAGTTCGAAGGCGGCAACGGTGCCACCAGGTGAAACCAACCTGGCCAGCAAAGCGGTGTAGTAGCCGGTGCCGGCGCCGATGTGAGTGACAGCCTCGCCGGGCCTGGGCGCGAGTTTCCCGATCCACATGGCGTGCAGGAACGGCTCGCCATTGTTGATGCCCTTGTCGGCATCGAGCACCACCAGCACGTTCTGGTAGATGAAGCGCGGGTCGGCGCTCGGCGTCTCGATAACGCCTTTGCCGGCGACGATCGTCCATGGGCCGGGACCGAGAAACGCCTCGCGCGGCACGGCCGCGAACACCTCTTCAAGACGCGGATCGGCGGAATGCGCCTGGGCAGCCATCAGCTTGGCATAGAAGCTTCGGGATTGGGCTATCGTCGTCATGACAGACCGAAAAATAGCGCGGGTCGCGTCTTTGTCGCGGCCGATCTCAGCCGATCCCGAATAGCGTGTCGTAGAGCAGCTTGAAGTTGAGCACCAGGATGATGGCGGCGACCACCCAGGCGAGCGCCGCAACGCCGCGCGGAATGGCGAGATTGCCCATCTTCTTCCCGTCGGAGACGAACTGGACCAGCGGGATCACCGCGAAGGGCAGCTGCATCGACAGGATCACCTGGCTGAACACCAGCAACTGGCCAGTGCCCTTTTCGCCGTAGAGCGCGGTGACGACCACGACGGGGATGATGGCGAGGCCGCGCGTCAGCAGGCGCCGCGCCCATTGCGGGATGCGCAGGCGCAGGAAGCCTTCCATGATGATCTGGCCGGCAAGCGTGGCGGTCACCGTCGAGTTCAGGCCGGAGGCAAGCAGCGCCACGGCAAACAGGATCGAGGCGATGCTCAGGCCGAGCAGCGGCGACAGCAGTTCGAAAGCCTGGCCGATCTCGGCGACGTCGTGGTGGCCGGTGTTGTGGAAGGCGACCGCCGACACGATCAGGATCGAGGCGTTGACGAACAGGGCCAGCATCAGGGCGATGGTCGAGTCCGTCGTTGCCCATTTGATGGCGTCGCGCTTGCCCTTGTCGGTGCGTTCATAGGCGCGGGTCTGCACGATCGAGGAGTGCAGATAGAGATTGTGCGGCATGACGGTTGCGCCGATGATGCCGATGGCGATGTAGAGCATCGCCGGATTGGTGACGATTTCGGATGACGGCACGAACATCGAATGCAGGATCGTGCCGGCCGGCGGCGCGGCGACGAAGATCTGGATGGCAAAGCAGCTGAAGATGATGATCAGAAGCGCGATGACGAAGGCTTCGAGATAGCGGAAGCCCTTGTTCATCAACAAAAGCACCAGGAAGGCGTCGAGCGCGGTGAGCATGGCGCCGCCGATCAGCGGAATGCCGAACAGGAGCTGCAGCGCGATCGCGGTGCCGATCACTTCGGCGAGGTCGCAGGCGATGATGGCGAGCTCGCAGGCGATCCACAGCACGAAGTTCACCGGACGCGGGTAGTAGGCGCGGCAGGCCTGGGCGAGGTCGCGGTCAGTGGCGATGCCGAGACGCGCGGCCAGCGCCTGCAGCAGGATCGCCATCAGGTTGGACAGCATGATGATGAACAGCAGCGTGTAGCCGAACTGGGCGCCGCCGGCGAGGTCTGTCGCCCAGTTGCCCGGGTCCATATAGCCGACCGAGACCATGTAGCCCGGCCCCATGAAGGCAAACAGGCGACGGAACCAGACGCCCGAATTCGGCACGGCGATCGAGGAATTGACCTCGCGCAGACTCGGCTGCTCGTCGCCTGGCCTGTCGAACCGCCACGCGGGTCTGGCTATGGCGGTGGCGTCGGTCTCGGACATGGCGAATTCCGCTTGATGCAATGGATGATGTCTCCTATCTATGTCGCGGCTCAACATTATGCAATATGCTATATTTCATTGATCATGCTTTTGTGATGTGATCGATCGTGCTCCGACGCGGCGGCGATGCGGTTGCGCCTGGGCCCGAATGCAAATAAACGCCAGGATTGTGGGGGCCCGTGCTATGAATGCGGGCCGATTCAATCTTCGGGCAGCCAAGGAGGAGCGCATATTGGCGCTGAAGAACAGACCGGTCCCGCGTGAGCCGCTGCCCGATGCCGATGTCCATTCGGAAGGGTTCCGGCAGACGCGCGAAGCGCGCCGCAGCGCGCTGGTCGAGGACTATGTCGAGTTGATCGCCGACCTGATCGAGGACGGCAACGAGGCTCGCCAGGTCGACATCGCGGCCAGGCTGGGGGTCGCCCAACCGACAGTGGCCAAGATGCTGACCAGGCTGTGTGCCGACGGGCTGGTCTCCAGAAAGCCTTATCGCGGCGTGTTCTTGACCGAAGCAGGTCGCAAGGTCGCGGAAGAGAGCCGCATTCGCCACCAGACGGTGGAGGCTTTTTTGCGTTCGCTCGGCGTCAGCGCCGAGACGGCGCGCATCGATGCCGAGGGCATAGAGCACCATGTCAGTGCCGAGACACTGGAAGCGTTCCGCAAGGCGATGACGGCGGGCTAGGGACTTTGCCAAGCCGTTGGCTCGTTTCGCCGGCGATGCCATAGACATTCCACAGTCGCGGCCAGAGCAGCGGAGCCAACATGCCAGCACGGCCACGGCTGCGAAAAATGCTGTGACTTGGCGCAACCATTGAGATAATTGTTTATGAGGTGGAGCCGGCCTCGCGCCGGATCGACCAGTAAATTCGCAGCGCGGGGAGTTGCCATGCTCTGGAGAGGCCGTCGTCAGAGTGACAATGTCGAGGACCAGCGCAGCAGCGGCGGCGGCGGATTTGGTGGCGGCGGACCCGGCCAGTTCCGCATTCCGATCGGCGGCAGCAGCGGCGGCGGCATGTCGATCTCGACCATCATCATCCTCGTCGTGCTCTATTTCGGCCTGAAAGCCTTCGGCATCGATCCGATCCAGGTGCTGAGCGGCGGCGGTGGAGGCCTGCTGCCTGGCGGCGGCGAGATAACGGACAACAGCGGCAGCCAGGGCGGGGGCACCGGTGCGCCGGCTTCCGACGAGATGAAGCAGTTCGTGGCAACCGTGCTGGCCGAGACCGAGGACACATGGACAGGCATTTTCAAGGCCAACGGACTGACCTATGAGGACCCCAAGCTGGTGCTGTTCAGCGGGCAGATCCGCTCGGCCTGCGGCTTCGCCTCGTCGGCGGCCGGACCGTTCTATTGCCCCGGCGACCACAAGGTCTATCTCGACATGACATTCTTCCAGCAGCTGGACCAGCAGTTCGGCGCCTCGGGCGAGTTCGCGCGGGCCTATGTGATCGCGCATGAGGTCGGCCATCACGTGCAGAATCTGACCGGCATCATGTCCAAATTCAACCAGATGCGGCAAAGCATGGGCGAGGCCGAAGCCAATCAAATGTCGGTGCGCGTCGAGCTTCAGGCCGACTGCTTCGCCGGCGTCTGGGCGCATTACACGGCGCAGAAGGGCATATTGGAGCAAGGCGATATGGAAAGCGCGCTCAATGCCGCCAGGCAGATCGGCGACGATACGCTGCAGAAGAAGATGCAGGGCTACGTAGTGCCGGAAAGCTTCAACCACGGCACGTCGGCGCAGCGGCAGACCTGGCTGGCGCGCGGCTACAAGAGCGGCAAGCTTTCCGACTGCGATACGTTCAACAACCCGATCTGAGCATCCGGTTCTTTCACGGGTGACCTGACGGCAAGGATGTCGTCAGGGGGTGTCAGGATGCGAACGTCCTGCTTGTTCCCTCATTGTTCCTGACGGCCTGCTCGCCTATAAGTGCCTCCGCCTGCGCGCCAGGCGCCGGGAAGGAGCAGACGAAACCATGATCGATCCCAAAACCGCCAAGCGGGGGCTTGCGCTCGTCTTCACGACGCTGCTCCTCGACATCATCGGATTCGGCATCATCATGCCGGTGCTGCCGGCCTACCTGCAAGAATTGACCGGCGTCGGCGTCTCGGAGGCGGCGATCGAGGGCGGATGGCTGTTCTTCGTCTATGCGGCCATGCAGTTCTTCTTCGCGCCCGTCATGGGCGGGTTGAGCGACCGGTTCGGCCGGCGGCCGATCCTTCTCGCCTCCGTGCTGACGTTTTCCATCGACAATCTGATCTGCGCCATAGCCTGGTCCTACCCGATGCTGTTCATCGGGCGCGTGCTGGCCGGCATTTCGGGCGCCAGCTATTCGACCACATCAGCCTTCATCGCCGACATCTCGAACGATGAGAACCGGGCCAAGAATTTCGGCCTGCTCGGCATCGCCTTCGGCGTCGGCTTCGTCATCGGGCCCGTCCTTGGCGGACTGCTCGGCACCTTCGGGCCGCGCGTGCCGTTCTATTTCGCCGCCGGACTTGCCTTGGTGAACTTCCTGATCGCGCTGTTCCTGCTGCCCGAAACGCTCGATGAAAAGCACCGCCGCCGCTTCGAGTGGAAGCGCGCCAACCCAGTCGGCACGCTTCTGCAGATGCGCCAATATCAAGGCATTGGCTGGATCGGGCTCGTCTTCTTCCTGATGACGCTCGGCCACATGATGTATCCGGCGGTCTGGTCGTTCGTCTCCAACTATCGCTATGGCTGGAACGAGCAGCAGATCGGTTTTTCGCTCGGCGCTTTCGGCCTGTGCGGAGCCATCGTCATGGCAACGGTGCTGCCACGCATCATTCCCAGGCTTGGCGAGTGGAGGACGGCGGTGATCGGTCTGGCGTTCACGGCGCTCAGTGCTTTCGGCTACGCCTTCGCGACGCAGGGTTGGATGATTTATGCGGTGATCGTCGTCGGCTGCCTGGAAGCGCTGGCCGACCCGCCGCTCAGGAGCCTCGCCGCCGCCAAGGTGCCGCCTTCGGCGCAGGGTGAATTACAAGGCGCGATGACGTCGATCTTCTCGATCACATCGATCGTCACGCCGCTGCTCTATACCGCGATCTTTTCCTGGTTCACCGGGCCAAGCGCGCCAGTGACCTTCGGCGGTGCGCCTTACCTGGTTGGCGCGGTTTTCCTAGTGCTGGCGCTCGTTGTCTTCGTTACGAAAGTGGCGAGGCCTGCGGCACTCGGAACCGTCACCAAAGGCGTCGCGGAAGATGGGGCACGAATATGAGGATCTGTCGGAACTAAGCCCGTTCGGCCAGCAGTTCCTCGCCGCGCTTTTCGCGGATCAGGTTGACGAAGCGGCGGAACAGATAATGCGAATCCTGCGGGCCGGGCGAGGCCTCGGGGTGGTGCTGGACCGAGAATACCGGCCGGCCTGTCAGCGCGATGCCGCAATTCGAGCCGTCGAACAGCGAGACATGGGTTTCCTCGACGCCTGACGGCAGCGAGTCGGCGTCGACGGCAAAGCCGTGGTTCATCGAGACGATCTCGACCTTGCCTGTAGTGTGGTCCTTGACCGGATGGTTGGCGCCGTGATGGCCCTGATGCATCTTGGCGGTCTTGCCGCCCAGCGCCAGCGCCAGCATCTGGTGGCCGAGGCAGATACCGAACACCGGAATCTCGGTCCTGAGCAGGTCCTGGATGACCGGCACGGCGTAGGCGCCGGTGGCTTCAGGGTCGCCGGGGCCGTTGGACAGGAAGATGCCGTCCGGCTGCATGGCGAGGATTTCCTCGGCGCCGGTCTTGGCCGGAACCACGGTCACCTTGGCACCAAGCCCCGCAAGCAGGCGCAGGATGTTGCGCTTGACGCCATAGTCGATGGCGACGACATGCATGGAGGGCTCGTCCTGTTCGCCAAAGCCCTCGTCCCACACCCAAGGCGTCTCGCGCCACACCGAGGACTGGCCTGACGTGACCTCCTTGGCGAGGTCGAGGCCGATCAGGCCGGACCACGCGGCGGCGCGGCGTTTCAGGTCGTCAAGATCGAAGACGCCGTCGGGCGCATGCGCGATAACGGCGTTGGGCATGCCCTTTTCGCGGATCAACGCGGTCAACGCGCGGGTGTCGATGCCCGAGAGGGCGACGATGCCGCGCTTCTTCAGCCATTGATCGAGATGGCCGGCAGCGCGGTAGTTGGAGGGATTGGTGACATCGGCCTTGAACACGGCGCCGACGGCACCGGCGCGAGCAGCCGGATTGAGGTCCTCGATGTCTTCGCCGTTGGTGCCGATATTACCGACATGCGGGAAGGTGAAGGTGACGATCTGGCCGGCATAGGACGGATCGGTCAGGATCTCCTGATAGCCGGTAAGCGCGGTGTTGAAGCAGACCTCGGCGACCGCCGAACCCGTTGCGCCGAGACCGCGACCCTCAATGACGGTGCCGTCGGCCAGCACCAGCAATGCCGTCGGTTTCTCGGTGGCCCAAGCGGGGGTGGACGCGGTGTCGGCCATGGCGGCACTCCTATCAGGCCGCGCGCTTCAAACAGGCCCGGCGGGCTATTTGCGCGGCAAACGGCGCGGAGCGGCGAATTCGCTGCCTCCACGCACTCAAGCTTCAGTTCATGCAAGGCCCAGTACATAGGGGAAGGGAGCAGGTCGGTCAATGATGATGGGAAATGCCGCTACGATTTATTTCATTGAGCAATATCATAGGCTTGCCTCGACATATCAGGGTTTGCGTTGGTCCGCACCGGGCGCTATTGTCCGCGCCGACCGAAGGAGAGAGCACGATGCGCGCAAAAATCGCCGAATCCCTGAAGAGCGCGATGAAGGCGCAGGACAAGCACCGGCTGCCGACATTGCGGCTGATCCAAGCCGCCATCCACGATCGCGATATCGCCAATCGCGGTGCCGGCAAGGAACCGGCCAGCGACGAGGCGATCCTGCAGATCCTGGCCAAGATGGTGAAGCAGCGCGAAGAATCGGCCAAGGCCTTCGAAGACGGCAAGCGTCCGGAACTGGCCGCGCAGGAGCGCAGCGAGATGGAGATCATCCGCGATTTCCTGCCGACGCAGCTCGACGATGCCGCCATCACCGCCGCGGCGCGCGAGGCGATCGCGGCGACCGGTGCCGCCAGCCAGAAGGACATGGGCAAGGTGATCGCGGCACTGAAGCAGAAATATGCCGGCCAGATGGATTTCGGCAAGGCAAGCGGCATCATCAAGGGGCTTTTGCAATAGTCGGCGCGTCGAGCGCGAGCGCCAGCGCTCGCCTGCCTATAAAACAACCTTCTGGGGCTCCAACGCGTGGCGCAATGCTGGCGCCTCCTGCTGGATATGATCCCACAAACGGTTGGCGACCGGCCCGTGGGGACGGTCGCGGCGACGCGCAACCACCAGTTCGTCGGTGCGGCCCGGCATATGAGGGCCGGCGATGGACCGCAGGCGTCCATCACGCAGCTCCTCCTCGATCAGGAAGCGTGGCAGGTGGCCCCAGCCGAGGCCCTGCAGGATGATCTCCTTCTTCATGCCCTGGTCGGCGACCAGGCATTGCGGCGCGCCTTCGACCATGAAGTAGTCTTGTTGCGGTGAATGGCGGGCAGTGTCGCGCATCACGCATTGGGTGAGCGCCTGCATCTGGTCGGGTGTGATCGGCGGCTCGATGCGCTCCGGCAGAAAGCCCGGTGCCACCACGGGAATGAACGGCACCTTGCACAAATCGATCCATTCCACCCGCGCATCGCCCTTGTCGATCCAGTGCAGGACCAGATCGGCCTCGTCGTCGAAAAGGCGTTCCCAAGGGCCGCCGACGGCCTCGAAGTGCAGGTGCAGACGCGTGCCGGGACATTGCGCGAAGAACCGCCCGAGCAGGCCCAGCACCTGCGGTCGTGGGCATAGGTCGCCGATCACCACATGAATTTCGCTTTCTTCGCCCATCGAGAGCTGGGCGGCATGCACGCGCAGGCCTTCCAGTTCGCGCAGCAGCGATTGCGCCCGGCGGTGGAACGACAGCCCGGCCTCGGTCGGGCGCACGCGATAGCCGCTGCGGTCCAGGAGAACGAGGTCGAGCTGCCGTTCCAGCTTGGCGACAGCGGCGAATACAGCCGGGTGTGAACGATGCAACAGGGCCGCCGCCGGCTGAAAGCCGCCGGTGCGGATCACGGCGTCGAAGCACTGCAGGTCGTGCAAGGTGAAGTCAGCCATGTCAGCTTTGATTACAGAGATTGTCCTGACTTTGTAATATCAACAAAACAACGACATGGCTACGCTCTGTCTCATTCAACCCTTCCAGAAGGATCTTTCATCATGAATGAGGCGAATTTCGTAACTGTTGGCGATGGCACGCGCATCGCCTACCGCTTCGACGGCGATGCGGCAAACCCGGTGCTGATGCTGTCGAACTCCATCGGCACCACACTGCATATGTGGGATGGACAGGTCGGCGAGTTGTCCAGGCATTTCCATCTTCTGCGCTATGATTTTCGCGGCCATGGCGGATCGAGCGTGCCGGCCGGCGCCTATTCGCTCGATCGGCTCGGCGGCGACGTGATCGAACTGCTCGACGCGCTCGGCCTTGGCCGCGTGCATTTCCTCGGCCTGTCGCTGGGCGGCTTCGTCGGGCAATGGCTCGGCATCCACGCGCCGGAGCGGATCGACCGGCTGATCCTGAGCAACACCTCGTCGCATCTCGGACCGGCAAGCTATTTCGACGAGCGCATTGCCGCCGTCCGGCAGGCGCCCGACATGGCCGAAACCGCCGAAACGTTCCTCAACAATTGGTTCCCGGCAAAAATGGTGGCGGCCAACGAGCCCGTCATCGAGGAATTTCGCGCCATGCTGCTCGCCATCGACCGGCAAGGCCTGGCGGGCCTCTTTGCGGCGGTGCGCGACGCCGACCTTCGCCGCACCGTGGCGCTGATCTCGCGGCCGACGCTGGTGATCGCCGGCGAGCACGACACGGTGACGGCGGCCAGCCACAGCGAACTGATCGCCGCGGCGGTGCCCGGCGCGAAACTGGTCGTCCTGCCGGCGGTTCACCTGTCGAATGTCGAATATCCATCCGGTTTCATGCAGGCGGTGTTCGATTTTCTGCGCTGAGGGATGCGATCCCGTAGACCCCGCATCCCCGGAGCCGGGACGGACCTCACGGCTCCTTGCAGATCGGCACCGGCTGCGGCGGCGGTGCCGGGTGGTCCTTCCTGTATTGGGCAATGATCGGCTCGAGCGTCTTTCGCGGCCAGAATTTCGGCGTGCCGATTTCCTTCAGGCAGGATGCGTTCCAATAGGGGCCAGCGTCCGACAGCGAACGGCCCGCCGCCACGATTTGCGCAACGGCGGCGATGTCGCGCGATTCAGGGTAGATGTAGAGCGTCGTCGGATTGTCCTTTACCATCGGGATGATCTGCTGCGCATCCGCCGCCGACCAACTGGTGCAGCCATTGCTGCGGCCGCCGGCATAATCCACCAGCTTGCCGAACGGCACGTAGCCGTCATGGTCGGCATGCGAACTGGCCCGGTCTTTGCGAAGACACATTCCCTTCAACACTTCCGCCGGATGCCCGCCGATCACGCGCTGCCTGGCGTTCGCGGCCTCGCCCTCGCCATCGAACTGCACGAAGGTACGCATGAAAGCCACGTCCTGCTTCGCGGCAGTGCGATAATAGCCTTTGAACGAGGTTTTCGCCTCGCCGGTCATATAGGCGCCGCCGGAGGTCAGTGACGAATCCAGCGCATTGCCGAAGTTCTTCGCGCAGCGCTTGCCATTGGCGAAATCGGCGACGCCCTTCAGATTCCGGCCGCTGCCGTGGCCCGCCGAAACCGCGCGAAACGCCTGGCTGGCCTCGCAGATGATGTAATAACGGTGACCCAGTTTGTTGTTGCCCAGATCGCTAGGGCGCGTCGCATCCATGGCGAAGTAGCAGGGATTGTTAACGGCTCCTGCGCCGACTTTCTTCAGGTAAAGCGATCGGGCCCGCTCCAGGACCACAGCTGAGATCTGGCCATCACCTTCGCCGACATGGGCCTGCAGCCAGGCCGGAATGGCCGAGGGCGCGGCAGAGGACCGTGCCGTCAAAGCGACGACAACGAGGAAGAGGCTGGCGACGACACCCAGCGGGATAGATCTCAACCGCACCAGACCCGTTCTCCTGTCGAAGCGTTTGTGTTTTGGCGGTGAATCACCCCCGGCACGATCATAAATCGGCTTATGCCGGCCGGCGAAACACATCTTGTTCAGCATTCCCGGCACGTATGCGCGTTTTCGACCCGTCAGCATTGGGGTATTGTCTGATTCCGGCGCGCCCACGCCTCCTCCCTCCGTCGGGAAAGCATCATTCATGCGGGGCAATCCGATCATCGAACCGACTGTTCGAGCACCAAGCATAAGGAGGGTTGCGAAGACTGCTCGCACCAGGAGGTTTGCGATGATTGCGCCCATTTACCATCTGAAGCGTCAAGCCAGGCTGTTGTCCCGCAAGGAGAAGATTCCGCTCCATCAGGCGCTTGACCGTGTTGCAGCCCGCGAAGGTTTTGCGAGTTGGAGTCTGCTTGCGGCCAAGGCAGCCGAGACGACGGCCGCCGGCAGGCTGTTCTCGCGGCTGATGCCCGGCGACCTGGTTCTGGTCGGTGCGCGACCAGGCCACGGCAAGACGCTGATGAGCCTCGAACTCGCGGTCGAAGCCATGAAGCGTGGCCATCGCAGCGTGTTCTTCTCGTTGGAATACACGCATCGCGATGTGCTGGACCGGTTTCGCGCCATCGGGGCGGACCCCGCCCAGTTCGACCGATTGTTCGCGTCCGACACTTCCGAAGCCATCAGCGCCGACTACATCGTCGAGGTGTTGGGATCGGTGGCGCGTGGGACGCTCGCGGTCATCGACTATCTGCAACTGCTCGACCAGAAGCGGGACAATCCGGAGCTGATGGACCAGGTCCGGACATTGAAGGCTTTTGCGCGTGACAGGGGCGTGATCCTGGTCTTCATCTCGCAGATCGACCGCTCCTACGATCCGTCAACGAAGCCGTTTCCCGATATCAGCGACGTTCGGCTACCGAACCCGCTGGATCTGTCGCTGTTCAGCAAAGCGTGTTTCCTCAACAAGGGCGCGATCCGCTTCCAGCCCGCTTGAGCGTTCCAGTGGCCATCGCTATGCCTGCTTGGCCTGCGAGGGAGCATGGATCATGATCGAAATCGTCAAGCCCGGGCTCAAGCATCTGGCGTCCTACAAGGCTGCGCTCGAGCGCGGCTGGTCGCCCGACAATGTACGGCTCATGGAGGCAGCTCGCGAGCAGCTTGCCGCAATCGAGGAGGATCCGGCGGCGTTCCTGGCCAGCCTCGATGATCCCGAGGCCAAGGGGCCGCCGATCACCTTGCCTGACGGCAGACAGGTCCCGCGCCTGCCGGGCTTCAGGCGCTGGATGTGGGACGGCGAGACGTCAGGCTCGATCGGCCTGCGCTGGCAGAAGGGCACGTCGGCGCTGCCGCCGCACGTGCTTGGCCATATCGGCTACGCCGTGGTGCCGTGGAAACAGCGACGCGGCTACGCGACGGAAGCGCTGCGGCTTATGCTGGATGAGGCGAGGGCGGTCGGCCTGGCTCATGTCGACATCACCGCAAAACCTGGCAATCCGGCCTCGCACAAAGTGATCCTGGCCAACGGCGGCAGACTGGTCGAACGTTTCCTCGAAGATGCCGCCTATGGCGGAGCGGAGAGCCTGCGGTTCCGCATCGATCTGTAATGCGTTGGAGCTGCGCAGCCGCCGGGCGAGACATGACTGTTCATCGCGTCGTGCTTGCGCCGGTGGACGCCCGGATCAGGCATGATCGGTGGTGGATGTCCTGACGCGGATAATCTACTCAGCCGCTGCCGTCAGCGGTGGCGTGGCGTTGCTGCGCCACTCCCAGATGTGCGAGGCGAGCGCCACCGCGACGGCGACGAGCATCGCCACAGCGCCAAGCAGCGGCAGGCTGCGATAACCGTAACCGCCATTGAGCATGGCAGCACCGAGCGATGCCGCGAGCGCTATACCGACATTGAAGCCGGATGGGATCAGCGAGGAGGCCAGGTTCGAGGCATCCGCAGTCCAGGACAGGATGCGGGTCTGAATCGGCGTACCGATGGCGAAGTTGAGGCCGCCCCAGATGACGATCGCCACGATCATCGGCACGGGATAGGGGCTGACGGCATAGATCACCGCAAGCGTCACCGCCTGCAGGGCCAGCATGGTGATCAGCGAGGGCATCAGCTTCCAGTCGGCTAGCCTGCCGCCGAGGAAGACGCCAAGCGTGGCGCCGACGCCGTTGAGCAAGAGCACCCAGGGCACCAGGTTCTCGTCGAGGCCGGTGATCTCGATCAATGTCGGGGTGATGTAGGTGAACAGGCCGAACTGGCCGATCATCAGCATCAGCATCAGGATCAGCGAGGTCCAGACCTGCTGGCGGGCAAGCACGCGGACCTCGCGGGCGAGGCCGGCGGGTTTGGCCTGATAACCTGTGGTGCGCGGCAAAAGGGCTGCCATGGCAAGCGTGGCCGCCACGCCCAATGCGCACATAACCCAGAAGGTCGCGCGCCAGCCCCAGATGTTGCCGATGGCAGTGCCCGCCGGCACGCCGATCACGTTGGAGACGGTGAGGCCCGACAGGATGACGGCCACCGCCATGCCGCGCTGGTCCTCGCGCACCAGCCCGACCGCCACCACCATGGCGACGCCGAAATAAGCGCCATGCGCGACTGCGACGGCAATGCGCAGAAGCAGCATCGAGGTGAAGTCGGGCGCCAGCGCGCAGGCCGCCTGACCGATGGTGAAGGCGACCGCGAGGCCGAGCAGCAAGGTTTTGCGCGGCAAGGACTTGGTGGCAAGTGCCAGAAGCGGACCGCCGATGGCAATGCCGCAGGCATAGCCGGAGACGAGATAGCCCGATGTCGGAACCGAAACGCCAAGCCCTTGCGCCACCTGCGGCAGCACGCCGGCGATGACGAATTCGGTGGTGCCGAAAGCGAAGGCAGCGATGAACAGGGCGATGAGCGGAAGCGACATGGCGGGAATTAAATCCTCGAATGCAGGCCTCAAACCACGGATGCGCGCTGCCGGCAATCCAGAAATTTTTGTCGCCGCTTTAGCTTTTCTTGATCTCCGGGTTCAAAATCTTGACCCCGGGTTCAGAACGGGGTCTTGCGTCCATAAGGAACCTTCAGCCATGCCCGCTCATGAAAATAATAGAGCAGCGACTTGGTGAAGACTTCTGTCACGCCGATGGCGGCCGCCAGCTTGACGCTTCCGGTCACCACCAGCGAGATGATCATCGTATCGATGGTGCCGGTCACGCGCCACGAAAGCGCCTTGGCGAAACTGCGCGAATGGGTGTCCATCGATCTCCTCCGAAAGCTTTGGCTGATATGCCTAGCCCGAGCGATGGAAACGCGGCAATGGCAATTTTGCCGCCGAAGGACCGACGCCATGCAATTCTGCCGCAATACAATTTTTTCGGCGGAGTGCGGCGCTCTTCCTTCTGCCCTTGTTTGTTGGGAGGTGGCGTCGCAAAGCGAGGTGGGATGAGGTGTCTCAAAGAAGGGAGAGATGTCGTTGATCAGCTCGCCTTCAACCTGGATCCGCCGAGGAGGCCGCGTTCTTCCAGCACGGGATAGGCCATCGATGCCAGCAGCGAGTTGATCTGTTTGAGATCGCGGATGGTGTCGAGGTGGATGGAACTGGTCTCGACGCTTTTGGCAGTGCCTTCGCGTAGCCGCAGGAAATGGCTGGCGCTGGTCTCTTTTTCGGCCTCGCGCAGCCGTTCCTTCTCCAGCACCAATTGACGCGCAGTCTCGGCATCGCGCGACACCAGCACGTTGAAGGCAAGCCGCGCATTGGCGAGCACCGAGGCGTGGAAGGCGCACAGCTCGCTCCAACCCTCGTCGGTGAATTCCAGCCCACGGTCGAACTTCTTCTTCACGTGCACCAGCATGTTGCGCACGATGATGTCGCCGACCTGCTCCAGCTTGACGCAGGCGCCGATCAGTTCCTGGCAGCGCAACGCCTCGTCCTCGGTGAGCGGGTTCTTGGTGACCTTGGCGAGATAGAGCTTGATCGCCGCGTGCTTGCGGTCGACGCGGTCGTCAAGGGCGGCCAGCGCCTTGATCTTGTCGGCATCGGCGCTCTCGTAGAGCTCGATGATGCGCTTGAGCATGATCTCGACCGTCTCGCAGACCCGCACCACCTCGCGGGTGGCATTGGCCAGCGCCTGGCTCGGCACGTCGAGTGCGCTTTCGTTGAGCGCCGAGAGTTCGACCACGTCAAGCGTGGCGGCTGGCGCCTTGGTGCCGAGCGCCACGATCTTCTCCGAGGCGCGGTAGACGAGACCCGCCAGCGGTAGGCCGGCGAGCAGGATCAGCACATTGAACAGGATGTGGGCATTGACGATCTGGTCCGCTGCCGTCGCGCCAAGGAACGCGAAATGCGGCCTGAAGATCATGACCAGGATCAGCATGACCAGCGAGCCAAGCCCGCGCATCAAGAGGTTGCCGATCGGCACGACGCGCACTTCGGGGCCGGAGGAGCGGGTCAGCATGGGCGCGATGATCGACGAACCGAGATTGACGCCCAGGATGAGGACGACGCCGAGTTCGGGCGTGATCAGGCCGCGGCCCGCCAGCGTCGCCATCAACAGGACCGCGGCGATGCTCGACTGGAACAGCCAGGTGATCAGCGCCGCCAGTAGATAGGCGGTGATGGAATCGCCGGAGAAGTAATTGATGATGACCGGCATTAACTGGCTGTTGCGCAGCGGCTCGGATGCCTGACCGATCATTTCCAGCGACAGGATCAAAAGGCCGATGCCGACCAGGATGCGACCGGTCTGGCGCCAGTCGCGCCGCTCGGTGGCCATGAACATGACCGTGCCGGTGATCAGGCAGAGCGGCACCAGCAGCGTGAGATCGAAGGTGAGCAGCTTGACCACCAGAGCCGAACCGATCTCGGCGCCGCGTACGGCCAGTTGCCCGGCCGCGCCCGAGACGATGCCGGAGCCGGCGAAGGAGCCGACCAGCAGCGTGACGGCGGTGGAGCTCTGCAGCGCTATAGCGAGGCCGGTGCCGGCCAGCACCGCCATGACAGGATTGCGCATGGTGGCGCGCAGCTTGTGGCGCAGCACGTCGCCATAGGCGCGCTCGACGCCGGTCTTCACCATGCGCGTGGCAAACAACATCAGCGCCACGGCCCCGGCCAGATGCAGAAGAACCACGGAGCCGCTCATTGCGGCGCACCGATACGGACAAAGCCGGAGACACGGGCAGCGCGGCGGCCGGGGGAAGGACGAGGGGTGCGAATCATGATCATGACGTTGGCCGATAATAGCTCGAATATTTTAGCCGGATAATAAAAATTTGTCGATTTCAAGGGCTCTCCGCGCGCGACGGGCCGTGTCGGAGAATGGACGGATGCCGAAATGGTTGCATGAGCCCCGCCGCCCTGACGCAGCGGATCGGCCGATGTTGCCCCCCGCCCTTCGCCCGGAATTTGCGAGGATGTTCAACCAATCGGCCTAAAGCTTCGGATTTATTACGGAATTGTAATGCTCATGTTCAGTTTCGGTTCATTCTTCGACGGCTATTTCTGCGGCATTGACAACCAAGGAGATTCCTTCATGAAGCGCATTGTTCTTTCCGGTCTTGCTTTCTCGATGTTGGCCGCCACGTCCCTGACGGGCCAGGCCGCACCGCTCAATGCGCCGGTCGCGCCGCGGTCGAACTATACCAATGTCGATTGGCAGAAGCCCACCAACCGGGATGTCAGGAAGCGCGTCATCCAGAAGCGCGTTATCCAGAAGCGTATCATTCAAAAGAAGGTCGTCGTGAAGCGGAACAACTGGCGCAATGGCCAGAAATATTCCGGCTGGCGGCAGCATCAGCCGGTCCGCGACTATGGTCGCTACGGCCTGCATCGCCCGGGCCGTGGCCAGGAATGGATCCGCGTCGGCAATGACTATGTGCTGGTCGGCGCCCTCTCCGGCATCATCTTTGGCGCCATCGCCGCGCAGTAAAGTCCCGATAGTGCCAGACTGGAGGAAGGGCGGCCCGCAACGGCCGCCTTTCCTTTTGCCCTGTGGAAACCGGGCATCGTCAGCATTAGGGGTCGCCGGACTTCGCGGGCATGATTATATGGGGGATAAACGAGTTCCCCGATGCGCTTTCCGCCCGCCTTCCTCGACGAGATACGCGACCGCGTGCCGATTTCGCAGGTCATCGGCCAGCGCGTCGCCTGGGATCGCAAGAAGACCAATGCGTCACGCGGCGATTATTGGGCCTGCTGCCCGTTTCATGGCGAGAAGAGCCCATCCTTCCATTGCGAGGACAAGAAGGGCCGCTACCATTGTTTCGGCTGCTCGGTCTCGGGCGATCACTTCAAGTTCCTGACCGAACTTGACGGACTGAGCTTTCCCGAGGCGGTCGAGAAGATTGCAGACATGGCCGGCGTGCCGATGCCGGTTCGCGACGTGCAGGAGGAGCGGCGCGAGAAGGAACGCGCCAGCCTTACCGACGTCATGGAAATGGCGACTGCCTTTTTCCAGGAGCGGCTACAGGGCGCGGAGGGCGCCAAAGCCCGTGCGTATCTGCGCGACCGCGGACTGACGCCTGCGACGCAGCATGCGTTCCGGCTGGGCTATGCGCCCGACAGCCGCAATGCGCTGAAGGAGCATCTGGCCGCAAAGGGCGTGCCGAAGGCCGATATCGAGGCCTGTGGGCTGGTGCGCCATGGCGACGACATTCCGGTTTCCTATGACTGGTTCCGCGACCGCATCATGTTCCCGATTCCGGATTCGCGCGGCAAGATCATCGCTTTCGGCGGGCGAGCGCTGGCGCCGGATGCGCTCGCCAAATACATGAACTCGCCCGATACCGAGCTCTTCCACAAGGGCAACGTGCTCTACAATTTCGCCCGCGCGCGAAAAGCGCTGGCCAAGGGCGGCACGGTCATCGCCGTCGAAGGCTATATGGATGTCATCGCATTGGCGCAGGCCGGCTTCGAGAATGTCGTGGCGCCACTCGGCACGGCGCTTACCGAAAACCAACTCGAACTGTTGTGGCGTATGGCCGCCGAGCCGGTGCTGTGCTTCGACGGCGACAAGGCCGGGCTGAAGGCGGCATGGCGGGCCGCCGACATGGTGCTGCCCGTAGTCCAGGCCGGGCGCACCGCGCGTTTCGCGCTGCTGCCCGAGGGCAAGGATCCCGACGACCTGGTCAAGGCGGAGGGGCCGGATGCCTTCCGCGCCGTGCTGGCGGAAGCGCGTCCTCTTGCCGATCTGTTATGGATGCGCGAGACGGCGGGCGGCGTCTTCGACACGCCGGAGCGGCGGGCCGAACTGGAGAAGCGGCTGCGCGAACTGACCAGCCGCATCCGTGATGAAAGCCTGCGATATCACTACCAGCAGGAGATGCGCGAGCGCGTGCTTAGCTTCTTCGGTTCTCAGCGCGGAACGCGGCAAGGTCGTCCGGACTGGAAACCGGGGCAGGGCAAGGCGCCCGCTCCCGGCGGACAATTCGCCAAAGCCGGCGGTGGTCGCATCGCCATCACGGAAAGCCTCGGCCAGTCGGCACTGGTCAAGCGCGGCAGCGAAGGCATGTCGGTGCGCGAGGCGACGATCATCGTCGCACTGGTCAACCACCCGGCGCTGATCGACGAGAATTTCGCCCATGTCGAGTTCCTCGATCTCGCCAATTCCGAGCTGAAGCGGCTGCACGGCGCCATCCTCGACGCGATGGCACATGACATGGCCAATGACCGCCACGCCGTGGTGGCGACGATCGAACGCGCCGGCTGCGCCGAGATCTGGGAGCGTGCCGTCGGCCTGATCAGGCGGGCGCGGCAGTGGCCGGCGCTGGAGACGGCAGCGCTCGAGGATGCCCGCGACGCTCTGAACCAGGCGCTGCACTTGCAGCGTAGCGCGCGCACCTTACATAAGGAGCTGAAACAGGCGGAAGCGGCGATGGATGCGGATCCTTCGGACGAGAATTTCCGCCATCTGATCGAAATTCAAGCGCAATTTCGGGATGTACAAGCGACGGAAGCGCTGATCGAAGGTTTCGGTGTTTCGTCGGGCAGGGCTGGTCGGGCCTGAAGCATGGTTCCGAAAAGCGGGACCCGGTTTTCGGGAACGATCATACTCCAGCAGAAGAAAGGCGGAGCTCATTTCGGCCCGAGGGTTGGGACGGGCTCATGCCAGCAAGTGCAGGAATGACGGCGTTGTCATGGATCTTCTAGAGCCGGACCGCGCTAAGTCGGGTAATTGATTCGCTTTTTTCATGCGAATCATGCGAGAGGCGCTTGACCTTCCGGCAGAATGGCGGAATCAGGACGATTCGAAACGTTAACCCGCACCCGCGTCGACGGGAAAAGCAGCGATGTGAGGTCTTGGTCACTGGACAGGCAGCCAGCCTGCCACAGATATCAGGGTTAATCTGGACTTAATGCATGTCGCCCAAAAATGGAACCGGTTCTGGGCGACGACAGGGCACCAACAAAGAGATGATGCAGTTATTGGCCCGGTGAAGCGCGTTGCAAAAGCGAGCCCAGCCGATTTGACCGGTCCGACAGCTTGCGCGGCCTCGATGTCGGGCCGCTAGGAGAAGATAAAGACTATGGCGACAAAGGAAAAGGAAGAGGTCGAGACCGAACGCGAAGGCGCCACCGATGGCCCTCTGCTCGACCTTTCCGATGATGCTGTCAAGAAGATGATCAAGGCCGCCAAGAAGCGCGGCTATGTCACCATGGACGAGCTGAATTCGGTGCTGCCCTCCGAGGAAGTGACCTCCGAGCAGATCGAGGACACGATGGCGATGCTGTCCGACATGGGCATCAACGTCGTCGAGGACGACGAGCAGGGCGAAGAGGCCGAGGCCGGCGACACCGCGGCGGATGCCGAGGAAGACGCCAACGAGCTGGCCGAGCAGACCGGCACCGCCGTCGCCGCCACAACCACGAAGAAAGAGCCGACCGACCGCACCGACGATCCGGTGCGCATGTACCTGCGCGAAATGGGTTCGGTCGAGTTGTTGTCGCGCGAGGGCGAAATCGCCATCGCCAAGCGCATCGAGGCCGGCCGCGAGACGATGATCGCGGGCCTGTGCGAAAGCCCGCTGACCTTCCAGGCCATCATCATCTGGCGCGACGAGCTCAACGAATCCAAGATCCTGCTGCGTGAGATCATCGACCTCGAAGCCACCTATGCCGGCCCCGAGGCCAAGCAGGCGCCGGTGGTGGAGCGCGTCGAGGAAGCGCCCAAGGTCGAGGAAAAGCCGCGCCGCGGACGCGACGATGAAGACGACATCACCAATGTCGGCGCCGACACGCGCGGCATCGGAGATGACGACGAGGAGGACGAGGACGAGGCCAGCCTGTCGCTGGCGGCAATGGAAGCCGAGCTGCGCCCGCAGGTCATGGAAACGCTCGACGTCATCGCCGACACCTACAAGAAGCTGCGCAAGCTGCAGGATCAGCAGGTCGAGAACCGGCTGGCCGCGGCCGGCACGCTGTCGCCCAGCCAGGACCGCCGCTTGAAGGAGCTGAAGGATCAGCTCATCAAGGCGGTGAAGTCGCTGTCGCTCAACACGGCGCGCATCGAGGCGCTGGTCGAGCAGCTCTACGACATCAACAAGCGCCTGGTGCAGAACGAGGGCAAGCTTCTGCGTCTCGCCGAAAGCTATGGCGTGCGCCGCGAGGAGTTCCTGAAGGAATATCAGGGCTCCGAGCTCGACCCGAACTGGACGCGCTCAATTGCCAATCTGACCTCGCGCGGCTGGAAGGAGTTCACCAAGAACGAGAAGGACGCGATCAGGGACCTGCGCGCCGAGATCCAGAATCTGGCCACGGAAACGGCCATCTCGATCCTGGAATTCCGCAAGATCGTCAACCAGGTGCAGAAGGGCGAGCGCGAAGCGGCTATCGCCAAGAAGGAAATGGTCGAGGCCAATCTGCGCCTCGTCATCTCCATCGCCAAGAAATACACCAATCGCGGCCTGCAGTTCCTCGACCTGATCCAGGAAGGCAATATCGGCCTTATGAAGGCCGTCGACAAATTCGAGTATCGCCGCGGCTACAAGTTCTCGACCTACGCGACATGGTGGATCAGGCAGGCGATCACGCGTTCGATCGCCGACCAGGCGCGCACCATCCGCATTCCGGTGCACATGATCGAGACGATCAACAAGATCGTGCGCACCTCGCGCCAGATGCTGCACGAGATCGGCCGCGAGCCGACGCCGGAGGAACTGGCCGAGAAGCTCGCAATGCCGCTCGAAAAAGTGCGCAAGGTGCTGAAGATCGCCAAGGAGCCGATCTCGCTCGAAACGCCGGTCGGCGACGAGGAGGATTCGCATCTGGGCGACTTCATCGAGGACAAGATGGCGATCCTGCCGATCGACGCGGCGATCCAGGCCAATCTGCGCGAGACCACCACGCGCGTGCTCGCCTCGCTGACGCCGCGCGAGGAGCGTGTGCTGCGCATGCGCTTCGGCATCGGCATGAACACCGACCATACGCTCGAGGAAGTCGGCCAGCAGTTCTCGGTCACCCGCGAGCGTATCCGCCAGATCGAAGCCAAGGCGTTGCGCAAGCTCAAGCACCCGAGCCGCTCGCGCAAGCTTAGAAGCTTCCTGGATAGCTGAGGCCTACCGATTGTGAAGAGATCAAGGGCGCCCATCGTGGCGCCCTTTTTCTTTGGCGCTCGCCATTGCGGCACGCGCCCTTAGGGAGGATAATTTCGTGTCGGATGCATTTTTCTGGGCGACAGCCCGGGAAGCCCGCCCCGGTCGAGGCCGTGTCGACATCGCCATGGCCTGAGCACCGTGCTCCGTGGCCCCGGAGGAGGCGTGCCATGACGACTTACATCATGCTGATGAACTGGACCGAGCAGGGCGCGAAGAACGTGCGCGAATCCCCCAAGCGCCTCGATGCCGCCAAGACGCAGCTGGGCGAGATGGGGGGATCGTTCAAGTCGTTCTACCTGACCATGGGCGAATTCGACATGGTGGCGGTGGTCGAAGCGCCCGACGATGCGGTGCTGGCGCGTTTCGCGCTGATGCTGGCCGCGGGCGGCAACGTCAAGTCACGGACCCTGAAGGCTTTCCCGGAGCTTGCTTACCGCGAGATCATCTCGTCGCTTGGATGATGCAAATCGGGACGTTCCGGAGCCGATGAGCAGGTGCCGGCTCGACGGCGCCTTGCGGCAAGACGGTGCGCTCCATCGTGATAGAGTGCAGCCAGCGGAGATCGCGATGAAGAAAGTTTCGATATTGGCTATCAGCCTTGCCGCGTGGTCGTCGATGCCGATCGATGCCCACACTGCCCCGCAAAAACCGGTCGGCATGTCCAATCCCGCATCGGTCCATTGCGGAGAGATCGGCGGGCGCCTGATGATCAAGAAGGACAAGGCTGGCAATGAATATGGATTTTGCCGCTTGCCAAATCGGCGGCTGTGCGAAGAGTGGGCGCTGTTTCGCGACAACAAATGCGTCGGGTCGAAGACGGCGATGGGCCTGAAGTGATCGATAGCAGAACCAGGCCATTGCTGACCGTCTGGTACAACACGCGCTGCCCGGTCTGCGATGCCGGCATTGCCAGGCAGAAGCGGCGGTTGATCGAGGCGGTCAAGGCCGGGCGGATCGAATTTCGCGACATCAATCATGAACCGGCAGCCTTGGCCGGATTTGGCGCTTCGCTGGAAGACATCCGCCGCCGGCTGCACGCGACCGATGCTCAGGGCAGGCTGCTGGTCGGCGCCGATGTCGCCATCGCCGTGTGGGCGCTGACGCCGGGCGAGGGCTGGCTGGCAAAGCTGCTCGGCAACGCCCTTACGCTACCGCTCGCTCGCTTCGGCTACGACCGCTTCGCCGACCTGCTCTATGCCTGGAACCGGCGCAACGGCCGCTGGTAGCGCCGGCTACTCCAATCATGATGAACGCATGTTCGAGCGCGACCGACGGATCGGCGTCCGACAGATGCTGTTCGCTTCCGGCCCGATACATCGTAAGATATATCTTGACTCCACGCTGGCGTGTGCCTAGCTAAGATATGTCGTACGATATAACTCAAGGAGCAATCAATGCACGGACACAATCATTTTGGCGATCGCGCCGAGCGCGTCTTCATGCACATGGCCGGCAAATTTGGCGGCAGAGGCGGGGGCGGCGGCTTTGGCCCGTTCGGCCATGGCAGGGGCGGCGGACGCGGCGGCCCGGGCGACATGTTCCGCGCCGGGCGCATGCTGGCCGACGGAGACCTCAAGCTGATCACGCTGTCGCTGCTGGCCGAGGCGCCACGCCATGGTTATGACATCATCAAGGCCTTGGAGGAGCGCACCAGCGGCATCTACAGCCCGAGCCCGGGCGTGGTCTACCCGACGCTGACCTTCCTGGAAGAGGCAGGCTATGCCGTGTCCTCGAGCGAAGGCAACAAGAAGGTGTTTTCCATCACCGAGGCCGGGCAGGCGCATCTTGCCGACAACCGTGAGATGATCGAGGGCGTGCTAGACCATCTCGAGCGCTTCGGCCGCAAGATGGCCAAGGCGCGCGACTGGTTCGGCTGGAATGACGATAGCGAGGACCGGCGCGGCGGCCGAGGCGGCCGTTCGGAAAAGCGCGACGAATTCCGTGCGCTGCGCCACCGGCTGCGCGCCGCGCTGAGCGACATCGTCGATGCGCCGGCGGACAAGCAGGCCGCGGCGATGAGCATCCTCGAAGACGCCGCCGCCGCGCTCGAAGCGCTGTCGCGCAAATAGCCGGCTTCGGTCCAACCGGCACGGCCCTTGCCCGTTCAGGCAAGGAGCGATAGTGAAATTCATCCCGCGCCAGATTATGTGGTGCGGGATGAATGCTGTTGGAGGAAGTCCGATGTCTTTTCTGAAGCGTCTTTTCGGCGGTGGCGGTGATGAAGCGGCCGAGCCAAAGAGCGCCGCACCGGCCAAGCAGGTCGAGCACAAGGGTTTCACGATCAGCGCCACGCCCTACAAGGCCGATGGCCAGTACCAGACCTGCGGCGTCGTCTCCAAGGATGTCGACGGCGTCCTGAAGGAACACAGATTCATCCGCGCCGACCGCTTCGCCGGGTTGGACGATGCCGTCGACATCTCGATCAAGAAGGGCATCCAGCTCGTCGACGAGCAGGGCGAGCGGATGTTCGGGTAGGCGCCGACGAACAGCTCAAGAATTCGACAGACCCGAGGGCCGGCCCAGATCCTGGGCCGGCCCTTTCGTTTGCTCCGCTATGCCGGCTGCAACGCTCTGCGCGGCAGTGGCGGGAAGGCGATGGCGATGCCTGCCGCACCCAGCCCGATGAGGGCCGAACCGATGAACAGCCAATGGTAGTTGGCGTAGGCGTCGAACACCATGCCGCCGGCCAGCGGGCCGAGCGCCATGCCGAGGCTGGACAGCATGGTCGCGGCGCCGAACACGGTGCCCAGGATGCGCTGGCCGAAATATTCGCGCGCCAGCACCGCGTAGAGGGGCATGACGCCGCCATAGGTGGCGCCGAAGATGACGGCCAGCATGTAGAACTGGTCGAGCTGGCTGACCGAGAGATAGGCGGCGATCACCACGGCCTGGATCAACAAGCCGGCGATCAGCACCGGCTTGACGCCAAGCCTGTCGGCGAGCACGCCATAGAGCAGACGCCCGCCAAGCCCGGCAAGGCCCTCGACGCTGTAGATCGAGACGGCGGCCATGGGCGCCACGCCGCACAGCATGGCATAGCTGACCATGTGGAAAATCGGCCCCGAATGCGCCGCGCAGCAGGCGAAGAAGGTCAGCCCCAGCACGATGAATTGCGGCGAGCGCAGCGCTTGGCCGACGCTCAGGCCGGCGCCCTCGGCAACCGGCGAGGAGCCGGTGTCGGTCACGACAGGCTTCGGTGGCTGGCGCACCAGAAGCACCGCCGGCAGGAGCAGCACCCAAGCCATGATGCCGATGTCGAACATGGCGGTGCGCCATTCATAGGCCGAGATCAGCCAGCGGGCGAAGGGCGAGATCGTCATCGGCGCGACGCCCATGCCGGCCGAGACCAGCGACACGGCAAGGCCGCGATTGGTGTCGAACCAGCCTGTTGTAAGCGCGATCATCGGTGCGAAGAAGGCGCTGGCCGCGAGCCCGACGAGCACGCCAAAGGTGATCTGGAAGGTGATAAGCGAGCCCGCGCGGCTGGCCAGCACCAAGGCCAGGCCGAGAAGCAACGCGCCGATCGTGACGACGATGCGGGCGCCGAAGCGGTCCGACAGCGCGCCCCAGGCGAAGCCGCCAAGGCCCATGACCAGGAAATTGAGCGTCATCGCGCTCGATATGCCGGCGCGTGACCAACCGGTATCGAGCGCCATCGGCTCGAGGAAGATCGCCAGCGAAAACATGGTGCCGATGGCGACACAGGACATCAGCGCGCCGGCCGCGACAATGACCCAACGATAGGAAAGGTTCATGGTTTTCTCCCATGCCGTAAGGCATTTGTTGTGCGGCACGGCCTGACTTGGCCTGCCGCTTGCGTCCGAAGGACGCCGGCGCCGGCACCAATCCTACAATCCGGTTGCATTTTTTATCCAGTCCGGGATGGGCCATTCCCCGGCGCCTAGATCGGCAGTTCCGATGTGTATTTGATGGTCTGGCTGGGAACGTCGGTCTTGACGTTCTGCACGCCCCTGATGCGGCTGAGATGTTCCGACTGGAAGCGGCGGTAGTCGTCGATGCCGGCCGCCACCACGCGCACCATGGCGTCGCAGTCGCCGAGCATCAGATAACATTCCATCACCTGCGGCAGCTTGGCCACTTCGGTGGCGAAATGCTCGATCGTGTCTTCGTCCTGCGCTTTCAGCCAGATGCGGGTGAAGAAGGTCAGGCCCTTGCCGATGCGGGCCGGATTGAGCACTGCGACGTAGCGGTCGATGACGCCGGCCTCCTCCAGGAGCTTGACGCGACGCAGGCACGGCGACGGCGACAGGCCGACTTCAGCGGCCAGTTCATTGTTGGCCATGCGCCCGTCGCGCTGCAGTGCCCGCAGGATGCGCCTGTCGATCTCGTCAAGTTTCATGGCTCTAAATTCCGTTTATCTGTTAATTCATGGCATAAGATGCCAAAATCTGGTAAAAGACAACAATCTTCGCAACCAAATTGCGAGGCCTGGCGGCTATGGTTGCCCTGACATCAGCGGCATCCAACGGAACCGGCAGAGGCGGCCGCGCGGCGCGGCCGGAGGAAGATCATGAGCATTGCAGAGACCAGATCGGCGGCGGGCGGCGGACTGAACTCCGAGTTCCGGCGCGGCGTGGCCTCCTGCGCGCCCGTGCTGTTCGGCACCATCCCTTATGCGCTGGTGCTTGGTGCACAGGCCACACAAAGGGGGCTCAGCACCGCAGAACTGTCGCTGCTGACGGGACTGAACTTCGCCGGCGGCTCGGAATTCGCGGCGATCCAGCTGTGGACGTCGCCGCCGCATGTCCTGCTCATCGTCGCCATTACCTTCCTGGTCAACAGCCGCCATCTCCTGATGGGGGCGGCACTGGCGCCGTTCCTGCGCGACCTGCCGCGGCGCAAGGCGTTTTCCGCGCTGTTCTTCATGTGCGACGAAAGCTGGGCGCTCGGCCTGGCCGACGCCAAACGGCGCGCCGCCGACGGCGTCGCGCCAGCCTTCAGCCCGCGCTACTATATGGGCGCGGCAGTGGCGATGTACCTGACCTGGGTGGCCTTCACCACAATTGGCGCCTTGCTCGGGCCGGTGCTGGGCGAAGCCGAGACCTACGGCTTCGACATGGCGTTCGCGGCCGTCTTCCTGGTACTGCTGCGCGGCATGTGGAAGGATGTTGCCGCTGCGCGGCCGTGGCTGGTCAGTCTGATCATCGCGGCGCTGACCTACCTTTTCGTTCCCGGCGCCTGGTATGTAGCGGCGGGCGCGCTGGCGGGGCTGGTCTCGGCCTGGCTGTTGTGGAGGGATGAGGCATGATCGACGCGCAGACGCTTCTCACCATCGTGCTGATGGCCGGTGTCACGTACCTCAGCCGCGTCGGCGGCTATGTCGTGCTGCGCAATCGGGTGCTCAGCGCGCGGGCAACGGCCGTGATGGAGGCGGCGCCCGGCTGCGTGCTGATCTCGGTGATCGCGCCTGCCTTCGTCTCGAAAAACCCGGCCGATCTTCTGGCTCTGGCCGTCACGCTGATTGCCGCCACGCGATTTTCGATGCTGCCGACCGTGCTGATCGGGGTCGCTTCGGCGGGACTGCTGCGGCACATCATTGGATAGGCCAAAAAAGGCAGGCGCGGGCGCCTGCCTTCGATCTGGTTGGCAATCAGAGCTTTTACGCGGCTGCCGCGACATCCCGGCTGGCAGCCACCACGGCGTCGACCTTGGCGGTTGCCTTGGCGAGCGCTTCGCTTACTGCATCAGGACCCTTGGCGACGCCTTCGATGCGGATGACGTCGACGTCGGTCATGCCGATGAAGCCGAGCACCGAGCGCAGATAGGGAACGGCGTGATCGAACTGCACGGCCGCGCCTTCCGAGTAGATGCCGCCGGATGCCAGCACGATATAGACCTTCTTGCCGGTGACGAGGCCTTTGGGGCCGTTTTCGCCGTAAGCAAAGGTTTTTCCGGAACGGGCGACATGGTCGACCCAGGACTTCAGCGTCGAGGAGATGTTGAAGTTGATGAAGCCTGTCGCCAGGATCACCGTGTCGGCGGCAAACAGTTCGTCGAGCACGGCATCCGAGACTCCGACCACTTCGGCCTGACGCGGCGTGCGGGCTTCGGCGGGCGTATATATGCCGGTCGCATAGTCGGTATCGATATGCGGCAGCGGATTGGCGACGAGGTCGCGCACGACAAGCGTGTTCGACGGGTCGGCGGCGAGCAGCTTCTGAGCGAATTCGGTGGCGATATGGGTCGAGTGCGAGGCAGCGCCGCGCGGGCTCGACGTGACGAGAAGAATGGACATGTTGGGTCTCTCCAGTGGAATTGGATTGTCCCGCTACATATGGGCTTTCAACCCATCAGATAAACCGGTATATTTTCTATATGATCCATCCATTAATTAGATAGAATGATGCAGCCTAATCCGACACTCGACCAGCTTCAGATCCTCGTGGCCGTTGCCGACACCGGCAGTTTTTCCGCCGCCGGCCGCAAGCTCAACCGGGCGCAATCCGTCATCAGCTACGGCATCGCCAATCTCGAGGCGCAACTCGGGCTGAAGCTGTTCGAGCGCGAGGGCACGCGAGAGCCGCAGCTGACCGAGATCGGTCGGGCGATGCTGGAAGACGCGCGGCGGATGATCAGCGTGCTGCACCGCATACGCTCGCGCGTCGATGGTCACCATCGGGGGCTGGAGGCGGAAGTCGCGCTGTCGGTGGATGCGGCGCTGCCTTCGCCAGTGCTGGTGCGGGTGCTCAAGGCGTTCGAGGCGCAATTTCCGACCGTGATGCTGCGCCTGCACATCGGCACACTCGGCGTGATCCCCGACCATGTTGTCGGTGGCCAGGCCGATCTCGGCATTGGCGGCCTGCTGGGCGATGTCGACGTCCACCTGGTGGGCATAGGCTTCATGTCGATAGTGCTGGCGGCCGCGCCCACCCACCCGCTGGCGCTGCTGCCCAAACCGGTCGCGATCGAGGACGCGCGCGAACACACACAACTCGTCGTCACCGACCAGTCCGAGCGTACCAAGGGGCGCGATTTTGGCGTCTTCGCCTACCGAACCTGGCGACTGACGGACCTGCGCACCAAACATATGTTGATGCGTGAGGGGCTGGGCTGGGGCGGGCTGCCGCGTTGGCTGATCGCTGACGATCTGGCTACCGGCCGTCTCGTGGAACTCGACCTCGAGCCTTTCAGGGAGGTGCGTTCGCCGCTTTATGCCATGCACCGCGCCGACCGCAGCCCGAAGCCGGCGGCGGCCTGGCTGATCGACCAGTTCAAGCGCCAACTTGGCTGCTTCAACGAATTCGAACCGGGCGAGGTGCCCGACGAAGAGCCGGAAATTTCAAGCGCGCAGATTTGATTCCAACCTTTGCCCTGGATCTCACCACCGGTGAGCCTTCGGATCAGGCGCGGAACAACCCATCGATCAGTGCCGTGAGAACGTTGCGGTAGTCTTCGGCCGAACCGCCCGCCTCGATGGCAAGTGCCGCGCGGTCGAAAGCGGCGGCGAGCAGGGCGGTCGTCGCTTCGGCCGGAAGCTTCTTCATCGTCCTCGCCCGCATCGCCGCGACCAGCCCTTCGCGCAGCGAGCGATTGCCATGGCGGTTGTCGATGGCGTCCATTTCGGCGCGGCCGAGCACGGCCGGGCCGTCGAGCAGCAGGAGCCGCGTGCGGCCGGGCGCGCGCATGGCGGCAAGATAGGCGTCGGAGCCGGCAATGAGCGCGTCGCGGGCATTGATCGAAGGCGGCGCGGCGCCTTCGATCTCCCGCGCCACGGCCTCTGCCTCCTGCTCGACGACGGCGCCGAACAGCGCCTGCTTGTCGGAGAAGTGGTGGTAGAGCGCGCCGCGCGTCACGCCGGCCGCGGCGACGATCTCTGGTGTGCCGGTCTCGGCGTAGGATTTTTCGATGAACAGTTTTCGCGCTGCGGCGATCAGATCGGCGCGTGTCGCCTCGGTGCGGTCACGGTTGGAACGGCGCGCTGATCTCTGTTGCATACATGCAGCCTGTATGTTAATTCAATTTACATGCAGACTGTATGTTGCTTGACGGGAGAAGGAAAGATGAAGACGACGAGCTACTATCCGGTGCTGATGACCGGGGACGTTGCCGGCACAGCGGCGTTCTATGTCGAACATTTCGCCTTCCGGCCGCTGTTTACGAGCGACTGGTACGTGCATCTGCAATCGGTGGAGAGCAAGCGCGTCAATCTCGGTATCGTGCAAGGCGACCATGAGACGATCCCGGAAGAGGGACGGGGTCGGAGCTCGGGCCTGCTGATCAACTTCGAAGTCCGTGATCCCGATGCGGTCTATGAGCGGATCACAGCCGCCGGCCTGTCCATCCTTCGGTCCCTGCGCGACGAGCCTTTTGGCCAGCGCCATTTCATCACCAGGGATCCCAACGGCGTCCTGATCGATGTCATCAAGCCGATCCCGCCAAGCGAGGAATTCCTGGCACAGTATGCGCAGGGTGCAGTGAGCGCCTGAGTGGAAACCCTCAACCAGCCCTTGCCACTGGCGTCACTGTCACCTGGCTGACACCGGTGCGGCGCACCACCGTGCACCGCGTCTCGCGGCCGATCCGCTCGGCGTCGAGCAAACGCACCAGGTCGTCGACGCCGGTGACCGGTCGGCCGTCTATCGCGGCGACGATATCGCCTTCCCTGAGGCCGGCCTTGGCCGCAGGGCCCTCCTTCTCGACGCCGCGCAGCCGAACCGCGGTCTTGCTCGACACTTGCGACAGAAGGGCCGCGCGACGGGGCAGGTTCACGGTGTCGGCCGACACCCCGATGAAGGCGCGGCGTACGCGGCCGAAACGGATGATCTCCGAAATGACGAAATTGGCGGTGTTGGAGGCGACGGCAAAGGCAATGCCTTGCGCACCATGGATCATGGCGGTGTTGACGCCGATCACCTCGCCCGCCGAGGATACCAACGGTCCGCCGGAATTGCCGGGGTTGAGCGCGGCGTCGGTCTGGATGACGTCGTCGATCAGCCGCCCGGTGGAAGCGCGCATCGAGCGGCCGAGCGCCGAGACGACGCCCGAGGTGACGGTCCATTCGAAGCCGAGCGGGTTGCCGATGGCTATGGCGATCTGGCCGCGCCGCAGGCGCTTGGAATCGCCCAGCGGCGCGACATCGGCAAAGCTGCCGTCGGCGCGCACCAGCGCGATGTCGGTGTCGGCGTCGCGGCCGAGCACGCGGCCTTCGCTGGAGGCGCCGTCGGGCATCGATACGCGCACCGTTCTGGCATCGCCGACGACGTGGAAGTTGGTGACGACGAGCCCATCATGCGCAATGACGAAGCCCGACCCATGCCCGCCCTGGCCACCGATGCGCTCGATGCGGCAGACAGCCGGGCCGATGCGGTCGACAGCATCGGCCACCGTCGTCGAGTAGGCGTCGAGCAGCGCGTCGTCGGATTGGAATTTGGCGGCAGCAACGGCCATTGGCAGGCTCCATGTTTTCAGGCGCAACGATGACTATATGTGCGGAGCGGCTTCATCCGCCGCGACCTGACCAGATGGCCAGTCGCCCGGCCGACTAGCCGTCAGGCGAGTATCTCCAAGCGCGCTGCCGCGCGATATCTGGGGCATGGATGAACCCAGGAGACTGCTATGAGCGAATTCAATCTAAGTGCCTTTTCGGAAGCCATTGCCGATCTGGCAGCCAAGGCGGCACCGGCGACCGCGAGCTTCACCACCCACAATCATCGCACAGCGAGCGCTTTCCATTGGCGCGACGGCTACTTCGTTGCCGCCGAGGAAGCCGTCGAGGCCGGCGAGGAGATCGAGCTGACGCTGGCTTCGGGCGAGACGGTGAAGGCCGATCTTGTCGGCCGCGATCCCTCGACCGGCGTCGCCCTGCTCAAGCCGGCCGGTGCTACCAATGCCGAGCCGTTGGCCAAAGCGGATGCGGTGCGGCCCGGCAACATTGCCGTCGCCATCGGCAACAGCCGGGGTTCGGCGTTGGCAGTTTCAGGCTCGGTCGGCGAAGTCGGCCCGGCCTGGCGCTCAATGCGCGGCGGCACCATCGACCGGCGCATCAACCTGGCGGTGGGCGCCGGCGGCCGTTTCGAGGGCGGCCCGGTGCTCGATGCCAAGGGCGCGCTGATCGGCATGCTGTTGTTCGGGCCGCGCGGCCGCGCGCTGGTCATGCCTTACGAGACGATCGAGCGGGCGGTCGCGACGCTGCGCGAAAAAGGCCATGTCGCCCGCGGCTATCTCGGCGCCGGCTTGCATCCGATCCGCGACGGCGAGGCCCGCGGCGCCATCGTCATGAGCCTTGATGACAACGGTCCGGCCAAGGCCGCCGGCCTTTCCCTCGGCGACATCATCGTCGCCTGGAACGGCGAGGCGGTGAGCGGCCCGCGCGAGCTGATCCGCAGGCTCGGGCCCGACAGCGCCGGAGCTTCGGTTACGCTCGGTGTCGTGCGCGGCGGAGAACAGCGAGACGTGGCGCTGACGATCGGCGAAAAGCCGCTTAACTGAGAGGATTGATGGAGGCGATCGCGACAGGCGAGATGACGCAAAGCGGCACCGGCGAGCGGCAGCTGGTCGTGCTGGTGGCGCTCGGTGATGCCGCGCGCGCCGAGCGGCTGTCCGTGTCGCTTGCCGCGACCGACGATCTGCTGCCGGTGACGCCGGGCAGCAGCGAAGCGGTTGATGTCGCCATCGTCGACGAGACCGCCGGCCCCACGGGTGCGGGAACAGGGAAGGGCGACGCCGTTCCCGCCGCGACCGCGCGGGTGCTGTTGTCTTCGCAGGCCGGCCTGGCACGGCCGCAGGGGCAGGTGTTCGCCGTGCTGCCGACGGCGGCGGATGCAATGCTGATTGCGGCCGCCGCCAGGCTGGCGGCGGCCGGCTACCGCGTCTTTGGCGACAGCGGATCCGTTCCTGGCCGCCGCGATGATTTCCAAGGCGGTGATATTGGCGGCGACGGCCTTTTCGACGAGGAGCATCCCGACGAGCATGCCGCCCGCCCGACGCTGTCGCCGCGAGAAGCGGAAGTGCTGGCGCTGCTGGCCGAAGGCGCGCCCAACAAGGTGATCGCGCGGCGGCTCGACATTTCCGTTCATACGGCGAAGTTCCATGTCGCCGCGATTCTGATCAAATTGGGCGCTGCCAACCGCACGGATGCCATCGCCATTGCGATGCGGCAGGGGCTGGTGCTGGTCTAGGGTGACGTCTCAGCCAGGATTTGACGATTATCGTCAAAGTCAGCGCTGCCCCTATAGCTCCAGATCATTTACAGCGGCAAGGAACGGACCCTCCGCAGCGTCACCGTCAGCCGCTGCCGCAAGCTCTTGTATCCGGGGACCGCCACAGGCAAGGATCGCGCTACGAGACAAGCAAGCGGAGGAAAAATGTCGCTCAAGGGAAAGACGCTGTTCATCTCCGGCGGGTCGCGCGGCATCGGGCTGGCGATCGCTTTGCGCGCCGCGCGCGACGGCGCCAATGTGACGATCGCGGCCAAGACCGCTGAGCCACATCCGAAGCTGCCGGGCACGATCTACACCGCCGCTGAAGAGATCGAGCAAGCCGGCGGCAAGGCGCTGCCGGTCCTGTGCGACATTCGCGAGGAGGCGCAAGTGGCCGAAGCGGTGTCGAAGACGGTCGAAAAATTCGGCGGCATCGATATCTGTGTCAACAATGCCAGCGCTATCCAGCTCACCGGGACCCTGGAAACCGACATGAAGCGTTACGACCTGATGCACCAGATCAACACGCGCGGCACGTTTCTCGTTTCCAAAATGTGCATTCCGCACCTGAAGTTGGCCGGGAATCCTCATATCTTGAATCTGGCGCCGCCGCTCGACACGAAGGCCAAGTGGTTCAAGAACCATGTCGCCTACACCATGGCCAAGTTCGGCATGTCCATGTGCACGCTGGGCATGAGCGCGGAGTTCGCCAAGGACGGCATCGCGGTCAATTCGCTGTGGCCGATCTCGACCATCGATACCGCGGCGGTGCGCAATCTTCTGGGCGGCGCGACGGTGGCGGCGATGAGCCGTTCGCCCGAAATCATGGCCGATGCCGCGCATGCCATCTTCATGCGGCCATCACGCGAAGCGACCGGCAATTTCTACATCGACGAGGAAGTGCTGCGCGCCGAGGGGATCAGCGATTTTTCGGTGTATGCGCCGGGTGCGGCCGGGCCGCTGGCCGGCGACTTTTTTGTCCCGGACGAGGTGTTTGCCAATTCCGACACGAAGATCAGGACGGCTTTCTAAAGATGTATCGAGGCGCAAATTCCGGATGGAACTCGGTTTCAGACATTCCTGGAGTTGCTCTGAGCAAAAAGCCCCGCCGGAGAGGGCCGGCGGGGCTCAGTGCGTCCCGCTGGAGTCGGGACGGGGCAGGGAACGCCCGATCCTGAATCTGGGGTAGGCCATCTCGCGATTCAATGAGCGGGACCCGACGCCAGGACAATTCTTGTTGAACTTGGGCCGTTGCCGCGATCTCGCCCATCCCGGCGAAACCGGGATGGGCTTTTTACCGATCCGATTCCAGAAGCCTGCTCAAGCGCCTGGAAATGCAGACATTTGTGGACCATGATCTTTTCCGAAAGCCGGTTTCCGGCTCCCGGATCGTGGTCAGTTGTTGCTCGCCACCGGCGCCACCAGCGAGGTGATGCGGCGGATGGCGACACGCCGGTTCTCGCGATTGGGGCCTGAGGTGTCGACCTTCAGATATTCCTCGCCATAGCCCTGCGTGGTCAGGTTTTCAGGCGGTATGCCGAAGGCGTTGGTCAGCGCTTCGGCCACCGCTTCGGCGCGGCGGTCCGACAGAGCGAGGTTCGCCTCCGGTGTGCCGACAGCGTCCGTGTGGCCTTCGATAAGGAAGGTCTCGGCCGGGTTCTTCTTCAACAGCTTCTCCATGGCCGTGGCGACACCCTCGAGCTTCTGCACCTCGGCATCGGAGATCGAGGAAGAGCCGAATTCGAAGTTCAGCGTGTCAAGATCGATGCGTCGGGCAATGTCGCGCACCCGTGCGGAACGCTTGACCTCGTTGATCGAATAGAGGCGCTGCACCTTCTCCACCGGCGGTTGCTCGAGGAAGGTGTAGTAGTCGTCCGGGCTTTCGACCTCTTCGGAGTCAAGGATGTAGTCCCGGCGCGGAATGGTCAGCCGCATCGGTGGTAGGTCGTCGCCCGGATCGCGCCAATCGTTATCGTCGTCGTAGCTTCGTTCGTCGACATAGCTCAACACATACTCATGACCGTCGGGCATGATGCGCGACCGCTGGATGATGTCGCCGTAGCGGTTGCGGATGGTGACGATCTGCACGCCGTTGTCGCGCTCGACTGTCTCGCGCGTGCGGCCTTGCGACAGATCCTCATAGTAGACATCCTTGGCGCCGCGGGTCAGGCGCGGCCGGTCACTGCTCTGAACGTATGTCTGATCGTTGAGCTGAATGATGACGCGATCGCCGATCTCCTTGAGCACGTCGACACCCTTGGGGCGGCGGCGGTCGCGGATGTTCTCGTCCGGTGCGCGCTCGAGGCGTTTGCCCTTCTCCTCGGTAACCGGGACGATTTTTTCCGGTTTGATCTCCTGCTGAGCAGCTCTATCGTCGGTCGGGGGCGGACCCTGGTCGACGGGAGCGACCGCGGGTTGGCGGCCCTGAGCACCGCCCTGCCGGGCGTTTTGCCCACCATTCTGCTGCTCGCCATTTTGCTGCTCGCCATTCTGGTTGGCGGGGTTCCTGCTGGCCTGGCCGTTCTCGCCGCGGCCGCGGCGTCTGGCATCCTTCTGGCTGTCGAGAATGGGGGCAGCGTTCTTGTCGGCGGACGTCTCGGCCTGCTCGGGGTTTTGCCCCTGGACAGGCGCGGCCTTGCCGGCACTGGGCTGTTCACCCGTGGCCGGCTGCTCGCCCGTTGCAGGCTGCCTGCCGGTTTGCTGTTGTTCGCCATTGGCCGGCTGCTGTTCGCCATTGGCCGGCTGCTCGCTAGCCGGTTGTCTGGCGTTCTTTTTCCTCTTGTCCTGGGGTTGTTCGCCCTGGGCTGCCGGCCGCTCGCCTGAGGGTGCCGGTTCTGCCTTGGGTGCTTCTGCGGCAGGTGCTTCCTTCGGTGTCGGCACGGCGCTGGGCTCGGCCTGCTGCTCCTGTTTGCGCTTCTTGCGCTGGTTGTCGTTGGCAGGTTCCGTTTGGCCCGCCGGTGCCTGTTCGGTCTGCTGTTGTTGGTCGCGCTTCTTCCTGCGCGGCTGCTGTTCCTCGACGGCGGGCGCGGCTTCACCGGCGGGCGCCTGCTCGACCTGCTGCTGGTCGCGCTTCTTCCTGCGTGGCTGTTGTTCCTCGGCAGCTGGTGCGGCCTGCTGTGCGGGTGCCTGTTCGGTCTGCTGTTGTTGCTGATCGCGCTTCTTCTTGCGTAGCAGTTCCTGGTCGCTCTGCTGTGCATCGTCAGTCTGGGTGTCCTGGGCCAGGACCAGCGGCATTGCGCTGTCTCGCATGGGGCCGAACGCGGCACTTCCCTGAAGCGGGGATGCGCCCAACGGCGCGGATGCCATCAGCAGGCCGAGTGCGGTGCCTGCCAGAATCCGTGGTTGGCGTTTCATCGAAATTCTCCTTGTGGGGTCCCATCCTTGCCGAAACCGATTTTAACGAAATTGGTTCCGGCGGCTCATGGTTAGGGACCGTACGGGGCGATTGGCCGGCCTTTTGAAGGCAACTTCATGTCTTTCGACGGGGGTGCCGCCCCATTCCAGCCTTTGCCCTGCTTGACCTTCGCGGCGGCTGGGGCCACATGCCGGAGATGGAAACGCCGTTCTGGAAAACAAAGACGCTGGAAGCAATGAGCCCGGCCGAGTGGGAATCGCTCTGCGACGGCTGCGGCAAATGCTGCCTGTCGAAGCTCGAGGACGAGGATACTGGCGACATCTACTGGACCAGCGTCGGCTGCCGCCTGTTCGACGCGCAGACATGCCGCTGTTCAGACTATCACAACCGGCTGGCGCGCGTTCTCGATTGCGTCGGGCTGACGCCGCAAAATGTACGCACCATCAGTTGGCTGCCCAGCACCTGCGCCTACCGGCTGGTCGCGGAGGGGCACGATCTCTACTGGTGGCACCGTCTGGTGTCGGGCAGTGCCGAGACGGTGCATGAGGCCGGCATGTCGATGCGCGGCCGGGTCAAGGCCAACGAGACGGATCTGGCCGAGCCGGAGGATTATTTCGACTATATGCTTGACGACGAGCCATAAGCTCGCATCGGGACGAGGAACCATAGCTCGCATCGGGATGACGAGCCCTGAGGCCGGTGTCCGCAAGGGCGCGCAGGAACCAGGAACCATGCGAGACGTTTGGGGCACATTGTTGGAAAACCCGTAGAAGCTTCCTTTTTCCGCCACATGAACCGCCGATGAACGGCAGGTTCGTAAATAGTTCAGACAGGCGGGTGCATTCTCCCATCATCGATTTGAAGAGGACGGGCGAGAGCCCGCAACAAGGAGAGAAGACCATGTTCAACTCGGTGAAAACGGCAGCCCTTTCGGCCCTCGTCGGCCTCGGCACGCTGGCGGCCGTTCCCGCCCATGCCGACAGCCTTTACCTGGGCTTCGGCAACAACAACGATCCGCGCTTCGGCGTCTATGCCGGCGATGACGGCTATCGCCACCGCCGCGATGAACGCCGCGACGACTGGCGCCGCGGCTGTTCGCCCGACTGGGCCCTGAACAAGGCCGAACGCATGGGGCTGCACCGTGCCCGCGTCGTCGACGTCAGCCGCCGCACGGTCAAGGTGATGGGCCGCCAGTATGGCGACCGCGTCGTCATCGTGTTCGCCAATGAGCGTGGTTGCCCGATCATCAACCGCTGAGCCTCTTAAGGCGCGACCTTCTGCGAGGGTTGGTAGCGGCATGATCCTCTGCGGGGTCAGTCGGCAGACACCCACCCTCTGCGAAGATCGATCCTGTCAGGATCAGTCTGGAGACACGACCTTCTGCGAAGGTCGGTCTGGAGTAGTGGAGCCGCTTTCCTTCGGGAAGAATGCGGCTCAAAAAACCCGCGGGAGCGATCCCGCGGGTTTTTTCATGCACCACGGCGGACGGTTCAGGGTCGGGCTCGGCCATGGACCATCGAAGACGCTTATTTCAGTTCGAAGGTAACGGTGACCTGGACATTGTAGGCGTTCTCGCCGGCCTGCACCGGAGCAGCACCGACGGCCGCGTCGAAGGCCTTGGCGTTGATCGGCATCGGTGGCGGCGCGATGTTCTGGTCAGTGATTTCGATCACCCGGCCTATACTGACGCCGGCTGCTTCCGCCAGCGTCTTGGCCTTGGCCATGGCATCGGCCACCGCCTTTTTGCGCGCTTCGGTGACGGTGGCAGCCGGATTGTCGTTGGTGAAGACGATGCCGCCGCCCTGGTTGACGCCCAGCGACACCGCCTTGTCGAGGATCTCACCGGTCTTGTCGACGTCGCGCACGCGCACCGACAGTGTGTTGGTTACCTGGTAAGCAATCAATTCGGCCTCCTGGCCGCCGTCGGGCTTGTTTGTGTAGTTATAGCGCGGATTGATCTGGATGCCCGCGGTCTGGAGGTCGCGGTCCTTGATGCCGGCCGACTTCATCGCGGCGATCACGGCCGCCATGGCGTCGTTGTTGGCATCCAGTGCGGCGCGCGCCGTCTTGGCTTCGCGCATGACGCTGAGCGTCAGGACCGCCAGGTCGGGCGCTACAGTCGCCGCCCCTTCGCCCGAAACCACGATACGGGGCGGTGTCGGCGACTCAGCGGCCGCGGCCAGCGCCGGAAAGGCGATGGCGGCGGCGAGTGCGAGGGGCAAAAGAGGTCTGGTCATGAAATCTCCTCGGGTAAGCATATCCGCGCCCAGCGGGCGCACGCGGCTCCTTATGGCGCGATTATGGGCTGATTTGGACGATTGTGACCAGCGGTCCCGGAAAGCCTTGTGCCGCGATGCGAAAAACATTAATCCAGCCCGCGTGGGGCCTGTAGCTCAATGGTTAGAGCCGGCGGCTCATAACCGCTTGGTTGGGGGTTCGAGTCCCTCCGGGCCCACCATTATCGTTATTTATAGTGCGTTAAATGGTGGTTCGCCACGAGGTTGGCCAACAGGTTCGCCAAGCATGGTTTGCGCGTTACCAGCCTTACGACTCGGTCCATGCCCTGCACAGCCAAACGCACCTGCGACGCTTCCCGGGAATAGAGTTCGGCATGGTCGATATCGTCATGGCCGAGAACGTCCATCATCTGCCTGGTGGATGCTCCCGCCTCGGCGAGATAAACCCCGAGTGACTTCCTCAAACCGTGCAGTGTAAGGCCCTTCGGCAATCCGGCGAGAGCGAGGTACGGAACGTCCCGGACCACGAGGTGCAATGTGTCGACCCTCAGGGCGTAGCCCTTTTCAAGCAGTCGGCGGATGTCGTCGTTATGACTGGCCAGTTCGATTAACACTGAAGACCATTCCTTCCTTGACCTTCACGCTGCCACCCGGAGCCAGGATGCCTTCCGGCTTGTGACCGTCGCCGCGGGTGTAAGTTACCGAGTAGGTGATCTCGGGTGCTGCGGATAATCGGGATAAGCTAGTGTCACCACCTCGGCGTAGGTGATGGTGTCCTTCTTCGGGACCTCGTAGGGGCTGCCGTCAACAATGATGGTGACGGTCTTGTCCTTGCCCTTTTCGTTCTCCTGGGTCTGCATTTTAGGATATCCTTGTGTTGAAGCCGCTAACCGCGCGGCGGGAAGGGATCGTTGCCGTAAGAGTTCGAGTCGCGGATCTGCCCGTTGGGGCGATGGATCACCACCTCGCTGTGCTGGTTGATGGCGATGTCTCTTGCCGAGGCGACCGCACCGGCTTGGGTCGGATGAAGCGAAGTGGCGCGGTTATTGCCGGCGCCGAGCACCGCCCACTGACCGTCGCGAGGTACGACATGCTGATTTTTGCCCATGAAAGTCTCCGTTAAGGTTCGTTTGTCCGTCGGCAGGCAGCAGCGGTGCGCCATCATGTGCTCGGAAACGCTTTGGTGGCGCTGCCACAGGAGAATCGTCGCGAATTATCTGATCAGTCGTGGCGAGTCCGCGCCGCCGCGGCATCGGAGACGCGCAAGGTCGGGTGTGTGAGGCGGATGTTCGGCTTGCGCCGGGTTTTGTGCAGTCCTGCATTTGAATAGACGTGCTTTGCCTGCACCAGCCGCCCATCAGGGTGCGGAACTGAGCCAATTCATGAAACCTTGCTGGAAGCGCCGAGGCACTTCGGCCTCTGGCACGTTCCACGAATTGAAGAGACGCTTGCCTGCTTCGGGTCACTGCACGAGCATGCTCGCATCGGTGTGGAGGTCCGATCGACCAGCCTGGCATACTACCAACCGATGCTAGGGATAGCGTCCAAAAAAGCGCCTAAGTTCGAAGTGCTACTGCATCTCTCCACTTCCGCGACTATGTGAGAAGGATTCAATCTCCTCCAAATCAATCCTGCCATCGCCGTTCTCGTCGACGACGTCAAATATCCTCCCGATCACATCCTGGATCTCGCTCTGCGAAAGTGCTCCATCGCCGTCGGCGTCCATTATCGCAAACATTATTTTCATCCTGGCCGCGTGCATCATGCGAGGCCCCATGCGATCAGGCTTTCGAGCTATCCTGTCCCCATCGTGCGGCCCTTGCCCTATGTCCCGGTGCCAATCTTGCCGATGCGGAGGCCTTTCTTCGGGGCCGCGATCTCCCTGCAGCTTGTCCTGTAACATCTCGTCCATCATCTGCCGCATCATCTCACGCGTCTGGTCTTCTGTCTGTTTGTTAGGGCCTGGCAGTGGTGTGGATCCAGACTGCTGCGGCGGCGGCTTAAGCTCCGGTGTCCCACTCGTCTGGGCCAGCGCCGGCAAGCTTAACATGACCAAAGCAGCGGCAGCTGCCGTCGTCCCACATTGTACTTTCATCGGATTTTCCTTCCTTGAATGGCCATGCCAAACTTCGGCATTCACGGCCAAACTTGCTCCTCAGACTTTGGTTCCGGATGCAAGCTGCACAATAGAAGCTCAAATCGTGAGGTTCGGCAGCTGAAGTACGATGCAGCGATGTCGAGCGACAACATCTTCGGTCATTTGATGGGCCGCCTCGCTCACGGCTGCGGGGTACTCACCGTTTGGCGGGCGCCGACGACGCAAACCGCCGCCGAACTGGAAGCGATTGCATCTTCACACGGCTGGACGCCCGAACCCGTGTTGAGGAACTGTCGGCTTCGGAGACTGTCAGTGGCGCGGCCATCAGACGATTTCCAGACTGCCGACCTTCGCTTGGGTGAGACGCGTAAAGGCTATCGAACGCGCAATCGAGGAACACAAACCACGGTGATCGTTGCTGCCGAAATGGTGAGATAGAGAATGCTCGCAGGCTGCTCCTAAAAAAGATGATCGAACGCCGCTTGGAATGGAACATGCGCTCCCACCACTGCTTGGCGCTCCGCCGGCATGCATTGTAGAGCTTGGCACAACGGGAACCTGCGTTGCAGTCGAAAGTTCTTGATGATGGCAACTCGCCCGATCACGAGCGTGCTCACCTCAATTGGCACGTTGACCTCTCGGCCGGCAGCATTCCTGGTGCTGCTGGCTTACGCGGCCCTTTGGCTATTTCTCGACAGGGCGAGTTTGAACTGGCACGGCGCGGCGACCCTGTTCACCTGGGCCATGACACTGTTCATTCAACGCGCAGAACATCGCGACACGCAGGCGATCCATGCCAAGCTGGATGAGATGTTGCGAACGAATAGCTCGGCATCGAACATCACCAGAATCGATGATGAGGAACCAGAGGAAATCGAAAAGCATCGCACTCGTAAACAGCAGGGCGATTGAGATGTGCCATGCGGACTCGCGGCGCTACGGGCGGGTGCGGACCCAGTGAGGTTTGGCGTAAACCGGGGAAGGCTGCTTAAGAGCCTCAAATACGTGGCCCTTGCCGTCATCGCCAGCCTGATCACTTTGCTGAGCATAAACTTGGCACCAGAGCCACGCATTTTGCGAACGCTTGTCCCGCACCGATTCGACGCGTCGGATCCCGAATTTGCAAGGAGCATGAGCAGTTATTCACAAGGACAGCTGTTCGATTCAAACTCGGTACAAACCCTTGTCAACGGAGATGAGATCTTCCCTTCAATGCTGCAGGCAATCCATGCGGCTCGGTCTACAATTGATTTCGAGACCTATATCTATTGGTCGGGGGTCGTCGGTTATGAGTTCGCGACCGCGTTGGCAACCAAAGCCCGGGAGGGTGTCGAGGTCCGTGTGCTCGTTGACTGGCTCGGCAGCCTGCCGTTCGATGAAGACCTGATCGAGATCATGACAAGCGCCGGCGTGCGGTTCCAGCGCTATAGACCTATTCATTGGTATACGTTGGATCGTGTAAACAACCGGACCCATCGCAAGCTGCTCATCGTCGACGGGCTGGTCGCGTTCACCGGCGGTGTCGGTATTGCCGACAACTGGCTCGGAAACGCCCGCAACCCAGATGAGTGGCGCGACACGCACTATCAAGTCAAAGGACCCGCAGTGTCTGCCTTCCAGGCGGCATTCGCGGAAAA
>NZ_VFUH01000013.1:0-150548 GCF_006440475.1 Mesorhizobium sp. B2-6-1
ATCAACCTGTCGATCGCCTCATAGCCGGCGACGATGGCACTGAAGAGGATAATCAGGACGATGATGATGCCGGCCAGATCCTCGACCCGGCCAAGGCCGTAGGTGAAGGTCCGTCGAAACCCCTCTCCCAACAAATGTCGTCCACTGTTGTCCACCCGCCATTTCGCCAGTTGCTGCCATTCGTGTCGACCGCAGCCTTGCCGTTCCGACATAAGGCTATCGAGCATATCGGAGATCACGCTCCGCTAAGCGGCGATCAGCAGGAAAGCGATCGTGACCAGACCGGCCTTCGAAGTCCAAAATCCGCCTGCCTCGGCCTTCGGTTCTGGTTCGGACCCGGTCGGGGGATCGAACATGCGGTGCACGTTGTTGGTGTTCATGGGGTGGGTTCCTTATTTGTCAGCGATTGTCGTTGCGGGAGCTTTCGAGCCCATAGACGATGAGGCTGACGGCCCAGACCAGTCGCGGGCGAAGAGTGGCCACCTAAAGTCGGAGCCGATTGTGAAGTTGACCGCCGACATCAAGCCGATGGACGACGCTCCTCCGATCAGAACGCCGGCCACCGCGATCGCATGGCGCGCGCGTAACGCGGTGATTGCCAGCGCAACCAGGAGAACGCCGGGGGCGAGGGCGTAGCCGCCGAGCATCCGGAAACCTGGGTGAGCCACACGGAGGTCGAACGGATCCTGCAAACGCTCTACGGCATCTTGCGAACCCGAGGCCAGAACGGCCAAGACAAGGTGACGGCGGCGGCGTCAAAACGCCTCCTAAACCGGCGGATTTGTACCCAACCATCTCGTAGGCAAGGTTAGCGCGGCTTGGTGAAACCCGCAGGGTCAGCACCAATGGCGCGGTCAGGCTTTTAACCACCCTCTCCAGAAATGCTTCAGGAACTCAAGGCAGACCAGCACTGCGGCTCCTGCCGCCAGCGTCATCGAGAGGTCGTCAAGGTGCAGCGGTCCGAACTGGAAGAGACCACTGGCGAATGGCCAGAGAAGTGTCCCGCCCAGCGCTGCAGCAACCACCACGACGACAAGAGCAAGCGATCGATTGGGCCGGAACAACGCAATCAGCAGCGAGTCGCCGAACGTACGGTTGACGAAGATCAGGCCGACGATCGAGAGGACCAGCGAAAAAAACGTCAAGGCGCGAATTTCGTTCTCCGGCATTCCCCAGTGGAAGGCAAAAAGGAAGATGCTTGCGACAAGTGCGAACGCCAGCAGGCCCTGCACAACGCTCCAGGCTATGAGCGAGCGCGAAAAGAGCGATGCTTGCGGATCTCGTGGAGGGCGATTCATGACGTCATCTTCCTCGGTCTCGGCTTCAAAGACCAAGGAACACACCGGATCGATCACCATTTCCAGAAAGGCTATGTGCATCGGTCCGAACAGAATGGGCAGGCCAAACAGCAGAGGAAGAAGGGCCAGCCCAGCGATCGGCACATGCACGGCAAGAATGAAGCCCATGGCCTTGCGCAAATTGTCGTAGATGCGGCGGCCCAGCCGTATGGCTTTGACGATCGACCCGAAGTCGTCGTCGAGAAGGACAATGGATGAAGCCTCGCGCGCGACGTCGGTGCCGCGACCTCCCATGGCAATGCCGATGTTGGCCGCTTTCAGCGAGGGGGCGTCGTTGACGCCGTCTCCTGTCATGCCGACGATCTCGCCATTGGCCTTCAACGCTCTGACGATCGCCAGTTTCTGCTCGGGCGTGATCCGCGCGAACACTGTGGCGGTCTTGACGCGCGCGCAAAGTGCCGCATCGTCCATTGTCTTGAGCGTTTCACCGGTCACGACGTCGTTGAAATCGAGCCCAGCCTGACTGGCTATTGCTCTGGCGGTCGCCGGATAATCCCCCGTGATCATGACCACTCTGATTCCAGCGGACCGGCAGTTGTTCACGGCATCCGGAACCTCCGGGCGGAGGGGGTCAGCCAGCCCGACGAGGCCCATGAACTCGAAATCGAAGCCTGTCTGCCTTTCTGGCAGTTCACCAGCACAATGACTGGCTCGGGCCACCCCGAGGACGCGCAGTCCTTCGGTCGCCATGGCGTCCACGGAAGCCTTGATCGAAGCGAAGCGCTCCGCGCTCAGACGACAGAGTGCCGCTATGGCCTCCGGCGAGCCCTTGGCGGCGACCAGACAGTCGCTGCCGTCAGCCGGTGATCGCCAAGCATTCGACATGGCCAGCAGCTCGGGACGCAACCCATAGGCGCGGACAAGTTTCCGATCAACACTGTCCAGATCCTTGCGACTGGGTGATCGCTCCTGCGAAAGGGTGTGAAATGCCTTTTCCATCGGATCAAAAGGAATTTCGGCGCTGGCGAGCACACCAAGCTCGACCAGCTCGCCAAAGGCCGCCGGCATCCCGGCATTCATGTTGTCCGGTAACCGGAACCGTTTGCCGTCAGGCGTTCTCAGCTCCGCGATTGTCATGCGGTTTTCGGTCAACGTTCCGGTCTTGTCGGTGCAGAGAACTGTCGCCGAGCCAAGCGTTTCGATCGCCGCCGCACGACGGGTGAGCACGCGCGCCTGCGAGATGCGCCAGGCGCCCATGGCCATGAAGATGGTCAACACCATCGGGAATTCCTCGGGCAGCATCGACATGCCCAGCGCGATGCCAGCAAGGACCGCGTCGAGCCACCCGCCCCGCAAAACGCCATAAAGCACGACCGCCAGAACGCTGACCGCACCACCGACCAGTGCGAAGATGCCGACAAGACGTTTCGTCTGTCGCTGCAAGCGGGGTGCTTCGGTCTCCATAATGCTGAGCGATTGGCCGATCGCACCGATTTGGCTCAGCGGCCCGGTTGCCAGAACTTCGCCAATGCCCGAACCGCGCACCACGAGTGATCCGGAAAATGCGAAAGGCAGGTCGTCGCCGCCTGGGCGGCGTTCGGCTGGCGGGTCGCCATCCTTGGCTGCAAACTTGCGCACCGGAACCGACTCACCGGTCAGCAGCGATTCATCGGTCTGGAGATCCAGGCTTTGGATCAGCAAGACGTCGGCCGGCACCCGATCGCCCTCGCCCAGCACCACCAGATCGCCGCGCACGACCTCGCGCCCTGCAATGCGCCTACGTTCACCGTCGCGTATCACCAGGGCACGCGGGCTTGTCAGGTCGCGCAACGCCTCCAGACCGCGTTCTGTCCGCGCTTCCTGTACGATGGTTATCCCCACCGACAAGGTGGCAAAAGCAGCCAGGATCAACGCCTCATGCAGATCCCCAAGCAGCAGGTAAACGGCACCTCCGCCCAACAGAAGGGCCAGCATCGGTTCGCGCACGACTTCGAAGGCAATCCGCAGCGGCGTCCGCCGGTTCGATCTGGGCAGTTCGTTGAAACCATCGAGGGCGAGCCTGGCTTGTGCCTCGACCTCGCTGAGACCAGACAAAGCGATAGTGGGTCGGGTGGATTGGGACATTTGGGTGTTTCCCTCGTTCCCAACATCTTTAATCAGGTGAATAGAGCGGGCCTTGACCTACCGCAAAGGCTATCGTTCAAATGCCGAACGGACACCCGGTTCTGGATGGCCATTCGCCGATGCAACGGGCCAGCCTGAACGGATTAGGTGGTTTCCCTTAGGGACATAACCGAATTTCGCGATCTGCGGATTCGCGCGATTGCTGTGTTACGGATCAACCGGGAACACAGCCATGTACGCTCAACAGATCGCCAAGATTGAACTGCCAACGCAGCCGAGCCCTTTCGCTCTCCTCGATGGGGCTATGGCGCAACCGGTCAGCTTCTTCCCGGCTGGCACGGAGATCTACGCCCAAGGCGAAAAGGCAGGACCCCTTTACCAGGTCGAATTCGGCGCGGTGCGTGTCTACCGGCTGCTCGCCGACGGCCGCCGGCAGATCAGCGCCTTCCACATGGCCGGAGAGACTTTCGGCTTCGAGGCCGAGGCCACCCATCATTTCTTCGCCGAGGCCATCAACGCGACCGGTATCCGCGTTGTCCGGATCGCTGCGGCCGCGGACATGTCCCGCCAGTTGCTGCCGCTTGCGCTCAAGGGCTTGATCAGAGCTCAGGAACATCTGCTGGTCCTTGGCCGCCAGAACGCCATCGAACGGGTCGCAGCGTTCCTAGTCGACATGACGGAACGGCAGGGCGGCTTGCGCCAGGTCGACTTGCCGATGTCGCGACTGGATATTGGCGACTATCTCGGCCTCACCATCGAGACGGTGTCGCGGGTCTTCACCCGACTGAAGGACAAAGGCGTCATTCGCCTGCTCGGTTTGCGCAGCATCGAAATCCTCAAGCAGGACGTGCTTTTGGACATGGGTGAATAACCCACCCTCGCCGCTGCGACGACGCCAGACAACACCCAAGGATTTGAGACGATGAACAAGACGCTCACCACCCACACGGGATTCTGTTTCCAAGTGCGCGGCGCGCGCCCCGAGGACGAGCCGGCACTGGCTGAGTTTTTCACCCATGTGACCCCTGAAGATCTGCGCTTCCGCTTTCTCGGCGCCGTGCGGGAAGTTTCGCACGAACGGCTGGTGGCAATGACGCGGTCCGATGATGCGCACATCCATAATTTTCTTGCATTCGCACCAGACGGAATGCTGATCGCGGTGGCGACACTGGCCAGCGATCCGGCCGACCGGCGTGGCGAGGTCGCTGTCTGCATTCGCGATGACCGCAAGCAACTGGGCGTCAGCTGGGAATTGCTCGCCCACATTGCGCGCTACGCGGATGAGCTCGGTCTCGAAACCATCGAGTCGATCGAACACCGGGAAAACCGTGCGGCAATCGAGCTTGAGCGCGAGATGGGCTTCACCGTCACGACGGATCCGGATGACGCAACCCTCGTGCTGGTGCAACGCAAGCGAGGGGCCAAGTTGCCGAAGTAGCTGGGCACGCGGTTCCAGCGGCAGACAGACCGCTCAGAATGCCAGCGTCTCGCGGGCAACGGCCTGTTCCTCACCGGCCGGAATGACGAGAATGTCGACGCGCGAATTTGGCGCGCTGACACTCTCCGCACCTTTCTGGTTCAAATGCTCATCGAGCTCGACGCCAAGCCACGCAGCTGCTTCGCAGATCCTGTGCCGGATCAGTGGCGCGTGTTCGCCGATGCCAGCGGTGAACACCAGCGTGTCGAGCCCGCCAAGCGCGGCGGCAAGCGAGCCGATTTCACGTCCGACACGATAAACAAATAGGTCGACGGCTTGAACGGCCGAAGGCTCTTTTGCGCCCAGCAGAACCTGCATGTCTCCAGAAATGCCGGAGACGCCCAGCAGGCCCGAACGTTCGTAGAGAAGGCTGGCCAGGTCTTCGCTCGACAGCCTCCTCTCCTGCAGCAAATACAGGATGACGCCCGGGTCCAGCACGCCGCAGCGGGTGCTCATGACGAGGCCGTCAAGCGTCGAGAACCCCATCGTCGTGGCGACACTGCGTCCAGCCTTCATCGCGCAGAGGCTGGCGCCGCTGCCGAGATGGGCGACGATCACCCGACCGCCGGCGGCCGCACCGTAGCGCTCGCGCAGCTTCGCAGCGATATGGCTGTAGGACAGGCCGTGAAAACCATAGGAAACGATGCCCGCCTCGGTCATCGCGCGCGGCAGCCCGTAGATCTTGACAAGTGCTGGCCGGCTCGCATGAAACGCAGTGTCGAAGCATCCGACCTGACGCGCCCGCGGGAGGAGCTCTGCAGCCCGGGCAACGATCTCGAGATTGATCCTTTGATGGATGGGCGCCAGCGGCTCCAGCAGCTGTAGTGCCTCGAGCGCGTCCGTGTCGAGCAGCGTCGCTTGGGTGAAGTCGCGCCCGCCATGGACGATCCTATGCCCGACCCTGTTGATGCGGCCAAGAAGGTTGCGATCGGCGAGCAGCGCAGCGACCGTTGAGAAGGCTTTGGCAACATCGATCGATTTTTCGCCCAGGCTGATGTCGATCTCGGGGGATCCGGCCGCGGCCGCGACGTGCAGGCGCGGATGCCGTGCGAGCGACGAAATACTGCCGCGCAGCAGCTCGGAAAGCTCGGCGCTTGCCTCGAACACCGCGAATTTCAAGCTCGATGACCCGCTGTTCAGGACAAGGAACGCATCACTCATGAAGCCGTCCGCATTCTCGGCCCGGTGGTGCGCCGAAACCCGCTCGTCGGCTTATTGGGCAAGTCTGGCGCCGCATCCATGCCCTGCTCCCATTTCCAGCCAAGGATCTCCGGCATATCCTGACCATGAGCACGGATATAGGCCCGATGCTCAATCAGTTTGCCTTCCATCTCCTGCACCTGCCCGATATTGGCGCCCTTGCCCTTTGGCAGCCGCTCAAGGACGCTCTGGACGAGATGGTATCGATCCAGGCCATTGAGCACCGTCATGTCGAATGGCGTTGTCGTCGTGCCTTCCTCATTGTAGCCGCGCACATGGATGTTGTCGTGATTGGTGCGCCGGTAAGTCAGGCGATGGATGGTCCAGGGATAGCCGTGATAGGCGAAGATCACCGGCTTTTCCGAGGTAAACAGGGCGTCGAATTCACGGTCCGACAACCCATGGGGGTGATGCTCCTTGGGTTGCAGGGTCATCAGGTCGACGACATTCACCACCCTGATCTTGAGTTCGGGAATGGCATACCTGAGGATCTGCACGGCCGCCAGCGTTTCGAGCGTCGGGACGTCGCCGGCGCAAGCCATCACGACGTCAGGATCCTCGCCATTGTCGGTCGAAGCCCAGTCCCAGATGCCGATACCCGTCCCGCAATGAACGATGGCCTTGTCCATTGAAAGCCACTGCCACGATGGCGGCTTGCCGGCGACGATCACGTTGATGCGGTTCCATGTCTGCAGCACGTGATCGGTCACGCACAGCAAGGTGTTGGCATCCGGCGGCAGGTAGACCCGCACAATATCGGCTTTCTTGTTGAGAGCGACATCGATGAAGCCTGGATCCTGATGGCTGAAGCCATTGTGCTCCTGGTGCCAGACATGGCTCGACAGCAGATAGTTCAGCGACGCCACCGGCCGACGCCACGGAATGTCGCGGCAGGCATCCAGCCATTTGGCATGCTGATTGAACATGGAATCGACAATGTGAATGAACGCCTCGTAGCAGGAAAACAAGCCGTGCCGCCCGGTGAGCAGGTAGCCTTCGAGCCAACCCTGGCATGTGTGTTCCGAGAGAATCTCCAGGACCCTGCCGTCGCGGCCAAGATGAACGTCTTCGGGCAGGATCGTTTCCATCCAGGCGCGCTCGGTGACCTCGAACACGTCCTGAAGCCGGTTCGAGGCCGTCTCATCGGGACCGACGATGCGGAAGTTCTGCGCCGCCTCGTTCAGCTCCATGACGGCGCGCAGGAACTTGCCCATCGCCCGTGTCGATTCGGTCTTCACCGCGCCCGGTCGTTCGATCGCAACCGCGTGGTCGTGCACTAGGGGCAGGACGAGGGACTTGCGCAGCAGGCCGCCATTGGCATGCGGGTTGGCACCCATGCGCCATGTGCCCTCAGGGGCGGAAGCGCGGATCGCTTCAATAGGGGCGCCGGCTGCATCGAACAGTTCTTCGGGCCGGTAGCTTCTCAGCCAGTCCTCGAGCAGCTTGAGATGCGCCGGGTTTTCCGCAAGGCCCGACAAGGGAACCTGGTGCGAGCGCCAGAAGCTCTCGGTCTTCAGTCCATCGACCTCCTTCGGTCCGGTCCAGCCTTTGGGGCTGCGCAGCACGATCATCGGCCATCTTGGTCGCGAAGTCCCTGTTGCGGAACCGCTCCGCGCGGTCTGCTGGATCGCACGGATCCGGTCGAACGCATCGTCGAGCACGCTCGCCATGCGCTCATGCATCAGCGCCGGCTCGTGCCCCTCGACGAACAGCGGTTCATAGCCATAGCCGACGAACAGCGAGCGCAATTCGTCTTCTGGGATACGGGCCAGAATGGTCGGATTGGCGATTTTGTAGCCGTTCAGATGCAGGATCGGCAGAACCGCTCCATCGCGCTCAGGATTCAGAAACTTGTTGGAATGCCATGCGGTGGCCATCGGCCCGGTCTCGGCCTCTCCGTCGCCGACGACGCAGGCGACCACGAGATCGGGATTGTCGAAGGCCGCGCCATAGGCATGAGAAAGCGCGTAGCCCAGTTCGCCGCCCTCATGGATCGAGCCCGGCACGTCGGGCGCCGCGTGGCTCGGTATGCCGCCCGGAAAGGAGAACTGGCGGAAAAGTTTGCGCATCCCCTGCTCATCCATCGATATGTCGGGATTGAGCTCACTGTAGCTGCCCTCAAGATAGCTGTTCGCCACCATTGCCGGTCCGCCGTGACCAGGTCCGCAGACATAGATCACATTCGCGTCACTGAGCCTGATCATGCGATTGAGGTGGGCGTAGATGAAACTCAGCCCCGGCGACGTTCCCCAATGGCCGAGCAGGCGTGGCTTGACGTGCTCCAGCCGCAACGGTTCGCGCAGCAGTGGATTGTCGAGCAGGTAGATCTGGCCGATCGTGAGATAGTTGGCGGCACGCCAATAGGCATGGATGTCGTACGCCTCGCGGTTGGACAGGACACCACTGGAGGCTGGATTTGTCGTGTGCTCGGTCATGTCTGGCTCCGTTGTTGGCGACAGTCTTGAGTCTTGCGATTTCGACTTGCGCCTGTGTTTCGTCGAGCTGCAGCGAAGGAACACAAACGCGTCGGCGTTTCAGTGCATCTCTTCGCAGGATTTAAGCATCATTGCCGTCGAGCGCGCGGCGCATGCGCCTGATGACCGCCGCACGTCCCCGCTCGTCGGCCGCAGCGCCGACCGCTTCGTTGATGTCGAGGAGAAGTCTGGAAAGGTCGTTGTGCCAGTCGAGGCGGGCAACGCTTTCTGGTCTCAGACGGCGGGGCTGGTTGAGTTCGACCGGCAGACTGCCACTGAACGTCAATTGGAAGGCATCATCCAGCCGCGGCGTGATGATCCTGCCGTCAGGCATAATCGATTGCAGCCGCTCGCTGAAGCCACGCAGCCCTTCCTCCTCGCCATGGGTGAGGAACACCGCCTGCCTTACCGGACCTCTGGACGCGACCCACGCAACCAGTTCGGCTGCGTCGGCATGACCGGAATAGAGGTCGAACAGGCTGACATGCGCCTTGACCTCGACCTCCTCGCCCTGGATGCGCACGCGCCGAGCGCCGTCGAGCAGGATCCTGCCTAGAGAGCCCTGGGCCTGGTAGCCGGCGATCATCACCGTGGCATTCCGGCGCCAGAGATTGGCCTTGAGGTGATGGCGGATCCGGCCCGCGTCGCACATGCCGCTGGCAGCGATCACCACGAAGAAGCCGGTCAGGCGATTGATCGCCTTGCTCTGTTCCACCGTCTCGGTAAAGCGTAACTCCTTCGAGTTGAGGGCCTGCCGTAGCGCGTCACCCTGTTCGATCTCGTCGGCATGCCGCTCAAAAATCGCGCTGGCGCGTGTCGCCAGCGGCGAGTCGACAAAGACCGGCGCGGAGGGCACGGCACCGGTCCGCATGAGCAGATGGAGATCGACCAGCAGTTCCTGCGTTCGCTCCACGGCGAAGGACGGAATGATGAGAGGTCCGCCGGTCTCGGCGGCGCCACGCACGATGTCACCCAGCTGCGATCGCCGCTGCTCGGGCGATACATCCGGGCGCTCGCGGTCGCCATAGGTCGATTCGCAGATCAGGTAGTCGACCCCAGCCGGACCTTCCGGGCCGGTCTGCAGCAACTTGTGTCCAGGCCCGATATCGCCTGAAAACAGAATGCGCATGGGTCTCTTCTGGTGATCCAGATCGATCTCAAGTTCGACCGAGGCAGAGCCGAGCAGGTGACCAGCGTTCCAGAAGCGGGCCCGAAGGCCTTCGGCGACGGTTGTCCATTCGCCATATTCCAGGGCCCGGAACAAGGTCATGCAGGCGGCCGCATCTGAAAGAGTGTAGATCGGCTCGACCAGCGGCCGACCGCGCCGCGCGTTGCGTCTGTTCAGCTGTTCGACTTCCATTTCCTGGATATGCGCCGCGTCGGGCAGCATCACTGAGCAGAGATCGATGGTGGCGCGGGTCGAATGGATGGGACCGGAAAAGCCCTGCTTGACCAGCTTCGCCAACAGCCCACTATGGTCGATATGCGCATGCGTCAGGATGACAGCGTCGATCGTCTCCGGCGGGAACGGAAACTGGCCATAATTAAGTTCCCGTTCCGACTTCGATCCCTGGAAAAGGCCGCAATCGACGAGAACCCGCCAGCGGGAGGTTTCGATCTCGTAGCATGAGCCGGTGACGCCGTGGGCCGCGCCGTGAAAGCGCAGGATAGGATCCGTGCCGCGAGCGCCTTGCATGTCGCCACGCCCTAGTGGGAGAGCAGGACAGGCAGGCGCAGATCGGCAAGCACCCCGTCCGTAGCGCCACCGAGCACGAAATCCCTGACACGAGAATGGCCATATCCGCCCATGACCAGAAGCTTGCCGCCGATTTTGAGGGCATGCTCCTGCAGTGCAGTCGCGACCGAACGGTCCTGTGCCTGGATCGAGACCGCCTCGGCCATCAGACCACGCGCCCTCAAGCCCGAAGCAAGGCGCTCGCCAATGCCTTGCCCCGGAAGCGGCTTCTCGTCGGTGACGGTCACAACCGTAACCATTGAGGCACGTTCGAGAAACGCCCGCGCGTCTGCAACAGCCCTTGCGGCCACTCGGCTGCCATCCCAGGCGATAACGACATGTTCAAAGGGTTCCACCTTCGTGGAATCGGGAAGAAGAACGGTCGGCCTACCGGAGCCGAAGACTGTCGCCTCGGCCAGCGTCCGTGCCGTCTGGTTGGCGGGCGCCCAGCCGACAAGGCAGGTGTCGAAATAGCGGGAGTGCTCTGCGGCAACATCTCCCATCAGGGCCAGTGGCGCTGCGATCTCCTGGGCGGACAGGATCACCGCACCTGATGAGGCCTCATTGGCAACCGCCTCAAGCAGAGCTTTGCCGTGCTTGCGGCTTGTCGCCTCAGCTTCCGCTATCTTGTAGGGGAGGTCGAGGAGGTAGGTTGAGAGCGCATTTGAAACGTCGGGAATATCGACATTGATGGCGACGGCATGAAGCGCCGCTCCGATCTGCTTGGCGACGGCAACAGCGTTTACGGCCACTGCCCCAGCATTTGCGTCCGGATACGTCGCCAGACAAAGAACTGCCATTAGCTTCATCGGTTTTCGCCTCCATTGATGCCGGCCCGGATGGCCAACTTGCGTGGTATTGGTAGTCGCGGTGGGCGAGCCCGGCTTTGATCCACCGCAAATGCGTGACCACTGGACGAGATCCGCGTCGGCGCCCACGCCGACATCGTGTCGCCCGCCGTCGCTGCGCTGGCTCAATTGCATGGGCGAAAACCTGTCGCTATTTTGGAGCGAATGTTGTCTCTTGTCAGACGTCAATGCCCAAGCGGAAGACGACGCAACGATGGCACCGGCGGTCACCGCGATCCATGTCATTTCGGGGCTTCCGGACCTTTGACCGACTGACGTCGAGGACGCCTCCCGACGGGCTCGCCTCGCGACCCTCCCGTTCACGGTCCAGCATCAGCGCCACATCGTGGATTGTCTTGAACTGAAACGGCGCACGAAGCTGCGGCACCACCAGTAGACGGTCTGCCAGGGCGGGAAATCCTTCGGCAGCATGCGCCAGCCGCCACCCGGTCGGGCCATGTAGCGGATCGCGTTCAAGACTCGCGCAGGTCCCTCGCCACGCGCCGCCCGGTCATGGACGCGCCCGGCAGGAACGGTTGTATCCGCGACCATTCCTCATCCGTCAGATCGGACGGATAACGCTTGGTCTTCTTCTCGACGTCGGCCATCCGGCCACGCGTCGCTCGGGTCCACATCCCAAGCTTGAATTACGTGCGATCGCACCGTTCAAGGCGTTTTCAATCGGTCTCTGAGCGCGCTCGAACAAGCCCCGCCAATCCGCCGACCGCACTGCAGCATCGGGCGGCAATCAATCTGGTTCGGCTGTGATTCTTGGCGAGAACACGATGTCAATCGGAGATGACCAATCTGGATTAATCACTGAGTGGCTGACATTGCCATAAAATACGACAAAAAGGCGTGTGCCCGTTCCGAACCTTCGGGCCGGCCGCCACCTATGGTTCTGCACAAAACGGGAGGGCGGCTACTCCTAGCACAAGGGCTGCGTCTCTGCGTGGATACTCGTTGCCTCGACCCGAACAAGATCCGGCCTTCGCACCCTTGTCGCCGAAGACATACGGCCACTTTCGGAAACCCGAAACTTCATGGAGTGTTTCAATGACGCGAATACTGTTTGCCGGCCAGAAACCTGAAACCGTCGACTTCTCGGACCCGTCCTTGCCGCCCGGCTTCAATGCCGAAAAAATCAACGCTGGGATCGCTTTGGGCGTGGCGAAAATCGAGGAACGGGGCTGGCAGGGTGACACCTGCATGATTACGCCCGATGCCGCACTCAAAGGAGCGCTGAGCAATGCGACGTACGATTGCGTGGTGATCGGTGGCGGCCTAGGCTGCCGCCCAAGGGGCTACCCTTGTTCGAAACCGTTGTGAACATCATCCACAAGGCGGCGCCTAACGCCGCCTCAACACCAGACCCGAGGACACTGCGGAAGCCGCTGCCCGTCAGCTCCCCACGAGTTGACACCTCCCACGCAGTTTTGCAGTCGTGCTACAGCATTACAAAGTTTTAACCTTGGCGGCAGAGGTGGCCCTCAACCTTTCCGCTCCCGCTTGGCTCTAGCAAAGCCCCGATCGGTCGCGATAAATCGCTCAAGCATGGGCACAATCAGGCGAAGAGGATCAGTGGAAGGCTGACCCCCGTCGCGGCCAAGGATCTCAGCATATCTGGACAGATCGCGGTGCAGCGGCGCCGGCAGTTCCACTGTGACCTTAACCGGCTTGTCGTCTGCAATCGGACCGAGTTTCAGATTGGCCATTTTCAGCCTCCGTAGGGTTCGAGCACGAGATCGCGCGTAACGACGACACGCACATTGACGCCAGGCCGTATCGTCAGTGTGGGTGCGATGTTGAGTTGGCGCTGGACGATCTGCTGGCCCATCTGGCTGAGGCTGTCGGAGGCGCCGCTGCGCAAGGCGCGCACGATGTCACCTTCCTGGCCGGACGAGCCGGCCTCCGCGCCAACGCTGAGAATGGTGGTGAGTGCGGCCGCCTTGAACAGCTCGGCCCAATGGTAGTCGACGCCGTCCTCAAGGCCGGCATAGCCTTGGGCGTCAGTGCCAGGCTGGCGTTCAAGAACAATGGAGCGTCCGTTGGGAAAGACCAGCCTGTTCCAGACAAGCAGCACGCGCCGCTGGCCGAAGCCGACGCCATTGTCGTACTGGCCAATGACACGCGTGCCTTGCGGGATCAGCAGCGAGCGACCCGTCGGACTGTCATAGACATTTTCGATCACCTGGGCGGTGATCTGACCGGGCAGATCGGAACGGATACCGGTGATGAGGGCCGCCGGGATGACGGCCCCTGCTTGGAGCACATAGGGCGACGCCGGCGGCGTGACGCGATCCGGCGCCACGGTGCGCCGATCAGCGGCCGCATTCAGAAAGCCGAGCTGGCGGTCTTGCGTGGTCGACTGGCCGATCTGACCGGCAAGGTCGGGGCCGCCAAGGTTCGGCGGGGAAGTTCCTGCGGGCGGGGTTTCGGCCAATGCCGCGATTGACTGCCCCGTCTGGAAGAAAACACGCGACGTTCGGGCCGCCTCCTCTTCGGCCCGCCGGCGCTGTTCGGCTTCATCAACCATCGGCGTTGCGATCGTAGGCGGCACGACGGGCTGTCCCTTGTTCTGGGCATCAAGCATCGGCCGGCCAAGATCGCCAGGCAGCGGCGGTCCAAGAACAGGGCCAGTATAGTCGCGCGGCAGGCTGGCCAGTCCCTCGGCGGGCTGCCTGTTGGACGTCGAGTAGAGCTCGTCGCCATGCCTGCCGGTTTCACTCGTCCGAAGCGCGTAGATCAGCGCGCCGCCGACGCCAAGCGATGCACATAAGCCGATGCCGGCAAGCACCTTGCGCGACAAGCGCGTGACGCGCGGCGGATCGGCGCGAAGCTGCATGGGGGCAGCCGGGATTTCGTTCTCGCTCATGATTGTTCCCCTCCCCTTTGACGAAATGCGTTCTTTGCACTCGGCGCCGCATTGGTGCCTGACATCCACAGACCTCTCCTCGTGGCATCGGTGCGGACGATCCTGACGGTCTGTTGCCGCTTGCCACTGCCAAGCCGCAATTCCGCGGCGCCAAAGAGACGGTCGACGATCAGGGTGTTCTGGTAGACGCGGCTGTTGGCAATCTCGGCCTCGCCGTCCGGGCCTATGACGAAGATGGGCGGCATCTCGCCTTGCACGATCCCGCGTGGAAACTCGACGTAGGCCCGCCTGCCGTCGTCATAGACGCTGACGGGCCGCCACGGGGCCGCGTCGCCGGTGAAACCATAACGATAATTGCGTGCGGTGATGGCGGGAATCACCGGTGTCGCGGGGATCGCGCGCGCTTGTCCGGCCGGCGCCGCGGGATAGGCCCATGACACGGCGGGCATGTAAGGCTCCTCGCCCGATTGCAGCTCGATCATGTAGCTGCGCCGGTCGGTGGTGATGACGAGATTGGTGTTGATGTCCGGACGCGAAGGCTTGACCAGCACATGGACGCGCCTGGAGACGCCCGCTCCGCTTTCGGTGTCACCGATGATCCAGCGCGCGGTATCGCCCGCCGCGATCGGACCTTCGCCGGTCAGGCTTTCGCCGGGCTCAAGCGCGATGTCCGTTATCTGTCCTGGAGCGGCATAGACCTGATAAAGGGCTCCTTCACTCCAAGGATAAATCTGAATGGCGTTGTAATAACCCTCACGACGCGGCTGGACCCGCGCCGCCGCGTTCGCGTTCTCGACGCGCGCCACCGGCGTGCTGCCGGCCGCGCCGCCGCGGGCCGGGACCCACCCTGGTGGAACGTGCAGCGGTTTGGGTCTCTCATCGAGTGCGGCCACCGGAGCGGCAGGCAAAGGCGGCACGGAGGCGTCATAGGAGATCTGAGGTGGTTTCTGCGGTGTGGCGCAACCGGCAAGTAGCCAGCCCGACAACAACACCGCGGCAAACGCCGACTTTCTCAAAGCTGGAGTGGCGATGATACCGAATGGCTGGTTCATTGGCTCATCTCCCGCGACCAGTTTATGGCGTTGACGTATATGCCAAGCGGATTGGCCCGCAGCCGGTCAGCGTCGCGTGGCGCCTGGATCACGGTTGTCAGAATGGCTGTCCATCGCTCGCTGGTGGAGAGCTGGCCATCCTCGTAATGACGTTCGGCCCAGGCGACGCGAAAGGAGTCCGCCGAGGCACGAATGACGGACGAGACATCGACGGAGACCTGCTGCTTGCCCACCCTGGAGAAGGGGTCGTTGACACGGGCATAGTCGTTGAGTGCCGCGGCGCCCCCGTCGGTGGTCCATTCGTAGGCGCGCATCCAGTTCTGGCGCACGACGATCGGATCGGCCGGGATGGAGCGGACCTGCTCGATGAAACGGGCGAGATGCCACGCAATTTGCGGGTCGGTTGGCCTATAGTCCGAGGTGGCGGGCGCGAGTGCCTGCGCCTGTCCGAGCGTGTCAACCTGCACCACCCAAGGGATCACCGTCCCTCGCAGTGATTGCGAAACGAGCGTGGCGGCCAGGCCGGCCGACAGGATCAATGACCCGAAGGCCATTAAGCGCCAGCTTCTGGCCTGCACGCGAGCAGAGCCGATGCGGTCGTCCCAGACTTGCGCGGCCTTCTGGTATGAAGTCTCGGGCTGGGGCGCCTTGCCGTAGTGGGTGGCGGGCCGTCGAAAGATGTTCATGGGTCATTTGCCTTCGGAGAGAGAAACGGAACTACCGCTGCCATGGCCGTCGCCAGCGCGAACTGCGTGGGCAGCGGTTTGGACGCCGTGCGACAGGCGCTGGGACCGCTGCATGCGCTTGGCCCAGTCGGGTGTATTTTGTGCCACTTCGCCCGCGCCGGCCGCGCGGGAGACGGGAGGGTCGCTTGCGCGTTCGGCATTGCCCCTAACCGTCCCCGCTGTCGCGGTCTCACCGCGTTCCGCGTTGGCGGACCGTGGGCTAGCCGAGGAGGCCGATTGCACGGATTCACCGGCACGCGCGGCGGCGCGCCTGAGCGGCGAGCCATTTTGCGAAACACCGCCGCTGCCAACGCCGCCGCCCAGGGCGGAGGCGGCAGCTGCGGTGTCACCCTGGCCCGACGCGCCTGCAATCGAGCCGCCACGCACAATGGAGCTGCCTGCGGAGAAAGCCGCCGAGCCGCCGCGGGCTGCGAGGCTTGCGGTGCCGCCCGTGGCAAGCACCATGCCGCCTGCGGCCAGGCCTGTACCGACGGCGGCACCCGCACCGAGTTGCGGTCCGCCAGAGACGATGCCGTTGGCGATGCCCGGGCCGAAGATGCCGAGACCGAGAAGCGACAATGCAGCCAGCACGATTGCCATAGCTTGATCGATGGTGGGGTTTTCGCCGCCGAACCCTTGAGTGAACTCGCCGAACAGGGTCGAGCCAATGCCGATGACGACGGCCAGCACCAGCACCTTGATGCCCGATGAGATGACGTTGCCAAGGACGCGCTCGGCCATGAAGGCTGTCTTGCCGAAGAGGCCAAAGGGGATCAGCACAAAACCGGCCAGCGTCGCCAGCTTGAATTCGATCAGCGTTACGAAGAGCTGTACCGCCAAGATGAAGAAGGCAAGCAGGACCAGTGACCAGGCGAATAGAAGGCAGACGATCTGGATGAAGTTTTCAAAGAAGGAGACGTAGCCCATCAAACCTGAGATCGCCTCGAGCAATGGCCGTCCCGCATCGAGACCGGTTTGCGCCACCTTGCCGGGGTGCAGCAGGTCCTGAGCCGAGAAACCGGTTCCACTCGCCTTCAGGCCAAGACCGGAAAAACTCTCGAATACGATCTGGGCGAGACCGTTCCAGTTGGATATCAGATAGGCAAAGACACCGACGAAGAGCGTCTTCTTGACAAGCCGCGCAAGAATGTCGTCATCAGCGCCCCAGCTCCAGAAGAGCGCGGCGAGCGTCACGTCGATGACGATCAGCGTGGTGGCGACGAAGGCGACCTCGCCGCCGAGCAGGCCGAAACCGCTGTCGATGTAGCGGGTGAAAGTCGCCAGGAATTGGTCGATGACGCCAGTATTGCCCATATCTATCGGGCCTCGTGCAGGGCTGCATCTGGCGCGTCGGGCTCGCCTATCGAAGGCCCCGATGGCTGTTTCAGGCCGAGGAAGCGATCGCGCTGTTCGGCCCATAGCCGCGCGCATCCATCGTCACGCAGGGCAGCCTCGCCGAGGACCTGGCAACGGCGCAGACCCTCGCGAAGCGGGTTCGGCATCAAGCCTGCGCTTGTGTGCGCGCCCTCGCCCGCCAGCTTATTCTGTTTCCGGCTCATACCGAGCGCGGCCGCCGAGAGGGCGGCCGCGACAAAGATCACAGCCACCGCGCGAGCGAGGGTTTTGCCGTCCATGGCCATCGACCTCAGCGGTTAAACATCTGGACCGAGCCGACCTCGTAGCCCGAGCCGGGAGTGAGGAAGCGCCGGCGCTGCTCCCGCCCCTGATCGACCGCGGCGGCACGTTCGGCCTCGGTCAGCGCCTGGGCGCGACCGTTGGCGGCGACAACAGCGGTCAGGTCCGCGAGCTGCTGGCCCTGAAGCGCAAGAAGCTGATTGCCAGCTTGCGTCGCCTGCAGCGCTCCGGTCGCCGATTGGCTGGCGCCGACCAGCGCCGACATTTGCGCGCGGCCGGTCTCGATGTTTCCAACGACGCCCGCCTGGATGCGCATGGCGTCCTGAAGGCCGCCCACCGTGTTTTGCCAGCGCGAGCGCGCGTCCGTGACGAGCTCCTGGTCGGATGCAGAAAGCGAGACGCTGCCGTATTGCTGCTGAAAGGCCTTGTCGACCTGCTGGACGTCGAAGGCGATGTTTTGTGCTTGCCCGAGAAGCTGTTGCGTGCGTTGCACCGACTGTTGCAGTTGCTGGAGCGAGGACAAAGGCAGGCTCGCCAGGTTGCGCGCCTGGTTGATCAGCATCTGGGCCTGATTCTGAAGGGAGGTGATCTGGTTTGTGATCTGCTGCAGCGAACGCGCGGCCGTCAGAACATTCTGGGAATAGTTCGATGGATCAAACACGATGAAGGCATACGCTGGCGCAGTCGGCGAGATGGCGACCGGCGCGGCGAGTATCGCCGCGACCATGAGAAGGGCGTGTGGGCGCCTTTGACGAACAGTCATGGCTGGGAATCCTTTTCAGGTTCGGAAAGGGTTAGGTTGGGAATGAGGTCGGCGGCCCAGCCCACGTCACGGGCACGCAGCCAGGCCGCCAGGAAGCCGTTGCGGCCATGCTCGGCGATGATGCTGCCAATCAGGGCCTGATCGCTCTTCGAGGACGCGGCGCAAAGCGCCAGCCCGACCTCGGACAGGCCGAGCTCGAAGAGACGGTTGCCGCGGCGGGACTGGCAGTAGTAGTCGCGCTTGGGTGTGGCTCGTGCCAGGATTTCGATCTGGCGGTCGTTCAGGCCGAAGCGCCGATAGATGGCGGCAATCTGCGGCTCAACCGCGCGCTCATTGGGCAACAGCAGCCGGGTTGGACAGCTTTCGATGATCGCGGGCGCAATAGTCGAATTGTCGATATCGGCAAGCGACTGGGTGGCGAAGACGACGCTGGCGTTTTTCTTGCGCAGCGTCTTCAGCCACTCGCGCAACTGCCCGGCAAACCCCCCGTCATCGAGGGCGAGCCAGCCTTCGTCGATGATGAGCAACGTCGGACGCCCGTCGAGCCGGTCCCCGATGCGATGGAACAGGTAGGAGAGGACGGCCGGCGCGGCTTGCGTGCCCACCAGTCCTTCGATCTCGAAGGCCTGCACGGATGCCTGTCCGAGGTGTTCGGCCTCGGCGTCGAGCAATCGGCCGTGAGCGCCTCCGACACAGTATGGGCGCAATGCCTGTTTCAGGTCATTGGCTTGCAAGAGCACACTGAGCCCGGTGATGGTGCGCTCCTCGACGGGAGCCGAGGCAAGCGACGTTAGCGCCGCCCAGATATGCTCCTTTGCGTCCGGGGTGATCTGGATGCCTTCGCGCATCAGGATCGCGACGATCCAGTCAGCCGTCCAGGCACGCTCGTATGTGTCATGAACCCGGGCGAGCGGCTGCAGCGAAACGGAGGCGTCCACGCCTTCGGTGAGGTGCCCTCCGAGATCGTGCCAGTCGCCCCCCATGGCGAGCGCCGCGGCGCGGATAGACCCGCCGAAATCGAAGGCGAAGATCTGAGCGTTGCGGTAGCGGCAGAACTGCAGCGCCATCAGCGCGAGCAGCACCGACTTGCCGGCTCCAGTGGGGCCGACGACCAGCGTATGACCTACATCGCCGACATGAAGGACCAACCGGAACGGGGTCGAGCCTTCGGTCTTGCCGTAAAGCAAGGGAGGACTGACCAGATGCTCGTCCCGTTCCGGCCCCGCCCACACGGCAGAGAGGGGCATCATGTGGGCGAGATTGAGCGTTGAGATGGGAGGCTGACGGACATTGGCGTAGGCGTGCCCGGGCAAGGAACCAAGCCAGGCGTCGATGGCGTTGACGGTCTCGGCAATCGCCGTGAAGTCGCGGCCCTGGATGACCTTCTCGACAAGCCGTAATTTCTCGTCGGCCACGCGCGGGTCACAATCCCATATCGCGACGGTCGCGGTGACATAGGCCATGCCCGCCATGTCGGCGCCGAGCTCCTGCAATGCGGTGTCGGCGTCGGCCGCCTTGTTGGCGGCGTCGGTGTCGAGGAGGGCCGACGCTTCGTTGGTCATCACCTCCTTGAGGATCGAGGCGATGCTCTTGCGCTTCGCAAACCATTGCCGCCGTATCCTGGTCAACAGTCGGACAGCGTCGACCTTGTCGAGCAGGATCGCACGGGTCGACCAGCGGTAAGGGAAGGCCAGCCGATTGAGGTCATCAAGCAGGCCGGGTGTCGTTGCGGTCGGGAAGCCGGCGATCGAGAGCACGCGAAGATGCTTATCGCCAAGTCGTGGCTCGAGCCCGCCGGCGAGCGGTTCATCAGCGAGCAGCGCATCGAGATAGATCGGCGTCTCGGGGACGCGCACCTTATGGCGTTTGGTCGAGATCGTCGAATGCAGATAAGTGAGCGTTTCGCCGTCATCGAGCCAATGGCATTCCGGCATGAACCCGTCGAGCAGGGACAGCACGCGCCCTGTCCGGTCGACAAAGGCGCGCACGATCTCGCCCGGATCCGCGTCCGACTGGTCGCGACCCTCATAAAGCCACCCCTCGGCGCGCGTGGCGTCTTCGGGCGGTGGCAAAAACAGGAATGTGAGAAAGTAGCTCGATACGAAATGAACCCCTTCCTCGTCGAAATCGGCTTTGCGCTCGGCATCGAGCAGGCTGGCGGCCGCATTGGGAAACTGGCTCTCGGGATAGGAGGCGGCTTCGTGCCGCTGTGCTTCGACAAAGACGCTCCAGCCCGAGCCGAGGCGACGAAAGGCATTGTTGATGCGCGACGCCACCGCGACAAGCTCTGCCGCGACGGCGGAGTCGAGATCGGGGCCGCGAAACCTCGCGGTGCGCTGAAAACTGCCGTCCTTGTTGAGCACGACGCCCGGCGCGACGAGTGCTGCCCAAGGCAGATAGTCGGCAAGGCGAGCAGCGGTTCGGCGGTATTCGGCAAGGCTCATCATAGCGGCGCCCTCAAACCGAAAGATGTCCGGGGAGCCGCAGGTGTCGGCGCCCAACCTCGAAAAACAGCGGATCGCGCCTGGCGGCCCATACCGCCGTGAGATGTCCGATTGCCCAGATGAGGAGACCGACCAGCCACAGCCGCAGCCCAAGGCCGACCGCGCCCGCCAGCGTGCCATTGAGGATCGCTATTCCGCGCGGCGCGCCGCCGAGCAGGATCTGCTCCGTCAGCGCCCGGTGGACGGGCACCGTCCACCCCCGCACCGCGTCGAGTTGTTCAAGAGCGGTTGTCATCAGATCAGCGCTCCGCCGCCGAACGAGAAGAACGACAGGAAGAAACTCGACGCCGCAAAGGCGATCGAAAGGCCAAAAACGATCTGGATGAGCCGCCTGAAGCCACCCGAACTGTCGCCGAAGGCCAGCGTCAGGCCGGTGACGATGATGATGATCACGGCGACGATCTTGGAAACCGGTCCCTCGACGGACTGAAGAATCTTTTCGAGCGGCTGTTCCCACGGCATCGAGGAGCCTGACGCATGGGCGACCGGAGCCACCACGAGATTGACGGCAATTGCGACGCAGGCCGCAGCCAGGCCGGCGCGGCAGCGCGAAAGCAGGCGGATCATGAATTTTCTCCTGTGTTGATGGGGGCAGCTTCAGCAATGCGGTAATCGCCGTCGGCGCCGAGACCCTCGACTCTGACCAGTTCGACAAGCCGCCGCGCGTTGCCGCGTCCGGCGAGCACAGCGACAAGCCCGATCGTGTCGGCGATCAGCGCACGCGGCACGGTGACAACGGCTTCCTGGATAAGCTGCTCAAGACGGCGCAGCGCGCCTATACCGGAGCCCGCATGAAGGGTGCCTATCCCGCCAGGGTGCCCTGTGCCCCATGCCTTCAACAGATCCAGAGCTTCGGCGCCGCGCACCTCGCCGATGGGGATGCGGTCGGGCCGCAGGCGCAAAGACGAGCGAACCAGGTCGGAAAGCGTGGCGACGCCGTCCTTCGTGCGCATTGCGACAAGGTTGGGCGCGGCGCATTGGAGTTCACGGGTGTCCTCGATCAGGACGACCCGGTCCGTCCCTTTCGCCACTTCGGCAAGCAGCGCGTTGGTGAGCGTCGTCTTGCCAGTCGACGTGCCGCCGGCGACGAGGATGTTGGCGCGCACGGCAACCGCGGCACGCAATATCGCGGCCTGGGCGGCCGACATTGTGCCCGCCGCGACATAGTCATCGAGCGTGAACACGGCGACGGCGGGCTTGCGGATTGCGAAGGCCGGCGCGGCCACCACGGGCGGCAACAGGCCCTCGAAACGCTCGCCGGTCTGCGGCAACTCGGCCGAGACGCGTGGAGAACGGGAATGGACCTCGACGCCGACATGATGGGCGACCAGACGCACAATGCGCTCGCCGGCGGCGGGCGCCAGCATGTTCCCTGTATCGGCCAGACCGTCCGAAAGCCGATCCACCCAGATGCGGCCATCCGGGTTGAGCATGACCTCGACGATCGCGGGATCGTCGAGAAACCGGGCGATGGCGGGTCCAAGCGCGGTGCGCAGCATGCGCGAACTGCGCGCGCGTCCTTCGGTATCGTTGTGCGAGATGGCCATACTGTCCCCGTTCTGGCCGGGAACACGTCGAACAACGCCCGGTCGGGGACGATCAAAAGAGCCTTGGAGCAGCCCGGTTCAACCGGTTTCAGCCGTCGTCGTAGCGTAGCGTAAAATTACCGGCCAACGGCGGCGCCGACGGTCATCGCGCTTTAAGCCCGACGTCTTTCCGCCTTCGCCGCAGCTCAAATATGAACTTTTGCAGTAAGATGTCCATGTTTATTGACAGAAGACTCCCGCCGGGTTTATGACAAAGCCACCGATGGCCTCTCCGGAAAGGCGATCGTTCTTTCCACCGCACGGAGAATTGCCATGAGGTCCGGTCAGAAGGACGCGATTTCTGAGCGGAAAGCCGCCGACCTGAGGCACGCTGAAACCATACTGACATCATCGGCACCCCTTTCAGCAAAGATAGGTGGCACCTCGTGAACATGTTCGAGATCTGGCTAGGCATTCTGCAGGGGCTGGGCATCACCCTGAAGGTCACGGCCTATGGCCTGGTCTTTGCGATCCCCTTCGCGCTCGTCTTCGGCGTCGCGCAGTTTCTGACCACCGGCATGACCCGCTTCCTGGTCACCGCCATGATTGAATTCTGGCGCAGTTCCGCGGTGGTCGTCCTGCTCTTCGTCTTTTACTATGTGCTGCCGGTGATGGGGGTCACCCTATCGGCGCTGACCGTCAGTGCACTGGTGCTCGGTCTCAACACGGGCGGCTACGCCAGCCAGGCGGTGCGCGCCGGACTGCAATCTCTTCCCGCCGGCCAACGCGAGGCGGGCATGGCGCTCGGCCTCTCGCGCCCGGCGATCCTGTTTCTGATCGAGCTGCCGCAGGCCTTGGTCGCCATGAGCCCCACCTTCGTCAACAATCTTATCCAGCTCGTCAAGGCGACGTCCCTCGTTTCGCTGGTCACGCTGACGGACATGACCTTCCGGGCCAAGGAGATCGCGCAGACCGAATACGATCCGGTGGCGATCTACTCAGCGCTGCTGCTGGCCTTCTTCGTCGTGTGTTATCCGATCGCACTCGCCGGCCGCTGGCTCGAGGCGCGGGTCAAATCCTGAAAGAGGAACGCCTGGTGGGATTTAACTTTGACTTCGCGCTCTCGACCATTCCGACCATTCTCGGGGCAATCGGAGCGACTCTGCTGGCAACGGTGTTGAGTTGTCTCGGCGCTTCAGCGCTTGGTTTCAGTTTCGAGATGATCCGCCGCGGCGGCGGCGCGCCCGGCCTCGCCGTCCGCTTTCTGATTGACTTCATCCGCTCGACGCCGGTTCTGGCCTGGCTCTATTTCCTGTATTTCGTCATGCCTTTCTACGGCATCCGGCTTGGGGCCATGACGGTCGGCATACTGGGGCTGAGCCTGTATTACAGCGGCTATCTGGCGGAGGTGTTCAAGGCGGGCATCGACGCGATCCCGAAGGGCCAACAGGAAGCAGCCAGAGCCTTGTCGCTCAGCCGCCGCGACACGGTCGTTTTCATTGTCGCGCCGCAAATGTTGCGCAACGTCGCCGCACCGTTGGGCAACTATCTCGTTTCGATCCTCAAGGCCACGCCCTATCTCGCGATCCTGGCGGTACCCGAAATGCTCGGCCGCGCCTTCGATATCGCGTCTGAAACCTATCGATACGCGGAGCCGCTCACCGTCGCCGGCATTCTGTTTCTCGCCTTGGCGCTGATCGTTGCTTATGGCGTAAAGCGTGTCGAGCAGCGCCTGCTTGCATCCGGACGTCGCTGATGCTCGCTCAAGTCTCGCTCCCAGTCTCCTCCGTTCAAACCACCGCGCATCTCCGGGTCGATGGCCTCAATAAATGGTTCGGTGCCCTGCACGTCTTGAAGGATATTGATCTGACGATCCGCGCGGGCACACGCATCGTCGTTTGCGGGCCTTCCGGCTCGGGCAAATCGACGCTGATCCGCTGCTGCAACGGTCTTGAGCCTTTTCAAAAGGGAACGATCCAGCTCGACGGGATAGCACTGGGAAGAAATGCCCGGGACACGGCGACGGCGCGCCGGCTGACAGGCATGGTGTTCCAGAGTTTCAACCTCTTTCCGCATCTCACCGTGCTTGCCAACTGCACGCTGGCGCTGCGACGGGTTCTCCTGAAAACCGGCCGGGAGGCCGAAGAGATCGCCATGCAGCATCTGACGGCGGTGCGCATTCCCGAAAAGGCGCAAGCCTACCCGGCCCAGCTCTCGGGTGGTCAACAACAAAGGGTGGCGATCGCGCGTGCGCTCTGCCTCAATCCCCGAATCATGCTGTTCGACGAACCCACCTCCGCGCTCGACCCGGAAATGATCAAGGAAGCCCTCGACGTCATGATCGCGCTCGCGAAAACCGGCATGACCATGGTCTGCGTGACGCATGAGATGGGTTTCGCACGCGAAGTCGCCGATGAGATTGTTTTCATGGACGACGGCCGCATTATCGAGCGTGCCTCTTCCAAAGAGTTTTTCTCAGCGGCCGCTCACCCACGCGCGCGGCTGTTCCTGGACACCATCTTGAGCCATTGAGATGAGACGCGTGTCGACCGGCGTGCCGGCACCGCCCGCGCAGGAACGCTGCACGCCCGTCAGATCACCAGTCCGGCGCGAACGCGTAACCTGCCGAGCGAACGGTCCGGATCACATCGCTTCCCACCGACGCCCGAAGCCTTTTGCGCAACCTGGCTATATGGACGTCGACGCCCCGCACGTCGGTTGCGGCGGCATGTTCAGGCCATGCCGTCGCGACCAGCTCCTCGCGACTCAAGACCTTGCCAGGTTGCCCCAAAAGGCTGCGCAAAAGCTTGAACTCGATCGGTGGCATGACGATCTCCTTTTGCTTGAAGAATGTCCGGTGGGTCTGTCGCTCGAGCCGAAAATCGCCCTGCACCAACTCACCCGAGTCCGTTTCGCGTGAAAGCTTCGCTATGCCCGCCTTGCCGTGCAGCCATGTCAGCAGCTGTTCGGGGGCGAACGGCCGGGAAAATATTTCGTCGACGCCAGCCTTGATCAAGTCCAGATGCAGCCTGCCGGAGCGCGGGGCAACCAGGCTCGCGACCGGCGTCGCTTTGGTTGCGGCGGTCGACTTCAACCAGCTGCACTGCTTGACGATTGCACGGTCGCCCGGATGGCAGTCCACGATTATGGCAAGCGGGGCTGTCGCCGCGATGGCACGTGCGATTTCCCGGTCTCCCGTGATCAGCTGTGTTTCGAAGCCGGCTACCGAAAGTATGTGGCCGAAGACCAGGAAGAAATCCGGGTCCTTCGAGGCGATCAGGACCAGCGGCTTCATGAGTCCATCAACCGGGTTCGACACATCATAGGGCTGACTACCGCGCAAATGGGCGCGATGACAATACACCCCTGACGATCGAGCCCTCGCGCGCTTCCCGCAGGTGCCTGGTTACGAGCCTAGATGTTGTCGGCAAGTATGACGCCGCTGATGCCGTAAGCGCGGCGCGTCTGTTCAACAGCTTCGGGCGTGACCTCGATCAGCAACGCGATGATATCGCCGTCGGGATGTTCGAGAACGTCACCGAGCTCGGTCAGCGTCCACCCAAGCGCGCGCAGCCGTTTTGGCCAGAATGTCTCGCACACCACACTGATCTGTCGAATCCCCAGACGTTGAGCGATCTCGAGCAGACCGCAGAGAACCAAGCCGGCGATCGGCGACGGGGTGCCGTGCGTACGAAGCGATGGAACGACGAAGAAACGCGTCCACTCGAAAATTTCAGCCGCTCGCGGAGGCCTGTCGCCGGCGAGAACCGGGAACACTTCGCTCATGAGATGCGGCTCCAGCGTCGGGACGAGACGGGAGCCGCCTAGGATCTTGCCGTTGGTATCAAGCGCCAGAACATAAAGCGTATGCTCGTTATCGAAGGCGTCGATCTCGATGTTGATGGGCCGTGCGACGGCGCGCCATCGCCTCTGCTTGACGTAAATCTCGTAGCGTATCCGAAAGTAGCGCTCCAGAACTTTCCTGTAGTGCTTCCTGTTATCCCAAGTGACCAGATGTATACGAACCATGACGCCTCCAGGCGGAGGGTCGTAGGAAAACGGACTTGCCGTACGTATGACGGTATTCAGGTATTGCTAAATCTGGATTTCCTGCCGTCGCAGCGCCTTGACGATGGCATGCGCGACATTGATCGCATCGAGCTTTGCTCGAATGTTGCGCTGATGGCTTTCAACCGTGTTCCTGGTGACACCAAGGATACAAGCGATGTCATCGGTGGATTTGCCTTGCGCGCTCCACTCCAGGAGTTCGCGCTCGCGCGCCGTCAAGGGCGTGGGCTCTTCGCCATCGCCGGGTGTTCCCAGCCCTGAGAGGCTGCGAAAGGTATGCACGCAAACCGTCTCGATAAGGGGCATGGCGCTCGGCGGCACGTCCATCCGGTCGCTCGCCGCAGTGACCACACTTGGGCCCGCCAGAGGCACGTGAATGGGTACACAGATACCTTCTTTCATCCCGAACTCGGCAGCTTCGTCCATGACCAGCTTCGCGCGTGCACCCAACCTTGCGGCCGGCAGCTCGCGCCACAGGAAGGGCTCCGGCGAGTGCCGGCACTGCGCAACACACGGATCGTGCAAAAAGTGATCCTCGGAGACGTAGCGCCGATACCAATCGATAGGCCAGCCATCGCCCAGGATTTCACGCTGCCAGTCCGTATCGTGCGGCACGGGCAGTCCGGTGATCAGAAAATTGCGCAATCCGTAACGCCCCATGGCTGAGCGGAACTCTTGAAGGATTGCATCAGCCGACCGCGCAGTATCGATCTTGGTGATCGCCGCAAAAAGGTCGACAACAGTTTCGTTCTCCATTGGAAGACCTCAACCAAAGTCAGGCCCTACCCCGCAGAACAACCTATGGCTGTCTAGACACCATCTTCAATGGGACACGCATCGAATGTACACTAAAGGAGTCAATCACGTGTCACAAAGACGAGATAAGTGAAAATCAGGTCAGCACTGAATTGCGGAAGTCCGGCTTCATTCATTCGACTTTGAGGCGGCCGGCTTCGTCACCCGAACAGCGTGCTTACTTGCCGGGTTTGCTGAAACCAACTCTTGTGGCTCGACATTCAACGCCTTGGCCAGAATTTCGACTGTATCAAGCGTAGCGTTGCGCCGCCCGGCTTCGACGCTGCTGATATAGGCGCGCGTGCGGCCCGAAACGAAAGACAACTGCTCCTGAGAGAGTTTTCGCTCTCTGCGAAGCCGCTGCACGTTTAGGCCGAAAACGCCGCGAAGTTTCATCCAACAACGGATGCTACGACGCGCACTGTGGTGCGACACACTATAGTGCACATTCCGCATTGACAGCCGTGCTGCGGGCTGTTGAAACAACAAGCGAATTCCTCGTTTCCTGAATAAGGAATAGCCATGGCGAGCCGGCCATTTCGCGACCTCGCACACAACATGTCCGCGCATCTCTCGGGCGAGCAAAAGCCGCCTGGTATGGACGCAGGTCGTGTCCTGGAGTTCGTCTGCATCCGATGCGGCGCTTCCTCGCCTGCGCACGTCACCATCGACTCCAGGGGATGCGCCCACTGCCAAGACACCGCGCCGGCAAATCTTCGTCCGGTCTATGCGGTCCCGCACCTCCATCCCTTTGACGGCGTCACCAGTTCGCGCTCGCTGTGGCGTTTTGCGCATATGCTGCCTTGCACAGAAGCCGACGCGGTGAGCCTTGGCGAGGGTCTGACACCTTTGCTTGCCGCACCGCGCATCGGCGCGTTTCTGGGCGTGCCGGACCTTGCAATCAAGGACGAAGGCCGAAACCCGACCTGGTCGCACAAGGACCGCTTCTCGACCATCGCGGTCAGTGTGGCGCGCGCACGTGGCGCGAAAATCGTCGCGACCGCCTCATCGGGAAACGCCGGCGCTTCGCTGGCGGCCTACGCCGCTCGAGCTGGTCTCAAATGCGTCGTCACCACTTTCGCGGGGTCGGCCGGCGCGATGCTGGCGCAGATCCGAAAGTATGACGCGACGGTCTTGCCCCTGGTCAACAAAATGGACCGATGGTCGCTGCTTGAACAGGCGGCTGCCCGTTACGACTGGTTCATCGCATCGCCCTATCACGGTCCGGTCGTCGGCAGCCATCCACTCGGCATCGAGGGCTACAAGACGATCGCCTATGAGATCGTCGAGCAATCGAATGGCACGGCGCCAGACTGGTGCGTCCTGCCGGTCTGCTATGGTGATGCGTTGTCCGGCGTGTGGGCTGGCTTTTGCGAGCTGTTCGCGGCAGGGTCGATCACGCGCTTGCCTCGTCTCGTCGCAGCAGAGGTGCATGGGTCGCTGGCGCACGCTCTGGCCAGCGGCGCCGATGCGTTGAGTGAACGCAAGATGCTCTTCGACAGCCTAGCCGTATCGATTGGCACGCCACGCAGCACCTTTCAGGCCTTGAAGGCTCTGCGCGAATCCGGCGGGCATGCCGTCCCCGTCAGCAATCACGGCCTGATCGCGATGCAGGAACGCCTTGCGCGGGAGGAAGGAATCTTTGCCGAACTGGCCTCGGTCACGCCGCTGATAGCGATATCGACGTTGAAGGACCAAGGTGTCATCGCAGCCACAGACCGTGTCGTGGCCGTCGTGACAGCCAGCGGCCTCAAGGACCTCGATCGCTCCGTTGGATCGAACGAACACGACCAGATCTTCCAGACGACGCACGACGCCTGGCGCTGGCTCGACAAAAACGGGCTGGATCTCGTTTCATAGATTTTCCGCCGCACCAACAACCGGTGGCACTTCGCCTGCCGCCTGCGTTTTCAGCACATCGCCGAGGCAGCGACGCAGCCAAAGAAAGCGCGTCCATTGCGTCTCTTCGGCCGGTGCGATGGTCGTCAGCGTCCTCGGCTCCGACAGTTCCTTGCAGGGCCAGCCAGGCAGCGCCGCAAGCCACTCATCATTGTAGACGGTCTCGGCATGGCGATGGCCTTCGTCAGGCATGATCACCGCCACCTGCGCGTCAGGAAGCGTCGTTGCAACCCATTGCGCCACCAAGGCGGCGGCGCCGCTGGTCGGCCCCATGAAAATGCCATGCTCGCGCAGCAAGCGGTGCGCGCTCCTATACGCCGGGTAGGCGCCAACCCAATGGATCTCGTCGACAAGCTCATGCCTGACATTTTTCGGCAGAACGCTGTTGCCCAAGCCCCGCAGCATGCGCTTGCCGACAGGGTGCCCGAACAGAATGCTGCGATGGGTATCGACGGCAAACACCATCAGGTGGGGAAAGACAGTTCGCAAAAAGGAGGCGGTGCCGCATAGCGAGCCTCCCGTGCCGACGCAGCCGACCAGGCAGTCAATCCTGCCCATGGCCCGGACAAAGAGTTCGGCCAGCCGCGCATAGGCAAGCCAATTGCCCGGACTGTCGTATTGGCGGGTCCAGAAGCCATCCGGCTCCTTCGCCAGGATTTCCTTGAGGCGCTCCAGCCGGCCCGGCTGGTTGCCATCGCCGCGCGGATCGTCAAGGGCGATAACCGTCGCGCCGATGCGCTCCAGACGGGCTTTGTATTTGGCATCGATCAGCGTTGAAGCGGTGACGAGCGTAAGGCGATAGTCACGCGCCGCCGCCAGCAGCGCCACCGCCATTCCAAATGTGCCGGACGTCGTCTCGACGATATGGGAGCCGGCCTTCAGTTCGCCATTCGACGCTGCCCGATCCAGAATGTAGCGGGCCGGCATCAGCTTCATCAGCGGGAACGCAGCGGCCACGAGATTGGGCGCCAGCAGAGCAAGGCGCGGGGTCTCAAGGTCCCTGAAATAGTCCACGTCGAAGGTCACCATGTCCAGCTCTCCGCGTTGACCAAGTGAACTTCGACATCCTTGAAGCCGGCACGTCTTATCTGTTGCGCGACGAGGGCCGCCCGTCGCTTCAGATTCGATGTGAAAAGATCGAAAATCAGGCCAAACAGCGAACCGCTATGGGCGACTTGCACCCCGCACGCCCCGGCTCGCCTGGCGATGTCGGCGATCTCGCCGAAGCCCTGTTTCGGCAAGTGCCGTTGACTGATCACCGCACTGGCCGAGGCGGCACGTCCGAGAAGATAGGGATCCTGAAGGCGAACCGCCCGCGCCACCAGCGCCCTAAGCACGCCGAATTCCTGGATCTCGGTACTGTCGTAGCGTGCAGGCGGCAGCTGCAATGTGTCGACCGGAACCCCGCCATTTGCCTTGAACCCGACCAGGAGCAGCGGCGGCAGGGAGCCCCCGAAATTCTCGATCACCATGCCTTCCCGTTGCGCGAAGAGCACTGCGTGCTCATCGAACGCGATCGCGTCGCTGGCGCGCTCGGCAGCCACGGCCAGACGCCCGATGCTCGACGCCCGCAGCTGGATGTTGACGGCTGCGGCGACAGCGCGAATGGAAGCGACAACGTCAGCCGTCGATGAGCCGTAGCCGTGCCCCACAGGGATTGAGCTTTGAAGTGTCAGCTCGCCGCCGCCAGTGACGTTCAGAAAATCGAGCGTGAGGCGCGCGGCTGCCGCCGCCTTGACCTTATGATCGGGGTGGACAACGACCGCATCGCCGTCGCTCCTGGCGAAGCTTGCCTCGGATCTCAAGCCAGCAATCGGCAGCGTCACGAGCCCGCGATGAAGGCGCCCGCCATCATCCTTGAAGACGCCCTGGATGAGCTCGCCGTGATGCGCCATTGCCGTCGCTGTTCTCACCGGCGACCGCAGCGCTTCACGGCTCATGACATCGCCGGCCTCGGCCATTTTCATCTCCCCCATGCTTTTCTCGCCATGCGGGAAGATGGCGCCGACGATCGGCCGCGGCTCTCAAGGAATTCCGGTATTGACGGCCTCCTACCGTACCAGCAGGCGCGAGGCGATGCTGGCGGATCGTCAGGCGGCCGAGCCAAGGTGCCGCAGCGGCCGGCCGGCCGAAACCGATTGCACTGCTGCCATGATACCTTGCGCATCGATCCCGTAATGCCGGTAGAGATCCGCGATCGTACCGGTCTGGCCGAAATGCTCGACGCCGAGCGCGCGCGTGCGGTGGCCATGGACCGATCCCAGCCAGGCGAGCGTCGCGGGGTGCCCGTCCAGCACCGTCACGATGGCGCACGAGGCCGGGAGGCCAGCCAGCAGGCGCTCGACATGGCTGGTGGCGCGCGGATGGCCAAACTGGCGCGCCCGCGCCGCCGCAGACCAGCCGGCGTTCAGCCGATCGGCCGAGGTCACGGCCAGAAGCCCGACATCGCGCCGATCTCCGGCCATCAGCCCCAACGCCTGCACCGCCTCCGGCGCGACAGCTCCCGAATAGGCGATCACCACAGCGGCATTGGGCCCGGGCTTGCGCAACCAGTAGGCGCCGTCGACGATGGCGCGCGCCAGCGGATCCTCCATCTGGCGAGACGGTTGTTCGACCGATCGCGTTGAGAGCCTGAGGTAGACCGAACCTCCAGTACGATCGCGCAGCCAGGTTTGGTCGTCGGGCTCGGCCTCGCCGGAGCGCTGCATGTAGTCGAACGCCCAACGCAGGATGACTGCCAGCTCGTCAACATAGGCCGGCTCGAATGCGGCCAGGCCGTCCTGCGCCATGCCGATCAGCGGCGTGGCGATCGACTGATGCGCTCCGCCCTCTGGCGCCAGCGTCACGCCGGAGGGCGTTGCCGCCAGAATGAAGCGCGCGTCCTGATAGCAGGCATAGTTCAGCGCATCGAGGCCACGCTCGATGAAAGGGTCGTAGAGCGTGCCGACCGGAAGCAGCCGCTCGCCGTGAAGCGAGTGCGACAAACCCAGCGCCGACAGCATCGTGAAGAGGTTCATCTCCGAGATGCCCAGTTCGAAATGCTGTCCCGACGGCGAAAACGTCCAATTGAAGGTGGAGGGTATGCGTTCTTCACGGAAGAGGTCCGCCTGGTCGCCGCGCGCGAACAGGCCTCGCCTGTTCACCCAGGCGCCGAGATTGGTCGAGACCGTGACGTCCGGAGACGTGGTGACCACACGCTTTGCAAAATCGCTGTCTGACTTGGCGATCTCATGCATCAGAAGGCCGAAGCCCTGCTGTGTCGACATGGAGACCTGCGCGCGCCAGGGTATCTGTGCCGGCACGGATACGGCCGAGGCTTTATGGCGACGGGTAGCTGCCTGCGCGAAAGGCGACGACGCCAGATAGGACCGGATCGCGGCCTCATCGTATGCAAGGCCCTCGAACATGTCCCATTCACGCCCCTGGCGGACACCCATGGCTTGTCGCAGCGCCTCGACTTGCGCCGGTGTCATCAATCCGGCGTGATTGTCTTTGTGGCCTGCCAGCGGCAGGCCGAAGCCCTTGATCGTATAGGCGATGAAACAGGACGGACGATCATGCCCTCGCGCCTGCTCGAAGGCATCGACGATGCTCGCCAGATCGTGGCCGCCGAGATTTGCCATCAATGCGGCGAGGTCTTCGTCGCTGCGCTTCTCGACCAGCCGGGTCACCGATCCCTGGTCACCGAGGTCGTCCAGAAGGCGCCGGCGCCATGCAGCGCCGCCCTGGAAGGTCAGCGCCGAATAGAGCTGGTTGGGGCATGCATCGATCCATGACCGCAGCTTTTCGCCGCCCTCTTCCTCAAAGGCCGCCTTTTGCAAGGTGCCATGTTTCAGGATCACCACATCCCAGCCGAAGTTGCGAAAGATGGACTCGAAGCGCTGCCACAGGCCTTCGCGCACCACCGCATCCAGGCTCTGCCTGTTGTAGTCGACGACCCACCAGGTGTTGCGCAGGCCGTGCTTCCAGCCTTCGAGGAGGGCCTCGAAGATATTGCCCTCATCCATTTCGGCGTCGCCGAGAAGGGCGACCATCCGACCTTCAGGCTGGTCCGCGTTCCAGCCCTTTGCCCTGACATAATCCTGGACCAGGGAGGAGAACAGGGTCTGTGCCACGCCCAGTCCAACCGACCCGGTCGAGAAATCGACGTCGTCGATATCCTTGGTTCGAGACGGGTATGACTGCGCGCCGCGATAGCCGCGAAAATTCTGCAGCTGCTCGAGCGTCTGCTTGCCGTACAGATACTGGATGGCGTGAAAAACCGGGCTGGCATGCGGCTTGACGGCGATACGGTCTTCAGGCCTGAGGATCTGGAAATAGAGCGCCGTCAGCAAGGTCGAGGCGGACGCCGAGGACGCCTGATGTCCGCCAATCTTGAGGCCGTCCTGCGAGCCGCGAACATGATTGGCATGATGGATCATCCAGACCGCCAGCCACAGAACCTTGCGTTCGAGTTCGGAGAGGATCGTCATCGTCGGCTCCTGTCAGTCGGGTCTCAACGATAGCTGCCTCTGCCTCTCAAAAGTGACTATTCTTACGCAAGCCGACCGATGATATTGGCTGATGCAGCCAATAATGACGCCAGACGAGGGAAACATGCCAAATCCGACGCTTGATGCCATCGACCTGAAGATCATTGCCGCGCTGCAGAAGAACGCAAAAGCGACGACGAACGACCTTGCTGAAGCCGTCGGCCTTTCGCCCTCACCATGCGCCCGGCGCGTCAGGCTCTTGGAGGGCGCCGGCGTCATCAAAGGCTATACGGTCGTCGTCGACCAAAAGAAGCTCGGGCTGCCGATCAGCGCTTTCGCGTCGATCAAGCTTGAACGGCAACGCGAAGACGATCTCGACCGCTTCTCTCAGTCCGTGCTGCGCTGGCCGGAGGTTGTCGACTGCTATCTGATGACGGGCCAGCGCGATTACCTGATGCGCATCGTGGTGCGCGACCTGGAGGCCTACGAACGGTTCATCAAGGACAAGCTGACGCGGCTGGACAACATCGCCTCGATCGAAAGCAGCTTCGCGCTCGGCCAGGTCAAGCGCTCGGAAGTCTTGCCTGTCTAGGCGACCGGTCATTCGGCGTCGGTTAAGCTTCAGCGGCGGAAGCGAGTTGGGGGACCGCGTCACCCCGATCGCAATTCACGTCGGGCGTGTATCTCCTCGAGCGGCCAGGCTTGATCCACCCACCCCAGTCCGTCCGCAATATGTACATATTTTGTACATATATATTGACGAAGCACCGCATCCGACCGTAGCGTTGAGCGGCTGAGGCGGGACGCCTTCGCGCAACTCAAACTCATGGGAGGACCCCACCGATGAAATTTCGAGCCCGATCGGCTGCGATTGGCCTGGCCTGCATCGCCTATGCCGCGCTTGTTGGATCTGTGCTGCCGGCAGCGGCAGAGACCACGAAAGAACGCGTCTTGAAGGAAGGGCGGATCGTCATCGGCATCCACAACCGCTCGCCATGGGGCTACAAGAAGGAGGGAACCGGCGAGCTGCTTGGCTGGCATCCGGATCTTCTCAGGGCTGCCTTTGCCGATCTCGGGGTCAAGCAGGTCGAGTTTGAGGTCACCGAGTTCGGCGCGTTGATCCCTGGCCTGATGGCCGGCCGTTTCGATGCCGTTGCGTCGGGCCTGTCGATAACGCCGGAGCGATGTCAGCAGGTCGCCTTCGGCGCTCCCGACCTGAGGTCCGACGACGCGGCGATCGTGCTCGCAGGCAACCCCAAGGCGATCCACAGCTATGCGGATCTTGCCAAGAAATCCGACGCTATCATGGGCGGCGGCCGCGGCAGCAACGTCATCAAGAACGCTATCACCGAGGGTGTGCCGGAGGACCGCATCCTGCAGTTCCCCGACATCGAGACCAACATCGCGGCACTGCGCGCCGGCCGCATCGACGCGGCTCTGTTCTCTTCCCCGACGGTGATCGGGCTGCTTGCCGGCAACAAGAGCCCCGATCTGGAGCGCGCCAGCCCGTTTACGACGGACGAGAAGTCGATCAGCTACATCGCGATCGCGTTCAGGAAGGACGATGGCGATCTGCGCGACCTCTACAATCGGGGTCTGGCGAAGGTCATGTCGAATGGCACGATCGCCACCATCATGGCGAAGTACGGATTTGGCCCCACGGAGAACGTGCCGCCAGGATTGACGAGGTCGCAATTGTGCGGAGCCGCCAACTGAACGCCATCAGCAACAGAACCCAGTTGGCATCAACAGCGCGGGCGGCCCCGCGCTAGCGCCGGCGGCCCGCGCTGGCGATGACCGGGTGCGGACCGCCCTCCCCCAGGTACGGCGTCGTCATCATGGCCGCCATGTCAATTCGATCGGGCGCTTCGAATCGGACAGGAATGCCGCGACGCCGCCAGGGTCTTGTCCGGTCCGGCATAGAGCACATGCAGGACCGCACCGACCAGCAGCGCGTGGCTCGTGTTTTCCCAATGGTTGCGCCTTTCAAGCGAGCCTTCGGGATCGACCAGGATGTCGGCGATGTTTTGTACGTCGCGGACCTCCCATTCCCCACGCCAGACCTCGAGAAAGTAACTCGAGGCGTAGCCGCTCGGGCAGACGCTCGTGTCGCTTGAACCTTGATCCTCGCCGAGGGGCAATGACTGCGAGTGAGCAAGGAATACATGGTTTTCAGGACGCGCTCGTCGTAGCCGTTCGCCATCTGAAGTTCCGTATCCCAGGTGTAGACGCCAGTTAGGTTGATGTGTTCCCGACCGGGCGGCGAGATGTGCTTCAACAAAGTCTCAAGAATGTATCGTCCCGCTCGTTTCAGTTGGGGCCAAGACCGCCGCTGCCAGCTACACGGCATCATACGCGATCGCGTATATCTTTCCTACATACGTGATCGCGTATATCTCCGTTTTATACCTAACCCCGTATATTGACGATCAATACGCGATCGCGTATATTACGGGCGTGGAGACCCATCATGACAGACCAGATCGCTCGCAACGAAAAACAACTCGGAGCCATCCTGCGCCGCGCTCGCAAGAACGCCGGGCTCACGCAAGGCTCGCTCGGCAACCAGATCCACCTACGCCAGGGTACGGTCTCCCGCCTCGAGGCCGGCGAGCCTGCGATGCAACTCCGCACCTTGATGGCCGCCCTCTCCGCTCTCGACCTTGAACTCGTCGTGCGCGCGCGCAGCAAAGGCAGCTCCGCTGATATTGAGGACCTGTTCTAATGGCACGGCGACGGGCTCACATTCCCTTGAATGTCTTCCTGAACGGGCGCCTGGTGGGCGTCCTGCGCAGGGAATCGACGGGCGCCATCGACTTCCAATACGCCCGCGAATGGCTGGACTGGCGAGGCACCTTCCCGATCTCACTCTCGCTTCCTTTGCGGGAAGACCGCTACATCGGCACGCCGGTGACCAACGTCTTCGACAACCTGCTTCCGGACAATGACGCCATACGCAGGCGTGTTGCCGAACGCGTCGGCGCCGACGGCACGGATGCCTACAGCATGCTGGCTGCGCTCGGCCATGACTGCGTCGGCGCGTTGCAATTCCTGCCTGATGGCATGGATCCAGGCCCTCCCGGCAGTCTCGAAGGCAGGCCGGTCAGCAACCAGGACGTCGCCGGAATCATCGAGAACCTTGCTGCCGCTCCGCTAGGCCTCGGCGAGGATGAGGACTTTCGCATCTCGATTGCCGGCGCGCAGGAAAAGACCGCACTGCTGCGCAAGGACGGAGGCTGGTTCAAACCGATCGGCACGGCAGCGACCACCCATATCCTGAAGCCGCAGACCGGCCGGCTGCCGAACGGCATCGATCTCTCCAACAGCGTCGAGAACGAGTATCTGTGCCTTAAGCTGCTGCAAGCGTTTGGCGTTCCCGCCGCCCAGGCGCAGATCGCTGACTTCGGCAAACGCCGCACGCTGATCGTAGAACGCTTCGACCGGCTGTGGGCCCGCGACGGCCGCCTCCTGCGCCTACCGCAGGAAGATATCTGTCAGGCGCTGTCAGTGCCGCCGACGCGCAAGTACCAGTCGGATGGCGGTCCCGGCATGCGCGAGATTATCGAGCTCTTGAAGGGTAGCGATACGCCAGATGAAGGCATCGCCACCTTCTTGCGCACCTGCATCTTGTTCTGGCTGATTGGCGCGACCGACGGCCACGCCAAGAATTTCAGTATTTTTTTGAGCCCTGGCGGACGATTCCGCATGACGCCCCTTTACGACGTGCTGACCGCGCAGCCCAGCCTTGATACCGGCCAGATTCCGCACCAAAAATTCAAGTTGGCAATGTCGGTCGGCAAGAACAGGCACTATTCGGTACCTGACATCATGCCACGCCACTTCCTGCAGACCGCTGACATTGCCGGTGTGGGCACCCCTGTCATGCGCAGAATTTTCGATGACATTGCTGAAAACGTGGAAAAGCAGGCCGACGAGGTGATCGTCTCGCTGCCGCGTGGCTTTCCTGAACAGCTTGTCGACGCAGTCAAGTCGGCTATCGGCAAGCGGGCGGCTCTCCTCGCCGATAACAAGGCTGATGCCATCGATTGATCAAGGTGCGACGAACCGGCTGCCGGGACTTGCTCGCCAGCCGCTGCTGATCATCATCGTCTTCTTCGGTCCAACAAACATTGTCGTCGCGTGACCGCCACCGGCGTCAAGTATACCCATCATCATGATGAACATGGCCATCAGGCTCCAAGCTAGCCAACTCCGTCAGGGTGGGTTTTCGCGGTGTCCATCGGATTGATATCCTCGGAAATCTCCTGTCGCAGTTTCGGCCCCTTCGCGAGGCGCCTGCCCAGGGCGGTCACGAAGGCTTCGTAGCGCTCGGCCGCCTTGGCGCGCGCGGCCTGGGCGGCGGGCTCGGGCAACGCTGGCGTTGTCGCGAGCCAGAAACGGACAAACACCGCCAGTGTCTCGACCGCAATGCCGATATCGCGCTCCTGCCTGGCCAGGCGGCGATCAACCTGATCGAGGCGTTTGGCGATAGCGGCCTCGCGACGTTCATCCCCATCCGGCGACAGGAAGGAAGCGAGTGCGGCTTCCGCAATCATGGATTGGGGTTGATTGCGCCGCGCCGCATAATCGCCAAGCATCGTCATGATGGCCTGATCGAGATAGACGGAAATCTGCGCCTTCTTTTTGCGAGCCATCATGGCGCCTACAACTCCATGCCGTCATCGGGATCCAGGGAAACCTGCCGCGCAACGCCCTGCATGAGGCGCGCCAGTCGCCGGTTGCGGACGGCATCATCGTCGTCGTCGGCATCGTCGTCCTGTCCCATATCGAATTCGTCTTCAATCGGCGCCGCCCTCTCGACGGCCTGCGCCCGATTGAGTTCGGCTTGCAGGCGGCGCTCCGATCCCGTTGGATCGCCATCGCCCTGCTGTAGCGTTCCGGAAACGTGCGTGACCTCCAAGTGAGCCAGGATCGGCAACTCGCTCCAGTCGTCAGGCTCGGCCTCTCCGGACCGCGCCAGTTCGGGTGGCGGCAACACGCGCTCCTTAAAACTGGCGTCCTCATAGTACCGCGCCTTCTTGGCCCTGATCGGCGGCGCGCCTGCCACCATGACGATCTCGTCGGTCGGCGGAAGCTGCATGATCTCGCCAGGAGTGAGCAACTGCCGTGCAGTCTCTTGCCTCGACACCATGAGATGCCCAAGCCACGGCGAAAGCCGGTGACCGGCATAGTTCTTCATCGCCCGCATTTCGGTTGCCGTGCCGAGCGCGTCTGAGACACGCTTGGCGGTCCTTTCGTCGTTTGTGGCGAAGCTGACGCGGACATGACAGTTGTCGAGGACCGAGTTGTTGGGGCCATAAGCCTTCTCGATCTGGTTGAGCGACTGCGCGATGAGAAAGCTTTTCAGGCCATAGCCGGCCATGAAAGCCAACGCGCTCTCGAAGAAGTCGAGGCGGCCCAGCGCCGGGAACTCGTCCAACATCAGAAGCAACCGGTGGCGGGTTGTCTTGGTAGGCAGGTCCTCGGTGAGGCGGCGACCGATCTGATTGAGGATGAGGCGGATAAGGGGTTTGGTCCGGTTGATGTCCGAAGGCGGCACGACGAGATAGAGCGTTGCTGGTTGCGTCCCCGCAACGATGTCGGAAATTCGCCAGTCACAGCGCCGGGTCACGCCGGCGACAACCGGATCGCGGTAAAGACCGAGGAAGGACATCGCGGTGGAGAGCACACCCGAGCGTTCATTGTCGGATTTGTTGAGCAGCTCGCGCGCCGCACTGGCGATAACCGGATGCGGGCCGGCATCTCCCAGGTGCGCGGTCTTCATCATCGCGGCAAGCGTCGATTCTATCGGGCGCTTGGGATCGGAGAGGAAGGCCGCGACGCCGGCGAGCGTCTTGTCCTGCTCGGCGTAGAGAACATGGAGGATCGCGCCGACCAGCAGCGCGTGACTGGTCTTCTCCCAATGGTTCCTCTTCTCCAGGCTCCCTTCCGGATCGACGAGAATGTCGGCGATGTTCTGCACGTCGCGAACCTCCCATTCGCCGCGGCGGACTTCCAGAAGCGGGTTGTAGGCTGACGATCTCGAATTGGTCGGATCGAAAAGCAGCACGCGACCGTGCAGAGCGCGAAAGCCCGCGGTGAGCTGCCAGTTCTCGCCCTTGATGTCGTGGACGATCGCCGAGCCCGGCCAGGTCAGAAGCGAAGGCACCACCAGGCCGACGCCTTTGCCGGACCGGGTCGGGGCGAAGCACAACACATGCTCTGGCCCGTCGTGACGCAGATAATGGCGGTCATAGCGCCCGAGCACGACACCATCGTTATCGATTAGGCCGGCTGCCTCCACCTCTCGCTTCTCGGCCCAGCGCGCCGACCCGTAGGTCTGGACAGTCTTGGCTTCGCGCGCCCGCCACACCGACATGCCGATGGCAACAATGATCGAGAGGAAGCCACCGGACACGGCGATCAATCCGCCTTTCCCGAAGATAGACGGGGCGTAGGCGTCGTAGAAATACCACCACCAGAACAGAGCGGGCGGATAGTAGACAGGCAACCCGGCGATCTCGAACCAGGGCGGACCGAGCCCCATCTGGAAACCGAGTTGCCATGCGGTCCATTGTGTCGCCGCCCAGGTCGTCAAGAGGACGATCAGGAAGACCGTGAGGATCTGGCCCCACAGGATTTTCGTGGCGGACATGGTTGTTCCTTTCTTCCAGTGTCAGAGGCCGAGACCCTTCTTGCGGCCAAAGCTCCAGTCGATGCCGCCGTCGCCACGTGCGACACCGGAGACGTGCTGGCCGAGATGCTTTTCGAGTGAGGGCGTCCAGGGGACGAGCTGGAAGCCTAGTCCGTCGTCGATCATGGCGAAACGGCCGGAGGCGAGCGCCAAGCGCTGGCGATAGGTGCCGGCAACAAAGTCTCCGCTGGCGGCGCGCTTGAAGGGTTTTCCGGTGTCGGCGGCGAGCCTGTCGCCCAGCGTCTCCAGTTCCGCACGTCGCAGCGTGTCGAGCAGGTTCCGGGTGAAGACGACCCGTCTGCCTTGGCGCTCCGCGAACCCCTGTTTGACAAGATGTTCGGCGCGCCGGTCGAGGGCGTCGCGAACCTCGGCGCCGAAGCCGGCCTCGGCCAGGGCGGCCGGTTCGCGCGCGATTGCCTGACGGTCGAGCCAGGTCGCACCCGATGCCGTGATCTGCTGATCCACTCCAAGGTCGGAGCGCACGGCGAGCGCGGCTCGCCGCTGCCCGCGCGCATCATCGAATTTTCGCAGCTCGACGATCGATCCCGGTGCGCTGTCGCCAGCGGCCTCCAGATCGGAGAGCTTGATGTGATGGGTGCGTCCGTCGACGCCGTCGACCACGGCATAGGCCGTGCCGATCAGTTCGTCATCGAGCCCACGATCGACCAGCCGGCCGACAACCGGCGTCTCCAGGCTCTCCGCGGCCAGGACATAATTGGCTGAGCCACGCTCGATGTCAGCCGCACTCATCGCGCGGTGGATGCGCTTGATGATGTCGCCGCGCTCGCCTAGCTCGCGCAGTGTTGCTTCGGCCCGTTCGTCGATTGCCCATTGGCCAGGCCCGGCCTGTTGGGCAAGACCAAGGGTCTCGAGCTTGCGCAGGCGACCGATTTTCAGAGCGTGATACTCGTCCGGTTGACTTTGGGGAGATGGCGCGAGATCGATGATCCCGCTGTCACGGCTGTCGCGAAGCAACTGCCGATCAAGTTGCGTCCACCGCTCGGACTGGATGTGGCTTTCGAGCGAGTGGCGGATATCGAGCTCGGTGCGCGGACCCAGTTCCTGGGTAACCAGATCGCGAGCCCGGTCGCGCATGCCTTCCTTGATGTAGTCACGCGCGATGACCAGATCCTGGCCATCGTCGCGAACCCCACGCACGATCAGGTGAATGTGGGGATGCTCGGTGTTCCAGTGATCGACCGCCACCCAGTCGAGCCGCGTGTCGAGGTCCTTCTCCATCTGCCCCACCAGATCGCGGGTGAAGGCGTTGAGGTCCGCCATATCGAGAGCGTCGTCCGGCGAGACGATGAAGCGGAAATGGTGACGATCGTCCTTGGCGCAAGCGGCGAAGGAAGCGCCATCGGCATTCTCCGTTCCCGGCCCGAACAGCTTCCCCTTCTCCCCGTCCCGGCTGACACCCTCGCGGCGCAGATAGTTGAGGTGAGTGCCAAGTGGAGCGGCGCGCACGGAATGACGGACGACTCGCGCCTTGACGACGGCGCCGCGCGATCGCGAGGTGATGAGGCGGTTGGCCTGGATGCTGGCGCGCTGACCGTGACCAAAGCGGGAGCGGCTTGCTTGTACAATCCGGCCCGAGCGCGAAATACCGCCGCCGGCCTTTTTCGCCGCGGCCAACACCTGCGCGATGAAGGGCCGGGCCTGCTGGGCGCGCGTGGAGCGGATGCGCCCGGGTCGAATGCGAAACTCGCGCTCATCAGCCATGGCGCGGCACCGCAATGTGGAAAAAGAAAAGCAAATACAATATGCTGGCTGCTTCATACACATTGCGCCGATGGCCGGCAATGTGCGGAACGCGCCAGAAAATCAAGCAAGAACAACCACCAGACCGCCGCGCAATGTGCGCCCTTTTATCCTGCCATCCCTCGGTTGTTACCTCGTGCCCGACTCGCCTCATTGGCTGCGACGTCAAACGAGACCCCAGGGGGCGACCTGACGGAGACTTCGTCATCGCTGCGATGTCCGGACGTCGGACCCTGTGAACAGCTGGCGCGGCCGCGAACCGGCCGCGAAAAGTTTGCGCACCAACGGTGACGACGAAACCTCGACGGAAATGTCTTCGCCAGCCGGAAGACCGGAAGCGGCCATTGACCCGGACGGGACTATGAACAGCGGCGCAACCGTCCAGCTGACGGCCTTGGCATGGCCGGCGGTGAGTGCGCCGGGCGCATCACCGCCGCCCCAGAAAGGGCGAAGCGTGACAACATAGGCCCGGGTCTCAGCCGGCAGCGGACGGCCCTTCAAGGAGGCTTCGTAACGCCCTGGCCCGGCGTTGTAGGCGGCGAGAAAGCCCGGTGAACCGTATCGATCATACAGCTCGCGAAGATAGGCGGTGCCGGCAAGGATGTTGTCGCGCGGATCATAGGGATCGCGGCCGAGCTGGTGACGAAGGCGCAGCTCGGCAAAGGTTGCGGGCATGATCTGCATCAAGCCCAAGGCGCCCTTTCGCGACACGGCGCGCGGGTCGCGGGCGCTTTCGACGTGCATGATTGCCCGTATCCAGCGCTGAGGAACGCGGAAGCGATGCGACGCCTCGGCAATAGGCGCGGCATAGGGATCGTCCGCGGATTTGCGGGAGGCCGGCGCGGATTGTGCCAGCGCCCCCGTCATCGCGTGACAGACGATCAGCATGCCACCGATCAGCCAGAGTGCCTCTCGCCGACCAGGCAACCGACTGACGGGGCGGCTTCCGTCCGCACGTTTCGGCGCCGATGGCCCACTCATCGAGCACGCTCCGGCCGCGATTTCGGCCGGATCCAGCGCAGAGACCAGGAGCCGTCGTCGGTTCGGAAGAGACCGGCGCGAAAGCGCCGGCCAAACAGCGGGTCCTCCAACCGGCACGACAGATAGTCGCCAACCGTCTGTCCGGTTTCCTTCCAGGCCGCACCCACCTCGGGGCCGCCGCCGTCACCGATGTGGATACGAAAATCCGGCGCTTTGCCGTCAGATATTGTGGTCGGCACAAGCACCAGCTCGGCATCCACGAGCAGCGTTCGAACCCGCCCGCAGTAACCCGAATCTGTTTTCTGGAAGACGCCGATCTCGGCCATGGATTATCTCCTTCTCTTGTTGGCTGGACTGAATTTCAGTTCGCCGGAGCGAGCCAGGTGTAGTGGCCATCGCCCCTCTCGTCGGTCCAAAGCGGCAGCGCGGCCCCGACGATCGAGCTCGCCGGGAACGGGCCGAAATAGCGGCCATCGAGACTCTCCCCGACCTTCCGGTTCATGACGAAGATTTCGGCGGCGGCGATGATGCGGCAGCCCTGCCATTCCGGCAGCGCGCGCCCCTTGCGGTCGCGCTCCAGTGCAGCACCCAGCGCAAGCCCGTTCACCGTGACGAGGCGGCCGAGACGGCAGACTTGCTGCCCAGGAAGCCCTTCGATGTGCTTCAGCATCGGCACGCCGAGCGGAAGGTAGCCACGCTCGGCGGCGAACCGAGCGACCTTGTCTGGCGGTTCGATGACAACGAGCGCGCCGGCCGTGGGGACGGCCATGTTCCTGATCGCATAAAGCCCGAGTGGCGCGCTGGCCGACGCGTTCCACAGCAGCAGCTGCGGCATCTCCACGACAGCGGGAGCGACCGTCGCGGTGACGGCTGCAAGTGCCGCGGCTATGCAGGCGGTGCGGCTCATGAAGTCACCCGCTTGCGCAACAGAAAGGCGCGGTGCTGCTCGAGCGAATAGGCACGCGGCCTTCCGCCCGCAATCAGACGGTTGTGGGTCTGACGCCAATAGCCCGGTGCGGCCTCGACCGGATCGAGGCCGATCGCCTCGACCGCATCGATCAGTTGGAGAACCCGCTCGACCTTGTCCCAACCTGCGATCTTGAGCAGGATCTCGCCGCCTGGCCGGATGTAAGGCAGAGTCTGATACGCTTCAGCGGGCAAGACCGCGCGCACGATGTCGATGCGCGAAACAACAGTGCCAAAGTCATTCGCCGCCCAGCGCACGAACGCAAAAACACTGCCTGGCGCAAATCCGACGACGCGGCGCCGCTTGTCGATGATCGTCTCATGGGCAGGACGTCCGAAGCGGATGCGATGCTCAATCCGATTCTCGATCCAGATCAGCTCGACCGTCGTGAGGTCGTCGCGCGGCGTCGATTGGGTAGACGACGTCATGTGTCGTCTCCCTTGCGCCAGCCAGCGCACCGCCGCTTCTGCCCCTCACTGCCAGTCGACGGCTTGCGCGCAAGACTGTTAGATTGAGAGTTAGACTCTAAGTTAAGAGCGCGATTTTCCGTGTCGACCCCGCCGCTTAGGGCCGATCGCGGTTCCCGAAAGCACGAGGATCCGGTTCCCGATGGCACGATAGTCCGGGTTCCTGATGGCACGACCCTGTCCACTGATCCGGGCGCCGGCTCGAAAGCCAACAGCACACGGCCGCTGGCTTCGACCTCCGTGAACAGAAGGTATCCCGGCAAAGGTTGGCGGCGCACGATGCCACGCAGTTCGAAGGCGAAGCGCTTGAGCGGCGAGAGGCTGCCGGACTTGCGATGCAGGTGGCTGATGTCAAAACGCCAGCCGGAGTGCTGGCGACCGCCATGCTTGCGCACCAGCCGATAGAGCCAGCGCTCCAGACCGCCCGTCAGGCGGAAATAGGCGCGGTCGATCGTCAGGATGAGCGCATCGTCCATAACAGCGCGGTAGAACCAATCCGGCAAAATCAATTCGACGCCGAGCGGGTGGCCGTTTCGATCGAAGCGCTCCTGCCACTCGTTGATCCACGAGAAGCGATGGCGCCGGCCTTCGGCGCGTTGGCGAATGGAGGTGACGACGCTTGTCGACTGCAGGCGATCGAGCGCCGCCTTGAGGCGCAGATAGTCTCGCTTCGAGACACCGCGGCCGACGAAGGTGAGCATTTCGTATGGCGTCGCGGCCATCAGGCGCGAAGTGCGCAATCCGGCGTCCCGCGCATTGACGATCTGGCTTGCGGCCCAGATCAGGATATCGGCATCCCAGATCGTCGCCATGCCGTGGTCGGGCATCGCTTCGACACGGATAGCCACATCGCCGGCGCGAAAGTCGATGGGCGCGATGCGCCTGGATTTGGCGAGGGAAAAGAAGGGATAGGCCATGAGGTCCTGCGCATCGCGTGGCGCGACAACACCGGGCAGCGCGTGGAACAGATCAAGCTGTCCGCGTTCCGATGGTTGGCGTGGTCGTGCCGACATAGGGGAGATCAGCCGTGTCAGCGCCTTTCGCGCCCGGCATAGGCGATCAGGCGGGCGGCTTGAGGCTTGGCGGGCAGCACCGAGCCTTGCGGATCGGATGTCGACGTCATCGCGCCGCGCTGCACCCAGGCCTGGAGGTCGTCGACGGCGTAGACGACGCGGCCGCCGAGTTTTCGATAGGCAGGCCCGGTGCCGTAGGTGCGGTGTTTCTCCAGCGTACGCGCCGAAAGACTGAGGAAATGCGCAGCTTCCGAAGTGCGCAGGTAGCGCGGCGGCAATGGCGCGGCGTCGGCATTCATCGGGTGTCTCCTTGCGGCCGTCGAGATTGAACGGCGATCGATGGCCAGGATGGAAGAGTGTGGAGACGGTGATCAGGTGCGCAATTGAGGGGCGCTATTTCGCACCGCCAAGAGGCCTTCAGGCAGTGGCGCCGGCGCGCAGCCATTGAGAACAGCCGCGCTCGACCATCTCCACGGCGTCGCGCATCAGACGACAGGAAGCCGGTAATGGCAGCCGGCGGCGCGGAAAGCTTCCGCGGCACCGGCAGAAGGCGCCTCGCCCGACACCGGGCGAGGCGTCTGCCAGTTCACTCGCCGTTGCGGCGGTTGGGGCGGGACCAGATGAGGCTATGGCCCTCGCCTTCCTCGTCGGCGAAGAGGTTGGCGTAGATCGGGGCGGTGAAGCTCGGATCGTCGAGCTTGAGCCCGAGATAGTCGCGGCCCTCGTTGGAGCGCTTGGACCAGGCGGCGCCGATTTCGGCCTTGCCGACCACCACGCGGTGGCTTGCAGCGTTCTCGCCGCTGGCCCGGGTGTCGGGGACGATGCGCACGCCCTTGGCCTGGACGCTGAGGGTGATGATCTCGCCGGTGAACTCGTTCGCATTGGTCTTCTTGAAAGTGCCGATGGTAGCCATTTTCAGTCTCCGTTTCTTCGTTTCCGAGCCCGCACCATGCGGCCTCGATAGCGATCACAGGGCCGGAGGCGACCGCCGCCGCATCGCTTGCGACCGCAGCAAAAGCGGAGGATGGCGGAGGCGCGCGTTTCTTGGTTCCGCGAGGAATGGGCTTTGCCCAGGGGAAGAAACGCGCAACGCGCCCTTGCGGCATAGGCGGTCGAGGCTTCAGCCGTCCTTCGGCCAGATCAGCCGGCTCGAGAGGTCGTTGGTGCGCTCTGCGAAATGAAGGAGGGAGGCAATCGCGGCATCGGTAGCTCGGCGACGAAGCGGATTGGTTGGCCAGGAGGTCCGCCCACAATGTTGACCCGCATCAAAGGCTTGCCCCGTTGTGCCAAGCGCACGCGACGGCACACTGCGAATGTCCTGTTTGGGCCGAAGAACGAACCCGCTGCGCGGGATGGGCGCGCTGGGATGAGGTAGAGATCACGAACCGGACGTCGCGCTCGCATTTGAGGGTGGTTCGGCAGCGGCAGAGCATCACAGGCTTCTTCAACAAGGAGCCTGACCATGCCCTGTCCTGTTCTTGATGCACCTATCAGTCCAGTTCGTCAGCGGCTGATCGACGACATGAATATGCGGCGTTTCTCACAGGAGACGCAGCGCAACTATCTCCGCGACATCGGACGCCTGGCGACGTTCCTCGGCCGGTCGCCGGATACAGCGACCACTGACGACCTGCGCCGATTCCAGATCGAGCAGCAGGACGACGGCGTTCCCGTGCCGACGATGAACAGCATCGTGTCGGCGCTGCGCTTCTTCTTCACACATACGGTCGATCGCCCCGATCTGGCGCGCAAGCTCGTTCGTCTGGCGCACCCGCGCAAGCTGCCGGTGGTGCTGAGCCGCGACGAGGTCGCCCGGCTACTCAACGCCACCACCTGCCTCAAGCACCAGGCCGCGCTGTCGGTCGCTTATGGCGCGGGCCTGCGCGTGGCGGCGGTGGCGACGCTGAAGGTTGCTGACATCGACAGCCAGCGCATGCTGTTGCGCGTCGAGCGCGGCAAGGACGGGCGATACCGCAACGCCATGCTGTCGCAAGACCTGCTCTTGTTGCTGCGCCAGTGGTGGAAGGGCGGACGCCAGCAGGGGGGTGATGCATCGCGACGGCTGGCTGTTTCCTGGGCAGCATGCGATGAAGCCCATCAGCACGCGGCAGCTCTATCGCGTGGTCGTCGAGGCAGCGCAGGCGGCCGACATCGCCAAGCGGGTCGGGCCGCACATGCTGCGTCACAGCTTCGCCACCCACCTGCTGGAGGACGGCACCGACATTCCGGATCATCCAGGTCTTGCTCGGGCGCGCCAAGCTAAATAGCACCGCCTTCTACACCAAGGTTGCAACCCTCACGGTGCGCACCGTCACGAGCCCGCTCGACAAGCTTGGCCTCTTCAAGCTGGAAGAGATCTCGCCCGACGGCTGAGCGTGCGCGCCTCGATTGAGGTTGCCGACATCTTCCGCACTGCCGGGCCCGCCTACCGGGCCGTCCATGCAGGGCATCTGACACTGCAGCAACTCAAGGTCATGTCGGCGATCGAGCACTGCCGCACCGCCGCCCTTGGCGGTCACGTGGAGGCCTGCGAGGACTGCGGCCAGTGGCGCATCGCCTACAACTCCTGCCGCAACCGGCACTGTCCGAAGTGCCAGGGTGCCGCGGCGCGGACATGGCTTGCCGAGCGCGAGGCCGACCTGCTGCCGGTCGGCTACTTCCACGTCGTGTTCACGCTGCCGGCCGAGGTCGCCGACATCGCCTTCCACAACAAGGCGGCGGTCGACGACCTGCTGTTCAAGGCGGCATCGGAGACGATGCTGACGATCGCTGCGGATCCGAAGCATCTCGGCGCGCGCATCGGCATCACCGCCGTCCTTCAAACTTGGGGCTCGGAAATGTCGCACCATCCGCATGTGCACATGATCGTGCCGGGCGGCGGCATCGCGCCAGACGGAAGCCGGTGGATATCGTCGCGCCCGGCCTTCCTGCTGCCGGTGCGCGTGCTCGGCAAGCTGTTCCGCCGCCTGTTCCTCTCTCGGTTGGTTGCGCTGCACGATGCCGGCCGGCTCACCTTCTTCGGATCGATGGCGCACTTCACCGACCGGCGAGCATTCCTGCGGCACCTGGCGCCGGTCCGGAAGAAGCGCTGGGTGGTTTATGCCAAGGCGCCCTTCGCCGGGCCTCAAGCCGTACTTGCCTATCTGTCCCGCTACACCCACCGCTTTGCGATCTCGAACCGCCGCCTCATCCGATTCGATGAGGCCGAGGTCACGTTCCGCTACAAGGACTATCGTCGCGACGGCACAGACCGGCAGCAGATCATGACGCTCGCCACCGACGAGTTCATCCGCCGATTCCTGCTCCACATCCTGCCGCGTGGCTTCCACCGCATCCGGCACTACGACCTGCTCGCCGGCGGCTCCCACAAAGCCAGCCTCGCACTCGCGCGCAAACTGTTGAGCGTCGCGCCGCTGCCCGAAGACGGCACTCCGGAAGAACCGACTGACTTCCGCCCGCCATGCCCGTGCTGCGGCGGACGGATGATCATCATCGACGTGTTCGAACGTGGAGGCAGCCGCGCGGGCCGCCGGACGCGTCGGCGACGAACCGGGAGAGCGTCCCATGACGCGGCATGGCGAAGTCCAGCCTTCAGCCACAGGCGCTCAGCCTCCGGCGACGAACCCACGCGCGTCCATGGAGATCATCGGCCTCGACAGGGCTAAGTCCGACCGCACGCCGAGCCGAGGAGGCCGCACGGCCGGAAGACAAGGCGGTCCGTGCATCAATCCCGCCGCTTCTCGCCGGCGGTCGCGCTATCCCCGACACCAGCCAAAAATCGAAATCCCCATAACCCCTCGCCTGTGGCTCGAGGGTTCCTTCTTCGGAGACTTTCGTACGCCTGCCGGCGCCCGAAACTCTTCACGGAATCGGACGGCTGGCTTCTAGGCTCAGATCATCAGAAGCGGACTTAACAGGAGGTCTGTGCGCCTCAGCTGAACTGATCCGAACGCGAACAGCGAAATCGAGAAATTGAAGAGAATAGGTCCGCTCGCCGGGAGCAGCCTTTACGTCTAGGGCTGTCGAAATCCCACGCGCGCCCTGTAGATTCTCCCAAGGTAAGCCAACCGCGCGGGTTTAAGCTCCTCTCGCTTCAATCCCGATGACGTAGCGCGTCGAGCCAATATCTTAATATCATAATTACAGCACTGGACCATTCCTCGGGGGCCTTCAGTAGCGCGGCTTCCCGATCAGCCCACCAGCTGTCTGTCTCACGCTCCAGCAAGATACGGACAAAGCGATGTCCTTCTGGTCGGTGCTTCTGACCTTGATCTTCAGCACCGAACCCGCCCGCAATGCGGCTACTGTTCCTTCATCGAGGGTGAGCGGCACGATGCAGCCGGCCGGCAAGCAGGTTGAGAAGCGCAGCGCCTCAAGGGGCTGGCTGTCATCGATCTGCAATGCGGCGCCGGCGTCGAGCATAAGCCCAAACGGAAGCACGACATTGCCCGCGAGCGTGGCGTCGCTGTTTCGCCTAAGCTCAACAGCCAGGACCCGCTGGCCGTTCTGCTGCGTCTGTTGCTGGGAGACACCGCACGTTACCGTTGATGTGCTGCTTTGACAGGTCAGGCTCCAGTCTTGATAGCTTTCCTGGAGCGAAGTCGCGCCGCCTGGCAGCTTTGAAGTCACATCTTGAGACAAAGCCGCGGTGCCCATCACCATCAAGCCGAGCGTCGCCGCTGCACTGGCCAGCGGGAATTTCCACATGCGCAATTCGATCACCTTTCTTGCGGGTGAGATTTATGCTCAGGAACTCCTGCAGCTTTCGCGCGGACTGCCTGGAAAGGCCGCCCTTGAACTGCTCCGGTCGGCTGGTTCGTGAGGCATAGGCGTAAAGCACGTGAATGCCCATGATTGCGATCAGCTGCTCGATATGGACGTGGCTGACGCCCTCCTTCTTCGTAAGCTCCGCCTTGAGCAGTTTGGCGATGCGCAACGCATTAAAGTCCCGCGTGCCAAGGGGCGGAGGCATCAACTCCGTCTCCACCGGGCCGAATTGCTGCCTGGCCAGTTCCTTCAGGCTGTCGTCCGGGTAGACGATAATTGCGCTCTCCCGCGCCTTCGACAGCCGCAAGCGAGCTTCAAGATGTGCCGGCTTGACGATGATGCTCCCTGCCGCCGCGTCGTAGCGCTCAGCCTTGGCTCCCCCGAGGGAGGCACACACGCCTGGTGCGGCCTCGAGACCGACATAGACAACGTGATCACTTGCCTCGAAGGTGTGTAGACCAGGTGCCATGACGGAACAAGACGCCCTGCCCCGCTGAGTCGCTATCGTCCGCTCATCGGTTGTCGAAGAAACAGATTGCAAGTCCAGTTCGGGTGGATCGAAGCCGGCATCCAGATCGTGCTCAGAAGAAGTCATATCAGTCGGCCTGTGTCACAGCGCGAGGCAGGAAGACATTCACGTTTCAATTAGTGAATCCTAATTTAGAAGACGAACACTCCCATTCACCTTAGTGAGCGCCGTCAGACGTCCCTGGAATGTAAACTATCCCCCGAATGAACCGGTTCCCGATCATTCGCTTTTGATTCAACTCAACAATGGAACAAGGGTCGTGTGCCACACCCGCAGCGGTTGTGGACCAGAGTTGAGCGGCTTGTCATTGACCAGACCCCAACCGCAAAAAAGTGAGCTCGAAGGGTTGCCATGCACTCACGGGGGCGCATATCGGGTCGCGGGGATGCACTGCGGTTCGCTGGGTGCGCGGGCCACAACCTTGATGATGGTGACGGAACATTGAAAAATCCCGAACTTCGCCCAATCGATCTTCCACAGAGCAGCAGCGGCCTCGGAGCCTTGTGACCAGACTATTCGGAGTGCATGGGAATGCGGGGCCGAGGCTGGATTCGGGAACTGCGGCTTGCTGACGCTCAACAGCTCAGAAAGCAAATCGCCCAGTTCGAAATGGAACTACTTACGGAAAGAGAGTCATTCAAACTAAGAAGGCTCGCGGAGCTCGGCTATCACATCCATTCCCGCAAGTTGCGACTTCAACGCCTGGAGCGCTGCATCTCTGCGCTGAAGTGACTGATCTCTAGGAACCGCCGGCGACCGCCGAGTGGTCCGCTCGCGAAAAATAAGCTTTGGGGAGCACGATCCTGCATTCCATGCGCAGCGATCGGAGGCGGCGAGGTTGTAATACGAGTGTCCCATTCCGTTTCTCCTTCGGCCATGATTGGCCACCGGAGAAACGCGGGTACCCCTCGGGGCGTGATCCTGGCTAACCGCAATCTGATCGGTCCCGACATCGTGATCGCGGCGACGGCTATAGTACGGGCCTCGAATCGATGGTGGGCAAGCTTGGCGTTCTGGACGGCAGGGCGTTCCGCTTTTTAACGGCGGCGATCATGATCCGACGCGGCCGGGTCTGTGGTTCACGGGAATGCAGCCAAATGTCCGCGGCTGCTTCGCCGACGCCAGGATTCAGGCGCGCCATCGCAAAGGCCATTGTCAAATCATCGCGGCGCGAAGCGCGCCAGCAGCGGCAAGCAACGCCACAACAACCCACGACGGCATCCGCCATACGACCAGAAGCAGGAACCCGGTTACAGCCAGAGCAAAATCCCCTGGCGTGACGACTGCGCTCTTCCATACCGGATCGTAGAGAGCCATCCCAAGGATGCCGACCACAGCCGCATTCGCACCGCGCATCGCAGCCTGGGCGCCTGGACGCGAGCGCAGGGCGTCCCAAAACGGCAACATGCCGTAAACAAGCAGCGTACCGGGCAGGAAGATGGCGATAAGCGCGATCGCCGCGCCGGCCAGGCCGTTTGGAACGGGGCTTGCCACGCTCCCCAGATAGGCAGCGAACGTGAAGAGCGGCCCCGGCACTGCCTGCGCCAGTCCATAGCCCTGCAGGAAGGCTTCGTTCGTCACCCAGCCCGTGTTGACGACCTCCGTTTGCAGCAGCGGCAGCACCACATGGCCTCCGCCGAATACCAAGGCCCCAGAGCGGTAGAAGGCGTCAAAGAATGCGATAGCGTGACTACCCGTGGCCCGTTCCGTCAGCGACGGAACGACAAGGAGGACAGCAAAGAGTGCTAGCGAAACAGCGCCGCCGCGAGCCGAAACGGGAAAACTCAAATGTCCAGGCACCTTGGTTTCCTCGCCAGGGCAAAGCCATAGCCCGGCGAGGGTTCCAAGGACGATCGAAGCTATTTGCGCGAACGACCCGCCGACGACGACGACAACCGCAATCGCGAGTATCGCAATGGCGGCGCGCTGCTTGTCGGGCGTTAGCGTTCGCGCCATGCCCCAGATTGCTTGTGCTACCACGGCAACAGCCACGAGCTTGAGCCCGTGAAATACGCCGTCCGCGACTGGGCCATGAAGCCCTGCCGCACCAAAAGCGAAGGCCACAATGATCAGTGCCGATGGCAGGGTGAAGGCGAGCCATGCTGTAAGGCCACCTGCCAGGCCACCACCTCTGAATACGCCGAGGGCGAAGGCCACCTGGCTGGACGCCGGACCAGGAAGAAACTGGCAAAGGGCGACGAGATCGCCATACGCTTGCTCATCGAGCCATTTGCGACGCAACACCAGTTCGTTGCGATAGTAACCGAGATGCGCGATGGGTCCGCCAAACGATGTGAGGCCAAGCCTCAGGAATACACGAAAGACTTCGCCTGCGGACCCGCGTATCGGCGCGCCTAGCTGTTGGTCCATTGCGTTGCCCATACGAAATCGCTTCTAATAAACTTGCCGGGGGTCGTTTGAAAGGTGATCCATAATGACGCCAGCCAGTGTTCGGTACATTGTCAACGATGTCGCAATCTCCGTCGCCTTCCACACGCAGCACCTTGGGTTCACCATCGAGCAGGACGCACGGCCAGCGTTTGCGTCGGTGACCCGTGGTCCCTTGCGGCTGATGTTGAGTGGCGCTGCAAGCTCCGGCGCACGGCCGATGCCGGACGGTCGCCGTCCAGTGCCCGGCGGGTGGAACCGCATCCTGCTGCTTGTCGAAGATCTGAAAGAGGAAGTCGAACGGCTGAAAGGCGCCGGGTTGCCATTTCGCAATGAGGTCATCAGTGGAGTCGGTGGCTCGCAAATCCTGCTCGAAGACCGTCGGGGAACGTGATCGAACTGTTCCAGCCCGCCGCTCACTGACAGGTTCTCAACCTTGCTTTTGGAACTGACCGAGGTTTGAAGCTCGTCGGAACGGCCGAATCGGTGCAAGCGGCCGTAGACATGGTCGGAGTTCTGACGGCGTGTATAGGCGCCGTCTTCCGACACGAGGCTTTCAGGGCCAGGCGGCGGGCCTAAATGCCGCCCATTCCTCAGGCTAACAGAATACGGCACCATCAAGCTGCGCATGGGGTTGAACGCGCATCGTCGGAAACTTGGAACCCCCGCTTAGTCACTCGGAGCCGCGTGCGCCGTGGCGGAAGAGCTGTACTTCTAACTCGCCTCCCTATTGACAGACGGGCTGCATGCCGGGCCGCTCCGGCGGGAGCGCAATGTAGCCTTACTCGGCGACGGCAATAAAACAAAGCAGGTGTGCGACATCCAAACATTTGGATTCAACGTCCGGCATAATATGGCTTGAACGAAGTGCAAATGCTATGACCGTCGGATCGACAGAGTTCGGAGACCCATTCGCGGACGCAAGCGGTCCGTAGGCGGAGATGATCCGGAGGCTGCACCAAAGGGGCGATGATGATGGAAGCAGCGCCGCATTCACAGATTGCTGACCACTACGCGCGAGGCAGCCTGGTCGCAGGTATTCGCGATGGTCTTGCCGCCATGGGGAAGACCGAAAGCACGGTCACCGCCGAGGACCTCTCGCCCGTAGACGAGTTTCACATTGGCGGCCGCGCCGCCACGGGAGAGTTGGCAGGGCAACTTGCGCTCACCGCTGCGGATCGAGTGCTCGACATCGGCTGCGGCCTCGGTGGACCAGCGCGACAGATCGCAGCGAAGTATGGCTGCCACCTCACCGGCATCGATCTCACTCGCGACTACGTCGAAGCCGGCAATGTCCTTTCCGGCTGGCTCCATCTAGGGGAGCGCGTCTCGTTGCAGCAGGGCGATGCTTTGCGGCTGCCCTTCCCAGATGGATCGTTTACTGCCGCATACATGTTGCATGTCGGAATGAATATCGCCGACAAGAGCGCACTATTTTTCGGACATTGCGCGGGTCCTATGCCCCGGGGCGCGTTTCGGTGTCTTCGACGTCATGCGCACTGGACCCGGCGAACTGTCTTATCCGCTGCCATGGGCGAGTACGGCAGATACGAACGCGATCGCCGCTCCAGAGCAGTACCGCGACACACTTTCCGCGGCAGGGTTCGAGATCTTGTCGGAACGCCAGCGGCGTGATGCTGCGCTCGAGTACTTCGCACGGCAGCGCGCCCAAGTGGCCATGGGGCGGGCAGTACTGGGCGTGCAAACTCTCATGGGAGCGCGGCGGCCCCAGATGGTCCGAAACATGAGCGAAAGTATTTCAGCCGGCCTGATTGGGCCGGTCGAGATTATTGCCCGAAGGCGGTAATATCTGTTGTCGATTTCAACTGATTCTGGCGGGAAACGCAATGTCTGCTTCGGGTCAGGAATTGAACTAACGCGCCCGCCCCGTGCAAGTCCGCTTTGGTGAGCAGCAGCGCTAACTTCAACGGCCGGAATTGGGCGCATTGCTGCCCATCATTTCGGCTGAAAGCGAAGAGACATGGTCGTCGCGCTGCATCGTGTCACGCGGGTTCTCGAATCGGACCCGAGGTCCGCATCCCGACTACCTTCTGGAATCACCTCTCCGAGACTCTCCGGCGCAAGCGGGGAATGCTTGTGGGGTTGGGACGGGTGACCCGCGGTCGCCTCATTCCAGCCGTATCGCCGAGGAGCGATCTGAGCCCAGGTCGAGTGTGGCCGACCGGACAACGTCCCGACGCTCGTCGAATGGCCCTCACTGACGAGAGAAGCAGCAGGACGATTGGCTTCGACACCCACGCCTAGAATAAAGCGTTGATGACTACCGTGCCACGCAACGACACCATGTCCCGGGGTATCACCAAGGTTTGCTTGCGCGTTCTACGTCGAGGGAAGCGCCAGCCGCTTCTGGCCAGCAACGATACGGCGGAAGAACCACAGAATGGCTGGGCAAACCAGGAGCACGACGGCCCCGAAGTCCAGCGCGGCGCTGGCGGAGCCGATCGAGGTGGAAAGCTTTCCGCCGATCGCCGCTCCAACCGGGCTCCCGGCATAGAAAGCCGTATAGAATATTCCCATTCCGATCGCCCGCGTTTTCCGCTCGAGCACACGTGCTGGAAGGCTCATGATCGCACCGGCGGGGAGGCCGCAGACGGCACCGACGGCAATGACGATGGGAAGCACGTGGCCGCTTCGCGACAGGAGAACCGTTAGCAGGGCAAAGGCGATGCTGCCTGCGACAATGATGGCTTCGCCGCGTTTGGTCTGATCAGCGAGGAAGCCACCAAAGGGAACCGAAATCGCCGCGAGCCAGAGGACGATGCTGATCGTCGATCCAGCCGCAGCCATGGACCATCCTCGCTCAACCAGCATCGATGGCCCGAAACTGAAGATCATCGACAAACCGAGATTGTAGAGACACCAGATTGAGCTAGCGGCAACGACTGCATAGACCGTTTCCGAGGTCAGACTGCCTCGTTCGCCTTCAAGAGAGACCGCCGCCTCCGGCGCGCGGTAGACGAAAGCCATGAGGCCGAAGCCGATCAGAATCCACCCCGCGACGGCAAGGTTGACGAGATGAAGCCCGAACCTCGCTCCGATCCATGGCAGGAGCATGAGCGAGATTGCGATGCCCACCGGCCACGAGTTGACGAAAATGGCCATCGCGGTTGCGATTTCGCGACCAGTGAACCAGTCGGCCACCATCTTGGTCATCAGGACGCTCAAGAGAATGCCGCCAGTGCCCGCAATCAGTCGGCCCGCGATCTGCACGCTCCATAATGCCGACGTAGTCATAAGCAATTCGCCGGCCAGCATCGCCAGGAGCCCCCCGAGGACGGTCGCCTTGTCGCCATAGCGGCGTCCGATCGTGCCACCGGGCAGAGCAAGCAGGACGCCGGGCGCAAAGTAAACTCCTATAAGGATACCGATGTCGGCCAGGCTCGCATCGACGCTTTGGCTAAGCTGTGGTGCGACGGCCCCTACGCTCCCGAACTGAAATGCGAAGGCGGTGCGAGCGACAAACAAGACAGCAAGAATGGTCCAGCGGCTTGGCACTTGAGTCCTCCCGTGGGACTGACAATCCGCGCATGGTTTTCACCAAATGCCTGGCGCACTCAGTCCTATCAATGATGTCTCAGCGCTTGCAGATCATGTCGGCCAGCGGCCCAGGCAAGCGCCTCTTCGAGCCTGTCGTCACCCCAAAACGTCTCGCCATCCACGACGAACGCTGGAGAGCCGAAAATGCCGTAGTTGCGGGCCGCGTCGGTTTCAGCCTTGAGACGCTCATGGGCACCGGGCTCATCGGCCCTTGCAATCGCACGACCGACATCTTGACCGAGGGGGGCTAGCACATGCTCCAGATGGGCACGGCTACCCAGATCCATGCCTTCTAGGTACCACGCCCTGAAGCTTGCGACGGTATAAGCCTCGCACCAGCCCTCTTCGGCCGCCACCATGGCGACTCGGTTGGCCACAAGGTCCGGATCGGTCGGCCAGATGGGTGGCCTGACATAAGGCACCCCGTGCGTCGCCGCGCGTCGCTCCACATCGCGCCACATGTACTTCACCTTTGCCGCCTGGGTGCGGAGGGCGATGTTGTTCTCGGCCATGACGGTGCGGACATTGAAGGGCCGCCATCGAACGGCAACACCCGACCGTTTTGACACCGCATCAACGCGCATCACGGACAGATACGAGTAGCCGCTTCCGAAGAAATAGAAGAAGTCGAGTTGCTGCATTCCCGTCGCCTCCCATCCATGGATGCCGACACTCAGCCAACTCGGCAACAAACCTATGCCTCAGTCGGTGCTGTTAAGGCTGCACATCCGTATCAGCCATGATCCGCCGGCCTGCTGCTCGAAGACGTTGACAGACGTACCGCTGCCAACCTCCAGGCCCTCGGTATACGTCGCCAGACACCAAGCCAGGTCACCAGATCTGCCCGCGTGTATCACTGTCATCTTCTTTTCAGGCGCCTCGTCGTGGCCGTGCGTCCAGGCTGTATGGAGAGCTTCGATAGCATCCCGGCCCCGAGCAGGAGGCGCGTAGGGCGAAAGTAATTCGGCATCGGCCGTAAACATGGCGCCGCATGTTTTGGCGTCGCCAGCACGATAGGCAGCCACATAGGAATTCCAGAAAACCTGCAGTTCCTCGTGAATCGACATCGGACGGCCCTCCGGAAGCCAGTTTGCTATATTAGCGGTTTCTTAGATGTACGACAATTCTCCAATGCTGGTCCGCCGCTGGCCATCTTCCCACCTAGCCGTTATCGCGGTGACCCCGGGGGGTCGGTCTCCGCTTCAGGTAGTATGCGATCTCACACCGCGCGCACGGGTGCGCTTATGGGATATCGCAAAGGCGGGCTCTACGTCGGAGTTGAAGGCGAAGAGCAGCCGTTCACTCCAGAATCTGCCGACAGCGCATAAGTGGACCAGGCGCCGGACGGACCCCCTTCAGGAGAGGCGCCTTCGTGCGCGCAGCAATTGGCGGTAGCCGCGCTCGACCATCTTCAGGCCGTCGCGCACGAGGCGATACGTCTGGTAGCGGAAAGGCGAGTCCTGCCAGTCAGTGGCACTGACCAACTTCCGACCAAACAAGGCCGTCGCGACTTCGAAATGAGATGCCTGCTCCTCACGGCCGTCAAGGCACTGCAGCATATGGCCAAGACGCCGCCGCTGGGCCGAGGTCAAGCGGGCATCGGGAAGGTGTTGCCTGTGGATCGAGCGGACGAATCTCTCGATCGCCTGTAGCCTGTCATGCGCCATGTCATCGAGTGGAATTATGGCAGCCAGCGGCTCGCCTGGTCGCGCGCCGCCGAGAAGCGCCAACTGCACGCCGGCCGGCGAAGATCGCACGTGAAGGCCGACTTCGTCACGCTTTCCCGCGGCCAACCGAACATCGCGGGCGCTGTCTTCCCGCGCGAGCATATCCGCCGGAACCTCGACCAGGTTCACGACCCCAGGGTCGATCTGAGGCGCCCAATAGACCGGCTGCTCGACCGCGGACTGATCAGGCCTGGCGGCGAAACTGCAAGCCCCAGCGCTTGCGCAGCGCACGCATCGCTTTAGCCGAGCGGGAGGCCGCGAAGTCCCGCTGATACTGGGGATTTCGTCGCAGGAACTCCCAGGCAATCTCATCGGCCGCGGCGCCTTTAACGAACGCGTATGCCTGTGGGTCACACCACTGCGATGTATCGGGCTTCATCCGTATCCTTCCCTTCTCATGGATTTGATACGGAGACGCAGCGTTGAGCGAAATCCTTGGATTCCGTCATTGACGAATGAACGAGAGAGATCTCGGCGCCGAGCATCAGGCCGAGACTTTGCGATGCCTACTGGCTGGCCCCTTCCAGTGTCTTGAATGTGTCCGTCCAGGCGCGATAGGCCTCCTCATCGCCCTGGCTCCACGCGCTGAAGGCGCGCCAGGCGGCGAAAGAGGATGCAGACTGCTCGAACAGCGCGCCGATCGACTGGTCGCCTGCAGGCCAGCCGGCAGGCTCGCTGTTTATCGCTTCAGGCGTGAGGCGCCGCAGATCGGCCAGGGCCGAGCGGATGTGGGGCAACGGAAATTCGCACAGGTCTGTGTTGTCAGCCGCTTCTCGAACGATGACTGCAAGCTTGGCGATAACGCCCGCCAGCGATTGGGCAGACGTCACTGCAATCTTATCCAACAAGGCATCGGCCTTTTCAGCCTCGCTCTGCTCCGCCGTCCGGGCATCGAGATAGCGGTCGGCGTCAGCGCCCTCCCCGCGCCCAGGGACTTCGCCGACGGAGAAGAGCGCGCCGCGCTCCAAGAGCCCCTCCTCGGCCTGCTGCTGCCTGACACAGGAGGCTAGCATTCCAACATGAGCGTCGATCCAGGCAAGGGACAGGACGAGTGCTGGATCGGCCGACGGCGGGTCTACGACCGCATGGTCGGCCGAACGCTTAGGGTGTTCTTTGGTGCATGGCGATTGCCTCTCCCGTCCCAGCGTGACGGGAGGCAAAGTCGTGGTATTGTCGGAATCAGCCATGATCCGAGCTCCACACAGCTTGGCTTTGGTCAGGTCGAAAAGGGTGTTCGCGCACCCTCTTCGACCGCAAGTTCGAGACAGGGGTAATATACAAATTGATTGAGGTCAATCATAATATTGGAGACAAGGCGGCGAATTTCAGCGCCGAGCAGTGCCGCGGCGCACGTGCAATGTTGGGTTGGAGCCAAGATGATCTGGCCCGCGCGGCCACCGTCGCACGGCAGACAATCGCTGATTTCGAACGCGGCGCGCGGACTCCGATTGCAAATAATATATTAGCGATCGTGAATGCGCTTGAAAGAGCAGGCATTGAAGTACTTCCCAACAATGGGATCCTCTTGCGTAAGAGCAGCTGATCGCGATTTCTGGACCACCGTCGAATGCGAAAGCCCGTCCGACCGGGGTCGAACGGGCTCGATTGAGAGTTACTCGCCGTTGCGGCGGTTGGGGCGGGACCAGATGAGGCTGTGGCCCTCGCCTTCCTCGTCGGCGAAGAGGTTGGCGTAGATCGGGGCGGTGAAGCTCGGATCGTCGAGCTTGAGCCCGAGATAGTCGCGGCCCTCGTTGGAGCGCTTGGACCAGGCGGCGCCGATTTCGGCCTTGCCGACCACCACGCGGTGGCTTGGAGCGTTCTCGCCGTTGGCCCGGGTGTCGGGGACGATGCGCACGCCCTTGGCCTGGACGCTGAGGGTGACGATCTCGCCGGTGAACTCGTTCGCATTGGTCTTCTTGAAAGTGCCGATGGTAGCCATTTTCAGTCTCCGTTTCTTCGTTTCCGAGCCCGCACCATGCGGCCTCGATGGCGATCGCGGGGCCGGAGGCGACCGCCGCCGCATCGCTTGCGACCGCAGCAAAAGCGGAGGATGGCGGAGGCGCGCGTTTCTTGGTTCCGCGAGGAATGGGCTTTGCCCAGGGGAAGAAACGCGCAACGCGCCCTTGCGGCATAGGCGGTCGAGGCTTCAGCCGTCCTTCGGCCAGATCAGCCGGCTCGAGAGGTCGTTGGTGCACTCTGTGAAATGAAGAGGGAGGAAATGGCGGCACATGCGATTAGAAGACCAAGCCACCGGGTCTCCAAGATGTCTCTCGATCGGCTTGGCATGGGCTGTATCAAGCCCTTATCACGTCGGCATGAGGCGACCGCCACCTCGTCCGCAGTGGCGGCTCGGGACCCGATCCGCGCGAACTGCCGCCCAAGGAACTGCGCAAGCCGCGACATCTACATCCCGGGTCTGCATATTGACAACATTAAGGTCAAGACGGCGGGAGTTCAGGTGAATCGAATTTCTTGCCCGGCTCAGGATCGCAAGACGACCCGAGGCGTTACACGTCGACACCGTGACTCCGCGCCCTGGCAAGAAGGAAGACGATAATGGCAGACAACAAGTCGAAGCGAGGCGCCGCCGACCGTCGGCAAGTCTCCGGCGGTGAAGGCTACGAGGTCAATTACTTTGCCCGCAAGCACGGCATCAGCAAAGAGCAGGCCGAGGCGCTGATAAAGCGGGTCGGCAACGACCGCGACAAGCTCAATGCCGCCGCGCAGAAACTAAAGAAATAGGCCGCGCGCCGGAATGGCGCGTCGGACAATTCGGTTTGGTGAGAGTAAATTCTGTGAGCAAGTCAGCGTCGCGTCGCCTCACAATCAGAGGATCTTCAACTCCCCCTACGAAGCCAGCCTCGCGACGCGCGGCCAAACTCGCGCCACCTGCCTTCCGGCCGGTCCAGCTCGCAAAACTGGTGGACACAGTTCCCCCCGGCGATCGCTGGATTCACGAGATGAAATACGATGGCTACCGCATCCTCGTCGCTGTGGGTGGCGGAGAGGCGCGCGCCTATACGCGCTCCGGTCTGGACTGGTCCGACCGTTTTCCCTCGATCCTGTCCGAGGCACGCAAGCTCAAGATTCGCTCGGCGCTCATCGATGGAGAGGCCGTCGTCACCGACACCGAGGGACGATCCAGTTTCCAGGCGCTTCAGAACGCATTGAAGGGTGCTCCGGCGAGCATTGACTATTTCGCCTTCGACCTGCTGCAGCTCGATGGCGAAGACCTGACCAGGCTTCCGCTCCTGGAGCGCAAGAAGAAACTGGAGGCAATTCTGCCGGCCAGGAACCCCATCTTTCGCTACTCCGATCATATCCAGGGCCGTGGAGAGGAATTGCTGAACCGCTTCTGCGACGCCGGCCTGGAAGGGGTAATCTCGAAGCTCGCGGATTCCGACTATGTCGGCGCCCGGGACGGCAGCTGGCTGAAGATCAAGTGCATCAAACGTCAGGAATTCGTGCTCGTCGGCTGGACGCCGTCAGACAAGGATCGCGCGTTTCGATCGCTGATTCTTGTTTTCAATGATGGCGGAAAGCTGCGCTATGCCGGCAAGGTCGGGACCGGTTTCGATACCGCCGAGATGGCCCGGCTGATGAAGATCATGGCGCCGCTCGAGCAGAAAGCCGCCACGGTCGAGGCGCCGCGCGCGGAGGTTCGCGGCGCCCACTGGCTGCGTCCCAAACTTGTAGCCGAGATCGCCTTTACCGAGATGACCAACGAAGGAACGCTGCGTCATCCAAGCTATCTTGGCCTGCGCGAGGACAAGAAGCCGGAGGCCGTCGTGCTCGAGACGGAACACCGCACAGCAACCCTGCCGTCACCGGCAATCAGCACGATTGCGATCAGCAATCGCGGCCGCGTCATCTACCCGGAATCCAACATCACCAAGGGACAGCTAGCCGATCATTACGCCGAGGTCGCCGACATCATGCTTCCGTGGGTCGGCAACAGGCCGATCAGTCTGGTCCGCTGCCCGCAGGGCCGCGCGAAGAAGTGCTTTTTCCAAAAACACGACGCCGGCAGCTTTGGCGACAAGGTCCATCACGTCGGGATCACCGAGAAGGACGGACACGAGGAGCCTTACCTCTATGTGGACGATGCCGACGGGCTGATGACCTGCGTCCAGATGGGAACGATTGAGCTGCATGGATGGGGAGCCCGCATCGAGGACGTCGAAAAGGCCGACCGGTTGGTGTTCGATCTGGACCCGGACGAGGGCTTGGATTTTGAAGCCGTCCGCGCGGCTGCCTTTCAATTCCGCGACATCCTCAAATCGTTGGGACTGACGACTTTCCCGATGCTGACGGGCGGCAAGGGGGTGCATGTGATCGCTCCGCTGACCCCACAGGCAGAATGGCCGGAGGTAAAGGATTTCGCGTCCCGCCTGGCTCAGGCGGTCGCCCAGAGCGATCCGGCCCATTTTACCGCCGCGTTGTCGAAGGCCCGCCGCAAGGGTCGCATATTCGTAGACTATCTGCGCAACCAGCGCGGAGCGACCGCGATCATGCCGTACAGCGCGAGAACCCGGCCGAGTGCTCCGGTGGCGGCGCCGATCACCTGGGCGGAGATGAAGACCATCAATGCACCCTCGCATTTCCATGTCGGCGACGCTCCCGAATTGAAGAAACGAGCGGCTTCCAAGGCTCTGGCGGGCTGGGGGCGCGCTGATCAATCCCTGCCACATCTGTAGCGCCAGCGGGCAGAGGAGAAGCCACGCCGTTTTTCCAACCCGGCGCCATGGCCCGCCAGGATTCTTTGGAACCTGCCAAGACCGGCCTCGTTTGCCTGAAGCCATGGCAAAAACCGACACGAGGACCATCGCCAATCTTCTGAGGGAATACGCGCATAGGACATCCCTGCGCGGCGGTAATCCCTATCGCGCAAAGGCGTATCTACGTGCCGCTGACAGCCTGGCGGCACTCTCCCAACCACTTGATCGCATCATCGCCGCCGGCGCCCTCACCAGTATCCCGGGGATCGGGGACGCCATCGCGGACATCGTGACGAAGCTCCATCAGACCGGCACGCACCCAAGCCTCGACAAACTGCGGGAAGAGGTGCCGGCAGGCGTGATGGAGCTGTTTGCAATCCCTGGTCTTCGGCCCGACAAGATATTGAAGCTTCACCAGGCGCTCGGCGTGAGTTCGCTGGCGGAGCTCAAAACCGCGGCGAAGGAAGATCGCATCAGGCCGGTCAAGGGGCTTGGTGCCGCGCTTCAGACGAAGATCCTGGAGAACCTGGCTATCGCGCGAAGCGGTCAGATGCAGCTTCATCTCCACAAGGCTGCTGCTCTCCTGGAGCATGCAATGGCATCGTTGCAGCAAGAACATCCGGAGTTCTCCCGCGTCGAGATCGCCGGTGACTTCCGGCGCGGGTGCGAGCTCGTTTCCGCTTTCGCGCTGGTAGCGCAAGGCACGGAGCAGGCCGAGCTCGCGGATGCGACCCTGCGGGTTGTCATCACCGACAAGAAGCACTTTGGCGCCAGGCTCCTCGACGCGACCGGTTCGGCAGATCACCTCAAGCAGCTGAAGACGCTCGCGGCCGTCAAGGGATTTGTCCTGAAGGGTGACGGGCTCTATCGCGGCCGAAAGCTGGTCGCCTCAGCGACAGAAGAGGATATCTACGAGACCATAGGCCTGCAGTTCGTCGAGCCCGAACTGCGCGAAGGCAGGGATGAGATCAGACGGGCGGCCAGCCACGAGCTGCCCGCACTTGTTCGAGACCAAGATCTGTGTGGCATCCTGCACTCCCATACGACAGCGTCCGACGGCACCGAGACGCTCGAGACGATGGCCGAAGCCACGCGCAAGCGCGGGTTCGAATATTATGGTGTCGCCGATCATTCGCAGTCCGCTCACTATGCGGGTGGCCTTTCGCTGCAGGAGATAACTGAACAGCATCGCGAGGCCGACCGGTTGAACCGGCGGTATGGTGGGAGATTCCGTATCCTGAAAGGCATTGAGGCTGACATTCTGGCGGACGGCTCGCTCGACTATCCGGATCATGTCCTGGAGCAGTTCGACTTCGTCGTCGCCAGCGTGCACAGCCGCTTCAAACTGCCCAGGAAGGAGCAGACTGAGCGCATCATCGAGGCGATCGGCAACCCCCGGACGACGATCATCGGCCACATGACAGGCCGCCAGCTGTTGCGGCGCCCGGGCTACGATCTCGACATCGCCAAAGTTCTTCGGGCCTGCGCCAAATTTGGCGTCGCCGTCGAAGTCAACGCACATCCATGGCGTCTCGATCTCGACTGGCGCTGGCATCAGGAGGCACTCGAATACGGCTGCATCTTCAGTGTCAATCCGGATGCTCATTCAATTCGCGAGCTCGATCACATGCACTGGGGCGTTGAGATGTCGCGCAAGGGCGGCGTCCCTGCGCAGCGAGTCCTCAATGCGATGCGCCTGCCGGCTCTGCTTTCCTATCTGGAAAAGCGCAAGCGCGCATCCAAGAGGATCGGTCGACCACGCCTGATGGCGAGGGACGCTATGCTGTAATTCAATTGGCTGGTCTGGTGCGGCCTCCTTCAACAGGTGCACGCTGCGTATATGATATTGGAATCGAGCCAACGGTCCAGCTGACCGAGCTGTTCGACCGACAATGTCCCTGCCGGCAACGGTCTGGTCAATGATTTGGCGGAGACCGACGGATCGAGCCACGCGGCCCAATCCTTGAATGACGATTTGACGGTCATGATAAGGGGCGATGTCCGGAACTGAAGATTGTAGGATCCGGCAGCACGAAGCTTATATCCTGGCGGAATGACATTGCAGGCAAATGGCCCCTGCCGCGGCGCTGACCCGCGCAAGATAATCCATGTCGACATGGATGCGTTCTACGCGTCGGTCGAACAGCGCGACAATCCAGAACTCCGCGGCAAGCCGCTTGCCGTCGGTGGAGCGGCCGCCCGCGGCGTGGTGGCTGCCGCAAGCTACGAGGCCCGCGCCTTCGGCGTTCGCTCCGCCATGCCTTCGGTCACGGCAAAGCGCAAATGCCCCCAACTCATCTTTGTGCCGCCTCGTTTTGACGTCTACCGGGCAGTCTCGGCTCAGATCCGCGAGGTGTTCGCCGAACATACCGATCTCATCGAACCGCTCTCGCTCGACGAGGCTTATCTCGACGTGACGCAGAACCGGCTCAATATTTCGTCGGCCACGACGATCGCCGAGACGATCAGGACAAAGATCCTGATGGTGACCGGTCTCACCGCTTCCGCCGGAATCTCGTACAACAAATTTCTCGCCAAGATGGCGTCCGACCAGAACAAACCGAACGGCCAGTTCGTCATCACGCCACGCCATGGGCCGGCGTTTGTCGAGGGTTTGCCGGTCAAGAAATTTCATGGTGTCGGTCCTGCGACCGCCGCGAAGATGGAGGCGCTCGGAATTGAGACCGGCGCCGATCTCAAGGGCAAGTCGCTCCCTTTCCTGCAGCAGCATTTCGGAAAGGCGGGGCTCTGGTACTATCAAATCGCGCGCGCCATCGACGAACGCAAGGTCGAACCAGATCGGCCGCGCAAATCAATCGGCGCCGAGGACACGTTCGCAGTCGACATATTCGACCTCAATGCATCAATCGCCGAACTCAAGCCGCTGGTCGCCAAGGTCCGGGGCTACTGTGAGGGCAAAGGCGTTCGGGGCCGGACCGTCACGCTGAAGATCAAGTTCGCCGACTTCCAGCAGATCACGCGCAGCCGCACGGTGGCGGTGCCGATCGAACTTCCGGATTTCGAACATCTCGCAGCCGATCTCCTTCAATCGGTGTTTCCGGTGCGGAAGGGAATCCGCCTGTTGGGCGTCACGCTTTCCTCCCTAGGCGATGTGTTGCCGCCGGATCAACGTCAACTGCGCTTCGAGCTTTAGCACTGCCCTGGGGCCAGGACGGAAAGGACGTCCGGCCGCATCTTGTCCGGATCATCGCTCGGGTGGATCGATCGTCGCGGACGATCTGGGAAACCTCTCCTTCATATTCGTCGGCCGCACGACCGTGAGTGTACCGTCGCCGGCGCCTGGTGGCGAGGCTGAAGGCGAAGGCGTTGGCTTCGACGAGGGACATTTTCCCGGCTCCTGTTCTGGAAGCGGGGAGCGATCCCCGCGTGACAGACGCCCGATGTATCCGGCCGAGGGCCGCAATCACCGTGAAGGCAAAGCCGAAACGGCGGCACGCTTTGCGTAGTCCGACCCTTTATGGATTGATGGCATCAGGCCCTCGGACCGGACCAAGGAATTGCGCCGACAAACGCGGGGATAGGGTCCCTGTTCTCCATTCCAGGACGGGATGGGATGTGAACCTCATGGTTCGCCACTTCGCATTCACCGCCGCCAAATCGGCAGGAGCGATCGTTCGATCAACGCGCCGGGAGCGACGAAAAACAAAGCGAATGACTGGAGGCGACTGGCCTTGTGGCGCCGTCATGTGGCGCCGAACCTCATCACCGGAATGCCGAGCCTGCGGGCCTTGTCGGCGAGGTTGTCCTGAATGCCTGAGCCGGGGAAATGAATGACGCCAATCGGCAAGGTGTCGAGCATGGCGTCGTTGCGCTTGAAGGGCGCGGCCTTGCCATGTTTGGTCCAGTCCGGCTTGAAGGCAATCTGTGGCACCTTGCGGCTGTGAGCCCATTTGGCCGCGATCAACTCGGCACCTTTGGGTGACCCGCCGTGCAGCAGGACCATGTCCGGATGCTTGCCATGGACCTGGTCGAGCTTGGCCCAGATCAGCCAATGATCGTTGAAATCGAGCCCGCCGGTGAAGGCGACTTTCGGGCCCGGAGGCAACAGCACCTGACTGTCTGTATGCTTCCTCGCGGCAACGAAGTCCCGGCTGTCGATCAGAGCCGCGGTCAGGTTGCGATGGTTGACGACAGAGCCCGAACGCGGGCGCCAGATCGAGTGTGTGTGGCGCTCGTAATGCTCGGCGGCCTGATCGCGCATCAATTCGAAGGCGTTGCGGCGTTCGAGCAGCGTCTGACCTTGGGCGATGAGGCGCTCGAGCTCGACCGACTTGACCTCGGATCCGTCTTGTTCGCGCTGTAGCCGTTGCTGGCCAAGCTCGTTTTCATCGAGCTCGCGTTCGATCCGCTTGGTCGCGCGATGGAACAGATTGACCGTCCCCCACAGCAACTCCTCGAGGTCGGGCTCAAGGCGTGTGTCGGCCATCGCCACCAGGAGAGCGTCGAAGATGTCGGCGATGCTGGCGGCTATGACCCGGCCTTCGGGAAGCGGGCGCGGATCGGGTTCATCGTCGAAGGGACGGTAGCCGTAGAGCTGAAGCTCGTGCAGGATGTGGTCGATGGATGATGATGCGGGTTGCGGCTCGAAGTCGGTATCGTGCTCGGTGCTCATGGCGGCTTGCCTTCGTGGGACCGGCCGCGCCCATCGCGGCCTTCATGGCGACGAAGGCGATGGACGATCCGGACTTGCACCCGAAGCGCCAGCGCAGGGCCGGAACGGGAGTGAAGGATGGCGAAGCCCGGCTATTTTGGTTCGCGATGGAAAGGCCCGAAGACGAGGTCCCGGGCGGCTCGCCGCACGGGGTGGCAAGGGCCGCCGGAAAATAACGGGGCGCAGCCATTGCCTGTCCGGACCGGCTGGTGCCCGATCGCCCTCTGGAAGGCCGGTGGGCCGGCCCTCGCCTCAGCGAAGGCCCCCCTGCGCACCGAGGTACGCCTAGCAAATGCCACCCCTCCCTTCCCCTTCCGGTCAGGCCGCCAGCTTCACGAAGCGCTCGACATCCTGTGGCGCGATCTGAACCCGCAGGATCCCCCTCAGCGCATTGACGCCGAGTAGACGCAGATCCTCGTTGAGGTCGCCAAGTTTCGGCGTCAGAACCATGGCCTCGATACCGGCCGCGCTGGTGCGTTCAATCAGGGTTGCCACTGCTGCGTCGCCTGCCGGATCATTGTCACGGGCGATGTAGAGGCGCCGCAATGTGTCAGGAAACAGGATTGCGGACAGATGCGCCGCCGACAAGGCTGCGAGTGCCGGCATGGCGGGCAGGACAGTGCGTTGCGACAGCATGGTCTCGATGCCCTCACCGGCGGCCATGACATCGCAGCAGCAGCCGAAGCGGACAGCGTGTCCGAGCAGTTCGCCCATGGCCCGTCTCGGTGTCTCGAGCGGAGCGCGGCCGAGATGGGCTTCGCTAAATCCGCCCGGATCGAGCCAGGTGCGGTGGGCCCCGGTAAGCTTGCCTTTGAGGTCGGTGACCGCCGCGACCATTGCCGGCCAGGTTTCAGTCCGGCCGCGGTCTGAACGGTAGTAGCAGCGAGGATGAAACCGTAGGCTCCCAGTCTCATGCACGGCTGTAATCGCGCGTGCGCGCAAATACGTCTCCACAAGAGTTCCCCGTATCGGCTGCGACATGGAGACCAGCCGCCGCGCCGCTTCAGGGGAACCGCCGGCAGCGGGAACGGCTTGCTCCCACTGGCCCTTTGGTTCGTTCGTGGGCGGCATGGACAGAAAGCTGCGCGCCTCGCCGGACACATCCTTGAAGTCCGTCAGGCCAAGCGATTCACGGATGACGTCCAGAAGGTCGCCGTGCTCGCCGGTGGCGGCGTCGGTCCATTTCCCGGCGGCACCCTTGCCGCAATCCGGTCCCTTGAGACGCACAAACATCGAGCGCCCCGGCGCATTGCGGGCGTCGCCAACCAGCCAGTAGCGGCCCTCACGGCGACCGTTGGAAAGGTAACGGCGGCAAACAGCCTCAGCCTGCCGAGCAAGATGGCTTGCCAGTTCGGATGCATCGCGAGGCAGCATCAGCGGGCCTCCCTCTCACTGATGCGCTGCACTGGCCAACACTCGATAACCTTGGCCGGCACCGCAGGCCCGCTGGCGTCCGCCGGCACAAACATGCGCAGCTTCCAGGATATGATTTCATGGAAGAGTCCGTAGGCGGTGAGCCGCTCGCGCATGGTATCGGTGATGCGACGCACATTGGACTGGCCGAGCACCAGCTTGTTGAAAGGGATATCGCGCGAGGACGACAGCGTGATCTTTTGAACGGCAGTGGTCATTTGAAGGTCTCCGCGACGGGCCGCCGAGAGCCTCTCTCTCAGCCTTGAACCCGTCACAAGATCCCTCCAACCCTCTCCCTCTCCTGCCTGCACAATCCGGCACACCGTTGCTCGACTGCCGAGCGCGCACGCATGTCGGCCTGTACGTTGTCTCCGCGTGAGCCGATGGTTGGAGCGGACAGACGAAGTGCGGCTGGCACTTGATACCTATGCCGATCGGCGGAACGGTGCATGCGCTGTTCGGGTCAGCGAAATTATGCCGCCCATTTGTCGTTGCCTGCGCTCAGCCCGATGGATGCTTCGGCCTCCACCGGCACGTGGCCAAGAAGCCAATCGGCCGCCTTGCTGGCCAGGCTGGCGGCGCGAACGATGGCGCGATTGTCCTCGCGCAAAACCTCCAGCCATGAGCCGATGTAGTCGGCATGCCGAACCGTGGGCACTATGCCCAAGGCGGCGCAGCAGAAGGCCGCGTTGATTTCTGCCACGAGTTCCTCGAACGCATACTTCCTGGAGGCGGTAGAGCCGGATAATTTGCGATCGAGACGTGAACTGTGGCCGGTGGCATGACCGAGCTCATGCAAGGCTGTCCGATGCCAATTGATCGGCTCGAAGTAGGCTTGGGGCGGAGGCACCTGTATATAATCGTGGGCCGGCACGTAAAACGCCCTATCGCCGCCGATACGAAAGTCGATGCCGGTGGCCTTGATCAGCGCCTCGACACGCGGTTCGATCGGGCTAGCCACCGGCAGTACAGCCGAAGCTGCGATTTCGTCAGGTAGCCCTTTACATTGTTCAATGTTGAAAACGGTGAAGCGCTTGAGGAACGGGATGGCTTGAGCATCCTCACCCGTCTCGCGAGCGCGCTTCTTCTCGTGATCCGGGACAAAACGATCGGCATAAACGACCGTTGTCCCGCGCTCGCCTCTACGGACATTCCCGCCGAGCGCGAAAGCCTGTCGATAAGTTATCCAACTCTGCGTTGGGAACCCGCATTCAACGACCGCGCCCCAGAGAATAAGCACGTTGATCCCGCTATACGCGCGATGCGTCCTGGCATTCTTCGGCAGGGAAAGCGACGCGTTTGCGGCGGAAGTTCCCCATGGCTGAACCCAGGGAAAACGACCCCCTTCCAGCTCGGCAATTATCTTGCCGGTGATCTCGTCGTAGAGGTTCGACCGGTCGGCGGCGTGGGTTCGTTTGGTCCGGACATACATCGCGGTTCTCCGCGACGGGCGCCGAAGGCCTCTCCTTCCGCTTTCAACCCGTCGCGAAAAACCCCTCCCATCCTCTAACTCTCCGTCGGGAGAGCTCTGCTTTCCCGACCAAATGAAAAACGGCGTACAAGGCGGAGGCACCGAAATGTCCGTCATTGCGACCAAGTCAGTTCGGTGCTGGAGCAAGTTCGTGGCCCTGAGACCGGTTCAACAGAGGCGGCCGAAGGAGCATCAGCATAGCGCCGCCGCCAGGCGGGATGCGGGACCGACCGCCCCCGGCGAAGGGCGCCGGATCAAAAACGATTGGTGCCATGCCTGCGTAAAATAAGACACTCTTCGAAGAAGGGGGCACCGTTTTTACCGGTCGTCGCGTGATTCCGACGGTCTATTTCCAGTACACCAACTCGGCGCTCAACCAGCAAACCATCCTATTTACACGCCCTGACCGCAATTCACCGCACCGTTTGATCGGATCCCTTCCGGCAGTGGCTATACAATCCAGATCTTGATCCATGAATGGGAAGCCCACGCACAAGGGCGGACACATACCGGGGCGAGGTTATGAAAAGCGACTCCCTTTCCTATCCTTCTCGGGGTCTCTCACGCGAAGAAGCTGCCCGATATGTTGGCGCGGCCATGACAAAATTCGACCAGATGGTTGCTGACCGGCGCATGCCGAAGCCGAAGAAAGTTGACGGCCGCGTGATTTGGGATCGCCTTAAACTCGAAGCGGCGTTTACCGAACTACCTGGAGACGATGACGAGAATATCGTCGACTTCCTGTTTGCAAGGGAATCACCGCAGGGAATAGATTCATTCCGCCATGATCGACAAATGTCCCGGCCTCTCCTCTTACACCGACCTCTCGGCGTTTCGTTCATGGCAGCCTTGCCGGCTCTGCTTGGCTAGGTTGACTCGCCTAGGTGTAGTATTTTCGGCATGTTTTGGGAAAAAACATGTGGCTTGTAGAGGGAAATAAACTATTTGTCTCGCTGGCGGTATGGCAAATCAAAGCTCGATCAATTCGTCCGATACGGTAAGAGGAAACTATATGACCACTGCTCTCGAACATGACGGCCAACTGGATACTGTGTCGATAGCGGCCGACATCGTCGCCGCGTATGTCTCGAACAATCCGCTGCCGGTTGGCGAGTTGCCGAAGCTGATTGGCGATATTCATGCCGCTCTGAAAGGCATCGGCACGACGGCGATAGAGCCTGTGGTCAAGCAGGAACCGGCAATATCGATCAGAAAGTCGGTGACGCCAGACTTTATTATCTGCCTTGAGAATGGGAAGAAGTTCAAATCGCTCAAGCGCCATATCCGAGTTCACTACAATCTGAGCCCTAATGAGTATCGCCTGAAGTGGAACCTTCCAGTCGACTATCCTATGGTCGCGCCGAACTATACGGCCACGCGCTCGGCATTGGCGAAATCAGCAGGCCTTGGACGAAAGGCGGTGGTGCCCGCACCAACCGCGAACGAGAAAACAAAAAAACCAGCGCGCTTAGCAGCCGCAAGAACACCTGCGGCGTCAATCAAGTCACCGCTGAAGAAGACGCGCAAGGCATCCGTCAAAGCCTGAGGGACTGCCCTGGCAAGGTGCCAGGCTGTAGCGGCCTGACCTTGATGAAGCCCCGCCGCGTGGCGGGGCTCAGTTGCATGTCGGTTCAGTCTGCGGCACAGCGGAACCGGATGAGGGAAGAACTGCCCCGACCAAGAAGGTAAAGAAGAGAACTAAGGACCTGGGTCTTGGATCACCGAGGTCGCTGGCACGGAGCCGGGGTGTCGTAGGGAGGCGCAGTTATGTTTCGGATTATCGCCGCATTGGCGATCGGCGGCGTTTTCATGCCGGTGGATCCTGCGTCGGTCGTGCGGCGCCCACAGGCGCCGGTGCCCTGGTCGACGGTTTATGTCGAGGGATGTTGCAAGACTTGTTCGGCCGGTCAGGCATGTGGCGATAGCTGCATCTCGCGAGAGAAGCGATGCCACAAAGCGCCCGGCTGCGCGTGCGATGGCTGAGATGCCGCGATTTCCCGCCCTTGGCGTCTGCCGCTTGTCGGCCGCCTTGCTCTGCCTCACCTTGCCTTCCGTGGCCGAACCACTGGTGGGCATTCCATCAGTCGTGGACGGCGACACGATCGAAATTCATGGACAGCGGATTCGCCTCAATGGCATGGACGCGCCGGAGAGTGCTCAGATCTGCGCCATCGCCTCTGGCAAGAAGTACCGTTGCGGCCAGCAGGCGTCTCTGGTGTTGGCGGATTTCCTCGATGCGCATCGCCCAACATCGTGCATTGGAGTCGACCGCGATCGCTACAGGCGCATGGTCGCTGTCTGCACCGCCGCAGGCGTCGATATCGGCGAATGGATGGTCAGGCAGGGCTATGCGCTTGATTGGCCGAAATACAGTGCCGGCTTCTACGTTGGAGCCGAGCAGGAAGCCAGGACCGCAAAGCGCGGCCTGTGGGCCGGCTCATTCGACAAGCCCTGGAATTGGCGCAGGCAACACTAGGACCTTCGCCGTTCCCTCAGGAGCCGGTTCAATTCCGCGGCAGCTTGTGAATCTCCAGTCTCACCGGACCGCCTCGATCGCAGCTCGTGCAGACAAGCGCCCTCTCAACGGAGCTGAACAGCGCGTCCTTGCCGTATCGCCGAATAAGCGCGGCTGGCTTCACCTCGGCATAGTGCGAGCAGCGTTTGCACCAAGCTCGCAACGTGTGCCATTCGCGCAGATCGCCAAGTGAAACGTCCAACCCGGCATGAATGCTGCCGTTGATGACAGTCTGCGGTGGAACCTTCACCTCGCCCGGAGTGATAATCTTCTCCATGACATGGCGGCTGTTGTAGTGAATCAGCAGCATTCCGGGCCGACGCCGAATGGCCGCCTGCCAAGCTGCCTGGCTGACCACCGCGTCCGGAGATCGGCATATGGTTTCTAGATGGGTTTTCTCCTCTCGATCCCAGACTTCGATCCGGAAATTGTCTTCCGCCGTCTCGGTCATTGAACCCGCGCCTTATGCCAGCCGCGAGAATAGCCGTTCGAGACTGCGGCCCGCGACAAGCCCAGTTCCCGTTCAAGGTCGTTGTTCCTGGCAAGGACATTCAGCAACGCGACCAAGACATCGCCGCCGGCTGCGGCTATGGCCTGCTCAGCCACCTCTTCCAGTTCGGACATAGCTTCGCCGGCCGGCGCGTTCTGGCGCGTTCCCATGCCTCTTTCCTGCTCAGATGTCATTCAGGAATAAGGAACATATTCCTTCCTCGTCAAGAGCAGTCTTGACTCAATGTTCTCTTTTCGTTCACTGTAGCTAAAATAGTTACCGGAGACAGACATGGACCTGGTTTTGACCGTCCCAGGCGCATCGCCTGAGGAGATTTCGCGCGGCATCGCGGCCGCCGAGACGGCTTTGGAGCGCGCCGGTTTCACAGCCGAGGAAGCGGCACAAGGCGCCTTTGCACTCGAAGGCTGGGATATAAACGGCTTTCCGGAAGATGGATTGGACGGTCGAGCCGGCGCCTGCGCACAAGCCTGGGGCCAAGCCCATACCGCCGCCCTGGAGGCGTGCTGTGCCGGCTGGCCTGAAGAACGCAAGCCTCTAAGCGTGGATCTGGAGCTACTGATCGATCCGGAAACCCAACTCGTCGACCGCGTCACCGCGTTGGCGATGCTTCGTGCAGATGTTGAGCGAGGCGGCAAAGACACGCTTAGCGGAAGGGATTCCATCTTGGCCTGGCGCATTGCGGCCGATGTCGAAGATCGGTTCAAAATGCGAGACCTCATCGGCGACCTAACCGTCGTCTTCACCACTCTTTCGCTTTCTCATTTCCACCCTGACGAGCCGGTCGAACCCAAGCGCCAAGCCGTCTGTGATGCAATAAACGCGCTTGAAGCGGCGACGGAAAAGCAGGCCTCGCGCTGATGCGAAGGAGAGATGATGTCCGACCATGTCCTGCCTGGCCAGAAGAAGCCAAAGCTGATCGTCGTCATTGCCTTTGATCGCGGCAACGAGGGCGATCTGTTTGCCGCCTACGGCCCGGCGGATCAGCAAAGCGAGGAAAGGGCAGTTCGCATAGCCAAGGCGCTGGCTACCAGGCATGTCGGCGTCATCGCATGGAGCCGCGATGCCGATCCAGCGCTTGGGGACTACGGCCCGCCTACAACGCTTTTCGTCAGCGGTGACGTACCCGACATGGAATGATCGTCAGGATCGGCCTCGTGTTACGCGCTTTGCGGGCGCACCGTTTCCACTCTAAGCGACCCCGCCGGAAGCGGCCGCAAGAGTTCAGATTCGGGCTTCGTCAGGTTGATCCAGGCAGCCCAATTCTGCGGCTGAAGAACAACGACCTGCCGATTATGAAATGGTGCGACATCGGGCCCGGGATCAGTCGTCAGCATGGTGAAGGTAGGCGGCTTGTTGCCGGCGGCCTCACGCCAAAGCCCTGCGATGGCCATAAATGGAGAGCCGTTGAGCGTAAAGCGATGTTTCGCCTTCGGATATTTCGCACCAGTGAACTCGAAGAACCCGGAGGCCGGAATGAGGCATCGATTGCTGTTTGCGAATTGCCTCCCTTCGGAGCGAAAGTTGAACACCGGTCCCCCCTTTGGGCCCGCCGGCGGAAATCCGAACGTCATCGATGCCAATTCAATCGCATCGCCGGCGCCGCGCATTATTGGCGCCGGGTCATTAATGCGGATGTCATCCGCCTGCGGCAAATCGAGTTCGGTTTGGTGCGCCGGGATTTTGAGCGCCAGCGACGCCATCATCCGACAGTATTCACCCCACAGGACATGCTGTTCATAATCGTTGCACATGGAAGGCTCCGGGCGACCTTCTTAGAGTAAGCCTATCTGGCTCTCGATGAAAAGGCGGCTGCCGCTCAACTCAGCGGGCCCATTTAGCCAGAATATCCCCTTCGTCGCGGCCTCAATGAATAGCCTGCGGGCGTGATGGGCCTCTTTCAGCCCTTCGAGAACACGCGGTAAGGCTTTCCGGGCCGCAACATCTTTCGAACTGGTCATCGCCGGCCATCGGGCTCCCCCTGGGAGTAGATTAATGATCAGGCGATAGGTTCCGGTTCGCCGGCGAGATCCGTTGCGGCGGGATGCCGATGACAGATACCACGGCCTACCTCGACCATCGTGCAGTGTGCGGACCGCCTTGGCGGGGACAGTCAGTCCCGCGTCCAGGCTTTCAGCCGTCGCTATGCTGACGCTCCTTAGGCTGTCCCGTTCACCACCGCGGCCGAGGCGGAATTCCTCCATCCCACGCGCGAGGCTTGTCCGCCGTTGCGGACGCGCGCGGGATTTCGGTTTATACGCCCTTTGTCTTTTTTGGCGGCGGCCGCCGCTGGACTCGAATTTGCCGTAGAGGGAAGCACGGACCGGCCGCCGGCATGTTTGCTGCGACGCCAAGCTCGTTTTTGGGCTTTGTTGTTTTGGGTGGCTTGTTCTGGCATGCTGGCCTTTGGGAATGCGGGATTCGAATATAGCCAGCCCGTCTTGATGGCAGCTGAAAGATCCTAACGCTGCGCATATGAAGCCATTGATAGTGATCTGCTCGAAGGACGCGGAATTTTATCTGCTCCTCAGCCACATTCTCGAGGTCGACGGCTTCGCCAGTACGCTGGCCGGTTCCATCGATGAAGTGCTGGAGCTTGCAGCGGGCATGCCGGTTCGGGCCGTGGTGCTGGATTGTCGACCGGACAACCAGCTGGGGGCCAAAAGTGCCGGGCTCAAGCAGGATGCTCGCACAGGCGCCCTCCCCTGTGTCGCTCTGGTGTCGCCCGGCGCGGAAGCTCAGCACATTCAGCTGCTGAGGTCTGGCATTGACGAATGCTTTGTCCGGCCGTTTGCCCCGGCCAAGCTGCTCGAATACCTGCGGGCCAGGCTGGCGGTGGGCCAAGCATCGGAACAGGGATCCCGGCGTGGCAAGTCGCTGGCATATAGCGATATCGAGATGCAGCTTGATACCCATCGCGTGCGCTGCGCCGGCAAGGAGATATCGCTCGGGCCAATCGAGTTCAAGTTGCTGCGCCACATGCTGGAAAATCCGGAAAAGGTGCTCAGCCGCGATGAGCTGATCGCCGTGGCCTGGACAAATAGCGCCAGTGTAAGCACGCGCGTGGTCGATGTTCACATGAGCCAGTTGCGAAAGTTACTCAGGCGGTCATCACGAAGCGTTGCCATTCGCACTGTAAGGCTCGCCGGATACGCGCTCGAAGACCAGTCGGCCTGATCATTCCCGCAGCACATATCGAGGAACGCCGGCAGCCGCCCCTGCCCGCCTGGTCGGGCTCTACATTTGTGACCAATATGTAAGAGGAAATAAATGCGCGTCATGTACTCGCAACGTTTTGGAATACAAAAGATTATCAACTTGGTTGTTGCTGTAGACGATCCGGCCTGCGAAAGTATTCACCGAGTAACTTAAGTGGTTGCTAAAGTATATGGAGGAATGCCCATGTCTGAGGGCTCGGGATACGCTGAAGCCATTGGCCATCACGGGGAACTGGTTCAAGGCGTTTTCGAGGATGAGGGCGCGCGGTTGCGACGCGCGCTGGTCTCGCTGCCCTGTCGTCATCTGAGGTCCAAAGCCAGGTTCAGCGCAAACGATAGCGATCACGTGACTGTCTGGCCAGCCTCGCGGGAGAAGGCTCGACGCGCGGCCGAGTTGACCATCAATGCATTCGGCCGGCCCGGCAGCGGCGGCCATCTCTCGATGGATAGCAACATCCCCATTGGCCGTGGCATGGGCTCCTCCACCGCCGACGTTCTGGCAAGCATCCTGGCGGTATTGAATTGGTTGGAGATCGATGCGGCGTCGGATGAGGTCATGCAGCTCGCGGTCAGCGCGGAAACGGCCTGTGACTCCACTTTGTTCAGGCAGCAAGCGGTGCTGTTTGCGCACCGGGACGGCATCGTGATGGAGGCATTCCGCAAGCCGCTGCCGCCGATCGACTTCATCAGCATCGATACCACCCCCCAGCTCACGGTCGATACGCTTGAATTCGAGCCGGCGCGTTACGGTCACCTGGAGATCGAGACCTTTCGGCCGCTTCGAAGCCTGTTGCGAACAGCCATCAAGAATGCGGACGCCCGCATGCTGGGCAGGGTTGCGACGGCGAGCGCGCGGATCAACGAGCGGTTTCTTGCCAAACCACGGCTGAGAGAGATCGAAACCGTCGGTGACCGCTTCGGCGCCATTGGCGTTCAGGTCGCTCACAGCGGCACGGTCGTCGGACTGATGTTCGACGCTAGAGACCAGAATGCATCCGTAAACATCGATCGCGCGGCAGGCGCTCTGCGTCAGTCCAATTTCGAGCCGACGATCTTTCGCCATTGAACGCCTGGCACGCAGGAGTAACCCATGTCGACCCGTGCGCTGATGCGAAAGCTGGAAGATTTCGAGGGCCCGCGCCTTGTGGCGCTCGGCGGAGCTCTTTTCGGCGCCAGCTTCTTCCTGATGAAGCTGCTGCCAGCCCGGTTCATGCTCGAGCGGGCTGTGGAACGCGATCAGTTGAAGCCTGAAGCCACGATCTGCGAATCCTCGTCGGGAACGGCGGCAACGGCGGCAACAACGTCGGCTGCTGCTCGACGCAAACGATCCCGGTGCTCGGCGGTCATGGCGGCAATGGAAGCGCCGGCGTTTCGCTTGTCTCCGGAGCCACATTCACTAACCTCGGGACGATCACCGGCGGCAATGGCGGCAGCGGTGGCAACGACAATGCGGCTCCCACCACGGGCGGCAATGGCGGCAATGGCGGGATAGGCGTCACGCACAGTCAGCGGATGTTAAAAAGCCCGCCACTGCGGAAACAGTGACGGGCTTCATCGGAGCCGGCCAGCGGAGGACGATGCTGGCCAAGGGTAGCAACGCTCCCCAAACCATCAGTTGCATCTAAGCGAACAAGGCCGCCCATCTTTCGAATAGCCGCCTTCGTGCACCAGCACCTTAGCAAGCAATTCCTGTTCACCAGCAACAGCCACGACAGTTCCGTTCGAATTCGGACTTGGCTAGGATCGCCTCGGAGAGATCGGGCCGATGGCAAGTTTCAAAGTTGAGGCGATGAACGGCACGAAGGTGATCAGCACCACCTCAGTGGAAGCCCACAGCCATGTTCATGCCGTTGTGAAGGTCGTCCAGCGACCACTGAAGCCCGGGCGAACATCCGGCAAACCCTGGGTGCGCGTCACCGATCTCGGCACGCGCAAGATCAGTGAGTTCGAATTCGCAAGTTACCGGAACCTCAAGTCTCCAGAATAATTTGCAGCACTAGAGGCCGAGCACTGGATCCAGAAAACCGCGGGATACGGCTGACGCGCTGGGCGGGCTTTCAGGAGCCATCGATGGCCGAATTTGTCGTGGAGGAGTTGACAAGATTGGGGCGCCAAGCGCCATTCAGGCGGCGTCCTCATCGAAGGGTCGACGGTGACGACCGGACGCCAACCCGGTATGATGTCGATACGCGTCACACACGACCAAGGTCAGGTCAGCGACTTTCGCTGATGACCGAATATGATGAAACAGCACGGCAACCGGGCTGCGCCGCTCCTGCCGCGAAATGCGGACCGGCGGTTCGCCGCCGTCAGCATCGTGGAGCGCGCGACGGACATCCGCGTCGCCAGCGTTCGAGATGCGGCCCCTGAACGTCGATTGAAGTGCAGGACTGCCTGCACCGCGACGTGAAGCCGAATTAGGCCGCAATTTCGAGGCTTTGGCGCGATCTTCTGGTCGCCTGGCTTTGCATCATCTTGAGAGTATGAAACACCGGGACACCCGCCAGCGCGGTCGTATACGATCGCGCCAATCTACAACCGCAGAACGTTTTGCTCTTTCGCGAATTGCGAAGAGGCAAATCCCAAGTAGAAGGTGCCGAAGCAATAGGAGTTCCAATAATTGCCGGAGCGGACCAATAGTGTCACTGAGATTGTCGAGCTAACCGCGGGTGTTGTCGCCGCATATGTCAGCAACAACCCCGTGCCGGCCGGCGAACTGCCAAACCTCATTGCGTCTCTACACGCTTCCCTGCCTGGTCTGAGCAAGCCTGCCGCGCCGGCAGTTGAGATGCAGGTCCCCGCGGTCAATCCAAAGAAGTCGGTTACTGCGGACTTCATCATCTGTCTTGACGACGGCAAGAAGTTCAAATCGCTGAAACGCCACCTTCGTTACCTTGGCATGACGGCCGATGAATACCGTGCCAAGTGAAAATTGCCAGCCGACTACCCGATGGTGGCGCCGAACTATGCGGAACAGCGGTCCGCTTTGGCAAAGGCGTCGGGTCTGGGGCGGAAGCCGGTCCCTCGGAAGAAACCTCCTGCCAAACCCACGGCCAAAGTCGCCTGACGCGAACTAAATCCTGCCCTTGTACTGGGCAGGCCACCGCCGGTGTGGCAAAAATGGAGCCATGACCCGCGCATCCATTGCCGAAGAGCTTGAGCGTGCCGCCGACCGCATCGCGGACATGCCGCGGCCGGATCTTCAAGTTATCCTTCGCCGCGCCGCCTTGATGCTGCGAAACGTCGCTGGCGTTCCCCTGGAGCCGGCAACAGAAGACGCGCTGAACTCGATCGCCGGAGAGATGAAGATCGGCCGGTCAGATCTCATTCAGATTGTGTTGCGCGAGTGGCTGGAAACCAACGCCTACCTGCCGGTGCGCCAAATCGATGAGGATAGCGAAACGGATGGGAGCGCTTAGAAACTTCCGCAATGATCATCGCGCCGATCAAACCAACGTGCGCCACCATCTTCCCAGCCCGCCTCTCCCGATTATAGCGGAACTCGAGGGCGATTTGTCCGTTCTTCCGATGTGTGATTCGAAGGAGAAGCCACGATGGATTGGAACCGCGTCGAAGGAAATTGGAAGCAGGTCAAAGGTAAAGTCAAGGAACAGTGGGGCAAGCTCACTGATGATGATATCGACCGCATTGGCGGCAAACGCGATCAGCTCGAGGGCCTGATCCAGGAACGCTACGGCATCGAGAAGGATCGCGTACGCCGAGATGTCGATGACTGGTATGGTCGGCAGGGCTGGTAGATACCAGGTTATGGAATTAGGTTCCGCTTGTCTCAATCGATCTAGATGGACTTCCGGGATCGAACCAGGGAGACTGGCCTGCGCTTCGCCGCATGCCGCTGCTGGCCCTGTACGGTGCGTCGAGCCGCGCACCACGTCGACCCTTTGCCTCCGCCGAAGCTGAAGCTCTGGAGATCCCAATGGGTTGGTTCTTCCTGCGCCCCTGCCAAGCTTGCGGCGCGCCTTGCGGCGGTAAAGGCCAACCAAATTTCAGCCAGCCAGCGGAAGCCCGCATCCAGTCACGCATCGAGCGACGTGCAATGGCCCGACGCTTATGTTAACGCTCGACACGCCGTCCTCCATCTCCTCGCGCCCAGCCGCCTTCCAGCATGCAGCCTAAGCTTCGCGTATAACCTTGCCCACCCGCGCCTGCGCCGGCGTTAGATGCCGGCATTTCTTCATGACGGTCGTAAAGTGGCTTTGGCTAGAGAACCCCGCTCACATGGGCGATCTCCGCAATGGCCATGCGCTTGTCGGCAAGCAGTCTCTCCGCCAAGTCGAGCCGCAGATTGAGAACGTAGTGATGCGGCGGCGCCCCGACTGTCCTGGAGAAAGCCCGCACAAAATGAGAGGATGAAAGCCCGCAAACCGCGGCCATATCGGCAAGCGCTAATTTGCGCGAGAAGTTCGCGCTCAGGAATTCCTGCACCCCGGGCATTGCGGGCAGAAAGCCCACCTTTTTCGTTCATCTGTGGATGCGGCGCTGCATCAGTTACGGAAATCCATTCCGGAAAATCATCATTGCGCCGCATCTTCGACCTTGTTACCTCCCGGTGGGAACACCCTGTGGCGCCTCTCAGCTCCCTCACGAAAAACAATTCGTTATTGTTCGATAGTCCGCGCATAGCATACGCACATTGGCGATCCAGAGAACCCCGCGCGGTAGCCTTCTCGAAATCAGGTCGAAGAGATATCGACCGCCTCACATCCAAGATCCAGATGCTTGCAACGGTACCTCGGCCGTTACGATAGGCGATCTTTCCCTCTGCGTTGTTGTCGCTATGGCCCTCCGACGTTTCTTTGCAGGAAAAGTCTCGTGGCCGGGCTGCTTCTGATTACAGAACCGTTCAAGGACCGCACCGGAGAACGAACCCGCAGCTTCGAAATACAGATCAGTCCGGGGAGAACGTTGAGGTGCCCGGTTGCATAGTCGGGACCGATCCGATGCAGACCGTTGGCTGCGTCGCTCGAGCGTCAATTTTTAATGTGCAGGTCAGACGCAGGCAGATCCCGTCATATCAACTGGACCTGCCTGTGATGTTTTCATCGCTATTGATTCGACCTAGGCGGCACGTTGGAGAAGAGAGCTCCTAGTCCCTCTGCGATCGTCAGGTGCGTGATGACGGCATCGCGAAGCTTCGGGTACGGCAGCTTCGCCAGCATGGCAGTCTGGATGGCAGCCAAGACCTCGCCGGCTTCGGAACCGATCATCGTGAACCCTAGGATACGGTCATCATCCCCGCCCACGACAGCCTTCATGAACCCCTGGGTTTCCTCAGTTGCTTCGGTGCGCAAGACGCTGCTCATCGGCAACTTTGCGACGCGCACGCTGACATCCTGGCGTTGTGCTTCGCCTTCGCTTAGCCCGACACGGGCAAGCGGCGGGTCGGTGAACATCGTGTAGGGCACCAGCCGATCGCGCGTGCTGCGGTTGCCGCCTGCCAGATTGTCCCTGACGATGCGGAAGTCGTCGACGGAGACATGCGTGAACTGCGGGCTGCCGGCGCATTCGCCTAGCGCCAGAACATCAGGCGCGCTCGTCTCCAGCCGCTCGTTGACCCGAATGTAGCCGCGTCCGTCGATTTCGACGCCAAGTTTTTCGAGACCAATTCCGGCAGTGTTCGGCACGCGCCCCGCCGCAACAAGGAGATGGCTGCCCTCCAACGTCGGCTCGCCTGATGAGGTGCGCACGGCCACGCTGATGCCTTCGCCAGAGCGGCCATGCACATTGAGAGGCTCCGCCCCTATAAGGAACTCGATACCTTCGCCAGCAAGAAGCCGACGCATCTCATCGGCGGCGTCAGGATCTTCGCGGCCGACGAGTTGAGGACCGGCTTCTATTACGGTCACGCGGCTGCCGAAACGGCGGTAGGCCTGCGCCAGCTCAAGGCCGACATAGCCGCCGCCGAGCACGATCAGATGCGGTGGCAAGACATCGAGCTCCAGGGCTTCGATGTGTGTAAGCGGTCGTGCCGCCTCAAGGCCGGGAATGCTCGGAATGGCCGCATGCGTCCCGACATTGATTGCGACTTTATCACCAACGAGCAGTCGCGTGCCGCCGCCGTTCAAAGCCACTTCGAGCGTCTTTGGCGCCACAAAACGGCCGCTCCCCATGATTAGCTCCGCGCCGCTGGTTTCGTAGGCGTTGAGATGGAAGGCGACCTCCCGGTCGATCATGTCCTGCTTGCGGCGGCGGACCTGCGCCATGTCGGTCACAGCGGGTCCGATGACCGTTCCGAACTCCGCGGCGTGACGGGTGAGGTGTGCGACCCGCGCGCTCCAGAGTTCATTCTTACTCGGCAGGCAAGCGACGGCTGGACAGGAGCCGCCGATCCATCGGCGTTCCACGACCGCAACCTTCTTTCCCGCGCGGGCCAGGTGCCATGCGAGCAGCTTGCCGCCTTGGCCGCTGCCGAGGATCACCACGTCATATTGTTCGGGCTCAGACATGAGTTCTCTCCGTCAGTTCTGGATGAAGGATATGAGGGAGGCCGACTCCAAGACGCTCCCGCAGTGCCGTCGAAGAAAGGCCGGCCGCCTAACGCTGGCCGCCGGAGGCCGTGATGCGTTCGCCTGTCAGCCAGGCGGATTGGTCCGAAGCGAGGAAGATTGCGACGCGCGCAATGTCATCGGGCCGTCCCAGTCGGCCCATCGGCAAGGTTGCTCCGATATTTCTGGCAGTCTCACCTTCGATGCCTGCCACCGCCAGACCCTCGGTCTCGGTCATGCCGGGTGCGATCGCGTTGACGCGGATATTGCGGCCCACGAGCTCGTTGGCGAGCGCCTTGGTGATTGTATCCACCGCGCTCTTCGAGGCGGAATAGATGACCGAATTCGGCACAGGATTGGTGCTCGAAATCGTACTAAGATTGATTACGCTGCCGCCGGCAGGGCCAAAGGCGTTTACGGCTTCCTGCGTCGTTAGGAGGATGCTCAGCACGTTGGTGTCGAACTGGCGATGGAATTCTGCTTCCGTCACCTCCTCCAAAGGGGCGAAGCGGTACACGCCCGCATTGTTGACGAGGATACTGGGCCTTCCGAACGCGGTCTTCGTTTCGGCGAACAGCCGCTTAACGTCGGCGCTCTTGCTTACGTCCGCCTGGATCGCAACGGCCTTGCCGTGGCCGCCCAGGATCTCGCCCACCACCTTGTCGGCATCGCTCTTGTTCGACGCGTAGTTGACGACAACGGCCGCGCCCGCCTCGGCGAACTGCCGGGCGATTTCCGCGCCTATGCCCTTCGATGCGCCGGTCACTATTGCTACTTTGCCCCTGAGATTGTCCATGGTCTTACTCCTTTCAGCTTTGTGAACCGCCGTTGAGTGGCGTGTTGCTCAGGAGTTAAATCATGCGCAAATCGGCGAGTAGCGCTGCCGATCTCATATAATGTATACGTATTCCGTATGAATGATCGGCTCCAGCAACTCGCGATGTTCGTTCGCACGGTGGAAACCGGCAGCTTCTCGAAAGTGGCCCGAGAGTTCGGATTGTCGCAACCCTCCGTCTCGCGGACGGTCGCGGCGCTGGAAGAACGGCTGGGCGTCAAGCTACTCACGCGTACGACCCGCGAACTTTCGCTAACTGATGCCGGCGAGGCGCTGCTTTCCCGGGCGCGCGAGGCACTTGCTGGGATCGAAGAGGCGGAGAGCGCAGCGCGTGGGGCGGATCAGTTGTCGGGGATATTGCGGGTGGCTCTGCCGGCGACTTATGGGGTGCGGCAGATCGTACCGCTGCTGCATGGTTTCTTGGAGCGGCATCCTTTGCTCAAGGTCGATCTCATGATGTCCGACCGCTACGAGAATCTCGTCGCAGAAGGCGCAGACATGGCGCTCCGCCTGGGCAACCAGCCGGACTCCAGTTTCGTGGCGCGTAAACTTGCCGCTAGCCGCCGTTTGTTCGTGGCCGCGTCTACCTATCTCGCACGACGCGGCACACCGACAAAACTCGCCGAGCTTAGTCAGCACCATCTCATTGGCGGTCCCAGTGATACGGGCGATCAGAATTGGACCGCCCATCGCGAAGGCGTTACCGAGGTTCAGCCCGTCAGCCCGCGCGTGCGAACCCGCTCTGCCGCAGGTGCTATCGCTTGTGCGAGCGCCGGCCTCGGTATTGCGATCGCATCGAGGTGGATGTGCGCGGACGAGCTTGTCTCGGGAGCTCTGGTTGAAATCCTTCCTGACTACAGCCTCGAGCCGGTGACCGCCTTTGTCGTGTTCCCCGCCGGGCGACGCCCTTCGCAGAAAGCCCGCGCCTTCAGCGACTATCTGGAGCAGGCACTGCGCTAAAAGGCAGAGTGCAGCCGCTACGCTGAGATCGACTGTTCGCCTGGCACTTTGCCGCCATTGAGAGCCGCTTCTGGCGCGCGTTCAGCACGCGCTGGAGCCTAGGAGCAGATCCGGCGCCTTCATGATAAATCGAGGTCAACCGGCCGAAACGCTGAACTCCTCTTGGCGGCACTTCACGGCCGCTACTGACCCAGCGAGACCTCCTCGCCGGCCTGCATAGGAACCGGTGAACAGGCCGGCCTTCAAGAAGGCCAGAAGCTCGCCCTGCGGTGTCTCGACGAAGATCGGCAAGCTCCGCACGGTCCTTCAGTTTTTTGGACATTCAGCGCTTTCTGAGGACGTCGCGCTCCATCGCGCTGACGCAATGTGGGCGAGCCACTCCTCCGGCAAGAGCGACACGATGAACGGTGGCAAGTTGCCTGGGATCGTCTCGCGAATGAGCAGCGTGCCGCCTGTTCGGTGAGCAGGCTTCCACCGCCTCTCGAAACCGTCATGGATCAGCTGTCCAAGCGAGATCCCGTGCCAGGCAACGAGAAACTCCAATGCGGACTTGTTGCCGGCGATTTGCCGGCGTCGGCCCGCGCCGAAAGATAGCGTTCTGCCCCTGCCCTTCCCGACACCAGCTGTTCTCACGGGCGAGCGCCCAAACCGCGTCCGCGGCTGCTTGCGGCGATCCAAACTCACCGATGAGACGCACAGCAAGTTGTGCCCGCATCTGCCCGGGTATCGCACTCGCATGGTCGCCGCGCAGCCGGAACGCTTCCAAAAACCCCTGTCGTGGGGACGAAGCATCGGTGCGCAACTCCCCCATGTCATCTCCAACAACAACGCCCATCGTCGACGGGTGGGCTGGCGCCTCATTTTGAATAATCTCGAGGGTGCGTAGGCGGGTGCGCTGGTTGCGTCGCCCGCTGATAAAAAGCCGCCCGTCCGGCGTAGGTCCGAGCAGAATCGCACTTGCCGATGACAGATACGCCGTTGGATAGAGATAACGTGCGATCCGAACGGCATGGTTCAGGATCGTGGTCTCGATGTCATCGGCAGCATCGACATAGATACCGCGAACGAGCTGAACCAATTCGCCTGCTTGCGAGCGCAGATGGGCATCGTGCGACTTCACGAGGCCTTCAGAAACTTGGCTCCTCTGACGTACAGCTGTGGCATGGGCCGTTTCAATTGGTCGTGCGCGCATTCGAAAACGCCGAGGCATGTTTGCAAGGCGGGCGGCGGTGCCCGATCCGTGGTCCAGCCCTGACTTGGCTTCTCGTACCGATCCAGCGCAGTCTCGGCAGGCAGACGCAGAGTGCTCCACCGGCGGGGCAACCCCACCTCGCTATCCTCTGCCAATTCGAGAGCCATTCATATCGGCACGTCTAGAGTGCAGGCTGCTCAACGCAGCCGTTCAACTCCTTCTCTCAACGCAACACCGGTCGCGCCGCGATCGACGATTGCGGCCTCTTGAAGTTGCTTGTCACGGCGCCCTTGCGCCTGCGTCGCCATCCGGGTTTGCGGTCGGCAATGGCAGGCAGACTCGACCGGCATCGCTGAAGTCGCAAGGGCAGCCGCCCTGCCCTACCAGGATCGCTGCAATGTGAGCTGCCCAATGATCTCAGTGGCTCGATTTCCGACAGAGCCCTTTACGACATGTAAAACTGGATTCCCGTGGATCGATCGCAATCGGGCGCGCCAATGAGGATCAAAAATTGCAGCGCCCCTGTGCGGTTTGAGCAGCGCTTGGCGGATGGCGTCCGTCAGCGCTGGGCGGGTTGGAACCGCCCTGCCAGGCACCGGTCCGCTTGTGCCACCCTCGACCTTTGACTGGCGCGATCTTTACTGCGGTAAAAACTTGCCCTTGTCGCAGAGAAAACATGCATTTAGCCACGCAGCGGCAGAGTCCTGGGTTCAGACGACAAGCAGCCGCTATGATCTCGCTATTCGGCAGTAAGACGCCTGCTGGTGGCGTTAACCTTCTGTTAACCCAAAACTTCTTGCCGGGCTGTCCGAATCGGAGCTTAATGGCGCTTGTTGAATAGTTTCTTCGCAAAAAGCGCCAATTCAGGTTTCGACAAGAATGAATATCGCCATGCGGCTACCACGCTTCGAGTTCGATGACAAAATCCTCGAGCAGGGTGCTGAGATATCGCGACGCCTCAATCAGTTGCGCATGGAGAAATTTCCACCCAACGCGACCAAGACGCTGCGTTCATTTTCGATGGCAGAAGTCGCCCACTATCTCGGTGTGTCGCAAAACAATCTGAAGCGGCTACACCTTGAGCGCAAGGGTCCTTTGCCGGAACAGATGCCTTCCGGGCGCCGCTCCTACACGGCCGCGCAGATACTCGAACTTCGCCATTTTCTGGACCAGCATGGCAGGACCGAGGTCAAGAAGTATGTCCCGCACCGCAAACCCGGCGACAAGCTCCAGGTCGTTGCGGTCGTCAATTTCAAAGGGGGCAGCGGCAAGACAACGACTGCCGCCCACCTTGCCCAGCACTTGGCTCTGACAGGTCACCGGGTCCTCGCGATCGATCTCGACCCGCAAGCCTCGCTGTCTGCTCTGCATGGATTTCAACCGGAACTCGACCGCAACCTCTCGCTCTATGAGGCGATCCGTTACGATGACGAGCGCCGGCCGATCTCCGATGTGATCGTGCCGACGAATTTTCCTGGCCTGGATATCATTCCGGCCAATCTCGAGCTGCAAGAGTACGAGTATGACACGCCGCTCGCTATGCAGGACAAATCCTCCGCTGCCGGCCGGCAGTTCTTCGTCAGGATTGCAAACGCCTTGTCCGAGGTGGACGACCGCTATGACGTGGTCGTCGTCGACTGTCCTCCGCAACTTGGCTATCTGACTCTAACGGCCATGTCGGCGGCGACGTCCGTTCTGATCACCGTTCATCCCCAAATGCTCGACCTGATGTCGATGAGCCAGTTCCTTTTGATGCTCGGCGGCATCTTGAAGACCATCAAAGCCGCTGGCGCGGCGATCGAACTCGATTGGTTCCGCTATCTGATCACGCGGTACGAACCGACAGACATTCCGCAAGCCCAGATGGTCGGCTTCATGCAGTCCATGCTTGCTGGCCAGATCCTCGAAAATCCCATGCTCAAATCGACAGCGATCTCGGATGCGGGCCTGACGAAACAGACGCTCTATGAGGTGGAGAAGTCGTCTTTTACCCGCTCAACCTATGACCGGGCGATTGAATCGCTCGACGCGGTGAATTCGGAGATCACGACACTTATTCACCGCGCCTGGGGACGGACATGACGACGCGGTTTACGGCAGTAAATAGTGGCAATTTTTGCCGTGAATTCAGTCCATTAGCCGCGAATCGGAGCGATTGAATGGCACGCAAGGACATTTTCGGAAGTGTCATGGGTCCCGCATCGGCAGTCGCCGATGCCCAGGACGTCTCGAGCTACGCCGTTCGTGGTGCATCACGGTCGATCATACAGTCGTTCCAGGAGCTCTCGAAGGGCTCAGTCGTCGATCTCGATCCGGATTTGGTCGACACCTCATTCGTGTCGGACCGTATCGACGATGACGATGAAGCGTTTCAGGAGCTGCTGGTTGCAATTCGGGAACGTGGCCAGGATTCTCCTGTGCTGGTCAGGCCCCACCCTGACATTTCGGGACGTTTTCAAACTGTCTTTGGCCACAGGCGCGTCAGGGTTGCCCGGCAGCTGGAACGGCCTGTGCGCGCCGTCGTCAAGAAGATGGACGATAGGGACCATGTCATCGCCCAAGGCCAGGAGAACGCCGCCAGAGCTGATCTGTCCTTCATCGAACGGACGCTTTTTGCCGACCGCATCCTCAAGCGGGGCCATTCGCCTGATACGGTGAAGTCGGCCCTCGCGCTCGACGATACGACCTTCTCGAAGATGCGCTCCGTGACCAGCACCATTCCAGAACAGGTCATTTTGGCGGTAGGGGCTGCCAAAGGCGTTGGCCGAGACCGCTGGTGGCAGCTTGCCAAGCTTATGGAACATCCTGGTGCGGCGGCGAAGGCCATGGAGTGCGTGAGCCGCGCCGATTTCGCGCAGCAAGGCAGTGAGGCCCGTTTTGCCCGTCTGTTCGACCTTGTGAGCGCCTTAGAAAAGCGCCCACGCGCAGCAGCGAAGCCCAAGGAGCGGGCGTGGATGCCCCAGGACAAATCCGTTCAGGCCAAGATCACCGACACGGGAAAAGTGTTTACGCTTGCCTTTAAGTCCAAGGAAGCATTGCCCTTCGGTACATTCATTGCCGGCAAACTCGATGAGCTTTTCGAGGCATTTCGGGAGTCGGAAATGGCGAAGAAAACAGGAGACTAAGACCGCAAAAGAAAAAGGCCCCCGAACGTCACCGTCGCGGAAGCCCTTCTCACGTCTGTAGCAAGCTGAGAATCGCATTTCCCCGAATCACTGTCAAGAGTCGTGGCGCCGTTTCGGCGAGCAGATTTCTTTTGCCTGATTGAAAGGTGAGGGAAATGGAGAGTGGGTACGCGACGACGCCCTTTGGGCGGCGGCCGATGACGCTTGCGCTGGTGCAGGCGAATGCGGCATCACGGGAGATCCCGCAAGGATCTGCTGTCGAAAAATGGCAAGTCTACCGTTGGCTATGTGAAGGTAAGTCCATCATCGGCGTGGGTGACCGCGCCCTGGCAGTGCTGAACGGGCTGTTGTCCTTCTACCCGGATGACCAGGTCAGTGAAGAAAACGGCTTGATGGTTTTTCCGTCGAACGCACAGTTGTCGCTGCGCGCGCACGGCATGGCCGAGTCCACGCTTCGGAGGAATCTGGCCGAGCTGGTGAGTTGCGGGCTGATTGTCCGCCGCGACAGTCCGAACGGCAAAAGGTTTGCTCGCAAGGGGCATGGCGGGAATATTGCGGAGGCATTTGGGTTCTCGCTGGCGCCGCTGCTGACACGGGCAGCGGAATTCCAGCGAGCGGCGGAGCAGGTCCGGTCCGACGCTCTGGCGCTCAAGTTGATGCGCGAACGGATCACGCTCCATCGACGCGATATTCAAAAGCTTGTCGAGGCCGCGATCGAGGAGGGCGCCGCGGGCGATTGGGGGGCGGTCTGGAGACGGTTTAGGGCTATCGTGGAGGCAATACCGCGCAGGGCCGGCCTGTCCGATCTGGAGAGCATCGTTGCAGATCTCGCCGAGCTCCACGATGAAGTGGATAGGATGTTGGAAAGCTTTATGAATTCCACGAATCCTAGCGCCAATGAATCCCATAATGAGCGGCAGCAATCTGATTCAAACACAGACTCTACTTTTGTATTTGAACCAGCTTTCGAAAAAAGCAGGGCGGCGGCCGAGCCAGCATCTCCTCCGGCTGAGAAGCCGAAAGGCTACCCAATTGGACTGGTGCTGCGCGCTTGTCCCGAAATTGCGGACTATGCCGTTAACGGGATCGGAAACTGGCGCGATCTGATGATGACTGCCGCCCAGGTGCGGGGATACCTTGGCGTTTCGCCCTCAGCTTACGAGGAGGCCTGCCATGTGATGGGCCAGGAGGTTGCCGCGATCGTGATTGCGTGCATCCTGCAAAGGGCGCAGCACATCAATTCGGCCGGCGGCTACTTGCGTGTGCTGACCGACAAGGCGAGGGCGGGAGAGTTTTCGGTCGGACCGATGCTCATGGCAGCCCTGAAGGCCAATGGGGCAACAGCAAGAATGACCGGATGATGATGAGCACCACAATTTGTGCGGGCGCTCGACCAAACGACCGCTCTGCCTGTAGATGCTTAGCCGACTTTGTCGTGTGAGACCTTGCCCCCTGCATGTCATCGCACGACCGGGCAACATTCTGATCAACCCAGCTTATGCCGTTTTTTACTGGGCCGCGGCTGTTTGGCTCCTGATCAGGGCAGGGGAGGGGCGTTACAGTCCTGAAGCCACCGGGCTCAAAAATGCTCCAGCCGGCGGCAGAGGCGCGACGGGTGTTTGCCGAACTCGCTACCTCGACATGCTCGCGCGCACGGTCGGCTCGATCGGCGTCCGTACTCGGGCGGTGGCAGCAGCCCGGGCTTGAAAGCTGCCGAGAACTGCCATATCTTTTGCACAAGAAATATGCCTCTCAATATGGTAGGACGAATTCTGTGGCCCCTGCATTCAAGATCCTCGAGCAGAATGGACCTCTCATCTTGTCCTATATGGACCGGAACGGGAAGATTGCGATCGAGCAGGTCGCGGACGGTTTTGGCATGTCCAAGGGCCAGTTGGCCCAGACCGCCGGTCTTGCGCGCGAGACCCTTTATCGCTCAGAGCGCAGCGCTGCGGTAAAGACACAGGGGCGTCTGCGGGAAATGCTCGAGATCATCAGTCGCGTGACGGATTGGGCGGGTGGCAAGGAGCAGGCGATGGCTTGGTATCGGGCTCAGCCGCTTCCAGCATTTGGCGGACGCACCGCTGAGGCGCTGGTGAAGGATGGCAAGGCCGCAGCGGTCCGTGATTATCTCGATCATATGGCCGTCGGTGGTTTCGCTTGAGGTTCGTTGGAACCTGCTACCGGGCACACGATCCACGTTGGGCATTCAAGCCGACTTCCGGCGAAGGGGCGGCGATCAGAGGTGCGCGATTAAATCCCAAAGGCGTGCCGGCGCTCTATTTGGCGCTGACCATCATGACAGCGGTCAAGGAAGCCAACCAGGGGTTCGCGCACCGGATCGATCCTTGCGTGCTGTGTTCCTATGAGATCGACTTCGATGACATCGTGGATTTGACAACGGACGAGGCGAGGGGAGAATTTTCTATCGCGCTCGAGGACATGGCCTGCGCCTGGGCGACGGCGCTTAGCGACGGAGAGCGCCCGGCGTCCTGGTCCGTCTACGACAGGCTGCGGCCTCGGAATATTGCCGGCATTGTGGTCCCAAGTTTCGCGCCGAGCGCCGAGAAGGAGGATCGTAACCTGGTCCTTTGGGACTGGGGTCCGGGTCTGCCGCACAAGGTAGCCGTATTCGACCCAAGCGGCCGGTTGCCGAAGGACCAGCTGTCCTGGAGATAACGCACTTTTCCGCATCCGAAGGGCAGGGGAGGGGCGAGCCCGGCCTATAGTCCGCTCGCCTTTGTGAGGTTGACACGGAAGCGATCGCGTCGGCGCTGATAGCGGCGAGTCATTTCAGCCGAGGCATGGCCGAGCTGCTTTTGCACATAGCGCTCATCGACTTCGGCCGAGGAGGCGAGGCCAGCGCGTAGCGAATGTCCGGCAAAGAGCTTTGCTCGTTCACCTTCCGACAGATCGCCGCGCACGCCGGCCGCCAGCGCAGTGCGCTTGACCAGGCGCGCGACCTCCTGATCGTTGAGCCGATCGGCGCCGACCGCCTTGCCCTGCTTGGTGACGCGCCTGAAGAGGGGACCGTGCGCGATACGGGCGAGCTTGAGCCAGGTCTGCACCGCGACAACCGGGCAGGTGGCATCGGACGACCCGCGCCCGACTTCAACCTCCCGCCAGCCGGTCTTGCCGCGAAGCGAAACCAGCATGCCCTTGTCGAGGATATCGATCCAGCCGCGGCCGTCCTCAGTCTGGTCGCGGCCGACGTCCAAAGCCACGATCTCGGAGCGCCGCAGGCCGCCGGCGAAACCCAAGAGCAGCATGGCGCGGTCGCGCAGGCCGCGCAAGGTTCCGCGGTCGAGTGTTTCTAGCATAGCGGTCAGATCCTCGGGAAGGATCGCCTCCTTCTGCCGGGGCGGGGCGGCGTGCTTGTTGCGGATGCCGGCCATCACGGTGGCGATGTGCCGATCCTTGCGGTCCAGCGGCTGGCCGCGCTGCGTGTAGTTCCAGGTCAGGGATGACAGGCGGCGCTCGATCGTCGCTACCGCCTTTTTGTCCCTTCCAGTGCCCGAAGCCTGCGCGGTGATATAGAGGCCGACGGTCTGCGGGTCCGGCCGCGATGGATCAAAAGACTGGCGCCGGCACCAGGCGCAAAAATGCTTCCAGTCGGCTGCGTAGGCGCGACGGGTGTTCGCCGAACTTGCTGCCTCGACATAATCGCGCGCACGGTCGGCGAGCTTTTCGAGATGCGTAGGCAACGATGTCTGTCGCGGGTCAAGGACCGACGGGAGAGGGGAGGGGCCTTCATCCGACCGCCCCATCTCCATGACGACGTCGACAATGTCCGGCAGGTCATCGGCGTCGATTGCGTCGGTGGACACCATCAAATTACGGGCTTTGCCCATCCAGCCTCGTCCATTCTAATGTCGCAGCAATGCGATTCTTGCGAGCGAAGGTGCGGCCAAAGTCCGGAATTGTCCACCGCGAGCTGTGTGACGGAATAGCTGAGGGAATTGTGTCCGCTCCGGTCTTGGTATCGCATCAGCGGGAGCGCAACGGGCCTGTCCGATCCAGGGATGGCCTCTCAAGGGTGGTCTCTCCTTGTTTTCATGTTCAACATCCTATTCCGTTCAACAGATGGAGATCCCAAGATGACCATACGTGGCGCAGCGACAGCCGCAAGCGAGGAGCGGATCGCCCACACCCGCAACCGTCTGGTGCTTGAGCAGGCGAGGGCGGTCGGCCTGCTTGGCGCGGCCAAGAACACCCGCCTTTCCGGCAGGGTGTCGTCGGAATTGATCGAGGCGGCAGAGAAGCGCGCCCATGTGAGCTCAGACACCGAACTGCTTGAGCTCGCCTTGTCGCGGCTGGCGCTCGAGGATGATTTCGGCGCCCGGCTCGTCGGCCGCAAGGGCAGCATCTCCGCGGACATCGATCTTGGCATTTGATCTAGGCGGCGCACTGCGGTCCCTAAAACCTCAGCGGCGCAGCGCTGGGCTGGAACGGCGACCGGATTCCGCCCTGTCCTGGGCAGGTGACCAGTCGCCCGTCGGCGGCGTATTGCTCCTCGACACCAGCGTCTATCTGGATGTCCTGCAGGGACGCACGCCCGAAGCGGTCGATAACCTTCTGACCTATCGGCTCTGTCACCACTCGGCCGTCTGCCTTGCCGAGCTCAGCCATGTGTTCGGCCGGCTCGATCCGGCGCACCCGACGACAAAGTCGGTCCCGGGAGCCGTTGCAGATACGATTGAGGATATTCCGGCGCACCGGCTGCATGCACCCGACGCCAACGCTTGGGAACGCGCCGGCATGCTGGCCGGCCTGTTGTTCCGGCTGAACCATCTGCCGAAAGGGGAGGGGCATGAGCGCCGCTTCCTCAACGATGCGCTGATCTTTCACCAGGCCGGTATGCTTGGGGCGACGGTCCTGACCGGCAATGTTGGCGATTTCGATTACCTCAGCCAGCTTGTTCCGTCGGTGCGGGTGATCTTCTACCGGGCAGCGCCAGGTTTGCGCCCGCAGGCGTAAAAGCGTCAGTGGGATGCACCAGCGCTATCGTTAGCCGTTCCAGGAAAGACCGTCGCGCTGTGGGATGGTCCGGAGGGTCGCTGGGCGTGAATTTTGGGCTTCTGCTCGACGAAAACGGCCATTCGTCCTTGTAGCCCACTAACGAACGATAATGCAACATTATCATTCGTTTGATATGTGCGACAAGTGCGGCGGTTATGTGCAAATAGATTGCTAAAAGCGCCGCCGTGATTCATCGTGCTTGCGATGATTCTGCGACCCAAACCCTCTCTGTCTCGCCATGGCGTGCTCGGCGGCGCCCCTTCGATCGCACCGATGGCAACGGTGCCGGCTTGGTTGCGCCGGGCCATCCCCGATGCGCAAAGCGGTGCAGGAAAAGATATTGAGGACGTGGCGCTCGTTGCCGGCGCCGCCATCGGCGCACTCGATGCGGTGGTTCGGCGGCAGGAGCGGTGGGCCGGCGCCTGGCGGCAGCGGCTGGCAATTTCGGCGGCCGCGGCAACGGCAAAGCAGGCCGGCCGCGTCGAGGACGAAGCGGCCTTGCGCGATGCCGTATTGCTCACAAGACCGGGCGACAACGTCGGTCCCGCCGGCCTTTTCCTTCTTGCTTGGCGGCGGCTGGCATCTCGGCCAGCGCACGATCTGCTGACGGAGAAAAATGTCGAGGCGGTGCTGGAAGATCTAGGTCTCACGCTCAACGATGAGGCGGTCAGCGACCTGACGGACGATCTGCGACAGCTTGCCGCCAACACCGGCACGGTCGAAACGCTGGTCGGAGTCTTCGCGGTCGCGGAGCGTTACGGCTTCCGGCGCGTTCTCGGAGCCTGGCTTGCCGATGTCTTGCTCGCGCAGCGGCTAGGCTGGACACATGCAATCCCTTTGTTGGGCGCCGAAGTGACCTTAGTTGTGGGTACGGGCCGGGCGCGTCGACCAGTGACTGCCGCTCTGGCTGCCGGCGCCGAAACGGAAGCCGATTGGGCCAAAAGCCTGCTGGCCGCGCAGGCGCGCGCTGCGCTGCGCGCCATTGATCTTTTCGCCGAACTCGAGCGCCGCGCGGAACGGCTGCTTGCGGTTGCGCCGAAACTCAGGGCCAAGGCGGCGGACGTCGTCGTGGAAAAGCTGCTCTCTGACGACTCGATCGTCGCCTCGGAACAAATCGCCGGCATGAGCGATCGCGGCCTGCGCCGCCTGTTTGACCGGCTGGTCGAGCTCGGTGCCGTGCGTGAATTGTCCGGCCGCGCCACCTTCCGCATCTACGGGCTGTGAAGACAATGGCGGAGAGTGCACGTAGGCGAGGAGGGAGCCGGCTAGATGACCGTCGATCAGCTGACCAGCTGTTTGACCGGGAGCTGGATCACCTGCCGCCGGAAGCGCGCTGGCGCGAATGGATGAACCGCGTCGAGGCCACGATCTTTGCGGCCAGCGAGCCAGTCGACCGCGAAATGCTCGCCCGCATCGTCGGGAAAAGCTGCAGCATTGATCTTCTCATCGACGACATCCGCGAGGAGCTGCGCGGCCGCCCTTACGATCTGGTTTCGGTCGCCGGCGGCTGGAAACATTTGACCCGGCCTGCCTATGCAGACGCCATCCGCGCTGCTGTAGGTGGAAGTGGGAAGACGGCCGACCTTACGCAGTCGGAGGTTTTGGTGCTGATGTGCATCGGCTACTTCCAGCCGATTACCCGCGCCGAACTGTCGTCGTTCTTCGGCAAGGAGATCAGTCGCGATTTTATTGGTCATCTGCGCGGTGCCGGCCTGATCGCTTCCGGTCCGCGCAGCCCAACGCCGGGCGCGCCCTACACCTACGTGACGACAAAAGAATTCCTGCTGGAGTTCGGGCTCGACACGCTGCGCGACCTGCCGGATTTCGAAGCCCTCGAAGACGCGGGGCTGTTGTCGAAGGAGAAGCTGCTGGCGGGCGACATCATGCCGGAATTTTCAATCCAGCAAAACTCCAACGGCGAGATCGAAGATTAAATGCCCGCTAGCTATTAGCATCCACGCAGATGGTGGATGGTGCTCGCTCCAAGCGTGAGAAATCGTTGACGGGCGAAAGCGGTTAGGAGTTGGATAGCTGCGCAGGGGGAAGAGCCATGCCGCTCAATCTACGTATCGGGATACTTGTCGTCGGATCGCTCGATTGGGAGAGCAAAAGCTACGGCGGGCATTTTGTCGGAAAGCCGGATCAAGTTCGCATGAAGTGGCGGGAGACACGCCTAAAAGCAGACAAGCGGTCGATCCAATACGTTCGTGTCCCGATCCGGTATGGCCGGCGGTCCTCTAGTCGTGGCAACACCTATACGATGGTTTTCTCGCCTGAGCTTGGTCCACGACTTGGTATTGGCAAAATCTTCCGCTGTCGCAATCCTGCCAACGGCATCGACGATTTGGTGCAGGAGGCCAAAGAACTCTGGAGAGCGGAGCAGCCAAATGGCAACGACGTAATCTCCGCAGGCTGGGGATGTGTCGCGATCCTGACGTCGCCCGGCTTTCTCGACCACGAGGACGCTGCGGATCGAACGAAGCTGCTGGAAGATTGGGCTGCCTTTACGGAAAAGCAAAGCCGTTACGCTGATTTCGCATTTTCCGCCGCCGACCGCGCCGCCGCCGGGGATAGGCCTGTGATTGAAAATGGCCGCCTCAACATCCCTTGGCCGAACTTCAGAAACAACTGGCCGCTCTCGCTGGACGTGGTTCTGCTGACAGCGACCAAACCGAAAATTATGCTGAAGGGAGCATACTGCACCGCGCAAGAGATCGCCGACGCTTGGAAAAAGAACAAGAAGGAAGATTACTATTTTCGCAACAATTTGCTTGCCGGAATTCGAACGGCAGACGATGAGGAAATCAAAACGTATCTAGACGGCTGAAGTGTTGCCGTAGTGCCTTAGGGTCGCATCGCGTCATAGGTTTTGCCAAGGTGCCTTGCGCTGCTGGCTGGACCAACCCAAGCGCCCCATCGTGAGAGAAGGGAGACGCAGTCAGCAAGCATGATCGGAAGAGCTTGCTTGGTCCCGACATGAGGATCGCATCCTCGATGCCGGGTGCTCCTTTTCGAAGTGAGCCTAGTGCACCGTCGAGCCAATCAGGTCCCATGCCGCGGCCAAGGTGATAATTTCGCGATCCAGTGCTGAATAGATTTTGCTTGCACAACCTGATCGTAAGCGAGCTGCAAAGCCGCCAATCGCCTTCGGGGAGTTCGCTTTAGCTCTCAGCTTCCCCGATGTGACTAACGCCGCGGCTAGGCCACGTCGGACGGGGGGACACCCGCCATCAGATCTCTCAAAAGGGGAGCAAGGGTTGGGAGGGGACAACCAAAGATAATACGGCGGCTAGGAAGCCAGGCGCTTTGCAGAGCGACAACCCAGTAGCGAACCCTCTTTTCGCCCTCGATGCGAAACCCAAATATCGGCCCGCCGCTCATGCCAACGACACTGGAGATCTGCAAGCCGTCATCGATCTCTCCAACAAATCGCGGGTAGGTGGTCTGGCGCGTGCCAGGCGGGAGCGTCTCATGTCGCAACACGCGAAACATGGTAGGCGAGACTGCGCCGTTTCCCGAAGCGTCAATCGCGGGCGATGTGAATTCCTGAGGCAGACCCAGCATCGCGTAGCCATCAAAGCAAACTCGGTGCTGGTGAATCCACCGCTCCTCATCGAGTGCTACTGTTCCGTTCTTCGCCAGAAGGTTGGTATAGTAGGGACGCAGAGGAATGGCACCAAAATCGAGCCCCTGTTCATCGTCATCGACGATGTAGAATGGCTCGTTTCTCACATCGAACGGAATTGGATTGTCTGTGACACGGCCTTGAGCGAACGTGTCAGCCAGAACGACATCGATGACTTCGATCCTGTCATCGGCGAGTTTATCCTTGAGATCGGCCAGAACGTGTCCTGCGGTGACGAAGCAGGTGGAGCCTGCGATGTCGATCAGCGTGCCATTGTATGCCGCAAAAGAGAGCGCTTCCTGTTTGGAAGCGCTTACTAAACGATAGGTCACGCAGATCGCCACGAGATGACGGCCGAAAAACTGCAGGCCGTCGCTTTCGCCCCACTCCCGGGTATCGCTGGTCTGATCCATCTGCCGGCTTGAATCCTTCAAGCGTAGCAACCTGCACGATTGGACCTGGCTAGGCAACCTTTGCGGCACACGCGCATCTTGCCTGCAGCGACAGTGCCGCGCGCCAAGCAAGCCCAGCGGCGCGGTCGTCCGCCTCAGGGAATCGATATGGTGGATGTTCTCGTTGCAGCTAATAGGGCCGTGTGGGTCGCAAGGTATCGGTGGGAAGAAAATGCCCGCGGACCCAACGCACCAAATAGTCGACGAGAAACGGTAGATCTTGCACATGCCGTTGAATCGTACGCAGCAACGCAACGTAGTCCGATCGCCCTTTGATCAAGTGCTCGAGCAACAATCCGGTCGCAGCCTGCCGGAATGGGTAAGTAGAACCATCCGACCAGAGGTCACGAAGACACTGTAGCGCCGCCAGCACGTGGGATTTTGGCTCCGCGCCTCGCCCACCTATGACCTCGCACAAAGTCCGGTACAAATATCCCGGTGCCTGGCCTTCGGCGGCGTCGAGTCGAAATGCGCGAGCCAGAGCAATGCCCGAAACTCCAATGTATGTATGGCCGCTATCTACCAAGTCAGCTGACCAGCGAATGAACGTGTCGAAGTCAATATGGCCGTGTTCGGCCGCGACCCCGAACACTTGATGAAGCCATGCACTACGGCTCCATCCCATAATGTGCGCAAACTCCCTGATAGGCCGATCGTCGCTGATCAATAGATGCTTGTTCTGGATGGCCAAGGCTACGCTGTCGAAGAAGTCGCTCTTCCCACCCTGCAAGAATTCAATCAATTCCTTGGGCAGTTCGTCGGTCAGAAGCAACGGACAAACGTGGGCATTGGTTTCGACCCACGCTATCGCCTTGTCGATATCTTCGAGCCAGGTCTTGACGATCTCCGGAGCGACTTCCGTCGCAGCGATCCGTCCGTTGTCGTATTGAGCCGTCTTGAGGCCGTCTTTGAGAGAAAATTGAATTTGTTCACGACGGGCAAGCAACCGGTCAGATACGCTCTGAGGCAGATGAATTCGACCACACGTTGCCTCGATAGTCTCGAGAGCCCTCAACCGCCAGCCTGTCCAGAATGCCAAGAGATCCAGCGTGCATCCCTGGATCGCGTTCTCACGGACGGCGATTGCGGCGGTATCTCGTTCAGCCTCGTTGCCGATCGCGACTTTCAGCGGCACTCCCTGGGACGCCAGCCCAGCTGCGACCTCGATCGTGTCGACGCCGATGCGATGCGCGAGCATAGCAAGTGGCCACGGTCCGTTCGTGTAGGTTTCCTGCTCCTGCTTGACCCAGTCAAATCTTTGCTTCAACTCGGCGATCAGGTCATTGAGTCCGTCGGGTCGCTCAATATCGATTGACACCTTCCGAAACCCAAATATTTCGGGAAAGCGGCCCTCATGATGCTCCATCACGTAGTGAAGTCGGGCGACGTACTTGTGGCGAAGCGCTATAATCTGGCCCGGCCTGCCAGATGGATCCAGGAACCGATCACCGCTTGAAAGTCCTATGAGTGCTCGGACGAGCGGATGGTCAGGCTCCCAGGATTCATTGTCGAGTCGACGGAGATCGGGATCCGGCTCGACCACCAGAAAGAGCCGCTCGCCGTCGTCGTAGCTGAGGTCCACCGCAACGTCAGATGCAACGACTCTAGCATTCCACGATCGATCTTCGTTGTCGGTACGGCCTTCCTCGATGACGAGCGCCGAAAGCGTCATCCATGCCTGCGATCGATCGCGGTTCTCGAGAAAGAGGCGATACGCAAGAGCCGCCGCCCTATCGAGGTAGCCAAAGTGGCCAAGCAAGCTTGCAATTCGAAAGCGATCCTTAAGGCGTCGGTATCGAAGAAATTCCAGGGGGTGATCGAGTTCGGCGACGATCTCCGTCGATTGATTCTGACGGAGCAGGATTTCAATTCTCAGAAGGCGCGCGTCCGCATCCGAAGCATCGAGACTCAAAATCCTTTCGACGGACGCACGCGCCGTAGAGAGGTCGCCAACGTTCCACGCGTGAGTTGCGGTTGCCCAAAGTACGTCGGGTGTGTCGCGCACGATTGGTGCTGCACGCTGGAGCGCATTCCGAAAAGCCTCATCCCGACGGGCCGCGGCGAGGCACTGCAGATACATCGTAGTCAGGGGACCGGGACGGTTCAGGTCGACAGCGCTGTCCAAGAGTGCGGCAGCTTCCTCCGGCAAGTCGTTGTGGCGAAGCTGGTCGGCGACTTGATATCGCGTGACGACATCAACCGTGTCGGGCAAGCCCTCCACAATTTTTCGCAGGCGAGTCGTGATCTCATCATTACCAACGCCGGTTTTCTTGTCACAGCGGATAAGGAGCAACTCAGCCTCGACTTTATCCGTGCCCAGCTGTCGAAGGGCTTCCACCGCCTCCCGCACCCTTCTTTCGTCATCGAGAACAAGCGCGAGTTCGCCGATGAGATGCCATCGTGAGCTTGCCAAGGCAGGGCTCAGCTCGTCCGGATCAATAGCCAACACCCGACCCAATGCTCCCGAGGGGTCATCGAGTGCGACTAGGTCAGCGGCGAGAAACTGGTTCTCGGGATCACGATCGCCTTCCAGCGTCGCCAAGGCATCCTTCGGTCTGCTCTGGCCAATCAGAGATAACGCGAGAAGACGTCGCAGCTGAGGCTCGCCGTGAACGACGGCGGCTGCGCGCTTAAGCAGTGTCTCGCATTCCGCGGGCCGATCCCCCAGCCGCAGGAGGACGCCAGCGTTGTTCAGATAGGCAACAAGATCATGTCGATCGGCAAAGCCGATTTCCAGCATATGTTCCGCAACTGCCTTCATATCGTTGGCCGCGGTGTTGAGTTCATCGGGACTGATCGGGCTACGGGCTCCCGGAACGGTGGCGCCGGATGTCACGACTATAGAGAGCGTTGCAACGGCCCCAATTCGCTTGAATTCCGCGACCTCGGGATGCTTTCGTGCAAGCTGACGATTTCGCTCTGCCCAATCGGAGACGTTTCGACGGCTGTAAAATTCTGCCAGACCGAGATCCGCATGAGTGCTATCGACGAGATCCGGCGGGATGAGCGAATGTGGGTCGCCGGCGAAATCTGATCGCGCCGCTGCTTGGAGTAGATAACCTATCGCATGATCGGCACGCGGCGTACCGGCCAAAGCCTTTTGCGCAAGATCCATGGCCTCGGAATATCGTCCCTGAATCGTCCGGGCCAAGGCGAGATTGGCATTGGCATTCGGATCATCAGGGCGGATCGAATGCGCCGTTTCGAACCGCCGTGCCGCGTCCGGCTCCCGGCCCAGATCGAGAGCCGCCGCGCCCAGGTTGGTTTCAATCCGAAAGCGGGCCCACGGCTTCTTGTCCAGGACCTCCTTCTCTAGCAGCCCAAGAAGTGCCTTCTCCGCAATAAGCGGCTGATCCTCTCCCAATAGATCGCGAAATGTATCGATGCGGGCATGCAACGCCGGATCCTCGCTGGAGAGACTGCTATTCGATGAGCTATCTGTCGGTAAGGAAACAAATCCCATTTGCCGAAGCTGTTCGCCGACTTGCAAGGCAATCTGTCCCGCCAAGTCGCCTGGAGCGCGGTCTCCCGGTAATGGCTGCTGTGGGGCAGACGTGGATACCGAAGCCGGGAAGAAAAAGGCGTACGCCCGCTCATGGAGGGCGATCAGGACCTGGAGCGCTCCCCAACCATAGAGTGAAACCGTCAGGTCGTGGCCCTCTTCCCGCAGGGCTTTCTCAACGGCAACCGCTGCATCGGTCGCATGGGTATCGTCTTCCGCGGTTGTGGCAAAAATGATCTCCTTCAGTGCTGCCTCGAGTTGCAGCGCCGCCCGGCAATCGGAGAGGATTTTCGCCTGCTTGAGCGGCTTTGTGACCCTTCGGCATTGGACGCCGACATAGTGGTTGGGATCGCCATTGCGACGTCCGATTACATCGATTCCGCGCTGATCCTGCCCGCCGCGGCCGTACTCAACGGTGTTCGGGTCGTTCAGCTCATCGCGAAACAAGATCACACACCCGCGCTGCAGCGCCTGCCAATCCTTAGGTTTTGGGATTTCGTGGGCAAGTCGCGTTGATAGCGGCACACTCTGGTCAGATGGTTGCCGGAAGACGCGGCTGGGGAGGTCAACAAGTACCTCGTTGCTGTTTCCCGATTTGCCCTGGTCGCCCGTTTCAGCCATCAGAAGCTGACGCCTACGATCTTTACGCCGATCCGGTCGGCGAGTTCGAGCAACTCGGAATAGATGTCAGAGTTGCCGGTCAAATCGAGCGACGCGCCGGACTGCACCAACATGTTTGCCGGAATTCGGTCGCCAAACAGCATCACCGCGAGAGCCCGGTCGTCCTGCCGAGAAATCCAGCAAAGTCCCTGGATATCTGGGCATTGTGCGTGAATGGCTTCAGCCCAGGGGCGTGTTGCAGGATATCGGTCCTTCTCAGTGTCAATAATCTGGCTGCGCTTGATGCCGAGTTTCCGCAACGCGGTGACGCTCAAATCAGCTAGGACCAAATCCCTCCGTGGCACCACCTGCGAATAGACTTGATCGGCTAGTTTCACCTTGTCGTAAGTCTTCAGGCCTGCGGTGAATGGCACATCGTGGAAGACGGTTTCCATGGCCGCACAGTCGAAGGTCGTACCGCCATAGAGAGTTGGGACACTTGCCCCATTTGCACGCTTTATCGGGCTGAATCGGGCGTTGCCTTTAAAGCCTGGATTGAATTCCGCGCCGGCATAGAGATTCAAATGTATGCGATGGATAGTTTGGTCCGCTGGCCATATCGCTCGCGTTATGTTGTCGTGCAAATCGTTCGATGGGACGGGAACTGGTGTTGTCAGGGGTCCCCGTCCAATCTTTGATTTAGCCATGGAGTGCGCCTACCAACTCATCCTCGGCCGCCGCAAGAACGCGCTCGGGTTGCGCAGCGAGCACATCTTGCGGACGCTTGCCTCCGAGGAAGCTATTAACGGATGCAAACCAATAGGCGAGCCCCCAGTCATCCTTCTTCCCGTGTAAGACGCTCAGAATTTTAGCGAGCGTTTTCATCGGCCGATATCCGGTGGCGGAATCCAGAGCGTAGCCAGGGAAATAGTCTATACCCCGATGCCGAACGGCAAAGATCTGACCCTCTTTCTTCCACTTGTTTGGCTGTGCACTTGGGTTGCTTGTGCTGAACCCAGCCATCTTAGCGATTTGGGGAGCGGTTAGCCAATCGCCGCTTTCCAGCACGGCCTTTCTTGCCTCGGCCGCCATCCGCGCCTCGACAAGCATATGCTGTGGGGGCGGAACCTGAGGGACCAGGGCCTCAATTATCGAGTTGATTGCCTCACGCTGGCGACGCATCAGGATGGTTCGAACCAACGGCGCAATGCTGACGACCGTGTCGGCTAGCGCCCGAACTGCGGGTTCGCTCCCATGCTCGAACGTTAGTGCGATGACCTGCTCCGCTGTCAGCCGATCAAGTTGGTCGCCAACCTGCTTAGGCGTTCCGGTGAGTGCGCCAAATCCCGATAGTTCGATGGTGTCATTAGAAAGTGCCATGATATCCAACTCCGTTGGTTTGGTGAGGGTGATTACATATATAGCATGATAACCGATCTCATCAAGAGTGTCGACTTGAACTCTGGGCTGCCGCTTCATCCGGGCGGTCGGCCTTTCGGGTGATCGGGTGCGCCGCCAAAATTTATCCTGGGCTCACTGCCTTCCGATTCGTCTCGTTATGGCCGCACGTGATATGTTCGTGGTATGTTCGGCACGCATCAGGTAGAGTGTCGGGCAGCGACCTACGGTATCAAGCTAGAATGGTGCGCACGGAAAAAGCCCGATTACGACCGAGCGATTGCGCGGTTTGCGTGTTCGGACGCCGAAGCCGACACCTGGCTGGAGGGTTTTGCCGACGACACCTACCAAGCCAAAGAGCTGCGGTCGACGCGGACGCGGCCGATCACACCATCGAAGAACCCGGCGAGCAGTACTTCAACGCTGCCAAGGATGAAGGCCGTCGTGAAGCTTCGTCGGGGAGGCGGCCGCAAAATATCGGAATTTCGCCCCCGGAAAATCCGACAGGCTGCCGCTGAACGACGTCCCGCAGTGTTTCGTCGTCATAAACTGATTGTACTGCCACAACACCACACGGTCGCCTCCCACTGCACGGCACAAGCCACAAGCGCGCTGTTCCTAGGTAAATTCCAGCAAATTTAGATGGAACTTATCGTGAACATACACTAACACTGCTTAAGTCGTCGGAATTTTTTTGAGGGAAATCATGGCTCGGACTTGGAATCGTGATCGTGCTGCGAAACGCATTCAAACTAGGCTGAGTGAAGTCCGCCTCGAGGACATTGAGATCCGTAAATACGTTCGCGACATAAACCTCGACAACCTTCCGCGCACGGTAGCTTATCGCGTGGATGGCGTGCATTTGTATGCCGATATCGTCAATCTCGATGATATGTTGAACGTAACGACCGTGGAGGGTGAAACCTGCCACAAACGGACCTTGCGTTTTCTTAACCTCCATTATCGCGCGGTGCATCGAATTCTGCAGGAAGTCGACGCGCTTTTCGTTGATTTTCACAATCAGCGCTTACATTCAGTGGTCACCAAGCCGTACGACACTGAAGACGGGCGTATCCATCGCGCCGTGGCAATTGGTCAGTTGATCATTGATGTCCTGAAGCGAACAGGTGAGGACGCCGACCACCCTGCGGCGAAGGTTCGAGTGGGTATCGACAGTGGGAAGGCCGTTGCCGTCAGCAATGGCCGTCGCGGCCACCGCGAACCACTTTTTTTGGGTGAACCCGCCAACCATGCAGCCAAGCGGGCTGGGGGAGGGAAAGCTACCGGGATTTATCTGACGAACCTCGCGCGCAAAGTGATTGGATTGAAGGACGTCGACAATCCAGACGTCAATCCGCTTTCGGCGTCGGAAATCGAAACATCGCAAAAATCAGCCAATCTGAGCGTGACAGCAGATCAGATCGTCTCTGAGTGGAAGACTGACTTGACCAACAACCCAATTGGTTCTTTCAGCTTCAGCGGTCACACGCCGCCGTACAGCACTCTCGATATTGAAACGCTGTCGGTCCGGAATTCGCGCCGGCAAGATGCCGCGACAGTTTACGGCGACATCGACAACTTCACCAACTACGTCAGCGCAAACATTGGCGACGACAGTGGTGCAAAGCACGTCGTGCGCGCTCTTCATGTCATTCGCAGCGAGCTCGATGCCGTTCTTCACAAAGACTTTTCAGGCCGGAAGGTTCGTTTCATCGGCGATTGTGTGCATGGCCTTCTAGTCGAGGGCACTGCTCAGACTACCGATAGCGAGACGACGATCAGCAATATGGTGCTCTGCGCCGGTGGGATGCGAAGCAGTTTCGACCTGGCAATCGAGAAACTGCAAGATGACGGCACTGATGCGACAGACCTTGGGCTTGCTGTTGGGTTCGAATTCGGACCGATGACAGTCACGAGACTCGGGGTAAAAGGCGCGCTTGTCCGGTGTTCTGTAAGCCGGGGAGTCATACAGGCGGAACGGGAGCAGCATCGTTGCGGAGAACATGAAACCGCTATCGGGCAGAATGCTTATGACAAAGGCAATGATGCAGTTCGCGGTATTTTTGGTTCGAGGCGGAAGCGCGCCAATTTGGACTACGATGTAGCCGTTACCGAGTTGTCGTCCAAGGGCGACAAGGTCGCCAAAGCAGCGGCGGCCTTTGCAACCGCCGGCTTACTGAAACCAGCGTCGGCTCCCGCAAGTCCCTACAGTTTTCAGAATCGCCCGACCGGACCAGCCAAGAAAGACGGCTTTTCTTGATCTGGTATTTTCAGAACGCGGATCGATCGCGGCACGAGCGGCTCGCCATCGAAGCGCTCGTTGGGGAAGTCCAATGGTTACGCCCGCTCGATTGGCGAATCGATGAACATCTTCGTTTGGTTTGGGACGCCGACATCTTGATCGGAGAACGCATATTTCCGATTTATCTTCGATATCCCAACCATTTTCCTCATTCACCGCCGCTCGTGATGCAACGAGGCGATACGTCTAGATGGTCCAGCCACCAGTGGGGAGCTGGCGGTGAGTTATGTCTTGAAATTGGCGCCGACAACTGGAACTCGGATTTTACAGGCGCAGATATGGTTCGAAGTGCCTATAGTCTGCTTGAAATGGAGGTGGAGCGAATACCAAGCTCCGAAATTCCATCTCGGCATCAGACGACCCTCGGCCAGGACCTTCGTTGGACGGTGAGCCGGCTTGCAGCGACGACATCTTTGCTGGAATTTGCCGCCACTCAAGACGTGCCCCTGGAAGGGAAGGTCGACTGCATAGTACACGACGAAGCCGTCATATATTACGCTTCACTTTTTGCTCGGAATGGTGCCGAAGTCTGGCGTGACGCGTCAATCCCAAAGCCCCTCCGAGCGGAATCCTTCAACATCGACGGGGTTCTAATTCCATGGCCGTCGGCAACGAGCCTTCCAACCATTGCGACAGTTAAAGACTTTCGCGCTGACTTGGCTGCCCAATGGTTCCCGCTGGATGATAATAGAAGGGTTGTCCTGCTTATGCAGGGCAAAGCGCTTCACGCCTTTCGGATGTATGGAGACTCCGTTTCCAAGGTGACCATCGTCGGTCCCGAGCTAGTCGTGGATCGACTGGGCGAGGACCATCGCTCTCTCTTGGAAAGGAAGGTGGCTATCGTAGGCTGCGGATCACTCGGTAGCAAGGTTGCAGCGAGCCTTGCCAGATCTGGCGTTGGGAATTTTCTTCTAGTCGATGATGACGTTCTTATGCCCGGTAACTTCGTGCGGCATGATCTCGATTGGCGGGATATCGTGACACACAAAGCAGACGGCGTTGCACGTCGCGTCCAGTTAGTGAATCCGATGGCCCAAACTGACATTCGTCGACAGCGGCTTGGCGGACAGGAGTCGAGCGGTAGTCTCGAAGGGCTCATCGAAGTCATCTCGCAGTGCGACCTTATTGTTGACGCGACATCTAGCGCAGAGGCGTTCAACTATCTGTGCGCCGCCGCCGAAAGTGGTGCGAAGCCAATGATATGGGCGGAAATTCACGGCGGGGGTATCGGCGGCCTGATCGCTCGTCATCGGCCAGGCATTGAGCCCGGCCCAGCACTGATGCGGCGAGTGATCGAAAATTGGTGCGCCGAGAAGGGACTCGTGGTTGAGCGCCCCGAAAGGTCATATGAGGATCGAAATGTAGGCATTCCTTGGGTCGCAGATGATGCAGATGTGTCTGTTATCGCAGCTCACGCCTCGCGATTCGCGATCGACCTGTTGATCCCTCGCTCGCCATCCATTTTTCCACACTCAGTATATTTCATCGGGCTTGCGGAAGGATGGCTGTACAGTGAGCCGTTCCATACGGAACCTGTTGACGTCGGACTGGCCTCTCAGGTTATTGCGGAGCAGAACATTCTCGACGAAGCCGACGTAGCTGCCGAACGGGCACGTATTATCCAAATACTTGGGAGATCATTTGGTCAAACTCCTCCTGCCGGATGATATAGCGTCGCGGCTCAATATCGCGCTGGCGAAAGCTAGACGCCAGGAGATCGGTGGTCTTATCGTCGGCGAGCACGTGACGGACGAAACGTTTCGGATTGTCGATATTTCAATCCAGACGAGCCATGGCACTCCCACACATTTCGAACGCGATCCTGTATTGCACGCGGAATTCCTGCGAGAATTTTTCGAGCGAACAGGCAGAGATTTTGAGCGGTACAATTATCTGGGTGAATGGCACTCGCATCCGAGCTTCGACCCGATCCCAAGTGCCGACGATGTCAGGACGATGCGATCGATTGTAAGCGACCCGAAAGTAGGCGTGAATTTCGCTGTCCTGTTGATTGTCCGTCGTACCGGCTCCACGAGGCTCGCCCTATCGGCGACCGCATTTTCCCAATTACTTCCTCCTGAGTCGGTGACCGTCGTCGGTGATGTTGGCACCGCAGCAAGGAAGAGGAGCCTCATGGAAGCCAGTCTGGATTGGCTCAGGAATTTGGTGTCTTAACGCCGAGTTGCCGCACGATTTTTCGGATTTGCGTGCAAACCGGTCCAAGGCGTGACGCCAGCGTGCTGGGATCGCCCGTTGCGAAAGACGCTGGCGTCAGACCATGGAGGTCCGACGGAAGGTTTATCCCCGTTTGGCGCGGATATACTAGGATACTGCGACGCCGACCAAGGCGTCCCATGAACATGCCAAGCTCAAAGAGCACGTTGTCTCGGATGGCAGAATTGCGAGCGCCTCGGCTGGTTTCGACGATGTCCTCGAATAGTGCGACCGCTACACCGAAATCGCTTTCGGCCACGGCTAGTTCCAGAGATTCAAGCGGATAGCCGCCCGCCCAGAAGACGCCGTTCGGCCACACGGTTGCAAGTACGTCATGCTGGAGACCGGTCTGGATTTCATTCGCAACGTCGAGCCCCTCCACAGACGACATTATAAACATCCTCGGCTTCTCGTTGGGGGTCGTCATGAGTCGATTGCGATCGAATAGCCGCCGCGACAACTCTTGGGCTACGGATTTCCAGATCAAACCCGGAAACTTGTCAGCCAAAGCCGAGAATTCTGCCCCCGACATCTTTATCGCTACGACCGTATCTTCAGCGAACACTGAGGCGGACCGCCGCTGGGAAGGCTCTATCGCGGCCATCTCGCCGACGTGCGCACCGGCCTTTAGAGTTCGCACCTCTTGACCTTTGACCACTACAGAGACGCCGCCGGCGACAAGAAAGAACACGTCGTTGTCCTCACCGCCTTCGGCAATGAGCGTATCCGCGGCCTTGTATTCTACGAGCTCGCCAGCCGTCGCGATTGCCTCAGCGACCGCTGCGTCACCACTGTCAAACTGCCGCTTCAGACTAGCGATAAGCGCCGAACTGTTGCCGCCTTCAAACCGCTCTTTCATATTCCCTCCCGGCAATGCATTTGTCTGAATCCTATGTATGTATTTGCTGGGCCTACAGGAAATGTTCGCGAGGGTACGAGGCTATGGAGTGGCCGGAGACGGCCAAATTATGAGCCGCGTGGTCCTAGGTTGCCAAAACTAGTGCCGACTGCTGAAGATTCTACGAGAATCTAGACGAAGCGCCGTTCCGGTAGATTGCCGATCTTCACTCGATGGTCCAACGCTCCCGTTGAGACGAGGTAGCCCATAATGCCGTCCTTTGATTTGATGAATGCCAACGTAGACTGCCCACTCGGGAACGTAATTTGTCCGGACGCGATCTCCAGCGCTGCGCTTTCTCCGGCGTAGTAATGGAACGTAATTGGGCGCTCCGTAACCTCAATCTCCAGTGCGTAAGTGCATGTGATATCCTTCACTTGGAAGCGCTGGCCCAGAGCGTCGATGACGTACAATCCGTCCATCGGAGCAACGATTTGACTGTTGAGGGTCTGGCGGGTCGGATTGCGGGCCTCCGGGGGCAATTTGTCCATGATGAGGGATTGAATACCCTCGCCGGGGTAGGGCAAGCCGTCAGACGTATAGACTGCGGATGGTTTCGTGACCTTTCGCCCGTTTTCCACCACGCCAACGCAGGCCCCGATCGCGGTGAAGTTGTAGAATTGGCCGACGATGGTGACGGTGCCAATCCATTCAAAGGATTCCGCCTCGGCCAAGTCCATGCATGTCAGGTTCAGTGCCTTTGCCTTGGTGCGGGCGGTGCGTGTAAAGCCGTTCGCAGCAACAACGATTCCGCGATGGATTCCAGTCTTTTCACACTTCTTAGCGAAGGCCTCAATCTGAGGAACTCCCACCTTTCGCCCTTGGTCCCTGCATTCAATGGCCGTCAGGTTGGGCCCGTGATGAGTACGACGGATAATCACCACGTCATGTTCGCGAAGCCGCCCGGTGTCCTTGTCGGGTAACCGTAAGGAGGAATCCACCGTCACGCCGTCATGGTGCGCGAACATACGCTCCAGGGTGGCAACGAAATTATGGAATCGCTGACCAGGTCGTTCATGAGAGGCGGTTTCTTTCACGGCGCAAATAGTACCACCATGGTGTCAGCGTTGCATCCCGTCTAAGACTTTGGGCTGGAGTTTATCCGCGACGATTGGCGAAGAACGTGTTTCTGGCCCATGGGGTCAGTCGGAGGAACGAGTGTCTGTCGGCGACGGTGCGACGCACCGAAGCTTGGCCGAGAATGAAGTCAACACGGGTTGAGGCTGACCGAGCGCCGTCGCCTTCAGGGTTGCGGGGATCCTTGCTGCGACTTTGGCTTGTTCGGCGAGCGTTGCGGGCGCCTCATGGGCTTCTCAGTAATAACTATGATTGAAGAGGTCGAGACCCCAGAGGAACATGTCTGAGTCAAGCGACGGCCCTGATCCCACGTCAGGGAGCATCGCAACATTTCGATGAATGGAAACGGGGGTTGTTCCTGGTTTGTGCTCAAAAAGCCGCATAAATGGCAGTCTGGTGCGACGTCCGGAATTATTGAGCATTTCACGGGGTAACCAGTCCGGAATTATGGGTTGCTGGCGGGCGGGCGATTGAAAACAGGAGAGTTTTCTGGCTGAGGGTAGGGGTTTCCGATCAAAGATCGAGTTTACTAATGGCCTCAATGACAGTTAATTCTGGATTGGCATTAAGCGATTGGATTTGCGTAGAATATAGCCGCCCTTATTGGTAAACCCGCTCACGGTCGACAACGGATTGGTCGACCCAAGACGACAGGATTGGTAAAACCTGAGCACCGAGGTTCAGCTCTATACTTCCTCCCCAATCGCTTGAGACTTGAGCCAGATGGCGTCAGTATCTCAGCGTTGGCGCTTGCGCACGACGGCGACGGCCTGATTAATTCCGGACAGCGACAGATAATTCTGGACGGCACACCATGCGGAGGCACTTCGCTTTGCGGTCCCAAACCATCACTTCTCAACCAAGCTGTTGCTCTGGCTACAAGGGCTGTGAGGTGCGGACCTGTGATTTGTCAAATGCAGGAATCCCTCGCTATTACTTGTCCCCGATGTGCAAGGAAGGCCTGCTCGTGAAGGTCGGTAAGGGCGGTATCGCGCCGCAGTGGTCGATGCGCCTGCTGTTTCAAGGGCCTCACGCATCTTGTCGACACTGCTGACCCGAGCATCCTGGCCGGCCTCAAAACGATTACCGTAGTCCCTTCACTCCGGCCGCCTTGACTAGGCCGAGAGTGCTTCTAAGCGCGTCATGCGCTTGCGATCTACATCGCTTTGGGGTCATGTCCTTCGACCCGAATGCAAAGCTTGCCGCGCCATATTCGTCCTTGACGCCACAGCTCATGAACGAGCGACGCCAAATGCAGGAGCAGACGCCTCAGAGTTTGGCCAGCGTAGCCAGCATCGCGATAGTCCGCAATGTAGTTGTCGACGTGAGGGAGTGAGGCCGCAGCCTCCACCTCGTGGCCCTTACGCTGCAGTTTCTTGACGGTGCGTGCTCTTATATAACGTGAGCCGCCAATGACCACAATTTTCATGTTGCGTCTCCTTGCCAGCATTGAAACCAAACATGCTCGCCGTCGTGCGTGCCGTTCCCGGTCAGCGTTTCGCCACTATCCTTTGCCGAGATCGTGAGGAAGTCGTGCCCGGAAGCCATTCGTTTCGTCTGGAGGTCTATCGCCTCGCGCTGGAAGGAAGCGCCGGCCTCCTCAAGCGCGATGTGGTCAGCCGAACTGCAGGCGAAGGAACTGTAGTAGAGTTTCACGATCTTTCTCTTGTCTGAATGCAGATGACGTTCCGCAAATGGAGGGGCACGAGCCCGTTCGGCCACTTGGCGCCGGTCGTTCCGGATAGCGCGTTGGAAGGCTCGCACTTGGCAGGAAAGACGGCTACGGTGCAGACAGGTAGGTATGCCTATGCCGAGGTGTGAGCGCGCCGAGACAATTGTTCTTTGATTGCCGCGCGCGCCAAGCCTGGCGTGAGAAATGGTCGCCGGAAGAGCCAAGACCGCCTGTCGCCGCATGGCGTTCTCGGTTATCAGGCCAATCCTTCGCTGAGGAAATAATAAGCGAAAGTATCGGGCGCACACACTGTTGGCACAATGACTGATATCCCGCCTCGGCCCCCATGGTGCCACTTGAGCAAAGAGATGACCACGGCCGCAGACATGCCTGCTCGATTGCCGCCGGCGCGATGAAGCACTTTCCAGCAACAGAGACCTTCATCATGAGCAATCCTGGCGAACCCGAAAGACGGCCCGCCGAGCTGGTGTTACCTGTTGAAGACCTTGCTACGGTCGAGGTCGATTTCTCTTCGCTGGTGCCCGGCACATCTGTGGTCGCGCAATGGCGCGGCAACCGGCGTGAGCATCGTCAGCGCTTGGCGCAGCACCTATCACGGCTCGCGAATTCACACTGCATCCTAGTGCGGCCATGCCAAAGCCGCGTCCTATGAAGCCTACTGGCCCTGGAGCTCGAACCAGCGAATTGATGTCCGGTGGCGTTCCCGGCTTCCCCCAGTAGGTTAGTGGGCGCCGCCGGCTGCTATATGACCCGGCTTCTTTAGCAACAGGACGGCCGACAACGCGATTATTAAGCTAACGCCAAGCAGGAAGAAGGTGTCGTTGAAGGCCATGACGAAGGCCTGCTGGCGTACCCTCAGCGCGATCGCAGCAATCGCTTTTTGTGCAGCGAGCGCCTGGTCGTTGATACCATGCGAATGGAAATAGGCGGTGAGCCGCACAATGCGGACGCGCGTTGCCTCTTGAAACAGGGATACCGATTGTACCAGCACGTTCGAATGGTACTGCTCGCGCTTGGTGAGGAAGGTTTGCAGCAGCGCGATGCCGACGGCGCCGCCGAGGTTGCGGGTCATATTGAACAGGGCCGAGGCAGAGCCGGCATTTTCCGTCTCGATGCCTGACGTGGCTATTGCCGAAAGCGGCGCCAATATAAGGGCTTGGCCGATGGCGCGCACGATGTTCGGCCAGAACAGCTGGTCGCCGGCATATGCTCCGCTCATGTGGACGTTCATGAAGTTGGATGCGGCAAACAGGGCGAAGCCGATCGCGATGACGAGACGGATGTCGAAGCGCTGCATAAGGCCAGGTACAAGCGGGATCAGGACAAGCTGCGGCAGGCCGGTCCAGGCGAGCACCATGCCGATCTGCTCGGCATTGTAGCCCTGAATGCGGGCGAGATAGACGGGTACGATGAAGACCGATCCGTAGAGCGCGACACCAAGCAGGAAGTTGGCGAGGACGCCGAAGCCGAAGTTGCGGCGTACCAGCAGTCTGAGGTTCAGCAGCGGATGGCTCGAAGTCAGCTCGATCCAGACGAACAGGGTCAGCGACACCGCGGCGACGATTGCCAGCCGCGCGATAAAGGGCGAGCCGAACCAGTCGTCTTTGTTGCCTTCCTCAAGTATGGTCTGCAGGGCCGCCAGTCCGATGGCCATGGTGACAATGCCCGGCCAGTCGCCTTTGGCGAGCAGGCCAAGCCGCATCGGTTGGCCGTCGAGCGAAAACCACAGCATGCCGACCATCAGCGCGCCCGGCACCAGGTTGACGTAGAAGATGTATTGCCAGCCCCAGTTCTCGGTGAGATAGCCGCCGATGGTCGGGCCTATCGCTGGCGCGAAGGTGGCCGACAGCGCGAACAGGGCCAGGCCGATCGGCTGCTTGGCTTTCGGCAACATCGTGATGACAATGGTGAAGGCGAGCGGGATGAGCACGCCGCCGGTAAAACCCTGGATCGCTCGTAGGACAATCATCTGACCTAGATTGGCGGCGAAGGCGCAGGCGACCGAAAAGACGAGGAACAGCACCGCGTTGGTGATCAGATAGATCCGCAGCGAGAAGACCTGAGACAGCCAGCCGGTCAGCGGGATCACCACAATCTCCGCTATGAGGTAGGACGTCGAGATCCAGCCACCGTCATCGATGCCAGCCCCAATCGCCCCCTGGATGTCGGCAAGCGAGGCATTGACGATCTGAATATTGAGCACGGCCATGAATGCTCCGAGAGCAGAGCCGACCACCGCCACCCAGACCCGCAGCGAATTGGCGGCACCAGCAGATCCGGCCGCGTTCTGGACGTCGCCGGCCGACGTCGGAAGCGAGGAGACGGCGGTTTTCATTGCTGCAACTCCTCAAGCGCCAGTAAGAACGGCGCCAGTGTCAATCATCGCGAAACTGAGGAACGACCGTCGGCCAGCACGGCCGCTTTGGTGTTAATGGTCGGCTCGACGGACATGCCGGACCTGAGCAGCCCGTCGAGCTTGTGATTGTCGATGGAGATCCTCACCGGGATACGCTGCACGATCTTGGTGAAGTTGCCGGTCGCGTTGTCGGGCGGCAGCAATGCGAATTCCAGGCCGCTCGCCGGCGACAGGCTGTCGACCTGACCAGTCAATTCGACGCCAGGGAAGCCGTCGACGGCGACGCGCACCGGCTGCCCGGGACGCACATGAGCGAGCTGCGTCTCCTTGAAGTTGGCGACGACATAGACGGCATGCAGCGGCACCACAGCCATCAACTGCGTGCCTGATGCCACATACTGTCCAACCCTGAGCGTGCGCGCGCCGACCGTGCCGTCGACCGGTGCCGTGATTGTGGCATAGGAAAGGTTCAGTCGGGCCTGATCGGAAGCTGCCTCGGCGCGATCCGTTTGGGCAACGGCACTGTCGCGCTCGGTGGCGAGTACGTCGATCTTAGCCTTTGCGGCGGCTAGGGAAGCCTGGTCGCGCTGCAACCCGGCGATGAGTTGATCGGCCTGGGCGCGGCTTGCTTCGGCTTTCTGCGCAGTACCGGTGCCGCTCCTTGCCAACGTCGCATAGCGGTCGGCGTCGGTGCTGGCGAACGCCAGCGAAGCTTGCGTTGCGGCGACTGTCGCCTTTGCCTGCAGGATCAGCGACTGCTGGAGCGCGATCTGTGCGTCGAGATTACGGACGGCCGCCTCGGCGGCCTCGACCTCGGCATCAGCCTGGGCGAGCGCGGCACGGAAGTCGCGGTCATCGATGCGGGCGAGAACCTGCCCGGTCTCGACAGTCTGGTTGTCATGCACCGGCACATCGGCAATGTAGCCCGATATCTTCGGCGCCACCGTCGTGTAGTCGGCTTTCAAATAGGCGTCGTCGGTAGACTCCAGATACCGGCCTGCGGTCCAGTAGCCATAGCCCCAATCACCTCCCGCGGCTGCGCAAATCAGAAACGTCGCCGCGAATGCGATCCGCTTGAGGCGGCGGCTCCTAGATACCGCCGCAGTGACGTCGCCGGGAGTAGCTTCCGTACCAACCGGCAAGGCACTCGGCTCTTCCGCCGAGGGCCGAGCTGGCTGCTCGACGAAGGCAGCCGGCCGCGGCTGAGGCACGGCCGCGCCGGGTGCGTTGGAGAAGTTGGTGGTCGCGGGCATCTCGGACATCTCATTCGTCCTGACGTTCATCGTGCTTTGCGCAAGAGCGGAATGCCCCTGTGCTCAAAAATCGGAAGCCGGACAGGTAAGAAGCTCGCCTGCCTCTTCGTTGGCTGCAGAGAGAAACCGGAAAAACCCCTGCTTTCGTCGTCCGTACCTCGTCCGGTTGACACGGCTCGAAGTACATATTGCGATATCCGAGCCGAAAATCATCTGCACCAGCGTATAGGGAGGTGGCTGCGATAGCAGCGATGAAGATGGTCGTTCTGATCGTTCTCTTGCTCCTGTTTGTGAAGGGGGATTGCCTGCCGATCGGAGCGGCAGCCAGACTGGGCTCTTGTCGGGGGGAGGCGGCGCGAGCCTACGACCTGACTAGGGTGAGCAGGTCAGGATTTGATAGTGTCGGCCTGCGTCGTGCACATGCCGTGCGGAAATTTCTCATAGACCTTGAGTGTTGCTCGCTTCAGTGTTCGCGAGAGTAGCGCCGAGTCATGGATCGGAACGATCTAGTCGTCGTCGCCATGCATCACGAACGGAGACAAGTCGATTGACTTGGAGGTGTTCGGTGAAGTGGGTCTCCGAAAAGGCCTTGATGAATTGAATCTGGGCATTGGCGGCGCCCATCATGTGTGAACGACGCTCGCAATGGCTTCGCGTCGGATCGGTTGAACACTTAGAACGGGCCGCTCGCAAAATCGAGATAGAACTGCGCCCGACTTGCAGCGCTTGGCTCAGCCCGTCAAAAACTTCGATAGGCAAACCACTTGGATTGGCAGGCGTCTCAAGATCGGTGGCACTGCCGGAGGCCGGCATCGCGATCACCCTGAAGCCGGCATTGCGATACACGCTGTGGACGGCCGATCTTGGCAGCTTGGAGGCGAGCGGGCATTTGGCCTTTGCCCCGAACGAGTGTTGCGGCAAACATTACGAAAATACCGGCATGGCGAAGATGAATTTCACGGGGAGTTCCGGGGACTGCTCAGCGTAGTTGAGGCGAGGCCCGAGGCTTTCTGTATGTCGGTGAAGGCATGCGTTTTTAACGGCTAGGTTTTCGATTTCTCCGCGTGAAAGGCTATAGCTTCAATCGGGACGTGTAGGTGCCTCACCCGGAGGTTTGGTCACTCACATCTCATGGATTTCCATGAGGTGCGGCTGCGGCGTGGTCCGGTTAAGATCGGAAAAACGAATTCACGAGCCCAGATGGTCAATGATGAGAGTTAAAGAAGGCGCTGACAGTCTCCGCCTTTCATTGTCCGGCAGGAGAAGACAATGACGACAGCGTTCAACTCGCTTGGCGAACCCGACGCGGAAGCGTTGCGGGCGGCTCGGATCATTGAAAGCGTGGTCGGCAATGGGTGGGCGACAGACGCGGCCGGCAGATTCAGCTATGTTACTCCCAGCACGCTATCGCTTCTCGGCACGACGCTGGAGGAGTTCAACACTTCGTCAGAAGGTGGCCCCGCGGGTTGGAAGCGGCTAATCCATCCAGACGACTATGACCGAGCCGTGGCCGAGTGGCGTCGCTGCCTGCAGACAGGTGAGCACTACAATGTGGAGCACCGCATTTTGCGCGCGAGCGGTGCTTACGGTTGGAGCCGAATCTCCGGACAGCCGCTGTGCGATAGCGAAGGTAACGCCGTTGCATGGTATGGCACATTGATTGAAGGCGATTCGCCGTCCGCAGCCACAGAGCGATCCGCTGACGTGATCATTGCGGCCGAGAAGGAAGCAGCCTCCGACGCTCACCATTCCCTGAGACTGGTCCATCCGGACGACCGGACAGCGGCGGCGCACGCAGTCGCCCGCGCGTTCTGGACAGGTGTCCCCCAGGTAACGAGGCACAGGCAACTGCAGGCCGACGGAAGTTATCGCTGGAACGAGACCCGATCGGAGCCCGGCTACAGTGTCAGTGTGGACATTGATGATCTGGTGACAGATGGGGAGCCGCTTTCCGGGGCGAACCTGGATCACTTGGTTGAGAACAATGCCGGGCCAATTCGATCGGCGAAAATCGTTGAAAGCATATTCGGGAACGGATGGGCGTTCGATGCGGCGGGTAGATGGATCTACCTGCATCCGTTCGCGCTGAGCTCCCTCGGGGTGACGCTGGAGGATCTGAACGCTCCATTGAACGAGGGGTACACCGCCTGGAAGCGTTTGCTTCATCCAGACGACTATGAGCAGATCGCGGTTACCTGGCGCCATTGTCTGAGGACCGGCGATCATTTCAATGTCGAGTTTCGCTTTCGGCGCGCAAACGGCACCTATGTATGGGCCCGAACCGCCGCGCGGCCCGCGCGCGACAGCCAGGGTCGTATCACGGGATGGTATGGAATCGCGCTCGACAACGATGTCTACAAGAAAACCGTGGCGGAGCTGCGCGGTCGGGAGCGGGAACTTTCTCAGCTCGTCGACATGGTCCCAGTCCAGATCAGACGGCTGACGCCTGAAGGCGAGCCGACCTTCTTCAACAGACGTTTGCTTGACTTCTTCGGTCTCGACGGTGTGGCGGATCTGGACAAGCCGGGGATGAGCCGGCAGGCGGCGGCCATACAGTCCCTCGTCTATCCCGAAGATGCGGCACGCCTCCTGGAGACCGTCCGCCACTCTCTGGCTACCGGCGAACCATACTCCATGAAGTATCGAATGCGCCGTGCGGACGGAGCGTACCGCTGGGTGGATGGACGCGGCGAGCCGCTGCGTGATCACAGCGGCGCGATTGTTCAGTGGTATGTGATCTCTATCGACGTCGACGACGAGATGCGCGCACAGGAAGCGTTGCGCGACCGGGAGCGGGAACTCTCGCAACTGGTCGACATGGTGCCGAGCTTCCTCTGGCGCCTGTCTGCGTCGGGCGAGCCGGTCTTCTTCAGCAAGCGAATGGTTGAGTATCTCGGCCTTGACGTAGGAGGATACGAGAATGTCGGAGGAAATGGCCTGAAGGCGGCCATTGCGGCTGTCGTACATCCCGATGACGCCGCCACGCTGGAAACAGCGATCAACCACTCGGTCACCACCGGGGAAAGCTTCTCCCTGAACTATCGCCTGCGTCGTGCTGACGGCGTCTTCCGATGGATGTCGGGCCGAGCGGAACCGATGCGGGACGAGTGTGGGACTGTCGTCCAATGGTACGGTCTTTCGCACGACATCGACGACCAGGTGAGGGCAGAAGAAGCGCTGCGGAAAGCCAACCGGCAACTGGAGCAAATGATTGACGCTGTGCCCGTGAATCTCCTGAGCTTTGCCCCTTCAGGCAGGATCACCTACACCAGCAAGCGATACCTGGAGAAGGTCGGTTCGCCACCGACGCACATCAATAATTTCGATGCCCTGGCCCGGGACCTGGCCCATCCTGAAGACTTTCCGACAATGTTTCGGAGGGCTTCGAATGGCTTTGCGTCCGGCCAGCCTTTCGTGAACCGCTTTCGTCGACGCGAGAAGGATGGCGTGTACCGCTGGATAGAAGCACGAGCGCAACCGTTAAGGGATACCGATGGCGCGATCGTTCAATGGTATATGGCTTCAATCGACATCGAAGATGAGATGCGGGCGCAGGAGGCATTGCGCGAAAGAGAGCGCGAGCTTCAGCAGCTTGTCGATGCCTTGCCGGTCCACATCTGGAGCTGGACGCCCGATGGCAAGCTTGCGTACGTCAATAGGCGGTCTTTGGAGGAACTCGGCATCTCCGGGGCAAACTTCGAAGACTTCACGAGGGTGGCTCGAGATCTGATTCATCCCGAAGACGCTCTCGAGGTGCTCAATAGGTCAGCCAGCTGCCTCAAAACTGGCGACTCCTTCATCATGCGGTATCGCCGGCGTTGGAAAGACGGCAGCTATCGCTGGATAGAAGGGCGTTGCGAGCCTCTGCGCGATCGGGACGGAGCCATCGTTCACTGGTACCAGGTCTCCATCGACATCGACGAGGAGATGCGCGCACAGGTGGCGCTGCGCGAGAGAGAACGTTCGCTGTGGCAGCTGGTTGAAACGCTGCCGGTGATGATCGATTGCGCCGCACCGAATGGTGAGCCGATATATCGAAGCCGTCAGCTCCGCGAGTTCCTCGGATATGAGTTGGAGGTATTGGACGGTAAGGGAAAATCCCGCCTTTCCGGGACACTCGACGAAGGCGTTCATCCTGACGACCTGGCGGGCGTCAAAGCGAACTATGCTCATTCGTTGGCCACTGGCGAACCGTATGCGCGGAGGCACCGTCTGCGTCGCTTCGATGGCGAATATTGCTGGGTCGATACGCGCGCGGCACCGATGCGCAATGCAGAAGGGGCGATTGTTCAGTGGAACGTCGTCTGTCTGGACATCGACGGTGAAGTTCGCACGCAAGAAGAGCTGCGCCTGGCGCAAGAGAGACTTGCACGCGCGAGCCAGGCGGCGAGTCTCGCCGAGCTTTCAGCCTCTATAGCGCATGAGGTGAACCAGCCTCTGGCGGCTGTTGTCGCCAATTCATATGCCTGCCAGCGTTGGCTCACGGCCGATCCGCCAAATATCGAGCGGGCGCAGAAGACTGTGGAGCGTATTATCCGTGATGCCAACTCAGCTGCGGATGTCGTCAGCCGTATCCGCGCCTTATTCAAGCAATCGGCAGACGCGATGGCTTACACAGCACTCGACAGCGTCATCGCGGAGGCGCGCGACCTCATCGCCGAGGAGGCGGTGCGGCGCCGTGTTCGTCTGGATATCGATGTCGAAAGCGACCTTCCTATTGTCGCGCTCGATCGGGTGCAGATCCAGCAGGTTCTGGTGAACCTCATCCGCAATGGGATCGAGGCGATGGACTCTGTTACCGGTGACAAGGTTCTTGGACTTCGCGTGGGCCGTATAGGGGACGCGATCCAGATCGAGATCAGCGATTGTGGCCCGGGCATTGAGTTTCCTGACCGAATATTCGAGCCGTTCTTTACGACGAAAGAGCATGGCATGGGCATGGGACTCGCGATCTGCCGTTCGATCGTCGAGTCCCATGGCGGACGGTTGTGGGTGGAGAAGAACGACCCGCACGGAACGGCGTTCGTCTTCACGATGCCAGTTGAAATGAAAGCGGCAGCATGACGCCCCACGATCAAATGGTCTTCATCGTCGATGACGACGTGCGTATTCGGGAAGCGCTTGGTGAGCTTCTGGAGTCCCATGGCATGCGCGCCGTAGCGTTCGGATCGGCCGGCGACTATGTCCTTGCCGACAAGCCGGACGTCCCCGCCTGCCTGATCCTCGATGTGGAATTGCCTGACATCAACGGTCTAGATCTGCAGAAGCAGATCGCCGAGGGCGATCATCCGCCGATCGTCTTCATAACGGGGCATGGCGACATCCCGTCCTCTGTGCGTGCGATCAAGCACGGCGCTGTGGACTTCCTGACAAAGCCTTTCAGCGATACGGACCTCATGGTCGCGATCCGGGCAGCGATCGCCCAGGACCGGGAAAGGCGATCAGAGCGCGCCGAACTCACCGTGTTGAGGCAACGCTATCAAGAGCTCACGCAGCGAGAACGCGAGGTGCTGCCGCTCGTTGTGAGTGGCCTGCTCAACAAACAGGCCGCGGCTGAGTTGGGGATCAGCGAGGTCACGCTGCAAATCCATAGACGGAACGTGATGCAGAAAATGGTTGCGGCATCACTCGCTGATCTCGTGCGCATGGCGGAGCGGTTGGAGATACCGATCAGCCACTCTCGACGAACGGGAGGGAACGGAGTGTGAGCAAGGTGCGACCTGTCGTGGCGATTGTCGATGACGACCCAAGATTGCTCGAGTCGCTCGAGAACCTTTTGGAGTCTGCGGGCTATGCTGCCCGCATCTTCTCGTCGGCGGGATCACTGCTCGTCAGCGGGCTGTCTGACGTGGACTTGCTCATTACCGATATCGGGATGCCTGGTACGGACGGCTTTGAACTTCGTGACTTGGTCAAGAAGACGCGTGCGGACCTGCCGGTGTTCCTGATCACCGGTCGTCACGAGATAGCCGATCAGCACCGCGCCAAAGGCATCAGCGGGTTTTTCCGAAAGCCCTTCGATGGCCAGGCCCTGCTTGCGGCTGTGAGCGACGCTTTACGCAACCAAGAACCGAGGGATGAACATGAGAGTTGACCAACCGCTCTTGCAGAGATCGACGCCGGTGTCACGGCAGCGGAACGCCGAGCCGCAGCAGCCGCTCGTCATCATTGTCGATGACGATGCGTCTGTTCGGGAGGCACTGTCGGAGTTGATACTGTCGATGGGCTTTGAACCGGTCTGCTTCGCTTCGACCCGAGAATTGCTCGACGCTGACGTCTTGGACAGCCCCGGTTGCTTGATCCTCGACGTCCGCATGCCAGGGGCAAGCGGCCTGGATCTACAGCACCATCTTGCGTCAAACGGCAATCCCAAGCCCATCATCTTCCTGACTGGGCATGGCGACATACCGATGACTGTCCAGGCGATGAAGGCGGGCGCGGTGGATTTTCTCACCAAACCGGTGCGCGACCAAACACTCCTTGACGCCGTGATCGCGGGCATTGCGGTGGATGCCAAGCGGCGGGCAGATGCGGTGGTCGTCAAGCGCAACATCGAGCGTGTCGAGACGCTGACCCCGCGCGAGCGCGAGGTGCTGCATGAAGTGGCGCGTGGGCGCCTCAACAAACAGATCGCTTTCGACCTCGGCATCAGTGAAGTGACCGTCAAGCTTCACCGCGGCAATGTCATGCGCAAGATGGAAGCAGCTTCCATCGGAGAGCTGATCCGGGCCTGGGAAACGCTGCCCCCGCCGATGCGCGAGGCCGGCGCGGCCAGGACTTTCGAAAGGGTGAACCTCGCCTCCGTCCGATAGGATCGCCCAGCGGCTGGCGCTTCTCCGTTAAGAGTAGCCTGCCCAGGACGATCCGGACTCAGACAAATTTTCATGAAGTTTAGAGCGATGATCGCCGCGTGTAACCTGGTGTTGAGGCTACACTACCAAGCTCTTGCCGCGCATCGCCAGCTAACGGCGGCGCATTGGGAAAGCTTTGGAGCGGAGTATCTCCATCACGGCGACTATCGCTAATGTTGTGCTTCAGCCAGCCGCGAAGCTTAGTATGCTGGTGGCAGGAATTCGATCAGGGCCCTTGTGACGGCGGCCGGCTGCTCCTCCGGAACCCAATGGCCTGAGCCTTCGACTACTACGGCCCGTACGTTTTCGGCGACGTGGCGGAGATGGCCTTCGTACATCGATGCCAGGCCACCCGAACCGCTTATACCGAGTACCGGCATCGTCAGCTTGTGTTTTGCAAAGGCTTTGTTCTGTTCTTCGTCACGCGGGAAAGCCCGGTAGTACTCGAAGCCTGCGCGCAATGCGCCAGGCTGGGCATAAGAACGGCCGTAGACTTCGTCGGCTTCGGTGTCGAACGCGCGAGTATTTACCCCCTCTGCATTGTGAAACCACTTTAAATACTCAAGCTCGCGACCGGCAATGAGCATTTCCGGCACGTCGCGTACGGAGTGGAAGCGAAAATGCCAAGTGCGAGGGCCTTGGATCAATTCGTTCCACGGTTCGATGCCTGGCAGCGGGACGTCAACGATTGCCAGTGTGGTGACTTCCCCCGGGTGCTGCGCCGCATAGGAATAAGCGACCATGCCACCCATATCGTGACCGACGAGATTGAGGACCGGACCAAGGTTCAGCTGATTGACAAGTGCTCGAATATCCTCGGCAATCGCCGCCTTTTCGTAGCCGGCCGCAGGCTTGGCGGTGTCCCCCAAACCGCGCAAATCGGGCGCAAGTACCGTGTAACCGCGCGCCACCAGTTGCGGCATTACAAAGCGCCACATGTATGAGGTCGTGCCCCAACCATGCAACAACACCACGGTTTTCGGGCCGCCTGCTGCCAGCAAATAGTGATAGGCCACACCGTTAACGTCGGCCTTGCCGTCGACGATACGTGCCGACAGGTCGGTCGATTGCCCGAGCGGCACGCCGGAGTGCGGTGCGCTGGCAGAAGTCGATGGCCCGGCAGCAAGAACCGCAATGAGGAAACCAGAAAGAAAGCTAAGGCGCATAAAGCACTCCGGGGTTGTGAGGTACAAAGTGCTCCAAGAGCGGCAAATGCCGTGCAATTTCTATAAGGCGAAAGCTTTAAAGCCTTTGTCGTTATAATAACGCGTTGTACACCTAAGCATATTGCGCTCTGGCCGGCGGTGAGTTGATTACTCAACATGAGGACCACGTAGGCGAAACCTATCGCGGTCCGTTCGGGCGGTGACTTGCTCGCGATCAGCCGCTCCTCGTTTTGAGAAGAATCCTCATACGGCTTGATAGGTCGTGTTTGTGACAGCCGCACGCGGCACGTCGCGCACGAACCAACGTCATCGCATCATTTGCCCCATCTCAGCGACAGTTCCAGCACCTCGGCGTACCTACCCTGCACCTTGGCATCGTACGACAGATGCTTGCGTAGAATAGGTTCGCGGGGCGGATCGGCGCATCTTCTCCCTCGCAAGCCATCACGATCATCGGGCGTCGCCGCTCCTTCGCCCGCTCCTCCCCCCGAAAGCGACGGTGCAGGTCGACCCGGTGATCGTGATGGTGAGCCGACCCGAGAAGCCGCTCACCAAGGATGGACACGATGAGTATGGATGGACTTTTCACCCTCGGTGCAACCCGCCGCGACGTCTTGTTGGCCAGTTTTTCAGCAGCGGTCATAGCCGGACTGCCAGTCGCTTCGTCATCCGGCGCCCAGCAAAACCCACATGTTCCCACCCCTCAATCAGGACGCAAAACAATGAGCACCATCACAACCAAGGACGGTACGGAAATCTATTACAAGGACTGGGGTAGGGGTCCGCCAATAACCTTCTCACACGGCTGGCCGCTGAATTCCGACGCCTGGGATGCACAGATGCTCTTTCTGGCCCATAATGGCTTCCGCGTGGTTGCTCATGACCGGCGGGGCCATGGCCGCTCCAGCCAGGCCACCTCCGGCAACGACATGGATGGCTACGCGGACGATCTTGCAGCCGTGATCGAGGCGCTGGATCTCCGGGACGCCACGCTGGTCGGGCATTCAACCGGGGGAGGCGAGGTCGCTCGCTATATCGGGCGGCACGGGACGGAACGCGTGGCCAAGGCTGTTCTTATCGCCGCTGTTCCGCCGATCATGGTGAAAACGCCGGCCAATCCGGAAGGTCTGCCGATCGAAGTGTTCGACGGCATAAGGGCCGGCCTCCTCAAGGATCGCTCGCAGCACTATCTGGACCTCGCACAGCCGTTTTATGGTGCAAACAGGCCAGGCGCCACGGTCTCCCAGGGGGTTCTGAATCAGTTCTGGCTCTGGAGCATGCAGGTCGGTCTCGTGAATGCATATGAATGCGTCAAAGCGTTCTCCGAAACCGACTTCACCGAGGACCTCAAGAAATTCGATATACCGACCTTGATCCTGCATGGCGAGGACGACCAGATCGTCCCGGTCAAGGATTCGTCAGTCAAGTCGGAGCGGCTGATCAAGGGCGCAAAGGCCATATATTACCCCGGCGCGCCCCACGGGATCACGGCCACACACCAGGACCAGGTGAACGCCGATCTGCTCGCCTTCATCAAGGGCTAGTGCTCTCAAGCGGCGGTCATGGCTGGCCGCACAACACCGGTGCGGCCAGCCTGACTATGAAAACTCAGCATCGATGGCTCCTGGAGATGCTTTCTGGTCTCAGCCGTCCGAGTTCACGCTGAGAACTGCGGTTGGCAACTGCGGCGGCTCTCGTGAAAATCATCAGAGGCAATGCAAATGGGTATACTTTCAGGAAAGACCGCGTTGATCACCGGGGGAAACAGTGGGATTGGGCTATTCGCCGCGAAAGCTTTCGCGTCGGAGGGGGCGCAGGTCGTAATCACCGGCCGGAGACAGCGTGCGGTCGAGGAGGCAGTCTCCGAGATCGGAGCCGGCGCACTGGGCATTCAGGGTGATGTAGCCGACGTGGCGCACCACGAGGATGTCGCGCGACAGATCCATCAGAGGTTTGGGGCGTTCGATATCTATATGGCGAACGCCGGCGTGAACACCATCACGCATTCGTCGGCAGTTTCCGAAGCCGAGTACGATGCGCAGTTCTCTATCAATGCGCGCGGCGTCTTCTTTGGTGTGCAGAAACTGATCCCGCTGATGCGCGATGGCGGCGCAGTCATACTGACGGGATCAATCGCCAGCGAGAAGGTCTTGGAAGGCCATGCCGTTTATGCAGGCTCCAAGGCAGCCATCGGCGCCTTCGCGCGCAGTTGGGCGATAGAACTGAAATCGCGTCGCATACGCGTCAACGTGCTCAGCCCCGGCCCCGTGGATACGGCTATTCTCGACAAACTGGGTGTCCCGGCCGAAATGCGAGCATCCTTCGAGAAGTCCATGGCCGAAGCAATTCCCCTTGGTCGAATGGGCCAGCCGGAAGAACTGGCAAAAGCCGCTCTGTTCCTGGCATCGGACGCAAGCAGTTTTGTCACCGGTGTCAATCTGCGGGTCGACGGCGGAATGGCATTGCTTTGAGCTGGGGTAGCCAAGTCGCTGCCGTTTGACGGTCGAGCGTCGATCGCCATCCCACTCGGCCAGATCCAAGGTGAAAGGTGGTTTTATAGCTCCCCGGTCTCAGAACCTGTGTCAGGGCCCCCACGCACTTTCAAGGTCCTTTGGAAAGCGTGAAGAGGACCGGGGCGACGCCCCGGTCCTTCCAGGTTCTACAATTTTCGGGTGCTAGTGACCCCAGATGCCCTGGCCCGGGTCCTTGCTGGGAGCAATCGGCTTGCGCACGGTCTCCTGCACGCCGGCATCGTTGCCCGTCTTCCTGATCGAGGAGGTGTGCATGCTCTCGGAAGAAGTTGCGGGTTGCTGGACCGAGTTTGATCCGTAGTGATCGCTTCCGGCGACGGCGTTTCCTGCTGCAACAAGAAGGATTGCGGCAGCAAGAGATGTGTTCTTCATTTTGGTAACTCCATGGTTAATTTTGGATCGTATTCACAATAACAATATAAATGCTGCGTCATTGCGGAACGATCAGACGATGTGGCTGTTTGATCCATACGAAAGCATGGGCTGTGAAGGCCTAAGGTCAGGGGCAATGTCGTTCGCGGTGGGAGTCTTGCCGTTACGCCGGGGCGGCAGTGGTGTTTGGAGGCAGCAGCTCCATGGATTTGTATTGGTCACGAACCCCTGCGCTGCCGGCGATCCGCGTGCGGAATACCCAGGTCACCTGATCGCAGCGATGACCCACCCTGCACCTTGGCATCGTATGACCGACCATTCCGCACAATAGGTCGGCGCCCCGGATCGGCGCATCCTTCTCCACATTGGTCAAACGGAAGGCCGACAAAGGAGAAAGCAAATGCGAAATGTCACTGGAATCCTGGCGCTGGCCGCCGCGCTTGCCGTCGCGGGTGGCGCAACGGCGCAGGCGGCCGGAGCGAAGCCCAAGCCGACGATCGTGCTGGTGCACGGGGCCTTCGCCGAATCGTCGAGTTGGGACGCGGTCATAACCAAACTCGGCAGGGACGGCTATGTGGCGAAGGCGGCAGCCAATCCCCTCCGCAGCGTCGCCAGCGATGCCGCGGCGGTCTCGGCCATCATCCGGTCGGTTCCCGGACCGATCGTGCTGGTGGGGCATTCCTACGGCGGACCCGTGATCACCGAAGCCGCCAACGGCAATCCCAATGTGAAGGCCTTGGTATACGTGGCCGGATTCGCGCCGGATAACGGCGAATCGAGCGCCACCTTGTCCAGCATGTTTCCCGGCAGCACTTTGGCAAGCGCGCTTGCTCCAGTCGCGTCGCCGAACGGCGGCCAGGATCTCTTCATCCAGCCGGACAAATTCCGAGCCCAGTTCGCGGCTGACGTTCCCGAAGAGCAGTCGTCGCTGATGGCCGCCACCCAACGCCCGATCGCGCAGGCAGCCCTGGCCGAGCCCTCGGGCGTAGCTTCATGGAAAACGCTGCCGTCCTACATGATCTACGGCACCGATGACCGAAATATCCCGGCAGCCGTCATGAGCTTCATGGCCAAGCGCGCGCACGCCGTGAAGACGGTCGTCATCGAGGGTGCGTCCCACGCGCTCATGGTCTCGCACCCCGACGAGGTCACCTCACTTATCGAGGACGCCGCATCGGCCAGCGAGTAGCTCGCCGGAAAGCCGACATTCGACCAACACCCCGCAAATCAACACCCTCAACAAAGGAGATTGGAAATGAAGATCGTCGTCATCGGCGGAACCGGGCTGATCGGTTCCAAGACTGTGGAAAGACTGCGCAGGAAGGGACACGACGTGCTTGCGGCCTCACCGAATTCGGGAGTGAACACCGTCACCGGAGAAGGGCTGGCCGTCGCTCTTGCCGGGGCACAGGTCGTCGTCGATCTCGCGAACTCACCGTCATTCGAGGAAAAGGCCGCGCTCGAATTTTTCGCGGCATCCGGGCGTAATCTTCTTGCAGCCGAAGCGGCCGCCGGCGTCCGCCATCACGTCGCGCTGTCTGTGGTCGGCACCGACCGGCTGCAGGACATGGGGTATTTCCGCGGCAAACTGCTTCAGGAAAAGCTGATCAAGGAGTCCGCTATCCCCTACACGATCGTGCACGCCACACAGTTCTTCGAGTTCACCGCCGCCATCGCAAACACCGGCGCCGTAGGGGATACCGTCCACATGTCACCGGCGTACTTCCAACCAATGGCAGCCGACGACGTTGCCGATGCGATGGCGGACGTCGCCCTAGCAGCGCCAGTGAACGGCACGATCGAAATTGCCGGCCCCGATCGCGTTCGTATGAGCGAGCTCGTCGGTCGCTTTCTAAAGGCCACCAACGATCCGCGCAAAATCGTCTCGGATCCTGGCGCTCTCTACTACGGTCAAGTGGCAATCGACGATCAAACGCTTGTCCCCGGCGAGAACGCGCGTATCGGCGCCGTCCACTTCGACGACTGGCTCAGCCGATACACGCCACCGGCGTAAGTACTGAACGCCGGTTTCGCGACCCATCAGACCAGCATTCCCTAGCTCTCATTCCAACAAGGATATCGGACATGATCAGGAAACTCCTCTGTGCAGCGCTCGCCGCCGCATCCGTCACCGCAGCAATGGCCAAAGACGCGGACAGCGTGAAGCTCGTCTACGACCACGCCCTTCCAAATGTGCCCGGCAAGAGCTTGAAAGCCGTGCTCGTCGAGTACGGGCCGGGCGGGACATCGCCGGCGCATACCCATCCCAGTTCCGCGTTCATCTATGCCACGGTGCTGGAGGGGGCGATCCGAAGCCAGGTCAACGGTGGGCCCGTGAAGACGTACCGTGCAGGCGAAAGCTTCTCGGAATTTCCGGGCGACCATCACGCCGTCAGTGAAAACGCCAGCAAGACGGAACGCGCTCGCCTGCTTGCGATCTTCGTCGTCGATACCAACGAGACCAACCTGACGACCTACGCGAAATGAACTGGTGACGCCCTTGCCAAGGTAAGGGCGTCAAACCGACACACAATCGGCGAAGGAAAGGCACTGACATGGATGCGATCGCCAGGCGCACGCTTGCAGGGGTTTCGGTCCCCGATACGCCGCTTGTCGGCCGGGCGATCGAACATGCCCGCCAGCTATGTGAACCGTATTTGTTCAACCACGTGGTTCGATCATGGCTTTTCGCCGTCCGCATCGCACAGGTCCAGAACATCGAGCACGACGGTGAAGTTGTTGCCGTCGGAACCCTGTTGCACGACGTCACGCTCAACGAGACCTTCGCCGGGCCGCGCCGTTTCGAGGTGGAAGGCGCCGATCTGGCTCGCGCCTTCGTCCGGCAAGGCGGCTTCGACGAGCGTCGTGCTCAGTTGATATGGGACAGCGTCGCACTCAACTCGACGCCGTCGATCGGCCTCTACAAGGAGGCCGAGGTGGCGCTGTGCACAGCCGGCATCTGCCTTGATGTCGTGGGCCTGCAATACAGTTTCATCTCTTCCGCCGAGATAGCCAGGATCGTCGGCGAATTTCCGCGTCTTCAAATGAAGCGGCGGATGACGCGATGCTTTTGTCACATCGCCAAGGTGAACCCGGAAACGACCTACGACAACTTTGCCCGGGATTTCGGTGAGCGCTTTGTGGCCGGCTACAAGGCGCCGTCTTCCGTCGATTTTGTGATGAACACTCCCTTCGAAGAGTAAGCGAAACCTCGAACCTGATCTCTCCGGCTGCGGCCGCGAGACGCCTCAAGAGGGCATCATGCGAATTGACAGTCTACATCCAGAAACATCGGCGCGCCTTGCGGCGGTCGACCTCGACACGTCGCTGCGGGCAGCCGCGCTATGGCTGTCCAAGCCGGCCATAGGCCTGGTTGTCGTATGCCATGGCAGTGGCGAGGCGGCAGGCGTGCTGAGCAAGTCCGACCTTGTCCGTCATCTGGCGAATTCGGGGCCGGCGGAAGCGCCGGTATCGACACTGATGAGCCGGTCTTTCGTATCCTGTGGGCCCGATGACGACCTGCATTCGGTCTGGCAGACCATGACAACACAGCGGCTCCAGAACCTACCGGTGCTCGGCGGCGGCGCCAAGCCGATAGGCGTCCTCGATATCCGCGACGCGATGAAGGCGCTCTTCCAACAGGAAGAGCTCCAGGAGCGGCTGCTCGCCAACTATATCGGGGGCGTTGGCTACCAATAGAGGAGAATCTCGCGACGGTGCGATGAGCACGAAAGAGCGGGAGATCTGTCTCGCGAGATGTTTGGTCCCCCACTGGCGATGGTCCGCAGATCGCGGGACATATACTGCAATATGGTTTGGCTTCTTACTCGATCTAATCGACCACTCCCGTCCTCTATTGTACCGTCTTCAAGCAACTGAATTCTGCGTGAGCAAACATGAGGGTTACAATGTCTCGTCCGGAAGTGAAAGTGGATGTCTTCGACAGCCCGCCCGAGATTCCACGAGATGGCCTGCCCATTCAGCTAGCGACCGCCGGCATCGTTCATGACCTTGGCAATCTCATCCAGGTCGCCTCGTCGGCATTGAATCACCTGGCCCGTGACCCGAGCGTCTCGGCGGCTCCAGCGCTTGGGCATGTAATTTCGGGCGCCAGAACTGCCCTGGAACGAGCCGGCGCGCTTGTCCGCCAGACTATCAGTTCCGCCCGAGAGAGCCGCAGAGAAAGCGAATATGCAAATGTCGGCGCCTGTCTGGCTGAAATCGAGACCCTCATTCGAAGTGCGTCGGATCCCAAGATCCGCCTCGAGGTTCGAGTGACGCCGGACTTGCCTTCAGTGAGGTGCAATCGCCTGGATTTGCAGAACGCGATTCTGAACCTGGTATTCAACGCGCGCGATGCATCTCCCAACGGAGGCCTGATCTCGATAAATACCGCAGTGGTCTTTGATGGCTCCTCAGCCGCTCAGGTGGATATCACCACCGCCGACCACGGTGTGGGAATGACCGCCGAGACGATTGCCTTCGCATTCGATCCCTTCTTCACCACAAAAACGGAGGGCCTCGGCGGCGTCGGCCTGCCAATGGTCAAGCGCTTTGCCGAAGAGTCAGGCGGAAGCATCGATATTCAGAGCGCGCCCGGGGCAGGCACAACTGTCACGCTACGTCTGCCCGCGATGCGATAGCGACCGGGCAAGCTACATCCAGCCTCACGCAACGCACATCGAGAGATAGAGATGCACGCAAAGGTCACAGAAAACATTCAGCAGCATCGGTTCGAGCTCCCGATCACCGGTCAAGCCTTCGCAGTGGCCTACTATTCGCTCCAAGACGGCAAGGTAGTGTTGATACATACCGAAGTGCCTTTGGAATTTTCCGGACAGGGGATCGCGTCGCGGTTGGCGCAAGGCACCTTCGAATTGCTCCGCAAAACGGGCCGCAAAGCGGTCTTGAAGTGTCCCTTCATGAGCGGCTTCGTCGCCAGGTATCCGGAATACACCGATGTCGTTGCAGGGTGATCAGGCCCCGAATACAGCTGTTTGCAAAAAAAGGTCTGAGTCGAGATGGACGACCAATATAATTTGCAGAGGTTCGTCAACGCTCAGGATCCGGTCTACGGCGACGCCCTGGCTATACTGCGTCGAGGCGTGATGTGTACTCCATACATGGAGTTGATCTTCCCGAGGTTGGCTGCCGGGCTAAGCGACACTGACGCCGATCCGTACGCGATCACATCACTCGACGAGGCAGGCGCTTACCTCCAATCGCCGATACTGGGCGGTCGTTATCGGGAATGCGTCGGCACACTGCAACGACTTTCCAATCTAAGTGCTCGCGCGGTCTTCGGTGATGAAGATACAAAGAAATTGCACGCGTCCCTAACGCTGTTTTCCGAAGCAAGTAACGACGAGTTCCTGCTCAAGACCATCTTCGACGTCTGGTTCGACGGTCAAATCGACGAGGACACGATGCGCAAACTCTACTCGATGTCATAACGCCGCCGGCGACCGGCGGATGTGGCCACCGCCGAAACCGTCACCGCCCTATTCTTCCTGTGGCAGAGGCATCAACCCGTGTTCGCCTGGTACGTCGGGGAAGCGGCCTTCGCGCCAGTCCGCCTTTGCCTGCTCAATCCGTTCGGCTGAGGAGGAGACGAAGTTCCAATGAACATAACGTGGTTCGGAAAGAGGCTCGCCGCCGATCAGCATCAGCCGCGCGGCATGGAAGGCAGGCGCCTGGAGCACGATCTCAGCGTCCGGCTCCAGCATGATCAATTCGCCTTCACCGAACGTGCCAAGTTGGCCCATGACTTCGATCTCGCCGGCGACAACATAGATCGCACGCTCGAGATATCCGGGTTTCACCTGATATCGCGCACTGCTGGTGAGCACGATTTCGGCGCAGACCAGGTCGGAGTACGTCCTTGCCGGAGACACCAACCCGTCGGAAACCCCGGCGATTAAAGTGAACTCGACCCCGTCGCCACAGATCCGTGGGATTTCGGGAGCGCCATAATGTGAAAAGTGGGCGGCAACTTCTTCGTGCTTGGTGGGGAGGGCCACCCAGGCCTGAACGCCGAAGAGATTGCTTCCTGGTGCTCGGGCTTCTGGCGACGTGCGTTCGGAATGGACGATGCCGGACCCGGCCGTCATCCAGTTGACCTCGCCGGGGCGGATGGTCTGCACTTCACCGAGATTGTCGTGATGGATAATCTCCCCGTCGAACAGATAGGTCACGGCCGCAATCCCGATATGCGGATGCGGCCCCATGTCGAAACCGCGACCTGCGTCGAATACCGCGGGGCCGAAATGGTCGAACAATATGTAGGGACCGATCATCAGGCGGTTCGAGGAGGGCAGTACGCGCCGTACCTTCAAACCGTCGGCAAAATCACGCATACTCGGCTGCCTAAGTGGGTCGATGCCGACGATGTCGCTTTGGCGGATGGTCATGAATCTAGTCCTTTCGAATGCCTGGTCGACCACGTGCTCGAGCGTGCTCCAATGGGGCGGTGTGGAAGACAGCCTGAATGGCTTTCAGGAGCGCAAATTTGGAGCTCTTGTGCTGCTGGCCGGGGATGCCGGTTTCGCCATAGGCCAACGTCCCCCTCGACAGGGTTGCCGCAAGATCTTCGGCCATCTCGGGCCTGTCGTGCAGGAGCGGCGCGAACCTCTGCTGGTCTATCTCGTAGACCAAGACGTGGGTCATCGCCCGCAATGTCGACGTCTCGCCAATACCTGCGAGCAGGCCGGTCTCGCCGAAGAAGTCGCCAGGTGCAAGCCGGCCAACCTCCTGCACGTTAGCATTGCTTTGGACATGTTGCCGGACGATGACGCCCTTCCGGACAATCATGAGGGATGGCAGCATCTCTCCTTGTTCTGCAATGACGTCGCCCTTGCGGTAGCTGCGAACCAGGATCGTCGCGGCAAGCGCCTCCTGCTCGGCATCCGTTAGCGTCGAGAAGATCGGTATGGCCTTGATCAGGTCGATCGCGGCGAAGCCTTGGGAGGTCGCCGTCCCGTCGATTGGCTGGGAGGTCATGGCAATCGAAGCCGAAAGTGGCGCTGCCAGCAGCACCCCGACCGACCTTGAATGGCGATAGACCAGATCGAAAATTTCGTTCCGAGCTGTAATCCGCTGGTCAAGGCTGGCGACGCGAAATGACAGCTCGATCCCGATTGCCGCCGCATCCAGGCTTGTGATGGCTACCACGGGCGAAGGGTCTTGGAGGATCGAGTTGCAGCTCAGGAGGACCATGCGCATCGTGTCTACGATGATAGCCGGCGTCTTGGTCAGAGTCATCTTTACCGTCACGGTAAGTCCATGGCTCTCGTCTGGGCCGCTAAGGTTTGTTACCCCGATTTTGGCGACAAGGCTGTTCGGAAGTGCGATGACGTTGTGGGCCGGGGTGAGGAGTTGGGTCGAGCGCCAATTGGTCTCTACGACGCGGCCCTCGGTTCCGTCGTTCAGAATGATCCAGTTTCCAAGCACATAAGGGCGGCCGAGGTTAAGCGCGATTCCCGAAAATACGTCGCCAAGCGTATTCTGGAGCGCCAAACCTAGCATGACGGCAAAGACGCCCGACGTGGCGATGAGCGTTCCGACCGGCACGGCAAAGACGAACGCCAGGATTGAAAGGAGCATTCCCGTATAGATGATGCCGACCACGACATCCTGCAGGAGGCGTGCCTCGCGCGGCTGCCGCTCGAACACGATATAGATACGGACAAACCCAATTAGCGCCCAGGCAAGATGGACCCACCACAGCAGCTTGACCGATCCGATGAGGATCGCTCCACTGGTCGTCCCATCGCTTCGTGCGGGCTCGTATGGGACGACCCGCAGTTCGAGAACCATGATCGACATTGCGAGGAAAAAGACGAGCTGGACGATCAACCTCGCATTGGCGAAGCGTCCCGGAACGAGGTTCCAAACGACGATTCCGGCGAGGCCGAGCGACACGATGTAGATCAGAGGTGAGTTCCACCAGTTCATCACCGGACCCAGATCGACCATGATCGCAATCCCTGTTTTTCATCATTCGGAGCAGAGCGGTTGCTGGCGCTCGACATAAAGTTGTCTCGTCGCCTCGACGCAACGGTTCGGTCCAAAGCGTGTTGCTATCGGCGCCTTTGAGACGGGCTGGCGAGACACGATCATCGCCTCTTCCCATCTACGTTTGGTCGCCGGCCACGGCGATCGCGCCTTTGCCGCCGGCCCCCTTGTTCTTCTCGAGCACCGCTTCAGTGATCGAGTTGGGCAGCCGCCGTGGCTTCTCGATTAAGCCTAGCACCGGCAGTGCGATCAGGAAGAAGGCGAAGTAGTAAAGCGTCGCCAACTGAGACATGACGACGTAATTCCCTTCGGCCGGCCGCGAACCAAGCCAGCCGAGAAACAGTCCGTTGGCGACGAAGAGCCAAAAGAACACCCTGTACCATGGCCTGTAAACGGCCGAGCGAACCTTGGACCGGTCGAGCCACGGCACGACGAAAAGCACCACGATCGAGCCGAACATGGCGAGCACGCCACCAAGTTTGGAATCGATCGGCCCGACATTGAAGGTGATGGCGCGCAGGATCGCATAGAAGGGCAGGAAGTACCATTCCGGCACCATGTGCGCAGGCGTCTTGAGCGGATTTGCGACGGTGTTGTTGTCAGGATGGCCGAGATAGTTCGGCAGGTAGAAGACGAAATAGGCGAAGAAGAACAGGAACACGATGATGCCGAACGCGTCCTTGACGGTCGCATAGGGTGTGAAGTCCACGACATCGGTTTTTGATTTCACATCAATGCCGGCTGGATTGTTCTGCCCGACGACGTGAAGCGCCCAGACATGCAAGGTCACCACACCTGCAAGCACAAACGGCAACAGGTAATGCAACGCAAAGAAGCGATTCAGCGTCGGATTGCCGACCGCGAAACCGCCGAGCAGGAGCCGCTGGAACCAGTCGCCGGCCAGTGGGATGGCCGTGAAAAAGTTGGTAATGACGGTGGCTCCCCAGAACGACATCTGTCCCCAGGGCAGCACATAGCCCATGAAGGCGATCGCCATCATAAGCAAGAGGTTGGTGCATCCGAGCACCCACAGCAGCTCACGCGGCGCCTTGTAAGAGCCGTAGTAGAGCCCGCGGCAGATATGGATGTAGGCGGCAATGAAGAAGAAGGAGGCGCCGTTCGCGTGGAGAGAGCGCAGCAGCCATCCCGAATTCACGTCGCGCATGATCTTCTCGACTGAATTGAAGGCCAACCCGGTATCTGGATCGTAATGCATGGCAAGCACGATCCCGGTCAGGATCTGCGAAACCAGCATGACCGTGAGAATGCCGCCGAACGTATAGGCGTAGTTCAAGTTGCGCGGGACGGGATAGACGATGAAGCTATCGTGCACCAACCTCGGCAGCGGCAGGCGGGCGTCGAACCAGCGTTCGATACCGGTCTTGGGCGTATAGGTCGAATTTTTGTCGCTCATCGAAATTGCCCCATCTCAGCCGATACGGATTCTGGTGTCGGAAATGAATTGGAACACCGGCACCGCCATGTTCTCGGGCGCTGGGCCTTTGCGGATGCGGCCGGCAGTATCGTATTGCGAGCCGTGGCACGGGCAGAGCCAGCCTCCGAACTCGCCTTGCTGACCAACCGGGATGCAGCCGCTATGCGTGCAGACCTGGACCATCACGATCCAGGCTTCCTTGCCCGGCGCTGTGCGGTTGGCGTCGATTGCAGGCGCATCGGCCGGCAGATTGGCGTTACGGGCGACCGAATCCTTGAGCTCGGCCAAGCTGACAGCTCTGCCGTCCTTGATTTCCTTCTCCGTGCGGTTGCGCACGACGACGGGCTTGCCGCGCCATTGCACGACCAGCGACATTCCCGGCATCAGCGAGGAGACGTCGACTTCCACCGCGGCCACAGCCTCGGCGGGCAATGCGGCAGTGCCGGTTTCGGTCTGGGATAGCTCGGCCATGACGACGACTCCTCTGATTGGAAAGCTGCTTCAGTGCGTCGGCGTGCAGTCGGAAAACCCGGCCGCGGCCTTTCGCCGTTCGCGTTTGCTCATTTCGAGTTGAACTATGCCGGCCGCAGCGGGATGTGGGCCATCGTGCCAAGGGCCCATGTGTCCAATACTTTCGTTTATGAGCCCTGAGCGAAGGACTGCGGGACTTTCGAGGACGCCAGGCGTAGTGGATGCGAATCCTTGGTTGTTGCCGTTCCCCACTTGAGCGGGATTCCGGCATTGCACGGGCAATCGCAGAACGATTGCTTGGCTTGATCATACCTCGGCATAGGCACGCCTACCTGTCGGTGTCGTAGCCTTCCTCCCCGGCAAGTGAGATCTTCTGGAACCTGATGGACGCCGCTGGCAAGTGCCCAGCTAGGCGGGCGCCGCCGCCGGACAATTGCGAAGCTTCGTCAGGATTCAAAAAGGGAAAACCCGTGAAACTTTACTATAGCCCTCTCGCCTGCAGCCTGGCCGACCACATAGCACTGGAGGAGGCGGGTGCCGCCTTCGAGCGCGAAACGGTCAATCTCAAAACCAAACGAACGGGCTCCGGTGATGATTTCACCACGGTCACGCGCAAGGGGTATGTTCCTGCCCTCGTGCTGGATAGCGGGGAAACGCTGACAGAAAATATCGCCGTCCTCGATTGGATTGCGTCGCAGTACCCGGCACTGGGAGTGGAAGGGCCAATGGGCCGTACCCGCGTTCTCGAAGCGCTGACCTACGTCTCGACCGAAATACACCGAAGCTTCAAACCCATGTGGCACCAAGGCAGCGATGCTGAAAAGGCCAAGGCGCGGACCACGATTACATCGCAACTTGATCTCTTCGCGGACGGTCTCAAGACGGATTTTCTGTTCGGCGAGAAACCCAGCGTAGCGGACTTCTACCTTTTCGTGATGCTTCTTTGGGCAGTCCGCTTCCAAGTCCCTGTTCCAGCTCCTTTGGAAGCGTTGCGCGCCCGAATAGCGGCCCGTCCGGCCGTTCGCATCGCAATGAAGCGCGAGGGCCTTGTCTAAGTGCGAGACCGGCCGCGTGTCGTGTCAACCTTCAGCCACGACACATTACGAAGGAGTTTGTCCATGCTTCTGTTCCTGCAGAACCTCCACCTGATCGCTACCAAGCGCGGCGACGGGCTACGCCCCGAATTTCTAAGCATGGAAGGCGAGGCGGGACTCGGCATGACCTTCCCATGTGATCGCGTCATTCCAGCTCAATGTATGTCTGAACAGCGCTCGGCGGAGCCACCGACGCCTCGGCTGTCCAAGGGGGTTGCCAAGGCATGCCGGCCGGGAACGCCAAGCCGATGAATGAAGCTGATGCCGGTGCCGCGCCATAACAGGTGGCATCCGGACGGTGCCGTGAAAGAGGTTGCAAGAATGGAAAATACAAGACGGCCGGGACAAATTGATCCCTATCGCAGGGCGTTCGTCGGCGTTGCTGCAATGGGTCTGGCTGCTGCTCAGTTCGCGACAGTTCGCTCAGCCGAGGCGCAACGCGTTTCAGGGCTGGACGGAGCAACGGCAGGACCATTGCCGGCTGCCTCGTTCGCAGCGCTCAGGCAAATCGACGCCGGCCTGCTGAACGTCGGCTACGCTGAAGCTGGTCCGTCCAATGGTCCCGTTATTATCCTCCTTCATGGCTGGCCCTACGACATCCACAGCTTTGTCGATGTCGCTCCCCTGTTGGCGATGGCGGGATATCGCGTGATCGTTCCCTATTCGCGTGGCTGTGGCACCACGCGCTTTCTTTCAAGTCAGACTGTCCGCAACGGCCAGCAGTCTGTGCTGGCTGTCGATGTCATCGAATTGATGGACGCGCTGAACATCGGCGAGGCAATCGTCGCCGGCTATGATTGGGGCGCGCGCACAGCCTGCATCATAGCGGCGCTCTGGCCGGAGCGTTGCAAAGCTCTCGTTTCGGTCAGTGGCTATCTGATCGGCAGTCTCGCGGCAAACAGAATGCCGCTGCCGCCGAAGGCCGAGCTCCAATGGTGGTATCAGTACTATTTTGCGACGGAACGCGGCCGGGCCGGCTACGAACAATACCGGCGCGATTTTGCAAACCTTATCTGGCGGATCGCCTCGCCGAAATGGGATTTTGATGACGCCACCTTTGAGCGCAGCGCGGCGAGCCTCGGCAACCCGGATCACGTCAGCATCGTCATTCACAATTACCGCTGGCGGCTCGGGCTTGCCGAAGGCGAACCGGAATATGACGGCCTGGAAAAACGGCTGGCCGAGAGCCCGTTGATCACGGTGCCGACCATCACCCTTGAGGGGGATGCCAATGGCGCACCCCACCCCGACAGCAGTTCCTATGCCAAGAAATTTTCGGGCAGATACGCGCATCGGACCATCACGGGCGGAATTGGCCACAACTTGCCGCAGGAAGCCCCACAGGCTTTCGCCCAGGCAGTCATAGACGTCGGCGAATACTGATCGGGCGAACTCGTGACCAACTGATGCGGAGATGATCCGCGAATTGGGTAAATCCAACTCCGCCCCTCCGGCCCTATGCCGGTCGACCAGTGGCGTTTCGATCAAGATTGAAAGGGATCTGTTGTGGATTCGACATTGCCATCCGCTGTTGCTCAACCGGTCGTCGCGCAACTGACGCGGGCCGCGATATTTCTTGTTGTGACGGTCATTTCCGGACCAGAACACGAAGCGACCGTGCGCGCCTTATGTTGCGATCTTTCCACACTTCTGCGCGCGGTCGGCTCCCGTGACCTCGAGGGCCGGCTCTCGTGTGTCATGGCGTTTGGTTCCGATGTCTGGGACCGCTTGTTTGGAGCCCCCAGACCGAAGGACCTGCATGCATTTCGCGAAATCCAAGGTCAGCATCATGCCGTCTCGACGCCGGGCGACATCCTCTTTCACATTCGTGCATCGCGTATGGACCTTTGCTTCGAACTGGCGACACAGATCATGTCGCAGCTCGACGGCGCAGTCTCCACGGCGGATGAGGTGCACGGCTTCAACTATTTCGATGACCGCGACCTGATCGGCTTCGTCGATGGCACAGAGAACCCGGTGGATGAGCGCGCCGTCAAGGCCGCGATCATCAGCGAGGAGGACCCCTCATTTGCCGGAGGCAGCTATGTGATCGTGCAGAAGTACCTGCATGATCTGAAAGCATGGAACGCGCTTCCAATCGAGGATCAAGAGGGAATTGTTGGCAGAAAAAAGCTCTCAGATATCGAACTGGACGATGACGTGAAACCGACCTCGGCGCACAATGCGCTGACCACGATCGTCGAGGACGGAGAGCAGTTGGAAATCGTACGCGACAACATGCCGTTCGGCGACGTCGGCAAGGGTGAGTTCGGTACCTATTTCATCGGCTACGCCCGTTCTCCGCGCAGAATCGAGCAGATGCTGGAAAACATGTTCATCGGCCGGCCGCCAGGCAACTACGATCGGTTACTGGACTTCAGCCGCGCAGTCACTGGCACATTGTTCTTCGTCCCGTCGACGACATTCCTGGAGAACCTTGCAACGGGGGAAGTCATCTCGACCACTGGTCCGGGCCTGTCGGGTTGACCTGTTTGGAGTAACCGTCAACAGGTTCCCCACCGAATATGAAACGCACGAACGACACCCCCACTTTGGCTTTCCAACGCTACACTGGCCTTGGGCGATGAACGGAAACGGTCGATGTTTCCGGTCTGTGCTCGAAAGTCGCATAAAACGCAGTCTGGAACTTGGTCTGGTATTTTTCGCTGCTGACATTCGGTCAGCTCTATCCTTGAATTCCATCTGGTCCGGCGCCGCAGATGATGGCACAGACGCACTCGCCTGAGCTGAACCGCACCCGACCCTCCGCAATTGCGGCAACCGCGGCAGCACCGCTTAGATCAGCCGCAAGGCCCATCTCGAACCACAAGCTTTTGGCGGCGCACAGCATCTCGGAATCGTCGACAAGCACGATCTCATCGACGCTATCGCGCACAATGTCGAAGATGCGATCGTCGGTTTTGGCGCAGGCCATCGTCGCGACAGATGTCGTGATCTTGTCCAGGGCCACATTGTGTCCGGCTTCGAGGGCGCGCAGCAGCACCGGCGAGCCTGTGGCCTCAATTCCAATAACGCGCACATGCGGCGCCAGCGCCTTGATCGCTGTCGCCACGCCGCTGACCAGCCCACCGCCGCCCATGGCGACCAACACTGTCGTCACATCCGGCATCTGGTCGAGGATTTCGAGGCCGACCGTGCCTTGCCCGGCGACCACAGCCGGGTCGGCGAAGGGATGGAAATAGACGGCGCCGGTTTCGCGGACGAAGGCTTGCGCGGCCTCGTTGGATTCGTGCCAGGCCGAGCCGACAATGTGGGTGGCCGCTCCCCAGGCGCGCAGCTTCTCGATCTTGGCCGGCGAGGCGTTGGTCGGCAGGAAGATGGTGGCCGGCACACCGGCCATGAGGCCCGCGCGGGCGGTGGCTATGCCATGGTTGCCACCCGACGCGGTGACGATGCCATGCTCCAGCGCGGCGGGGTCGAGCGAGAGCAGCCTGTTGGTGGCGCCGCGTGCCTTGAACGATCCGGTGACCTGCAGCAGTTCCAGCTTCAGCAGCAGGTCGACGCCGCCGGCCAGCGGCGTCTTGAGGTTGCCGGCGGCAATCATCGGCGTACGCCTGACATTGCCTTCGATGCGCGCGGCGGCAGTACGGATGTCTTCCAGCGCGATCACGCCAGCTCTCCTTCATAGCGCGTAGCGACGGTGACGCAGCAATTGCCGACAACGACACGGCCGGGCTGGCGGCGGCCATAGACGATGCCGTCCGAGAGGTAGCGCACGGTCTCGGGCGCGCGGCCGGGGTCGGCCAGGTCGTGGATGCGGCCGGCGTCCTGGCCAGCATGGACCTCGGCGCCCAGCGCGTGGAACGGTTCGAACACGCCATTGGTGGTGGCCAGCACATAGCCGTCATGGCCGGGAATGCGCAGGATGTTTTCGGGCCTCGCGGCAGGCGGCCTGCCTGTCGGCGGCAGCACGCCGAGGTGGCTCAGCACATTGCGCACGCCCTTGCGGCAGATGCCGAGCGCGTCGAGCGAGACCGTGCCGGCGCCGGCCATCTCGGTGCCGACCGTGGTCAGCCCGGCCCTCACCGATGTGGCCGTGGAGGTGCGCGGCTCGCCGAGATTGTCGATGACGACGGTGAGCGGAGCATCGAAGGCGAGCACCGCCTCCGTGTTGCGCTTGCGGTGGGCGGCGTCGGGCGCCGGCTCGATGATGGCGCTGGGCAGGATGTTGAGCGAGGAACCGCCGGAGTGAAGATCCATATAGGCATGCCCAAGCGGCATGACGACGTCGCTGACATAGGCCGAGATCTGCTGGGTGATGGTGCCGGTTGGATCGCCTGGGAACGTGCGGTTGAGGTTCAGCCCGTCGACGGGCGAGGTGCGGCGGCCGGCCAGCACGGCCGGCAGGTTGATCGCCGGCAGGAAGATGATGCGGCCGCTGACCATGCCCGGGTCGAGATCGCGGATGAGTTCGCCGAGCGTGATCGGCCCCTCATACTCGTCGCCATGGTTACCGGCCTGCAGGATGACGGTCGGCCCGCTGCCGTTCCGGATCACCGCGAGCGGAATGCGGGTCGCGCCCCAGGCGTCGTCATGCGGCGAATGCGGAATGTCGACGAAGCCGATCTGCTTGCCGGAACGGTCGAAATCGATGGTGGTGCGGGCGGTGGACATGCGGGCCATGTTTCTCTTTGAAACTCTAGGGGATGGAGGTGGCGAGGGAGAGGCGGCGAGGGCGGAAAGGCCCCCGCCGCCGAAGAAGTCAGATCGGCGGCAGGGTCGGCAGCGTGGTGCCGATCCACTTCTGCGACAGCGCCGAGAGCGAGCCGTCGAGCATGCCGAGATGGATGTAGGTGTCGAGCCAGCGAAGCAGCTCCGGGCTGCCCTGCTGGATGCCGATGTAGCAGGGCGAGAATTGCAGGATGAATTTGGGTTTCAGCTGCACCTTGGCGTCCTTGTCCATCAAATCCTTGGCCACGACATCGGCGGTGGCCAGCAGTTGCGCCTGGCCGGAGGTGAAAGCGGCTGCGGCGGTGGCGTCGTCGTCGAAGCGCACGATCTTGGCGTTGGGCGCGGCCTTGGTCAGTTCGAGATCCTGCGTCGTGCCGCGCGCCACCGCGATGGTCTCGTCCTTGAGCTCGGCCGGGCTCTTCACCGTGATGCTGTCGGGGCCGAAGACGCCGATCGAAAGCGCCGCATAGGGCGAGGTGAAGGCGATCTGCAGCGCGCGTTCCGGCGTCGCGCCCATGGCGGCGATGACGATGTCGAGGCGGTCGGTGACCAGATAGGGCACGCGGTTGGCGCCGGTGATCTGCTGCAGTTCGAGCTTGACGCCCAGCGCCTCGGCGATCTTCCTGGCCATGTCGACATCGAGGCCGACCGGCTCGTTCTTGGCGTCGACCGAACCGAAGGGCGGCACGTCGATCGGCACGCCGATGCGCACCGTGCCAGCGGACAGGATTTTCTGCAGGTCGGCCGCTCGCGCCGGCATTGCCGAGACGGCGCCGGCCAGGAGCACGGCTGTGACGATCCTGGTGAGATGCTTGAACATGGAACTTCCCCTTTTTCTGGTTGGACTTTCTTTTCCTAGTGAAGGACGGCGCTCAGGAAGCTCCTGAGTTCGGCCGTACGAGGCTCGAGCAAGGTCTCACGCGCTGGCCCATCCTCGTGGATGCGGCCCTCATGCATGAAGATCACGCGGTCGGCGACGTTCTTGGCAAAGTTCATCTCATGGGTGACGAGCATCATGGTCATGCCTTCGCTGGCGACGCTTTCGAGCACGCGCAGCACTTCGCCGACCAGTTCGGGGTCGAGCGCCGAGGTGATCTCGTCGAACAGCATCAGGGTCGGCTGCATGGCCAGCGAGCGCGCGATGGCGACGCGCTGCTGCTGGCCGCCGGACAATTCGTCGGGATAGGCAAGCAGCTTGTCGGCGAGGCCGACCTTGGCGACCACGGCGCGGGCGACTTCGCGGGCGGCCGGCGTGTCGAGCTTGCGCACCAGCTTCAGCGCCAGCGTGACGTTGCGCTCGACATTGAGATGCGGGAACAGATTGTAGCTCTGGAATACCATGCCGGCGCGCTGGCGCAGAAGGTTGAGGTCGGCCCTGGGCGCGGTGACGTCGATGCCGTCGACGACGATGCGGCCGGCCTGCACCTTCTCCAGCCCGTTGATGCAGCGAAGCATGGTCGACTTGCCCGAGCCGGAGCGGCCGATGACGGCGACGATCTCGCCTTTTTCCACGTTGAGCGAGATGCCCTTCAGCACCTCGATGGCGCCGAAGCGCTTGCGGATATCGGCGATTTCAACGAGCGACATGAAGTCTCCTTTCCAGCATGCGGGCGAGCTGGGAGAGGGAAAAGCAGATGACGAAATAGATGGCGGCGGCGGTGAGGTAGACCGGCAGCGGGGCAAAGGTCGCGCCGCTGATGATCTGGCTGGCGCGGGTCAGTTCGACGAAGCCGATCAGCGCGGTGAGCGAGGTGTTCTTCACCAACTGGACGAGGAAGCCGACGGTCGGCGCGACGGAGATGCGGATCGCCTGCGGCAGCACGACATGGCCGAGGCGCTGCGCGTAGGTGAGGCCGAGCGCGGCACCCGCCTCCCATTGCCGCTGCGACACCGATTGCAGGCTGCCGCGCCAGATCTCGCCGAAGAAGGCCGAAGCGTAGATCGACAGGGAAAGTGCCGCCGCCGTCCAGGCGTCGACCGAGAGGCCGATCAGCGGCAGGCCGAAGAAGAAGACGAAGAGCTGGCCGAGTAGCGGCGTGCCCTGGATCAGGTTGATCCAGGCGATGGCCAGCCAGTTGAGCGGCTTGAATGGGATGACGCGCAGGACGGCGACGACGATGCCGAGCAGCCCGCCGCCCACCGTGGCGTTGAGCGCCAGCAGCATCGTCCAGCGCGCGGCCTCGATCAGGTAGACGATATCGGTGCCGCCAAATTCGCGGATCATCGGCGCGGCCTCCTGACGAAGACCATCCAGTAGACGCCGGCGAAGAAGGCCCGGAAGCCCAGGGTCAGCACGAGATAGGAAATGGTGATCAGCGTGTAGGTCTCGAAGGAGCGGTAGGTGCGCGAGTCGATGAAGGCGGCCTGGTGGAACAGCTCGGTGGCGCCGATGGAGGAGACGACGCTGGTGGTCAGCATGATCAGCACGAACTGGCTGGCCAGCGCCGGGTAGATGGTCTTGACCGCCTGGAACAGCACGACATGGCGGAAGGTCTGGCCGGCGGTGAGGCCGAGCGAGCGGCCAGCCTCGACCTGGCTCTGGCGCACCGACTGGAAACCGGCGCGCAGGATCTCCGCGCCATAGGCGCCCATGTTGATCGACAGCGCGATCAGCGCAGCGGTGTTGGCGCCAAGCTTGATGCCGATCGAAGGCAGGCCGAAGAAGACGATGAACAGCTGCACCAGCAGCGGCGTGTTGCGCAGCGCCTCGACATAGACGCGAGCGCAGGCGCGCAGCGGCATCAGCGGGCTGATCGAGGCCATGGCGACGATCAAGCCGATGGCAAGGCCGCAGAGCATGGTGACGACCGAGAACTGCAAGGTCAGCAGCACGCCTTGCACAATCTCGGGGATATAGCGCAGCAGGACATCAAATTTGAAATTATAGCTCATGGAAGTAGAGCGTCCCCCTATGCAACTCCAGGCAGATCGCTATTTTCCGCTCGGATTTGCTGGACACCACGCTATCGTCGCTTCATATGTGACGTCAAGCGTCATCTATGAAGCGGATGCAAATGACGGACGACAAGCTGAATTACAGCGCGCCGGCCCTGGAAAAGGGGTTGGATATCCTCGAATTGCTGGCCAATGCCGGCCAGCGCATGGGCACGCGCCAGATCGCCGAGGAACTGGGGCGATCGAAGAACGAGATCTTCCGCATGGTCCATGTGCTGCTTGCGCGCGGCTACCTCCAGCGCGATGAGGGCGGCGAGGGGCTGATGCTGTCGAACAAGCTGTTCGGGCTTGGCATGCAGACGGCGCGCGCCCGCGACCTGGTCAGCACGGCGGCCCCCATCGTCGAGCGCTTCGCCGAGGAGGTGCACCAGGCGGCGCATCTGGTCGTCGCGCATCGCGGTGAAACCGTCATCATCGCGGCGGCATCGGGCGGGGCGGACATGAACTTCTCGCTCAAGCTCGGCTATCGCCGGCCGCTGGCGGATGCCCATTCCGGCCTGGTGCTGATGGCGTTCCAGCCCAAGCCCGTGCGTGACCGGATGATCGCCGAATGCCTGATGCTGATGCGTGAGCCGCCGGACCCGACGACGCTCGCCGCCGAACTCGACGCGGTGCGCGAGCGCGGCGCCATCATCCACGAGAGCCGCGACATCATCGGCGTGACCGACGTCGTCTGTCCGATCATCGCCGGCGACGGGCGCGCCGTGGCCTGCGTGACGGTGGCGGCGGTCAGCCGACGCAGCGCCGCGCCCAATTTCGAGGCCATGCTGGCGCGGCTGAAGCTCGCTTGTGCCGAGATCGCGCATGAGCTTGGAGGGTAGGGAGGCTCAGCCCGCGACGATGATGTCGCGCGGCGTGCGGGACAGCACCTCCGCACCGGCCGTGGTGACAAGCACATTGTCGATGATGCGGGCGCCAAGGCCTTCGGCGCCGATATAGACCGGCGGCTCGATGGTGACCACCATGCCGGCCTTCAGCATGTGCGGGCTGTCGCCGATCATGTGCAGCGGCTCGGCCCAGCTCGGCGGAAAGCCTGGCCCCAGCGCATAGCCGGACGTGTGGACACGGCAGGCTTCGAGCCCGGCCTCGCCGATGACGGCGCGGGCCGCCTGGTGCGGCACGGTTGCCGGCACGCCGTCGCGAATCGCCGCGATCATGGCGTCGCCGGCGCGCAGCACGATGTCGTGCAGTTCGGCCATGCGCGGCGTCGGCTTGCCCAGCGCGAAATTGCGGCCGATGGTGGCTGTGTAGCGGTTGAAGGTGGCGCCGAATTCGAGATTGCCGAAATCGCCATGTTCAAGCCGGCGCGCGGTCGGCGCGCCGTGGCTGTAGGCGGAGCGCGGGCCGGAGACGAGGTTGATCGGGCTGGCGGCGATGCCGCTGCCGTTGCGCAGCAAGGTCTCGTGGATGGTGCCGGCCAGCGCCAGTTCCGACAGGCCCGCCGCGAACTCGCCGGCAAAACGCTCCATGCCAAGGTCGGCAAGGGCCGCCGCGCGCCTGATATAAGCGATCTCGGCCGGCGACTTCACCAGCTTCAGGCCGGCGATCAGTTCCGTCGCCTCGGCAAGCAAGGTATCGCCGATGACGGCGCGAAGGCCGAGACAATGATGTGGGTGAAGATAGTAGGCCGGCACTTCGAGGCCGACGCGCCTGCCTAGCACGTCGTGGCGCCGCGCCACGTCGGCGAAGGCCGCGACCGGATCCTCGTTCTCGCCGCCGCCGAAGCCATGCACCTCGTCGGCAGCTGAATCCGTTTCGAATTCGTGCACTTCGCCCTGGCGTGTCAGCACGACGAGCGGCTCGTTGCGCGCGCCGACCAGCAGGCATTGGAATTCCTGGTAGCTCTTGGCGTCGCTGCCGGTCAGCCAATGGATGGAGGCGGGGTGAACGGCAATCAGCCAGTCGAGGTCGCGTGCGGCCATGGCGGCGCGGACACGCGCCAGACGATCGGCGAATTCGGCGGCGGTGAAATCGTGTTTCGACATTAGCCTCGCGTCACCGCCATCGCCTCGATCTCGATCAGCAGGTTCTCGAAGGCAAAGCCGGCGACGCGGATCGCAGTCACCGCCGGACCGGGCTCGGGGAAGAATTCGCGCTGCACGCGGGCAATCACCGCGCGCGTCGCCTCGATCCCGGCCCAGCTGCCTTCGGCGTGATAGTAGATATAGAGCTTGGCGACGTCGCTTTCGTCGAGCCCGCCTTCGGCCAGCGTGCGGCGGATGAACTCGAAGACGTTGCGGGTCTGCGTCTCCATGTCGTCGCCGACGGCCTGCGCCTTGTTGTCGGCCGAGATCTGGCCGCCGATCAAGGCGAGCCCGCCAATCTTCCAACCTTGCGTGAACTGGGTGTTGGGAATGCTCCAGTCCCAATGGTTGGCCGGCTGCAGGCGCTGCTTGTCGTCGCCGAGCATGCCGATGCCCTCGACCTGGATCAGTTCGCCGGCATTGCCCATGCCCTGGATGCGCAGTCCGGCACCGGCCGCCGAAGGCACCGACATGTAGCGGCGGCGCACATTGGTCATCTTCTCCCAGTAGTCGGTGACCTCGCGGCCTTCGCCGAAAAAGCGGAAATAGGTGTTCTGGCGCATCAGGCTGTGGCGGTCGCCGCCGCCCGACCGCAGCATGGTGTCGAGGTTGCGGAAGGCCTCGTCGGTCTGCACCTCGATGTCGCCGAGCCCGAGCACATTGCCTTCGGCATCGAGCGAGCGCTGGCCGCCGACAAACAGCATGTCGCCGACCTTCCAGCCATGGACGAAGGGCAGCTCCCTGCGCCAGCGCCAGTGACCCGGGGGGTCGAGCAGTTCGCGCTTGCCGCCGATCACCACCCAGGCGTCGACCATCAGCAGCGCGCCCTCGCGGTCGAGGCCGCAGCGGATTTCGGTGGTGGTCGGGCCGGGAGCGGTGAAACAGCCGGCGCGCACGGCATCGAGTTCGTCGAGCAAGGCGCCCACGGCATCGGCCTTGCAACTGAAATAGATGTTGTGCTTGACCACATCGGTCATGCCGGCGCCGGCCTGGGCGAGAAGGGCCGCCAGCCGATCGAAAATGACGCGCGCCTGACCCGTTATGCCGGTTGCGACGATATTGCCGCTGACGTCCGTCGCCATCAGCCCGCCGATGAAGACCAGGTCACCGGCGCGGACGGCCTGCGGCGCCGATCCTTCGATATCGCTGAATGTCCGCATCCGCACCACGTATCCTCCCGCTGATTTTCTACTTACTTACCTGCAAGTCAGTGTTCCGTCAAATGCTGGGGATGCAGCAAAGCTTCGGCGTCCACGGCCAACGCATTTGGCTATGATGGAAGCATGGACGAGACCGACACCAGACAGGCGATCAAGGATACGGCGCTGGAGCTTCTGGTGCGCCACGGCTATCGCGGCACCAGCTTTGGGGATATTTCGGCGGCGCTCGGCACGACGCGCGCCAACATCCACTATCATTTCGGCAACAAACAGGCGCTCGTCGACGAGGTGCTTGACGACTACATGCAGGCGACGCTGAGCGGCTTGCGGGCTGTCTGGTCGCATGAGGGGTCAAGCCTCGAGGAGCAGGTCGAGGCGATGATCGCCTACAGCCGCGCCCGCTTCCGGCATTTCAACCCAGCCGGCACAGAAGGGCAAAACTGGAGCCTGATTTCGAGGCTGCGGCAGGATGCCGACCTCCTTGATGCCGACGGCCAGAAGATGCTCGGCCATTTCAGCGCGGAGCTCTCGGCGTTGTTTGCCGGCGCGCTGTCGGCGGCGGGCCGGCGCGGCGAGTTGTCGCCGAATGTCGTGCCCGGCGACGCCGCGCTGCTGTTCGCGGCGATCGCCGACAACGCCGCGCCAATTACACTGGGCGAAGGTGGCTTTGACGCGTTGGAGAAGACCTATCGCAGCCTGATACGGATGATCCAAATCTGACTCACCGAAACGACAATGTGAAACCCCATGTTATAGCAGTGAGCCTCGCTTCCTCTGACATTCTGTCTGAAGAATTGGTCGTCTGCTCGGCTTACCTTGAGACATTCTCGGTTGCTGGCTTAATCAGCCCCGCAAGTGTGATCTTGGTCATGAGCTTGTGCTTGGACTTGTCGTGGTGGCGATAGTCCTTCCAGCGGAAGCTGACCAGAACTCCATGATCCAGGCTCACGAGGCGGCTGTTGGCGATGGCGACGCGGTAGGTGTAGCGACCAAGGTAGGCGAGGACCTGTTTTGGACCGCCGAACGGGGGCTTGGCGTAAACGACCACTCGATCCGCTTCAGTCCAGCCAGTTGGGCGCAGAAAGTAGCAGGGTCGGCCAGGCTAGCGAGATCGCTGAAGAAGCGAAGCTGGCCGGCGTCGAAGGCGTCTCGGAGGCGCTCTAGGAATAGGCGGTGACAATCGGGCGGTTACTCTATGCTGATGGTTTCGTCAGGAGAGCTCCTTCTATAACGACTCCGGAATTCACGTATTTCCACAGCGCAACAAACAGTTTCCGAGCGAGGGCGACCATGCCGCCTTCTTGCACCGGCCACCATTCGGGATGACTCGCGCCCTGAACCACTGGCTCAGTGCGAATTGGGTTGATGGGGCACCCAGACCCACGCAACCTAGACAAGCGTCGGCCGGAGCCTAGGATTGCCGGACTTCGAGACTCCCTGCTCGCAATTAATTAATCTGCCCACTCTGCTCAACCGGCCACGGTCTTCCTCCTCCGGCGTTGGCACTCGCAACATTGCGCAAACCCGAGGCTCCCGCGGTTGTGGCCAACAACGAAGCTGACGGTCTGCTTTCAGCGCAGAAAGCAGTCATTCCACCGGTGGCCTCCACTGCCCAGATGTAGCAACAATCCTCGAATGGCAAGGGAAGCCTCGAGCCAGAAGCTGGCGGGCTCCTACAGGGACGTGAGGGCGCGGTCCCAATATGGATTCTGAAGGGTCGAGCGCAGGCGCATCTGCTTCCACACGCCGTATTTGTAGAAGTCGAAGTCGATGCTCGAGGTAATGTTCTGGACCATGCACCACAGCGACCATTTCAAGTCGCCCAGCATCTGGTAGACAAACATGCGCGCCTTGGTGCTGGCTTCGACGCGACCGAAATAACATTCGATCGCCTCATCCTGCATCGCGTCGCTCAGGACCATTTCCCCACACCAGGTGGC
>NZ_VFUH01000014.1:0-146754 GCF_006440475.1 Mesorhizobium sp. B2-6-1
CCGGAGCCTTTCAAGGTCGTCAGCGACCTGGCAACGGGAACGCTCGAAATCGTCGATACGCCCGCTGGCGAGCGCTTCCGTCTCACCATCGACAGCCATGCCGACGATCTAGGGGCGACCGTGATCATCGACCGGTCCGAAGATCCCGAGACGCTTTCGCTCGGGCCTGTCGCCGGCAATCACCACCGTCGTGAAAGCAGCGTCGCCCCCGCCGAGCCGCACGAGTTCGAGGCGAGGCTGATCCTGACCTCAAAGGGCAAGCAACAGGTCCTGCCGTTCAAGATGGTTGAGCCGGAAGGCCACAAACACTGATCCTACTACTGGCGTGGCACCTTACGCCGCCCAAGCATCCCGAGAAGATAATCATGCTGGAAGTTCTCGCCGATCGCACCTATCGGCATCTGTTCATGGCGCAGGTCATCGCGCTCATCGGCACCGGCCTCGCCACTGTCGCGCTCGGGCTTCTCGCCTATGATCTTGCCGGCGCAGATGCGGGCGCGGTGCTCGGCACTGCGCTCGCCATCGACTGCTCCCACAAACTGCGCGGCCAGCTCGGCGCCTTCCGGAGCCATTGTCACCGGCAGCGGAGCTTCGGCCGCGCAAAAAGCCTATCAACCGGGCGAGGTCGATACCTACCCTGGCAATGGGCTCGATCGGACCGTCAATGTCCACGTTCAAGCGAATGGATTTGTAGCTCATCCGCCGGCGCCCCGTTCGCGTTTCCAGGAGCAACCTAACGTGCGACGCGGCTTGCCTTGACGGCGATCAAGCGATGCGCATGACGATGAATTTTAGAGGTACTGGGATCTCAGCGAGCAACCCGGCTGGAAAAATGCTCGAAGGCCTTGAAGGCCGGACGGCTCAGGGGGCGAACAGGGTGCCTCGCTCGCCTTTGACGATTTCAACGGCGTCCTTGAGTTGGCCTATCGCTGAAGGATTGCCAGTCGCTTGCGCGAATTCGACCGCAGCTTCGATCTTTGGCCCCATCGATCCCACTGCAAAATTCCGCCCTGATATTTCCGTTGACCGCACTTGACGAAGCGCGCGAGCGCCCGGCGTGCCGTAGCCTTCATAAACGGCGTCGACATCGGTCAGCATGAGCAGCATGTCGGCTCTCAGCTGTCGGGCGAGAAGTGCGCTTGCCAGGTCCTTATCGATGACTGCCTCCACACCGCAAAGACTGCCGTCCTCCCTTGCTATCACAGGAACACCGCCGCCACCGGTGCAGATGACGATCACGCCGCGCTCGACCAGGAACGCGATTACCGATGCTTCCAGGATTGCCAGGGGCCTGGGCGAAGGCACGACGCGGCGCCACTTGTCGCCATCTGGCGCGATCTGCCAATCGCGCTCGCTGGCAAGCCTGCGTGCGGTTGTCTCATCGTAGACAGGGCCGATAGGCTTCGTTGGATGAGCGAAGGCCGGATCCTGCGGATCGACCCTCACCTGCGTCAGCAGCGTCGCAAAAAGCCTCTCCTTAAGGAGGTTGCAGAGCTCCTGCTCAATGACGTAGCCGATCATCCCCGCGCTCTCGGCGCCAAGCACGTCGAGTGGAAATGTGCGACCGTCCGCAGTTGTCGCTGCCTGCAGGGCCAACAGTCCCACCTGCGGACCGTTGCCGTGCGTGACGACAATCGAGTGCCCTGTGTTGACCAGCTTCGCCAACACAGCGGCAGCGCGCACGATGTTGGCGCGCTGGTTTTCGGCCGTCATCGGTTCGCCGCGTCGCAGTAGCGCGTTTCCGCCAAGTGCAACGACGATCAGCATCTCAGTTACCGATCGTGGCGACGAGGAGCGCCTTGATTGTATGCATGCGATTTTCGGCCTGATCAAAAACGATGGAGGCAGCAGACTCGAACACCTGGTGGGTGACCTCCATGCAATCGATGCCATATTCCTTCGCAACGAAGGCACCGATCTCGGTATCCGTGTCATGGAACGCCGGCAGGCAATGCATGAATTTGACGTGGGGGTTGCCGGCGGCAGCCATTACCTCGCCGGTCACGCGGTAGGGTGTCAAAAGACGAATACGCTCGGCCCAGCCGGATTTGTCCTCGCCCATTGACATCCACACGTCGGTGTAAATGAAATCGGCATCCTGGACGCAACCCGTCACATTCTCGTCGAGCCGGAAGCGGCCGCCGCTTTGTGCTGCGAGCTCTCCGACATGGCCGCAAAATACCTCATCCGGCCAGAGCTCCCTTGGCGAGGCGATGCGCATGTCGATACCGACCTTGGCTGCGCCTAGTGCCAGCGACAGCGCGACGTTGTCGCGCCCTTCGCCGACGAAGGTGACGGTCATGTCCGAAAGATGCTTGTGCGTGTATTCGCGCATGGTCATGAGGTCGGCGAGGATCTGTGTTGGATGCGCCTCGTTGGTGAGGCCGTTGTAGACGGGCACGCCGGCATGCGCGGCAAGCAATTCCGCCTGGTGCTGGCCAAAGCCGCGATATTCGATCGCATCGTACATGCGACCGAGCACGCGCGCCGTGTCCTTCATCGATTCCTTGTGGCCAATATGGCTGCCGCTGGGACCAAAGTAAGTCACGTGTGCGCCCTGGTCGTAGGCCGCGACTTCGAACCCTGTGCGCGTGCGAGTCGAGTCCTTCTCGAAGATCAGTGCGATGTTTTTCCTGACCAGACGCGGGATCTCATGCCCGGCGAGTTTGGCCGCCTTGAGGTCCGCGGCAAGCTTAAGAAGAAAGCGGATTTCATCGGCGGTGAGATCGTCCAGCGTCAGGACGGAGCGGCCGTGAAGATTGGTCGACATCCAGAATTCCTTTCACGTCAGATTGCGTCGCGGACCACCGGACAGGTCATGCAATGGCCACCGCCGCGGCCGCGGCTGAGTTCAGCCCCCTCGACGGTGATCACTTCGATGCCCGCGCGGCGCAGAAGCGTGTTGGTGTAGACGTTGCGGTCATAACCGACCACCACGCCGGGTTCGACCGCAACGACATTGTTGCCATCATCCCATTGTTCGCGTTCGGCCTCGTAGCGGTCGCCACCGGTGGCGATGATTCGGAGCGTTTTCAGCCCAAGCGCTTCGGCAATGACAGCCGTGAATGGTTTTGCCTCATCCGTGACCTCGACCGCCGCCTCGCCATCGCCCGGCCGCAGCGAGAAGGAGCGCAAGCGGTCGACCACCGGTGGATACAAGGTCACAAGATCGCGATCGCAGAAGGTGAAGACGGTGTCGAGATGCATGAAACTGCGGTCGCGTGGCATCAAGGCGGCAATCACGCGTGTTGCCTCACCGGCTGCGAACAGCTTGCGGGCCAGGTCGCCAACGGCTTGCGGCGTGGTGCGCTCCCCCATGCCGACGAGAACAGTCCCGCCACCGATCGGCATAACGTCGCCGCCTTCGAGGCTCGTGCCTGTGCCTAGGTCCGGCGACACGAAAGGTATGCCGCTGTCGCGAAAGCGAGGATGGAAGCGGTAGACGGCCTCGACGTTGGCGGCTTCAGGGCGCCGCGCAGCCCAGTACATGGAATTGACCGAGACTGAGCCGTAGATCCAGCAGGAACTGTCGCGGGTGAACAGCTGGTTCGGAAGCGGCGGCAGCACGAAATCTTGGGGGGCGAGCGTCCTCCCGGTCAGACCTTTGGGTTCGAAAGGAAGCTCCGCCCTGGCAACCCCGCCGACGAGGAAGGACGAAAGCTGCGCCGACGGCATATCATCGAGCCATCCGCGCAGCTCATTGACCATGTCGAGACCGACGACCCCGGGGTGGACCCTGCGGTCGAGAAGCCACTCGCGGGCCTTGGCCAGGCTCATCGTCTCAGCCAGGAGCTCTCCGAAGGAATGGACCACGACGCCGCGTTCACGCAATGCATCGACGAAGACATCGTGCTCCTGGCGGGCGCGCTTGACCCATAGCACGTCATCGAAAAGCAGCGCCTTGCAGTTCTCCGGCGTCAGCCTGCGCAGGCTGAGGTCCGGACGATGGACCATAACCTCGCGCAGACGGCCGACTTCGGAGTGAACACCCAGGCTTGTCATCGAACCGATCCCTTCAAAGCGGGCTGACGGCGCCGGTCCACATCTCGTAAACGGCGAGGATGGCGACGGCGACGAGAGCTGCGGCGAGCGCTGCTTCGGCAGGGTGGAACACACGCTGGTTGGTTTCGCGGCGCGCCCAGATGTAGAAGATGATGCCGGGCGCATAGAGGATCGCGCACATGAACAGGTAGGCGGGTCCCGCCGCATAGACGAGCCACAGTCCGTAGACCGTGGCCAGCAATCCGGCAAAAAGAGCCCCGACGCGCTGCTCGCCATTCCCGTAACTCTCGTCGGTCAGCGCGAGCTTGGCTGCGTAAGCTCCGGAAAAAATGTAGGGAACCAGGATCGCGGCCGACGCGATGTAGAACAGCGCTTGATAGGTGCTTTGGGCGAAGAGCGTGATCACCAGGAATGCCTGGACGAGCAGGTTGGTGATCAGCAGCGAGGTCGATGGCACACCGCGTTCGCTCTCCCAGCCGAAGAACTTCGGCATTGTGCCGTCCTTGGCGGCGACATGCGGAATTTCAGCCGCAAGCAGCGTCCAGCTCAGGAAGGCGCCGACCACCGACACCACGAGCGCGATGTTGATGAGGCTAGCGCCCCACGGGCCGACAACGGCTTCTAGCACACCGGCCATGGAGGGGTTCTTCAGGCCGGCGAGTTCGGGTTGACTGAGGACGCCGAGTGACAGCAGCGACACCAGGGCGTAGAGCGCGAGGCATGTGAAGAAGCCAAGAACCGTCGCGGTGGCGATGTCCTTGCGGCGCTCCGCACGGCCAGAAAAGACGCTGGCGCCCTCGATGCCGATAAACACCCACAACGTCACCAGCATCGTGCTCTTCACCTGTGCGGTGATCGAGCCGAGACTGGCGTTGCCGAGACCGGTAAAGTCGAGGGACCAGACCTGAAGCTTGAAGGCAACGGCAACAACGCCAACGAACAGGACGATCGGAGCGATCTTTGCCGCGGTGACTATGAGGTTGACGACCGCGGCCTGCCGGATGCCGGCGAGAACCAGGATGTGGATCAGCCACAGCAGGACCGATGCGCCGAGCACCGCCTGCCAGGTGTTTCCGTCACCGAAGGCCGGAAAGAAATAGGACAGGGCGCTGAACACGATCACAGCATAGGAGACGTTGCCGACCCAGGCACTGATCCAGTAGCCCCAGGCGCTGTTAAAGCCGATGAAGGGACCAAAGCCGGCCTTGGCGTAAGCATAGGGACCGGCGTCGAGCTCGGGCTTGCGGGTCGCAAGCGATTGATAGACGAAGACCAGCGCCAGCATGCCGAACGCGGTGATACCCCAGCCAATCAGAATTGCGAGGGGACCAGCGCCTGCCGCCATGTTCTGCGGCAGGCTGAAGACGCCGGACCCGACCATCGAGCCGATGACCAAGGCGGTCAACGACCCCAATCGAAGTTTCGCAGGCGCCAAGGTACCGACTTGCGGAACCGGGATGTTGAAATCAGCCGTAGTCATGATGCTCTCCCCACTTTTGAAAGCTCTGATGGGAGGCAATAAACAGGAAGGCAGGACCGGCAGCTTTGATGCGGGTCAATAAGCGGTTGCTGAATAAAAAGAGTGGCGTTGGTGTTCCGGTTTCTGGGTCGCCGCACCAATGCCTGCTCTTATATTATCCGCTCCGCCCATGTCGCATCGCGCGCTTCCAGGGCCATGTTGAACAAGGAGCGACCGACACGCGCCCCCGATATCGGCCGGGGCGCAAATCGAATTTGGCCCATTGGCAGGTCGTCAGGCGATGTCCGCCGACTCGGCTTTGCGTTTTCGCCCGGTGATCATGGCCCGTACCAGGTTTTCGCGATGGCGAAAGCTTGCCAGCGCGACGCCGCCTATATGGAAGAGGACCAGCACAAGTAAGCCGTGCGCGCTCAGGCTGTGCGCCGTTTCAACCCGCGACACGCCGAAATAGGCGTCCGTAGTCATCAGCCAGCCGGTCAGTGCGGTTGACCCCATCGCAGCCATCAGCGCGACCACCATTGCGCCGCCGGCCGGGTTGTGGCCGATGTAGCGGGCTTCGCGACCGCTCGGTATTGCAGAGAGATAGCGCAGCACCGTCGCCGGGTCTCGCACGAATTGAGTGAACCGCGCATAGGGCGTGCCCACAACGCCCCACAGGAGCCGCATCACGACCAGGGCGGCGGCGGCGTAACCTGCCAAATGGTGCAAGACCTCGGAGGAATGGGAGGTGAACCAGGCCGTTACGAAGCTGAGCACCAGCGCCCAGTGGAAACTCCGTACGACCAGGTCCCAGACGCGCACCATCTGCGAAGATGGCTGCACGTCCGCAGTGGCTGAAACACGCAGATCAGTTTTCGCCGGCTTCGGCATTGTCGAGCTTTTCAAGGGTTTCGGCATTGTAGGCCAGGTTGACTTTCTTGCCGGCCTTGTCGACCGCGTAGACTTCGTAGCAACCCTTCTCGACCTTGATCTGGCGCACGGTGAGGCCTTGGCCGGTCAATTGCGCCTCGAGCGTTGCCTTGGGCTTGAACTGTGATTTCGGGGCGGTGCTGCAGCTGTCGCCGGCGGCGAGCGCCGGTCCTGCAATCATGCCAGCGAGAGCGGCGAGGACGAGTGTGCGATACATGATGGCTCCATTCGGGAGTTGGGCGCCGATTTTGCGCCTGCGGGTGGATTTCGATCGGTCTGTCAGACGGCCTTTTCGCCGTCATTGGTTCCGAAATAACCACTTCAACCTGACAACTGGCTGACAGTTTGGTCGGGCCGCAGATCGGGCTCGCATCGGTCGGTTTGATCTGGCGCAACGACCGCGGGTGTGCTGCGAGCATGATGACCGCCAGGATGTAGAGCGCTTCTGCTGCCGTCCTGAAAGAGGAATACCGTGGAAACCATATCGAGGAGAGTGGCGCTCGGGCTTGCGGCCGCAATGCTGATGGCAAGCAGTGCGGGCGTTGCGCGGACTGCCGAGCTTGTTCAGGTCTCGCTTTCGGACAAGGGCGCGAGTACGGAGATGCCGATGGCTCTTGCTTATGCAACGCCAGGACGCGATCTCTCGAAGGCCACCATGGGCATCAAGGCGTCCCCCGGAGCCGTGAAGGCCGGGGAGGTCACATTCAAAGTGAAGAATGACTCCAAGGACACCGTTCACGAAATGATCGTGATGTACCTTGCCGATCCCGGCAAGCCGCTTCCCTATGTTGAGGCCGAGAACCGGGTCGACGAAGACAAGGCGGGCGACAAGGGCGAGGTTTCGGAGCTCGATCCCGGCAAATCGGGCACATTGACCGTCGACCTGAAGGCTGGAAAATACCTGCTTATCTGCAACGTGCCAGGTCATTTTGGCGCCGGCATGTGGACCGAGTTCACCGTCGGTCCATGAACCCCCAAAACAGAGCAGCGCTAGGAGCCTGCGACTTGTCGCCGTTTTCGAAAGGTTGCCCGGATCGCATCCCATCGCCTGGTGCCGGGAATAGCGGAGGAGTTGATCGTAATCGGCTTCGTTTGTTTGCGGGGCAACATGGAGCGCGTCATAAGAGCAATGGTGCTCGAAAGCATAGGCACTCCCTTGAAACTGGTCGAAGATTCGACCCCTTACCGGGGATGGGTGAGATCAGGTTGAAGGTCGAGGCATGCGCTATCTGTCGGACCGATCTCACGTCATAGATGGCGATCTGCATCACCCAAAATTGCCGCTCGTTCCCGGTCACGAAATCGTCGGCATCGTCGATGCCGTGGGCAAGGGGGTGGCGCCTTCCAGGATCGGGCAGAGAGTCGGTGTGCCATGGCTTGGGCATACTTGCGGGCGTTGTCCCTACTGCGCCACAGGACATGAAAATCTTTGCGATCAGCCAGATTTCACGGGCTACACGCGCGATGGCGGCTTTGCCAGCCATGTCATTGCCGACGCGCAATTCGCCTTCGATCTGGACCGGGATGCCGACCCCGTATCGCTGGCACCCTTGCTTTGCGCCGGCCTGATCGGCTGGCGATGCCTGAAGAAGGCCGGCGACGGCAAGCGGCTCGGGATTTACGGCTTCGGCGCCGCCGCGCACATCGTCGCTCAGATCGCGATCTGGCAAGGCCGTGAGATTTTCGCTGTCACCCGGCCCGGTGACGAGCAAGCACAGGATTTCGCGCGCTCGCTTGGAGCGACCTGGGCGGGCGGTTCGGATCAACTTCCGCCCGGGCAACTCGATGCCGCGATCATCTTTGCTCCTGTGGGTGACTTGGTGCCGATCGCGCTTGGTGCCGTCCGCAAGGGCGGCCGGGTGGTTTGCGGCGGCATCCCTATGAGTGACATTCAGGCGATGGCCTACGAGTTGCTCTGGGAAGAGCGCGAACTGGTGTCGGTGGCAAACCTGACGCGCCGCGATGCCGAAGAGTTTTTCCCCATTGCCAAGCGTGCGCAGGCACGCACCCACACCAAGGTCTACTCACTGGAACAGGCCAATCAGGCACTGGACGATCTGAGGCAAGGCAGATTGAGCGGCGCCGCCGTCCTGGTACCGTGATTGGCGGTTGAGGATTATCTGGCCCGCTCGCCAAGATTTCGGATCTGGCTGATCCACTTCGCGCGGGTCGCATCGCTGGCGCCGGCGACCATGCCGAACAACGTCTCGCGCACCGGACTGATACCGACAAAATGCAGGATGCTTCGCTTCATGCCGGCGATGCCGTGTCCCAGGAACCATAGCCGGTAAAGAACGGAAGGCATACCCATCGTCACCACAACGCGCGCGGAGCGGCCGCGAAGCAGTGTCTTGGTAAAGCTGCCGCCCTTGTCCGGATAGGCAAAGGCCGTCCCCGGCCGCATGACCTGTTCCAGAAATGCCTTGAGCATGGCCGGCATGGTCCCAAGCCACAGCGGAAAAACAAAGACAATGTGCTCCGCCCAGACGATCGCTTCGGCTGCGTCCTTCAGTTCATCGGGAATTGAACCGTGCTCGAACTCCTGCATTGTCCGCAGCATCGGGAAATCGATCGCCGCCAGGTCGACCCGGCGGACGGCGTGCCCCGCCTTCTCCGCGCCCTCGCCATAGGCCCTGGCGAGACCGCGGCAGAGCCGGTCCGGGGACGGATCGGGATGGCCGACCACAATCAAGATGCGTCGCGACATGGTCTACTCCAGGGGAGCCTTGCGTCGCCGCGTCAGGGCCGCTCGACCCTCGCCACCTGGTACGTGTGCATGGCGCCGTTGCGCTCGATCGACACATACTCGCCGGTCACGAACCGTTCGTCGCCGAGACGAAAGCCGATCTCGTCGTCGCGGTCGCCGTCGGCATAGTCGAAGAACCAATGTCCGCCGGGCTTGCGCCTCAGCCGACCGACCAGATCCTCCTCGCCAGTGCGAAATCGGCGAACGCGGCACGAGGCCTTGTGCGATTTCCACTCTTGCGCATCGATCCGGCCTTCGCCGGTCAACGGAGCGAGCACGTCATAGCCCTCTTCGCGGTCGCCTTCCGGATGACCTTTCTCACGGGCGAGCAGCAGCCGGACGTTGCGGAATTTCGGGGTGAGGTCCTTCACACTGGTCATGGCGAACTCCTTCTACGGAGTTTCATAGAGCGGTGGCGGGACCTAGCTCTTGATCCGTATCAAAAAAAGCGCGAGCACAGCACTTCTATCCAGGACCGAGCAACAACAGGGCGCAGATACCCATGGCCGCGGCTATCAGTGTTGTGACGGCCAGTGGCAACCAGAACGTGATCGGACCAGCAAATACTGCGAGCGACAGGCGACCGATCGCGTTTGCTGCGAGCGCCGCGAGCACGGCCTGGCCCACGGTCTCGACGGACACGGAATGCTTGACCAGGCGCAGCGCGCCAAGCACCGAGACATCGACATCGAATGCGCCGGCCAGCGCCGAACTCGCCAGCAGACCGCGCCCACCGAATTGAACGGCCAGCCCGGCACTTGCGGTCGCGACGATGGCAAAGAGCAAGGCGAAGAGCAGCAAGGGGCCCAGTTCGAATGGATTGCGCGCGATCGCGCTGCCTTTACCGTTCCCGCTGTCACGAGCCAGCAGCAATGCGCCGCAGACAGCGAAGGCAAGCGCTGCGGTAATCGCCGGAATCACGACCGATGCGAGCACACTTGGCTCGACGATCAGAACCACGGCGCAGACGCGGAGCACCGAAACCATTGCTGCCAGGGACGCCGCCCCGGCGAGCGGCAGCGGATTGCTTGCCGACGCGGCATTGCGGGCAAGCGCCAAGGTCACTGCTGTGGAAGAGACGATTGCACCGGTGAGCGAACTGACCAGCAGACCGCGTGTATTTCCCAGAATGCGAACAGCCACGTATCCGGCGAACGAAATCGAGGCCATCAGCACCGTCAGGAACCAGACTTCCCAGGGATTGAAACCGGCCCACGGGTCGATCGTGCGGTTTGGCAGCAAGGGCAAGACGATCGCCGTCATCACCGCAAGGACCAGCGCCGAACGCAGTTCGACCCAGGTCAGTCGCTTCAAAAGACCGTGCAGGACCTCGCGGCTGGCCAGGATTACCGCCAATGCCGCGCCACCGGCGGCTGCAGCACGATAATCGCCGGCGACGGAAAGCGCGCCAAGGGCAAACACCCCCAGGCCCGCGATCACGCTGGTGACGCTGAAGTCCTCGTCATGGGCAGCCTCGCGTGCCTTGTACCAGGCAAAGATTGTCGCAAAGGCGATGAACCCGCCGACCAGCACGGATACAGCGCCGAGTGCGTTGGCGAGTGCAGCGAGCACGCCACCCAGCAGGCCAGATATGCCGAATGTCCGGATGCCAGCTGTGCGACTGCGATCGGGCGCGTCCCGCTCCTGCCAACCACGCTCCAAGCCGACAAGAAGACCTATTGCGAGCGCCAGCCCAAGCCGGGCGATGATCGGATCCATTGGCGCGACGACTTCAGGCGGTGACCGTTGGCGGCAGGCGGTCACGAACCCACCTGACGATTTGGCCTGCCGTCATTGCGCCGGATGTGCGCGCGATCTCGCGCCCGCCATGGAACAGGATCATGGTCGGAATGCCACGGATGCCGAGCCTGGCCGCGACAGCCTGCTCATTGTCGGAGTTGAGTTTGATCAGACGAACATGCGGCTCCAGTTCACTTGCCGCCGCTTCATAGGCTGGCGCCATCATCTTGCAGGGGCCGCACCAGGGTGCCCAGACGTCGACGACAACGGGCAGACTGCTGCGCGCGATCTGATGATCGAAACGCGCGGCGTCGACATCTTCCGGGTGACCCGAAAACAGCGCGGTCCCGCACTTTCCGCATTTCGCCTCACTGGCATTGCGGGCTGGCGGCAGGCGGTTGACCCCACCGCATTTGCTGCAAACCACCAGATTTTGCTGTGCCATCGCCATTCACCGATTTTGTTCTCAACCACTATGCGCGCCACAGATGCCCATCGCCAAGCGTGCGCAAGGCGTTCAGGATAACCGCGACGTCAATCCCCTCCTGAAGCAGCGCTCCGGCAACCGGCGTGATCTGCCCCATGGCCGCCGCGATCATTGCCAGCCCGGACAACGCCAGCCCGGCGATGATGCTCTGCAAGGCGATCGATCGCGTTCGCCGTGCAATCCGAACCGCGTCCGCAACCGGCTGCAGCCTGTCGGTCAGCACGATGACGTCGGCCGCCTCGGAGGAGGCGGTCGCACCACGGGCGCCCATGGCGATACCGACCGTTGCGGCGGCAAGGGCAGGTGCATCGTTGATGCCATCGCCAACCATCATTGTGGGCGCTGTTGCTTTCTCGGCCTCGACGGTGGTGACCTTGTCCGCAGGGACGGCATCGGCGATGATGACATCCAGATCAAGCCTGGAGGAAACACGCTTTGCTGCCGCACTGTCATCACCTGTAAGCATGACCATGCGCGTGATGCCAGCCGAGCGCAGATTGGCGAGCGCGTCGCGTGCATCAGGACGCAACGCATCGCCCAAGGTGAAAATCCCAGCAAGCTCTCCAGCGACGGCGACAAAAACCCTAAGCACCGGCTCGTCCCGGTATTTTTCTTCGCCGCTTTTCGCCCAGCCGGGCAGCGGCTCGTCGGCGAGCACGAAAGCCCGCGATCCAGCCGCGACCGACATGGTGTCGACCCGGCCGTTGAGGCCTGCACCGCGATGCTCGCTGACATCATGCGGATGCGAAAGCATCAGCTGCCTGCCGCGCGCCGCCCGGATGATCGAGTCGGCGAGCACATGGTGCGATGCCTGTTCCAGGGATGCCAGCAGCTGCAGCGATTGGTTCGCTTCACAGCCGGGTGCGGCTTCGATGTCGATGAGCTCGGCGCCGCCGATGGTCAAGGTCCCCGTCTTGTCGAAGATCGCGGTTCGGACTTGCGCAAGCGCTTCCAGAGCCGCGCTGCCTTTCATCAGGATGCCTGCACGCGCGGCACGCGAGACGCCGCCGATGAAGGCAACAGGGGCAGCCAGGATGAGCGGGCAAGGTGTGGCGACTACCAGCACGGCCAGCGCCCGGATTGGATCACCGGAGATGTACCAGGCGGCGCCGGAAACCACCAGAGTGGCAGGCAGCAGGAACAGGGCGAAACGGTCGGCCATGCGAATGAAGGGGGATTTCGCCGTCTGCGCTGCAGCGACCATGCGTACGATCGCGGCATAGGTGCTCTGGTCTGCCAAGGCGGAAGCCTGCATGCTGAATGTCTCGCCGGCATTGATGGTGCCGCTGCGCAGCGTGTCGCCCGCTATCCGCCGCTCGGGCAGCGGCTCGCCGGTCACCGCGGACTCGTTGAGGGAGGCCGAAGGATCAAGCAATATACCATCGACGGGAAGCAATTCGCCGGCCCGGACCAGAAGCTCGTCCCCGACAGCAACATCTTCGACGGGGACTGTCTCTGTCCCTCGGGTTGTCGTCCGATGGGCCACACGCGGCGATCGGTCGGTCAACGCCTTGAGGTTCCGTTCCGCGCGGCCACGAGCGAAATCCTCAAGGACTGTACCACCGGCATACATGATAGCGACCACCACTGCCGCAAGCGGTTGTCCGAGCAGCAGCGCGGCGGACATCGAGACCAGCGCAATCGCATCAACGCCGAAGCGGCCGATCCAGAAATCGCGCAGAATGGAGATTGCGAGAGCCGCCACCACGGGCAAGGTCGACACCGTCCAGATCGTGTGGGCTTCGATGGGACCGAGCCCCGTTCGCCAGGCTCCGGCTCCGACGGCGAGACCCAGGATAGCGATGACCAGCAATGCGCGTCGTAGAGCAGACTCGCTCATCCGATGTCCCTCAACCTTGATGGCCCCTTTGGCGCTAGAGCTCGCGGACCATCTCCTCGAGCACGCGACGCACAACGTTCGCGACCTGCGCAAGCTCGCGATTGGCGATGGCCCCCATTGAAGCGACCGGATCCACCGCCGCGACTTCTACCTTTCCTGGTTCGACCTCGGTGACGATGACATTGCAGGGCAGCATGGTTCCGATCTTGTCTTCGGCCTGAAGGGCTCGCCAGGCGAAATGCGGATTGCACGCGCCCAGGATCACATAGGGCCTGAAATCTTCACCAAGCTTGGCCTTCATGGTCTGCTGAACATTGATCGAGGTCAGAACGCCAAACCCCTTGCTTGCGAGCTTGTCGCTCACGTGGTCGATTGCCGCTGTGAACGGCATGGCGACGATCTTGCTGAAATAGTAACTCATCTTAACTCTCCAATCCTTGACCGCAGCAGTGGCTGCTACGTCGCAAGCGACCGCTTCGAACCCTCTTGCAACAGCTAATCGCGAGAACCGGACGAGGCTTTGATCCAGCGCAATGAAGGGGCAGGATCGATTGGCGACTATCGCCGCGAACGGGAGACCCACCGGTGACGATCCGAAATCTTGAACATGCGTTCGCCCCGAGGTCGGTCGCCGTATTCGGCGCATCGGTGCGCGAAGGCTCCGTCGGCCGCGTCGTCTTCGACAATATGGTCAGCGGCGGCTTCGAGGGCGAGATCTGGCCGGTCAACCCGAAATATTCGCAAGTGGCTGGTCGGCAATCCTATGCCAAGGCGGCCGATCTTCCAGGCGTTCCAGACCTTGGTGTCATCGTCACGCCGCCCCGAACAGTTCCGGCCATAGTGCGCGACCTTGCAGAGAAGGGCACGCGGGCGGCGATCGTCATCACCGCCGGGCTCACGCACGAAAACGGCCTGCGTCAGGCGATGCTCGATGCGGCCAAGCCCACCGTTTTCCGCATCATTGGGCCGAACACGGTCGGGCTGATGATCCCGCCATTGAAGCTCAATGCTGGATTTGCGCACATGGCCGCCAAACCCGGCAGCATCGCGCTGCTGTCGCAATCCGGCGCCATCGCGACGTCGCTGATAGACTGGGCGGCGGACAACAATGTCGGCTTCGCCCAGATCGTCTCTCTGGGCGACATGGCGGATGTCGACGTGGGAGATTGTCTCGACATGCTGGCGGGCGACATGCACACGCGCGCCATCGTAATGTATCTCGAAACCATCCCCAATCCGCGCAAGTTCATCTCGGCCGCGCGTGCGGCGGCACGCATAAAGCCGGTGATTGCGATAAAGTCGGGCCGGCACGAGCAATCAGCCAAAGCAGCCGCGACCCATACCGGCGCGCTATCGGGCGCCGATCGCGTCGTCGATGCGGCATTGCTGCGTGCTGGCATACTGCGCGTCAAAGGTCTCACCGAGTTGTTCGATGCGGTTGAAACGACCGCCCGTTTCGTTCCGCTGGAACGAGCCCGCGTCGGCATAGTCACCAATGGTGGCGGCGCCGGCGTGCTTGCCGTCGATCAACTCGTCGAAGGCAACGGGCACCTGGCCGAGCTATCGCCGGAAACGATCACTCGTCTGGATGCCGTCCTGCCGAGTACATGGTCCCACGCCAATCCGGTCGACATTATCGGGGACGCCCCGCCAGAACGCTATGCCGCCGCGATCGAGGCGATCATGGCCGATGCCGGCACCGACGTCGTCCTGGTCATGAACTGCCCGACTGGGCTCGGCTCGCCGCTTGCCGCGGCAAGCGCCGTGGCGGTGCTCGCGCAGGGCGGCAAGATCAGCGGCAAACCTGTCCTGACCTGCTGGCTCGGCGAACACACGGCGCGCGAGGGGCGACGTGTTCTTCAGGATGCTGGTCTTGCCAGCTTCGAGACGCCGGCGGACGCCGCAACGGCGGTTTCTTATCTCAGCGAATGGTCGCGTGCCCAGCGGGCATTGATGCGCACGCCGTCGAGCCGCAGCGACATCGCGAGCGACCGGGAAGCCGCGCTTGCAATATTCAGGGCCGTCGCCAGGGAAGGGCGGCGTATGCTGACCGAGTCCGAAGCCAAGGCGGCAATCTCGGCCTACGGCATCCCTGTCCCCGAGACGATCGTCGCCAGATCTCCTGCCGAAGCGCAACTGGCAGCCAGCCGGTTCCTCAAGACATCCGAGCAGGCCGTCGTCAAACTCCTGTCCAAGGCGATCACGCACAAGTCGGACATTGGTGGGGTGGTGCTTGGCATCGCCGACCCCGTTGCCGCCGGGGAGGCGGCACGCGCAATCGAGGCGCGCGTGCGCAAGCACGCACCGCAAGCCGACATTGAAGGCTATGCCGTTCAGCCAATGGTGGCGCGAAAACAGGCGCAGGAACTCATCCTCGGGATAAGCCGCGACCCGATCTTCGGGCCAGTCATCCTCTTTGGAGCCGGGGGCGTCGCGGTCGAAGTGATGAACGACACGGCGATCGCGTTGCCGCCGCTCGACGACATTCTTGCCGGTGACCTAATCGACCAAACCCGGATCGGCCGCGTTCTTGCCGGGTTTCGTGATCGCAAGCCGGCCGATCGGCAATCGATCATTGCTTCACTCAACGGCCTATCGCAGATGATCGTCGACTTTCCGTGCCTCGTTGCGGTGGATATCAATCCGCTGCTGGCCGACGCCGAGGGTGTGATTGCACTCGACGCCCGCATCGAGATCGAGCCGGAACGGGTGGAAGAGGCGGGGCCGAACCCGGCACTTGCCATAAGGCCCTATCCGTCGGGTTGGGAAAAGGTGTTTTCGGCGGGCGACATCGACTACAATATCCGTCCGATCAAGCCGGCCGACATCTCGCTCTATCCCGAATTCCTTGCCAGGATTTCGCCCGATGATCTGCGCCTGCGTTTTCTGTCGCCCCGCAAAAGCTTCTCCGACCAGATGCTGAAGCGGCTCACCCAGCTAGACTACGGTCGCAACATGGCTTTCGTTGCGCTGAATACGAGCTCCGGCGCGCTGGCCGGTATCAGCCGGATATCTTGCGATCCCGACCACACCGTCGCCGAATACGCCTTGCTGGTGCGTACAGATCTCCAGGGTAATGGTCTTGGCTGGGAATTGCTCAGCCAGATCGTCGATTATGCGAGGGCCGATGGGATCGGACGAATCGAAGGGATAATGCTCGCCGAGAACACGAGGATGTTGGCCATGTGCCGCGAGTTTGGCTTCTCGATAAGGCGTCATCCTAGCGAACCCGGCCTTGTCGAGGTAACGCTCGAACTCAGTTGAGGCCGATCGCCCGCTGCACCGATCAGGACGCTGTGCACAGGGTTTCGGACGCATCGCTCTCTGAGTGCCTTCTCAATTCCAAGACAATGTCGGCGAGCATCCGATCAGCGTCGATTTTTCGCCAGCCAGACTGGGTGGCATTTCGCTCCAATTGCCGCGAGAGTATCTCGATCGTGGCATCTGAAGGGCCGCCCTTGCGCTCGCTGACCCGCTGCCACAGGACAAGCGGGGCCGCCTCCAACCAAAATCCGGAGAATCTGATAGCCCGGCTGCGCGCCGCTTTCTCGATCCGCTCACGATCGGCGGGTCTGTCGAAAACGGCATCGGCCACGACCGAGCCGCCCTGCGAAAGGATCAGGCCGGCGCGCCATGCCATTTCGCGGTAGACGCGATCGGAAACTTCGGGCCGATAGGCTTTGTCCGGCAGCCTGGTCTCCGGCGGTACACCATGCATGGCCTTGCGGACGCGGTCGCTTTCGACAATGCGGGCGCCTGGCGCTGCACCGAAATGGGCGGCCAGCGCCTCGGCAACGGTCGTCTTTCCCGAGCCACTCAGACCGCCAACGGCAACGAGTCGCGCCGGTTTTTCCTGGAGAAATGTTCGGGCAAGGTCGAAATAGGATCTCGCCTCGGCAACCAGCCTGTCGCTGTCGGCGCTGCGTTCCTCGACCTGCGTTGCGATGACGTGGGCGCGCACGGCAGCCCGCACAGCCATGAAAAAGGGCAGCAGCACGAACCCATCCTCGTCGTCGGCTTCATCGAGATAGCGGTTCATCACAAGGTTGGCGAGCTGCGGAAAACCGCGATGCCAAAGATCCATCAACAGGAAAGCAAGGTCGTATAAAACGTCGATGCTGGCGATCTGGTCGTTGAATTCGATACAGTCGAAGAGGCGAGGCTCGCTGTCTAAAAGGCAGATGTTGTGCAAATGCAGGTCGCCATGGCAGCCGCGGATCTTGCCTGCGGCTTCCCGGCGGTCGAGCAATCCGGAATGCCGGGCGAGGGCGTTGCGGAAGGCCTCGGCAAAGCTCGTGACCTCAGCTTTTGCGAAAACGTGGCTGGTGGCAAAGCCAGCCTCGTTGATGTCGAGCACGCCAGCCAGATTTGATGAGCCGCCGCCATTGTGGATCGTCGGCGCGGCACGGTGGTAGCTGACGATCATGCGCGCAACCGCGGTCATCAGCGCCGGCGTCAATTCTCCGGCGGTTGCCATCCGATCGAGGAGCTTCGACTGGTCGAAGCGGACCATCTCGATCGCAGCATCGACCATTTGGCCGGTGCCATTGAAAGCCAGTTTGCCGTCGGCTTCGCGGGTGATTCGACGCACGACCAAATAGAGGCCGGGCGCGGTCTTCGAGTTGAGTTCCACCTCTTTCTCGCAAGCGGCAAGCCTGAGGGCCGGCGCCGAGAAATCGACATAGGGCAGCTTGACCCCCCGCTTCATCTTGTAGGCGCGTTGGCCAACGAGGAAAATACGGGAAATGTGAGTCTCGATCGCCTCGACGGCCCCGACCGCGCCATGGGTAGCAGGATCAAGCAGAAAAGAGGCAGCGGCTTGCTGCTCATCGACGATCATGGCCGGCCTTCCACGTGTGTTTTGCGTATTTCGTTTGCGCGAGCTGCGTTCATTGCTGCAATGTCTGGACATAGCCTGCCAACTCATGGATCCGTTCCCTGGTGACGATTTCGCCTGCGTTCGGGCCATATTTCTTCACGTCGGCAGGCAGGAATTGGCTGCCCCACACCGGCATGTCGCGCTCGCCATGCGCCGGCACCATGGCGCGGCCGTCGATCACGGCATAAACACGCCAGTAAGGGAATTCGCCGCCATTGCGCCTGGAGAGGCGCGTCAGGTCGCTCGGCCGCTTCAACAACTCGTCGCCAACGGGCCGTCCCCCTTGCCTTCCGGACCATGGCAGACCGCGCACGAGTTCATGTATTCGGCCTTGCCGTCGCCAAGTTCCTGGGCGCGAGCCGCGTTGAAGGCCAATCCTGCCAGAGCCGCCGCGATCAGGAATTTCATCTGCGTTTTCCGATTGATTAGCTGAAAACCTACAGCCCTGGTTTGGCAGTACGTTGATGCGGATCAAATGCCCCGCGGTCACGGTATTTGATTCAGCGCAATGAGCGCGCCGGGCACCCGCGCTAATGACTGAAGCCAGATTGACCTTTCAATCGAAATCAGGAGTTGCCGCCGTGACTTTCAGGACGCTGCTTACGGTTACTGGGCCGAACCAGGGCGAAGCCGATCTAAAGCTGGCCGCCTCACTGTGCGAACAGGTCGGTGCCCATCTCTCCGTGCTCGTTCTCGAGCTGGCCGCGCCGCCCTCTGGGGGCGAGTATGCCGCTGTCGTCTCGCCTGCCTGGCTTGCGGAGCGGCAGGCCGAGTTGAGAAGGCTTGAGAAACGAAAATCAGACGTCGCCGGCTTTCTCTCCCAGACTGCCGTATCGGCCGATCTGAGCGACGACTATCCCGACATGGGATGGGCCGACGACGTCATCGGAAGGCGTGCCCGCTACGCCGATCTGACCCTTCTCGGACCAGATCTGCTGGCAAGCCATGCGCTGAAGGAGAAAGTCATCGAGGGCACGCTGTTTTCATCGGGAAAGCCCATCCTGCTTGTTCCCGAGGGCTCGCGCCCGACGCTGAAGCCGAAACGCATCCTCGTTGCATGGGACGCCCGCCTGGAGTCATCGCGCGCCGTCCGCGAGTCGCTCGATATGCTGAAAGGCGCCGAAGATGTGCGCCTTGTCATCATCGATCCCATCGAAAATGAGTTCCATCACGGCGACGAGCCAGGTGCAGATGCCGCGGCTTATCTTGCCCGGCACGGCGTGAAGGTTACCGTCGAGCGGCTACCGAGTTCGAATCATTCGGTTGCCGACGTGCTTCGCCAGCATGCCGGCGACGTCGCGGCCGAGCTCTTGGTCATGGGCGCCTATGGTCATTCCCGCCTGCGGGAGCGAATCTTCGGCGGGGTCACTAAGTCAATGCTTGAGGGCTCGTCACTACCGGTCTTAATGGCGCGATAACAATCCAAAAGGGCCGGTGCAGATTGCGCCAGCCCTTCGCATCTCGCGCAAATTGATGGAATGACTACTCGCTCGCTTCCCGTCCCGATACCCGTTCGATCAGGATCCGAAAGAAGACATGCGGCGCACTGTCGGCTGTGGGAGGAACCAGCGGCTTGAGTGCGCCGGGTTCCCACCAGTCGGAGTGCTTGCTCAAGACCGTCCAGGCATGATCCCGCTCAAGCTTGTGGCCGATCCGGTCAGGCAGTTCTTCGTATCGGCCGTCAACAACGACGCTTCTCCATCCCCGCCCCTGTCCATGCTCATCCACCTGGACGCACACCAGCGGATTGGCCCGCATCCATTCGATCTTTTTGCCCGGCATGGAAAACGCGTAAAGATGGGCGTCCGAATAGGCGTAGTGGAACGGCACGACATAGGGCTGTCCATCCTTTGCGCATGCCAGGCGGCCCACGCGATTGGCCGTCAGCAATTTGGTACATTCCAAAGCAGAAAGCGTGCGGATCTGCATCAGTTCGATCTCCTGTTCTTCATGGCCTTTGAACCAGGCCGGAAACGTGCCACTGGCCAGTTTTGTACAGCTGGGCAGCCTCGTCCATAGCGGAGACAACGTCGTTGTCAGAGAGTTGCGGGAACTGGCGATAATGATGGCTCAAGGCCTGGAACTGTCCTGGCCTACTGAGGCAGACTACACGGTCCGCTTCCTGCTCCAGCGCGGCGACCGTCACTTGCGGTGAAACGGGAACCGCCACGACGATTTCCCTCGGTGACCGGCGCTTGAGGGCGCGGATCGCGATTTTCATGGTCGTACCGGTCGCGACACCGTCATCGACGATGATAGCCGTCTTTCCTGCGATCGACATCGGTTTGGTCTTGCCACGATAGGCAACGCGCCGGCGTTCGAGTTCAGGACGTTCATTTGCAATCAAGACACGTAAGGCGTCGTCGTCGAGCCCATAGGCTCGACAATTTCACGGTTCAGCACGACCTCCCCAGGGTCGCCATCGATGATTGCGGCAACAGCCAATTCGGGATTGCCCGGGGCGCCGATCTTGCGGACGATCAGCAGGTCAAGAGGAGCGTTGAGGGCTTTGGCCACTTCCACTGCGACGGGCACGCCGCCACGCGGCAATGCCAGTACGATGGGCCGATGCAGTTGAAGTCTGCTCAGCTCCAGGCCAAGCTTCGCTCCAGCGTCTTCCCGGTCACGGAACATCGGTCAATCCACCGGCCACAGGTTTCGCAGCGACTTTTTCATCGAGTTTCTGACCTGTACGATCTCGCCATGCGAAATGTGACGGTCGAGAAGCTTGAACACGGCACTGATCGCGACATCGAAATCGATCTCCTCATCGTAGCCGAAACTGTTTCTGACACTGATAATGAAGTCGCGCTTCGTGCGCTCATGCGCAGGCACCGACGGCTTCCAACCTTCGAAATAGATGCCGCGGACCAAAACAGGCAGTTGCGCCGAGAGATCGGCCATTTCCGCCGGCGACAGCCAGTCCCGCACCGTGTGCAGGACAGCCCTCAGCAGCCGGCACGCGCTCGGTTCGCTCCAGCAGAGGTCTTTGGCGAGCTCCTTGACCCATTGTTGCGCCTGCTGGCCGGCATGCGTGAAGTCAGCGAAGGACGTGTGAGGACAAGGACCCATGGCGATGCTCCTGAGATTTGGCGCCATTCTGGGGCATAATAAGGCTCTGAGCATTGAGCGGGATCAAATCGTTCGGGCTCTGCGTCAAACGAACCGGAGGTGCTGGGCGCCAGTTCAGCCAAAAGCCTGCTGCACCAGCAGGGGAATGATCCGGTCGGTCTTGGCCACGGAAGGTCGTCCTGCTGAACCATAGGAAATGCCGAGCGCGTCCCAGGTCTCGACCAGGGCGTCCTGCAGCTCGGCGATCAGCGCATCCGAATGGAACGGCGTCGGCGTGATGCGCAGCCGCTCCGTGCCGCGCGGCACGGTCGGATAGTTGATCGGCTGGATGTAGATGCCGTGCACGCCGAGCAGCCGGTCGCTTGCCATCTTGCAAAGCTCGGGGTCGCCAACCAGCACTGGCACGATATGGGTCGCCGATTCCATCACCGGCAGGCCGGCGGCGGAGAGGATCTGCTTGGTCCGCGTCGCCTGCTGCTGCTGGGCGTCACGCTCGGCCTGCGAGCGCTTGAGATGACGGATCGAGGTGGTGGCAGCGGCGGCGATGGCCGGCGGCAGCGCGGTGGTGAAGATGAAGCCCGGCGCATAGGAGCGCACGGCGTCGATGACAGCACTCGTGCCGGTGATGTAGCCGCCCAGCGTGCCGAAAGCCTTGGCCAGCGTGCCCTCGATGATGTTGATGCGGTCGGCGAGGCCTTCCCGCTCGGTGATGCCACCGCCGCGCGGACCATACATGCCCACGGCGTGGACCTCGTCGATATAGGTCATGGCGTTATAGCGCTCGGCGAGGTCGACGATCTCCCGGATCGGCGCGATATCGCCATCCATCGAATAGACGCTCTCGAACACGATCAGCTTGGCGCGTTCGCGGCCCGCCGCCTGCAGCAGGCTTTCCAGGTGCGCGACATCGTTGTGGCGAAAAATCTTCTTTTCCGCGCCCGAGCGCCGCACGCCTTCGATCATCGAGGCATGGTTGAGCTCGTCCGAAATGATCAGGCAGTTGGGCAAAAGCCGCGCGATGGTCGAGATCGAGGCTTCGTTGGAGACAAAACCGGAGGTGAAGACCAGCGCGGCTTCCTTGTCGTGCAGGTCGGCGAGCTCATGCTCGAGTTCGACCAGCGGATTGCTGGTGCCGGAGATGTTGCGGGTGCCGCCGGCGCCCGAACCCATCCGGCCCGCCGCGTTCTGGAACGCTGCGATGACATCCGGGTGCTGGCCCATGCCGAGATAGTCGTTGGAGCACCAGACGGTGATTTCCTCTGCGCGGCCGTTGGCGCGCCAGATGGCACGCGGAAATTTGCCCGCTATGCGCTCGAGGTCGGCAAAGACGCGGTAGCGTCGTTCCGCATGGAGCTGGTCGATCGCGTCCTCGAAGAACCGCTGATAATTCATGTCCGAATCTCCTTATTTACTCGCTGTCGCGCTGCGGGCATCGGCTACACCGAATTTGGCAAGGGTTGGACGTAACCCTTTGCGGCAACGGACGACCTTGATTCATGTCAAAATCACGACTCCGAGGCTCCGCCTGCTCAGGTCGATATGAACCGATGCAATGATCCGCTGCGCAGCACAGAACGCGTCACGCCGCCAAAGGTCCTCTCCAGTAGCCGACTGTGACCGTAGCCGCCGAGAACTATGAGATCGGCCGCAATATCCTGTCCGATCTGCAGGAGGATGTCCGCCGGTTCGGAGAGGCGCGCATCCAAGACCACAGATCGCGCTGTCACTCCGTGCCGTGCCAGAAAGAGCTAACGTCCGCGACATCGTCGCCACGGGACGCCAGGATGAGACTCGCCGCATCCAGCATACGATTATGGTCGACCACCAGATCGGTCGACGGCGAGCCGGTCAAGATCAAATCGGCAGCACGCGCATTGAGTGCAAGTTCGCGCGTGGGATTGCCTATCTTTGCGCGCCAAGATGCACGATTGCTGCCGTTGACGGTGCTCAGGAATTCCTCTCTCAGGCAGTCGAGGCGACCTTCTATCTCCTCCACCTGGCACCACAACGCCTTGGGCGCGGCCTGGTCGTCAGTGCCGGTCGGAAGGACAAAATGCGGCTCGGCGGCGCTAGAAGCCAGAGGTCGGCCTCGAGCCGTTGAGCCAAATCCCATGCCATCGAGATGCGCGGCGCGGCGTCGCGTCTACGTCCAGTTGCACCATAATCATCTTAAAAGCCATCGCTCATTCCATCTGCGGTTGAACCGACTTGGCCATCAAATAGAGGGAGGCGTAAAAGCAAGGAAAACGGCTGGTGCCGGCACGCTCGTACAGCCCGCAAGACCATAGGGTTGATCCTGATCAAGGACATGACGACGAATGGCGTCAACGTCGTGCTGTGGAGATTCAGAACGGAGTAGTCGATAATGCACACTCAGCCCGAGCCATCCTCATTAGGCACACAATTGTTGCCGGTGGCGGAGAATGGCCAGAAGCTCTTCCTCGCCGCCGCGTCCCTTCAGGTGCACGCCTTCAAGGCCATGATGCGCTTCAATGTTGAAACGCTGGCGTTTCTGAAGCATCGTTGTGAGCAGGACGTGAGGCTGGCCGATGACTTGATCAGTGGTCCGCAGTTCAATGATGCCTTCGACATCTTCGCTGCTTTCGTGCAGAATGCGACGTCGCAATACGTGATCGAAGCCGGCAAGGTCGCCGCATTGACCTCCAGGCTCGCTTCCGAAACGGCCAGAAACATGCGTAAGGGCGCCAGGATAGCGATCGAGGATGCCGCGGCTAAGACTGTCGTGTAGACGGCAATGCGGAGGTCGTCAGACAACATGAACGCCGTTTACAGACATAGTCGTCTCAGGGCTTCCGTATTTGCGTTGATGTTACTCGGATGTGTGCAGCCAGCCTTGGCCGATAGCGTAACGGAGCATGGCAAGGCGTTGGTGGAGGTCAACTGCGCCCGCTGTCACGCCGTCGGAAAAACTGACAGGAGCAACCATCCCGACGCTCCGCCATTTCGCACCTTGTCAAAGCGCTATCCGATCTCCGATCTGGAGGAAGCTCTTGCGGAGGGCATTTCGACTGGCCATCCGGATATGCCAGAGTGGACTGCGAGCCCCGATCAGATCGAAGCAATCATCACGTATATCAGCACGCTGCAGCAGCCGTGACCCAGTCTCGAATGCGGCAGGCGATCGGGTCTGAACGGCTCCGGCTATTCGCGGCCAATTGCCGGCCAGCAAACTGCTACCGGAGAGGGCCAGGGCAACATCCGGCCAGGGGCACGAAGAAACGACTGCGCATGCGCCAGGATCTGGGCCTCGGTAGGAGGATCCGCCGGTTCGATGCCGACAATGCGATTGTTTAAGCCGGTGTTGTACTCGCGGATGTGCGTGGCCAGCTCGTGCTTCGCCGACCCTGGTCGCGGACCGAAGGGCGCTGAGGATGTCGTGGTAGAAGGCCTGATTTCCCAATGCACGCTTGCCGTCGACCGAGCCAGCCTTGTTGTGGCTCGGATGATGCGCAAGCGTCGTCGCAAGTCTCACACTGTCGGAGGTTCTCGCGGTTGAAAAAGAACACCTTGGCTTCACAATGGTCGCAGGCGCGGCGTGTCGGGTCGCCATTGCTGGAAATCCTTGCGTGTATTGCTGAACGGCAATCTGAGGCGCTGAGGGCTTAAGCAGGCTGCGACACCAGGATTGCCAGGATCGATCCAGGTTTAATGACGGTATTCGCCGATGCGACAATGGTCGCACGCCCAGCTGCCGGCGCGACAATCTCGTGCAGCGCGCTTTCGACGCGAACCTCGGCTATGCGCTCTCCGGCCCTGATCGGGTCGCCGCTGGCAATGAACCAGTGCTCCAGGATGCCCTCTGGCAACATGCTGGCCGCCACTGCGCCTTCGTCGACCTAGGTATACCGCATGGCAAATCTCGTTTTGCCGTCGAACGATAGGCTCCTAGGCGGCGCAGTCCTTGATCACGATCAATCGGCGTATGGCGCAGATGCCGCGATTGTGCGGTGATTGACGCGGATCAAATTCTGGTTCGGCAGCCGGCCTAAGATGGCCGATCATCGCCGGAGCGAGGTCATGGAGCAGTTCAGGGAAATGGTGCCCATCGCCATGGACGTCGGATCAGATATCAATGCTGCAATCGCGATCGATTGGGCTGCCCGCGGCGCGCATGTGATTGCGGCCGGTATGGCGTCTGCCGCAGGAATTGTGGTCGACATCGGTTCGACACAGGCAATCGCGCCCGCTTTGCCGGTAATTTCAAAAAGTGATGCAGATCAAGGCGCGCCACACCGTTTGCGAAGATTTTGATGCGATGTGGAAACCAATCCTAAGCGCTCCTTTTGGTCGCGATCTAGAACTGGCCGTTTTCGACGAAGACGGCGAGCACGCGCTTGTGTTTGCCTGCAGAAGGATAAAGGAGGGCTGGAAGAATGCTGCTAGTGGTGCCCGTCTCGACATCCGGCCGACCCATTGGCGCGATTGGGATTGGGAAAGGACCGAGGTCAGAAATCGCAATCCTCTCGAGGACTCTCCCTAGGGTCGGGACTCCACGATCAACGCCATACGCACCAGGTGTGACAGACTACTCGCCTCCATTTTGCTCATGACATTGGCCCGGTGGATTTCGACCGTGCGCGGGCTGATCCCCAGATCGTAGGCAATCGTCTTGTTGGGTAAACCGGCAACGAGTCCGTCCAGCACTTGGCGCTCGCGGTCAGACAAGGTCGATAGACGCGCGCGGATATCCGCGGACTGGGGATGCGCCGCGTTCGCCTCGTTCCGGTTGGCCAGTGCAGAGCGTATCGCCTGGATCAGCATCTCGTCGTCAAACGGCTTTTCGACGAAATCGGAAGCGCCTTCCTTCATGGCCTGAACGGCGAGCGCCACGTCGGCGTGACCTGTCATGATGATGACCGGAATCTTGTGGCCGCCTGTTCTGAGTTGCCGTAGCAATTCGATGCCGTCTATTCCCGGCATGCGCACGTCCGTAACGATGCAGCCGTCGAGATGGCCATCCGCCGCTGAGAGAAAAGCAGTGGCCGACTCGTACAGGCGTACGGCAAAGTCGGCTGTCGCCAGCAGAAAACCGAGAGACTTGCGAACATCAACATCGTCGTCGACGACGTGGACCAGATCACTGTCGGCCATTTGTGACCTCATCCTTCTCAACGATGCGTAAGGTGAACCGAAAGGCGGTGCCGCCCGTCGGCATTGCCTCGGCCCAGATGTGGCCGCCGTGCGATTCAACGATGGTGCGGCAGATGGAGAGACCGACACCCATACCCTGCTTCTTGGTGGTCACAAATGGCTGGAACAGTTGCGCCGAAACCTCTGGCGCGAGCCCCGGACCGGTATCGATCACGCTCACTTCAGCCATGCCATCGTCCCGGGCAACGGTTGTGATTTTCAATTCACGGCGCTGCGTTTCCTGCATGGCCTCCACTGCGTTGCGCATCAGATTGAGCAGAACCTGCTGAATTTGGATGCGATCGGTCAAGACCAGTTCCGCGGCAGGGTCGAGCTTGTAGCCGATCTGGACATTGATCTCCCTCGCACCAACCAGGGCGAGCGACGAGGCTTCCTCGATGAGCGCCGGCAATCGCTCGACCTGGCGCTCGCTTTCGCCCCTGGCAACAAAATCGCGCAGATGACGAATGACGTCGCCTGCCCGCAGGGCCTGCTCGGCGGCCTTTTCCACGGCATCCCGCAGCATCGGCGCGTTTGCTTCCGTGCTCTTCTCCAGGAGCCGTCGGCTGCCCTTCAGGTAATTGGTGATGGCTGTCAGCGGTTGGTTGATCTCATGAGCGAGCGTCGATGCCATCTCGCCAAGGGCGGTAAACCGCGCCATGTGCAGAAGCTCCTGCTGCTGTTCCTGAATTCTTGCTTCCGCGCGATGACGTTCAGTCAGGTCGCGGCAAAAGCCGGTAAAGAAGCGTCCGGTTCCCGGGTGCATTTCGCCGACGGAAAGCTCCATCGGGAAAGTCGTGCCATCCTTGCGTGCCCCGGTCACGGTGCGGCCGAGCCCGATGATCCGACGCTCCCCGGTCGTCAGGTAGCGAAGCAGATAAGCATCGTGCTCTTCGCGATAGGGCGCCGGCATCAGCATCTTGACGTTCTGTCCGATGACCTCGCCCGACTGGTAACCGAACAGCGTTTCGGCGGCCGTGCTGAAGGACTGGATACTGCCTTGCTCGTCAATGACGACCATCGCATCAGGCACGGTCGCCAGGATTGAACGCAGATGATCTTCGCGCAACAGAAGCGCGGCATTCGCAAATGAGAGGTCGCTGACATCCGTGCCTTCAATGAAGATGGCGGTAATTCGACCGTCATCGGCCCTGATCGGCTGATAGACAACATCCAGGATACGCTCTTCAATTGGCCCATTGCTGCTGTTGCGGAATCCGACCTTCACGCCTTTGCCGCTGTAGGACTCGCCAGTCACGTACACGCGGTCGAGCCGTTCGAGGAATTCGTGTCTTTCGAGTTCGGGAAAGGCCTCGCGCGCCGATTTTCCAATAACCTGCCGGTCGCCAATGAGTTGCTGGTAGGCGGCATTGGTCAGTACGAACACATGGTCAGGCTCGCGTATCAGAGCCATGAACCCGGGCGCCCGATCGAACATTTGCGACAATAGGGATTCGAGCGTCGTCCCGCCAGGCGTCAAACTGAATGCTTCGTCTTGGATCACCCGCGGTTCCTTAGGCTCGAGACACATAAACAAGGCCTAACTATCACTTCTCCGATCAGAGACAAAACGGATCGAGGCCGAAGTCTAGATGCAAAAGCGATTGGCCGGTTCTTTGACGCGCATCAAGGAAGCCAGCGCCCGTGAATGCAATTCATAGCACATTCGAAACGCTTGAGTGAAAGGCGCGTCCAATGTCCTACAAGTCCATAATCGCGAATCTCGCCGTCGATACGCCCCCTGCTGCGATTGTGAAAGTGGGTATCGAACTCGCAGAGCGTTTCGGCGCCCATCTCATTGGTCTGGCGGCGGCGGATGTTCCGCCCTTGGTCGCGACGGGTGAAGGCATGGTCTACGAAGGGGAGGTCATGCAGATTCAGCGGACTGAAATCGAAAAGAGGCTTGCCGAACTGCGTGCCGAGTTCGAAAGCCTGGTCCCGGCTTCGATCACAAGCGAGTGGGGACAGGCCGTCTGCAGCCCGACCCGCTTCCTCAGCGTTTTCGCCCGCGCAGCCGATCTTGTCGTGACCGGTGCGTCGGGAGACGACGTGTTTCGCGCCGCCGATGTTGGCAGCCTGGCGCTCGGCATCGGCCGGCCAGTCCTGGTCATCGGAAACAACGTCGAACACCTCCGCGCTAATACGGTCCTGGTTGCCTGGAAGGATACCAGGGAGGCGCGACGGGCGGTGGCGGATGCCTTGCCTTTTCTGGCCAAGGCCAATGAGGTTGTCGTCGCCACGATCGCCGCCGCCAAAGGCGACGACAATGTTCGTGACAGTCTCGCCGATGTCGCTGTCTATCTTGAGCACCATGGCATCATGGCGCAGACGGAACTGATCACCGGTGAAGTCGATGGCGAGCAGTTGTTGACATTCGCACGCTCGATCAATGCCGACATGATCGTCTCAGGCGCCTATGGCCATAGCCGCCTGCGCGAATGGGCGTTTGGTGGCGTCACCCGCACGCTGATCGAAGAGAGCAGCATCAACCGCTTCCTGTCATACTGATGGCGAATATCGTGTCTTCTGGCGTGGACCAACATTCCGTTGCGGCGGCCGCAAGTCCGTATTGGTCGATCACCAGCGAAGATCTCGTGCGAGGTCTGGCAACTTCGCCCACATCGGGCCTGGCTGGGTCGGATGCCGCCTCGCGGCTCATCAAATACGGCGCGAATACGCCGGCCTCGAAGTCAGGCGCGTCGGCGCTTAGCGTGTTCGTTCGCCAGTTCCGTAGCCCGCTTGTCCTGATCCTGATCTTCGCGGCTAGCGTTTCGGCCTTCGTCGGTGCAGGTCAGGAGGCCGCAATCATCGGGGCGATCGTGCTGGCAAGTTGCGTTCTCAGCTTCACCCAGGAGTATGGGGCGTCGCGGGCGACAGAGGCACTTAAACAGCGTATCTCGCGCAAGGCTACCGTGCTGCGAGATGGCGTCGAATCCTCCGTTTCTGCCGAAGAAATCGTGCCGGGCGACCTCATCCGGCTATCGGCCGGAAACCTCATACCTGCCGACTGCGTCATCCTCGAAGCGCGGGATTTCAATGTCAGCGAGGCGGTGCTGACTGGCGAAACCTTCCCCGTCCTGAAGGCGGCGGGGCGATCAGATCCTGATGCGTCCGTCGCCCAACGCAACAATGCGGTGTTTACCGGTACGTCCGTGCGCAGCGGCACGGCGACCGTGCTTGCGGCAGCGACCGGCCGGCGCACCGAATTCGCCTCCATCGCAGCGGCACTGGAGCGACAAATCCCGGAAACGGATTTTGCCCGCGGGATCAGATCGTTTGGCTATCTGATGACCGAGATCATGCTGGCGATTGTCATCATCGTGTTTTTTGCCAATCTGATGCTGCATCGTCCGCTGATAGAATCGCTGTTGTTTTCCCTGGCACTCGCGGTCGGCCTCACACCTGAACTGCTCCCGGCCATTATCAGTGTAACACTTGCTCGTGGCGCCCGCGCCATGGCTGCCAATGGCGTCATCGTGCGCCGTCTCGACGCCATCGAGAATCTGGGCAGCATGGACGTGCTTTGCACCGACAAGACCGGCACGCTGACGGAAGGCGTGATCCACCTTGACGGATGGCTTGATGTCGACGGCAACCCGTCAACCGACATCCTGCTTTGGGCACGTCTCAACGCAACCCTGCACACTGGACTGAAGAACCCGCTGGACGAAGCCATCGCCGGTGCGCCGGGCAAGGGTGCATCATTGGCCGCTTTCACCAAGGTCGACGAGATCCCTTATGATTTCATTCGCAAGCGCCTATCCGTTGTTGTGCGAACCAAGGATGGCGAAGATCTTCTGATCACGAAAGGCGCAGTACAGAACGTCCTCGAAACCTGCAGCTTCGTCGGCACAGCGAAAGGCCTGGAACCTCTCGAAGACACGCACCGCGCGGCGATCGACAAGATGTTTCGACGCTGGAGCGCGGAAGGATATCGCGTTCTGGGGCTAGCGACGCGTCGATTTGAAAGCCACGCTACCTATGGCAGGAAGGACGAGGTCGATCTCGCCTTCGCCGGCTTTCTGCTTTTCCTAGACCCGCCCAAGGAAGGCGTAAAGAGCACGCTTGCCGAACTCGCCCACCGGGGCATCGCCGTGAACGTCATTACGGGCGACAACCGCTACGTTGCAGCCCATCTTGCTCAAGCGGTCGGCTTGCGTAGCGATCGGATCATGACCGGGGAGGATCTGTCGAAGTTGACCAAGAGCGCGCTCTTTGCAGCCGTGCAGGACACTGACCTCTTCGTCGAGATCGATCCCAACCAGAAAGAACGCATTGTCCAGGCCTTGCGGAGCAGGGGCCATGTCGTTGGCTATCTGGGTGACGGCATCAATGATGCGCCCGCGCTCCATGAGGCCGATATTGGGGTCTCCGTCGACACCGCATGCGATGTCGCGCGTGAGGCTGCCGATATCATCCTTCTCAAGCAGGATCTCGGAGTGCTGGTGCGGGGCGTCGACGACGGCCGCAAGACCTTCGCCAACACCATGAAATATATCTCCATCACCACCAGCGCCAATTTCGGCAACATGATAAGTATGGCGGTCGCCTCGCTATTCCTGCCTTTCCTGCCACTTCTGGCAAAGCAGATCCTGCTCAACAATTTCCTTTCCGACGTGCCCTCACTCGCCATCGCAAGTGACAACGTTGACGCAGATCAGCTGCACAGGCCGCGCCACTGGGACATCCGTTTCGTGAGGCGATTCATGATCAGCTTTGGCCTGGTCAGTTCGCTGTTCGATTTCGCAACCTTCGCGTTCCTGCTGCTCTTCGCCCATGCCACAGAGGCTGCATTCCAGACAGCCTGGTTTGTCGAATCGTTGCTGACCGAGCTTGCAATCGTGCTCATCGTTCGTACGCACCGCGCTTTTTGGGCGAGCCGTCCGAGCCCCTTGCTCGCCTGGCTGACACTGGGCGTCGGGTTTGTCGCGATCATGATTCCGTATCTGCCGTTCGCAGACTGGTTCGGTTTCGTGCCCTTGCCGCTGCCTATACTTGCCGGACTTGTCGCTATCACCGCGCTCTATCTATGGGCCTCAGAGGCGACAAAGCGCGGGTTCTTCGGCCAGGAGGAGCCGCAGTCGCACCCGAAGAGGCCGGGGCAACCTATTGGCAGAGCCACCAAGTCTCATTCTGCGTACCCGACATTATAGGCTGGGTGGAGAGGCTTGAAACCATCGTGAAAAGAGCGCCGGCATTTTGCCTTATCGCAGATTGGACAAGGGGCTGCAGGTGCTGCTCGTTCATCCAGGCGGCCCATTCTGGCAAAAGCGAGATCTTGGGGCCTGGTCGATTGCAAGGGCGAGTATAATCCTAGCGGGGACGGCGCGGCGCGAGTTCACCGAAGAGACAGGCTGGGAGCTCAAGGGCCCACTGCTGAATTTGGGTGAGTAGCGCCAGCGAGAAGGCAAACCCAGCGCTCGAGGGTGATTTCGACACCGCGATGATGCGCAGCAATCTGTCTGCTATGGAGTGGCCACCACGCAGTGGCCGGGGACAATTGTTTGTCGACGTCGACCGCGGTGAATGGCTGGATCTAGCCTTGGCCCGGGACAAGTTGGTAGTCGGCCAACGGCGTTTTCTCGACCGCCTTGTCGCTTCAGCTCAGAGCCCAAGCCCTCCCGTTTAGCCTCAGGGATTAGCAACGACGCCTGCTGTTGATCGAGATCAATGATTGCGGCCGCCGACATGACAATGATGGTCGCTAGGCAGGAGTGATCAGCATGACATTTCTCGATTATCTGGTTTCAGTCGACGCCAGGACCGCCCTGATGGGCCGCATGATGCAGAAGCTTGGCGTCGACAAACAATTGAAATCGGTGCCGGATCATGCCGCCGTCACCAACCGGGCAGTGGACCGATGCCGCTCGTGTGGGCATCAGGACGAATGCTCGACCTGGCTCGACGAACACCAGCAAGCCGATAATCCGCCAGACTATTGCCGCAACCGTGATCTTATCGCACGGCTGCAACACGCCGCCGGTCAACGTTAGAACCGTCGACGCCTCGAGCTGGATGGAGGGTCACTCAACCTCTGGAAAGACCGTACGTCTTGGAGGTCCAGCGCAACCGGATGCGTAGGCTCCGGACTCCATGGATCGCCCTGGCGGGCTTGATAGCACGGACCTCTTCAGCTGGTGGCCACATCTTCAGGCGAGCATCCAAACCCGTTTGGCATGGTAATCGGCTGGTGATGTTCTCATTCTCGACAATTCGCTGTCGAGCGAGATTGATCGTGGACCCGCGGCTTGCAGTGGCAAGTTCGTCGGGATCGTCCCGCCGCTACGAAACAAGCACCACGGACAACGGATCGGCGCAGAAGAGACCATCCCTGACAGCCTTTACGCCGGCAACGTTTTCGGCTGCCACAAAGGCTGCCTGGCGCTCACGTTCGTCGAAGATGACACCGCTCAATATCACCACGCCCTTGTTCACCATCACGTGGATCAGGTCTTTGCCGGTCCATTTGTGCTTTGCAAGCTCGCCAGCGACGTTGTGGCGAATCTGCTCGTCATCGATGACCGAACGGCCTGCATCCGGAAGGACGCTGAGCAATGCCCGCAGCAGATCAGAACGGGTGATGATGCCGACGACTTTCCCGGCATCGATGACCGGAATGCGTTTGACGTGATGTTGCGTCATGAGTTCGACGACCTCGGCGAGCGACGCGGCGGGAGACGCCGTGACGACATCGCTGGACATCACCTCCTCGATCCGTCGACCATTGGCGTGGACATATTCGTCGGCGGCCTTTCCAGGACTGACGAGAAACTCTAGCCAGCGCGAGCGCTTTTGCTCGGTGTCCAGTTCTCCTCGTCGCAGGAAATCGCCCTCGCTGACAATCCCCACCAGCGTGCCGTCGCCGCGAACAACAGGCAGGCCGCTGATCTTATTGGACAGCATCAGCCCGGCCACCTCGGCGATCGAGGCGGACGGGTCCGTGCAGATGACTGGCTTGCTCATGATGGCTTCGGCTTGCATGCTCGCTCCCCGGAGATATTTCATTCCCGGCTTCTTAGATGCCGCATGAGCGAAGGGCCTTGATTTGAATCATTTTGCCCTCGAGACAAATGACCCAAGCTGGGGCTGCAAATAACCAGGCGCGTGCCCGTCAACCAGCGATCGCGGTCTTAGCGACGTTCACGCCAAGTTCGTAGACAAGCAGTCCACCATAATAGGCCGTCGCCGTGACCAGAATTGCTCCGCCAATTTCGACCAGAGGAATAGCAATGGTCAGTAGCCGCAGTTCACGATTCCGCACCCAAAGGCCGAGCCTCACTAGGCCCCAGATCAGAAACGCGAACGCTGTGATACCTCCCAGGCTCTCGTGGATCTCCGCTATGTCACTGCTGAAGCCGGCGGCTTCAGCATGATCGAGTGCCATTCCCCCATAGAACCAGGTTCCAATCGCGAACGCCCCGGCTGCGAGAGCGATAAAGGTCGATACCGTCCCCACGCCAGAACGCTTGGTCACCGCGTTGCCGCGAGCGAGCACCACAAGGTCGATCGCCGCCAAAGTGTAGATGAGGACAATGGGAAAATGCACGAGCATGGGATGGATATGCTGGACTGGGATCATGACAAGGAAAATCTCCGGAGTGGCCAAGGGATGGCGCAGATAGAGGGGGTAAGTTTGGCGATAGCGCAATTGATCAGCGGACGCCCAGCTCAAGGGCTGGGCATAAGCTTTTCGGTATCAGTCGTCGTCCCCCTGGCCGTCCTCGTCAGTGCTGCTGAAAACGGCCTTACTGGAAGTGTGACTGTCGTCGCATTCGTGGTCATCGCCAACGCCCTTGATCGCCTTGGGACCGGTGGCATCCTGCATGGGGATGGCCTCCAGATCGATTGGGCCGGCAGGGGCAATTGAGGATGAGGATGACGCTGCGCATGAACCTTCTTCAGATTCAGCGGCTGCCGGCAGGGCAAAGGTCGAGAAGCATCCGAGTGCTGCGAGTAAGAACAGGGAATTGCGCATGGTTTCGACATCCTTTTCTCTGCGCGGCCATGATTGGCCGCGAGGATGCCGTGATAGCGAGCCTTTGCTTGCCGGCAGCTGTGGATGGTTGACAGCAAATTGAAAGCTTCGACGTGCGACATGCCTCCCTCATGATGGTCAAACTAAAGAGCCTCGCAATCCTGGGCCTGGCCGGGCTTGTCCTGGCCCAGCCACTTGCCGCGCGGGCTGACGAGGACGACGATGGCGATCATGACAGGGCGCGGGATCTCTACGAACACGGTGAGATAAAAGGCCTTTCCAATATCCTCGATATTGTTCGCGCGCAGGCTCCAGGCGACATCGTCGCGGTTGACCTCCTCCGCAAGGCCAACAAATGGGTCTATCGATTCCAGGTCGTCGGCGCCGATGGCCGGCGAAAGACTGTCGATGTTGACGCCGGTGCCGGTGTCATCATGCGCGAAAGGGAGGGGGACTGATGAAGATCCTCCTTGCCGAGGACGAGCCCCGTATCGCCGCCGATATCGCTACAGCCCTTAAGGCATCCGGTCTGGCGGTTGATATCGTTCGCGATGGAGAGGCTGCCTGGTTCGCAGGCGATGTGGAGAACTACGATGCTGCGATCCTGGACCTCGGGTTGCCGAAGCTCGATGGTCTCACTGTCTTGAAGCGCTGGCGGGCCAATGAGCGCAGGTTTCCGGTTCTCATCCTGACGGCAAGAGGTACGTGGACCGAACGCGTGGACGGTATCAATTCCGGTGCTGACGACTATCTTCCCAAACCCTTTGAGATGGAAGAACTGCTCGCCCGATTGCGGGCGATCCTGCGTCGTTCGGCCGGGCAGGCCGCACCCGTTCTGAGGTCCGGGCCGTTGCTTCTGGATACGCGCCAGATGCGTATTTCGCTCCGTGGCGTCCCCATTTCTCTTTCGCCGCTGGAATACCGGCTCCTGGCGTTTCTGATGCATCATGCTGGTCGGGTGGTGGCGCCCACCGAACTTGCTGAGCATCTCTACGATTCAGGGAACGACCGCGATCCGAACACGATCGAGGTGATCGTCGCGCGCTTGCGTCGCAAGCTCGGGAGTGGCGCCATCGAAACGCGGCGCGGCTTCGGGTATCTGATGCCCGATGATCCCGCCTGATGGGCGGCTCGATCCGCTTCAGGCTGTGGCTGGCGGCAACGATCTCGATTCTTGTCGCGCTCGCCATAGCCGGCGCCGGCTTGCGCTATCTGTTTGAACTTCACGTCGAGCGGCGCGTTGTGGGCGAGCTGACGGTCGATCTCAATGAGTTGATCGGCGCAACGACCTTCACAAGCAACGGCCAACTGGTGTTAGCCCCGGTGCTCACCGACCCGCGCTTCGCCAATCCGCTGTCCGGTTATTACTGGCAGGTCGAAGACATCGCTACCGGCGGTCTCCAGCGCTCACGATCTTTGTGGGACGCCAAGCTGGTCCTGCCTGCCCGCAGCGCAACGGGTGAGATGCGAACGGTCGAGGAGTTCACGGGACCTGGCGGAGAACTCAGCATTGCGGTCGAGCGTACAATCATCGACGCCGGAGGTCGGTCCTTTCGCGCAGTCGTGGCGGAGGATCATCGAACCATCGAGGCGTCTGTAAGCGAGTATGTTCGCGATCTTGCTCCGGCTCTCTTGATGCTCGCCGCAGTTCTCATGGCCGCGTTTTTCATCCAGATCACGATCGGTCTCGCACCTCTGGAGACCTTGCGGGCCGCCGTCGGAAGCGTGATTGCGCAGCGAACGACACGGCTCGATGTGGTGGCACCGAGCGAAGTGCAGCCGCTCGCTGACGAAATCAATCGTCTTCTCAATGCCCAGGAGAAGGCTCTTGCTCGGGCCCGTTCGCGCGCCACCGATCTGGCGCACGGCCTCAAGACGCCGCTCCAGGTCCTGTCGGCTGACATCCGTGCCTTGCGCAAGAAAGGCGAGACGGATCTGGCCGACGAGATCGAGAAGAGCACAGAAGCGATCCGGCGCCATGTCGAGCGGGAGCTCGCGCGCGCCCGCCTCGCGCCCGGCGTTTCCGGCGAGGCATCCTGCCGGGTATCGCAGGTCGCGGCCGGCGTCATTGCCGTCGTCAAGCGCACGCCAAGCGGCAAGCAGCTTTCATTCAAGATGACCGTCCCGGAGGATCTGACAGCGCCGATGGATGAAGGCGACTTGTCGGAAATCCTCGGCAATCTGGTCGAAAACGCCGCGCGCTACGCAAAGTCGTCAGTGCGTGTCGATGCATCCTCCACCGCTGACGAGGTAATCGTCACTGTCGCCGATGATGGTCCTGGCATACCGGATGCCGATCGGGAGACCGCTCTGTCCCGTGGTGTCCAGCTCGACAGCAAGGGCGGCAGCAGCGGGCTTGGCCTGGCCATCGTATCCGATATCGTCGAAGCCTATGGCGGACGCCTTGCCATGGCCAACGCCGATCCGGGTCTGTTTATGGCCATTTCCTTGCGACGACACAGTTGAGCGTCCTTCAGACGAAACCCGGGAAGTAGTCGACCCTTATCTTCGAGCGACGCACGCCCATGGCCAGCAGCTTCTTGCGCAGCGCCTTGACCATCGCCTGCGGGCCGGAAATGTAGAAAATCCGCTCGAGGTGGTCCGGTATAGCCAGACGGATCAGGCGCTCGTCGATGTAGCCAGGATACTGGCCACGCTCGCCACCTCGCGCGACGGCGTGGAACGTTCGGATGCCGAGTTCGCGTTTTGCGGCACCGAGCACGTCACGGTAGGCAATGTCCTGCTGCCCCTCGGTTCCGTAGAGGATGACGATCGGCCGCCGCTCATTGCGGTCGAGTAGGTATTGCAGCATCGAGCGGAATGGCGTGATCCCGATGCCCCCGGCCAGGAAAGCGATCTTGATTTCACGCCGGGCGGGCAACGTGAAATTGCCGGCCAGTTGCGCGGCGTGAATCGTGCTGCCTGGCTTCATGGCCATCAATTCGCGCTTGAAGGCGCTTGATTGCGGATAGAACTTGACGCCGAGGCGGACCGTTTCCTCCGTCGGCGCCGAGGCGACCGTGAAATACCGGCGGTTGCCGCGATTGTCGGCACGATGGAGACCAAGCGTCCATTCGAGATACTGACCGGCCTCGAAGGCGAGCTTGCGCGGCGAGCGGAAGATGAAGTCAAAGCTGTCGACGGCCGACTGCTCGATGCGTTCAAGAGTCAGCACGAAGCGTCCCTTGGGGCCTGCCGCATAGGCAAACAGGTTGCCGGCAAGCAGCGCCAGTTCCGGCGTGAAATAGAACGAGCCGAGATGAATGGCGGGAGCAAACAGAAAGCCGACGATCGCGGCAAAGGCGATACGCGGCCAACGCATCGTCGGCGCGGTCAGCGGCTCGGTCAGCATCACGAAGGCAAAGAACAGCAGGGGCGAGGAACTCAGTGTCTGCGTGAGCGCCGTCCAATACTGGTCCGGATCGGTCGTTGCCAGGATGGTCGCCAGCGCCGCGACAAGGAAGGTCGAGACAAGGTCAAGCCGGCGCAGTTTGCGGACAATGAGCATACCGCCGACGAGCACGAGCGGAAGCAATGGCAGATTGCCGCCCACCCACCAGGTGGCTGGTTGGTCGAGCAGCAGCGCGGACAGCGCCACGCCCAGCGCAGCCGGGTTGAAAAGGTGCTTTCGGCCGATGGCGAGAATGAATTTCGATGAAATCGCCCAGACGGACGCGAATGCCACCGCTGCGATCCCCTTTGTGTCCGTGACCGCCACCGGATCGAGGATAAGCGCCAGGATGAGCGCGGTGATGTAGGCGGACTCGTTGTTGGCCGGGACCGCGAAGACACGCGCAAAGGCCTTGTTGGTGATCCAGCAGGCGGCCAGCGCAAGAGCCGTCGTGAAGCCAAGCGCAATGGGGTCATGTGGCACCAGCTTGGCGAAGCCGAGCACGAACGCTGCGCCGACAAGCGTCATCAGATAGTAGAGGACCAGCCTGTACATGGTCAGGTGATCGAGAAATCGGTCGATGGTCTTGATCATGGCAGGCAAAGGGCTCCGAACCCGGCTGTCGGGGTGGCGCGGCCACTGGCGTCGACGAGATATCCCTCCAGGCCAGGGGTCTGCTCGATGAAGAAAATGCCGTCCCGACCCATGGCGAAGGCCGCGGTGGCGAAACGATCGGCTTCGAGCACATCGGCGCCGATCACGGTCAGGCTGACGATGTCCTGGATTGGATTACCAATCCCGTGCGGGTTGTAGATGTGTTGGCCGCGGACATAGGTGCCTGAGGTCGCGACGCCGCGATCGCGGGGATAGACGACCTTTACGATCTCGTGAGCATTGAAGGGATTGCGGATACCGACGCTCCAATCCTGACCCGAAGCATTCTTGCCGCAGGACTGGATATCGCCGCCCGCCTCGATGAAGAAATCGCTGATGCCGGCCCGTTGAACGATGCCTGCCGCATTGCGGATTGCCCAGCCCTTGACGATGCCGGAAGGATCGAGCGATCCGTCGGGCTTGCGAATATCGAAGTATCCGTCCGTCTCGTCTTTCGTCTGTCTGGCGAGAGCGAGCACTTCCATCATCTCGCCGCTCCAGTCGGCGACCGGAACGTCGCCGCGGTTGATGGCCGCGATCTCGCTGTCGGCCCGGTATGTGCTGAAGCGCCGGTCGATATTCTCGAAATAGCCAAAGACCCTGTCGATCAGCTCCCCGGTCGAGGCGCCACCGATGTCGACCGTTATGGGCATGCCCATCAAAATTCGCGTGTCGCGCATGGACCTACGACGTCGCTTTCTTCAGCGCGCCGCGCAGCGACTGGATGAAAGCCCTGCTGGTCAGGGTCGCGCCCGAAATAATGTCGACATTGGCGCTTTGGGCGCTGATCGCTTCGTCGCGCAGCATGGGCAGCGCTTGCCTGTTGATATTGATGGAGGTGCGGCGGTCGGATGGGTATTTCAATACCTTCAGCGCCTTAAGCTGCCCGCCCTGTATCAGGGCCTGAATCTGGATGATGCCGTAGTAGGCATCGGCCGTAGGGCCGGTGTAGACGCCGTCGGCATAGATCTTCATGTCGACCCGGACGACACGTGCTGGCGCATCCCGATATGCTGGCCTCGGCTGCGGGACTGGTATGTAGACGGCGGGAGTGACGGCAAATGAAGGTACCGATGGCGCAGGATCGGAGGCAGCCGGCGCCACTGGCTGCGCCAGCAGCGCTCGCGAGGGTTGTGGGGTCACCGGAACCACTGTCTGCTTGACCGGATCATCTGTTCGTTCGGCGGGCACTGCTATGCCAGCCGTCGTTTCCGGGGCAATCGGGAACCTTGTTCTGAACCGGGGGTCGAGGGGCGCCGGCAAGGTCGCCGCAAACGGGGCCGGCTCTTTTGGCTGCGCTGAAGGCGCTTCGGCTGCGTCGGCCGGCAGCGCTTCGCCGAGCATATCGTTTGCAGGGTCCTTGCCGGCCTGATCCCAGACATAAGCGCCCGACGCGGCGATCACGAAAAGTGACAAGGCAATCTGTTTCATCGGAGGTGTTTCCACGTTGACTCTCGCAGGGCGGCCTATCTGCTCTCCGGAGGCAATATCCCACGACCAAGCTGACAACTGGCTGTCAGCCGAGTTCAAGCTGCGAGTGCCCGGCAAAGCTCATGGACGACATCAAGTCGATTTGTCATAGATCAAGATATCCACATAAAGCCTGAGCTAAGAGGGCTCTCTCAAACAAGGTAGCTGCCTATGGCTGTTGTCAAAGAGCCGGCCGGATACACCGGAACCCAGATATTGCTGCATTGGACCATCGCGGTGCTGATCGTCCTGCAGCTTGTAATCGGTGAGGACATCAAGCCGGCTTACCGGGCGTTCTCGCGCGGCACCGAGCCGGCAGCTGGCGACATCTTAAACGCGAATATTCATGTCTATGTCGGTTTGGCAGTTCTGGTACTGGCGATCTGGCGGCTTGCGGTCCGTCTCAAGGTTGGTGTGCCGGCAGCACCGTCGGAAGAAAGCGCACTGTTAAAGGGGATCGCCGCTGCCGCCCATTTCCTGCTCTACCTGTTCATTTTCGGGATGCCAATTACCGGAGCGCTGGCATGGTACTTCAACATTCGAGCAATGGGTGAGATACACGAACTCGCCAAGCCAGTGATCATCATCGTTGTAGGCCTTCATGCCGTAGCGGCGCTGTGGCAGCATTTCTTCGTAAAATCGGATGTGCTCGTCAGAATGCTCCGGCCTGCTGGACGGCGCGCGCGGTGATGCCATGAGCCGCCTGCACAGTGAAAACCATCTCGTATCGCGCGTCGGCTGGCTGCGCGCCGCCGTGCTGGGCGCCAATGACGGAATCGTGTCGACGGCCAGCCTGATCGTTGGTGTGGCGGCGGCCAATGCCGCGGCCTCAAATGTTCTGGTGGCCGGCGTGGCCGGACTGGTCGCCGGCGCGATGTCGATGGCGGCCGGAGAGTATGTTTCGGTCAGTTCGCAGTCCGACACCGAACAAGCTGACCTTGCGCGTGAGAAGGGCGAGTTGGCCACGCAGCCAGATTTCGAGCGTCACGAACTTGCGGAGATCTATGTCAGACGAGGCGTCGAGCCAACCCTGGCCTTGCAGGTCGCCGACCAATTGATGGCGAAGGACGCGCTCGGCGCCCACGCACGTGACGAACTTGGTATCTCCGAGGTGACCACGGCGAGGCCGATCCAGGCCGCTCTGACCTCGGCTGCCGCATTTTCGGTTGGCGCAGCCATGCCTTTGGCGATGGTGCTTATTTCGCCGGCCGCCTGGCTTGCCACAACGGTGTCTGTCGCCTCCCTCCTGTTCCTGGCGGTTCTGGGTGCCATCGGGGCCAAAGCCGGCGGCGCCAATGTGCTGAGGGCAATGGTTCGTGTCACCTTCTGGGGCGCGCTGGCAATGGCTCTGACCGCCGGTATCGGCGCCGCCGTTGGTATTGCCATCTGACCGGCCTAGTTATTTCGATCTCGCTGTGTGGCTTGGGCTAGCGCTTCAGCACCAGCGCTCAGATCATTACATGGTCAGTGTGCGAGGCGCAGTGGAACCTGTTCGTGAAGCGAAGTGGCTCGGGATCGAAGTGGGCCAGATCAGTCGGGGTCCCAACGTCAGCAGCCTCATTGTGCTACAAGGAAGGAATTGACGGCCTCGCAGATGTCTCCAATTGCGCTGGGCACGGCTCAAGCCCGCCTCCAACGACGCTTTGGGGTCGCCACGATTAGTTCCTGGCTGATGATCTCACCGTTTGGACCGACAACTATTGTCAACTCACGATCATGAGAACGGAAGGCCAAACGGTGTTTGCCATCGTCCTCACCAACCCCTCGCTCAACCCGCCCTTTGATGCCGCCACGCTGGATCTGCCTTATGAAATACTCAACAGAGAACTTCATCGCTTTGGCGGCAGCCGCGGCATCGATCTCGGGCGCAGCATCCGCCCATTTAACCGAGATCATTCAGACCTCCACACGCAATCTCTGGCAGCGTCTTGTTCTGCATAATTCTCAACCTGCTGATTGCCCTCGGCCAACTGGCAAGGTGAATCCGCTCACCGCAGTTCTGCGTCCATTAGCATCGCGATAGATTCTAAACGACGGCCTTCCATCAAACTGCTAGCTCCAGTTTATGGCATCCCATCGGATGTTCTTTGCTCTAACGCAAGCGTCCTCGTCGCCGTGCTCGCCCCGACGGATTTCGGCCTGGACGGGCGGCTTTGCCCAGGGACGTTGTGGACTGTGGTGATTGCCTTTGGACGACTGATTAAAGCGCTCCCAAGCTGCTCTGGCCATCCTCGCGGCAATTGCTCTACGAAGGCTTGGTCTTGTCGGTCAAGCAGTTGCGATTGCGGAGATCGTTCCCTGCTCAGGCGTAATCGCGCTTGTCAGCGTCCTCACTGCTCTTGCACCGGAATGGCACCCGAAATCCCACAGGGCGATCACTAACCCGAGTAAGACGCGGATCGACCCCAGTTTGCGCGAACGCAAAGAACTATTGGGGCATGTCGGATAGCTTCTCGTAATCGACGTTCGACGACTTTGACCTGATGTGTTCGCGCGCTGCCCGAGGGGGATACGATTGCGCTTCTGCCGTACGATGCGGGATTGCTAAAGCGGTCGCACGTCGAAGCAAACAAAGGATTGCGAGGCAAATGCGAAGCGCTTTGACGGACGCCTCAGCGACCGGGAGTTCAAGGAAGTGACATGAACATGCAATTCGAGATAGGGATGGAAGACGCGATCAACGGATGCCCAAGCCTCGTATTCAGCACTGAAGCGGCGAGCGGCCCAAAGGCAGAGAAGACATGGCTGCCCATGCTCATCGCTGGGCTCGCCCCAATCGTGTTGGGTGCCACAGCGGTGATGGCCCTTGTGTAGAATGTCTGCTGCTCCGATTTGGCGAATGAGTTCTGACATGTCCCATGATCGCAGATGTTTTCATTGTATAGCTGTCTGGCGATGATCAACTCGGCTCTTTCGCGCTGGACCATGGCGTACTTCGCCTCGGCACTGGTGTCTTTGGTCGCCGCTCAGATGCTGATGATGGCCGGCTACGGTTTTCCGACTGTTGCCTTGGAAGCCCCAGAGACGCTTATGATCGTCCACATGATCACAATAGGCTGGCTTAGCCTTCTGATGTGCGGAGCCTTGTTCCAGTTTGTCCCGGTGCTCGTTGCGCGGCCACTTCGCTGCGAGTCTCTGGCCTTGCCGGCGCTGCTGTGCCTGATTGTCGGTCTGACTTGCCTGGTCACCGGATTCTTGCGCCTATCAGGAGCAATTGACGTTGATGTTCCTGCGCTTGCGTTTGCCGGGCTTCTCCTTCCGGCTGGCTTCGGATTGGTGGGATGGGCGCTCGCACGTACGTTATGGGATGTCCGACCATCCAGACTGCCACTGCCCGCGCGCTTCGTTGCGGGAGGGCTTGCCAGCATCGCAGTCACCAGCGTCTTGGGTGCCTCCTTTGCATTCTCGCTCTCCGGCGAGGTGCTAGGTGGGATTGGCATAGATGTGCAAGCGGCTCTTCCCACTCACGTGATGGTAGGCCTTGGCGGCTGGCTCGGCTTCACGGCCGTTGGTGTGAGTTACCGCTTGCTGCCAATGTTTATGCTTTCCCCGGACAGCGAACGCACCACGGGTTATCTGGTCTTGTGGGCCGGCGCTACCGCCCTGCTTCTTATTGTGTCGTCAGAGCCTTTGACACGTCTTTCCGGAGAGATAATGCTGCCTGCCGTTCTCGCTTGCTTACTCGCGTCCGCCGCGACGGTGTTCTATGCCATCGATCTCGTTTTCTTCTATCGCAGCCGCAAGCGACGCAAGATCGAATTGAACAGCAGTTCGGCGATCGGCGCCTTCTCCGCCCTTTATCTGTCGGTTGTGCTTCTCCTCGCTCTGCTGGCGACGGGAACGCTTGCGCAGCATGCAGGCGCAGTTGTCTATCTCGTTGCTTTCGGTTGGCTAACAGGGCTGGGGCTTTCGCAACTCTACAAGATCGTGCCGTTCCTAACCTGGCTCGAATGCTACGGACCGGTGATGGGCAGGAAGCCAACGCCGCGCGTCCAGGATCTTGTCGTCGAAACGCGCGGCAAGGTGAGTTTCGCACTCTTCTACGCCGGCGTGCTGGTCGGGACTGGGGCGCTTCTGACCGAGGTGCCGGGTCTGTTCCGCATGGCTACGGCTGTGACCTTAGCTGCTACGATAGCGATCGTCGCGGAACTCGTTCTTGCGCGCCGCCTTGCCAATGTTACCGCAGCCTTGCGCCTGCCCGAGGGAGCATCGCGCCCGCGCCTTTTCCTGCCCTCCTGGCGCCCATTATAGAGGAAACCCGAATGAGTGCCCCGCATTACGACCTCGACGTTCGGCCGATCCTTCGCGAAGGTGGCGAGCCCTTCAGTGCCATCATGGAAGCGGTGGCCGCACTCGGCCCGGGTCAAAGCCTGCGCTTGCTTGTGTCCTTTAAGCCCATTCCCTTGTTTCAGGTGCTTGGCGCGCGAGGCTTCGAGCCCTCGGCCAAAGAAATTGGCAATGGTGACTGGGAAGTTGTCTTCACGCCGGTTGGGGCAGCACAGCAGGTAGGGGAACCGTCGGAACGATCAGCAAGCACCGACGACATGCCACGCGACTGGCCAGAACCAATCATGGAGCTCGACAATCGCGATCTCGAGCCGCCGGAACCGATGGTCAGAACGCTGCAAGCGGTCAAGACCTTGGCACTTGGTCAGACGATGGCAGTGCTGCTGCCGCGCGAACCAGTTTTTTTATTCGATGAGTTGCAGGTACGTGGGCATCGCTGGCGCGGCACCTTCGAGCCGCAAGGGCACTATCGCATAGTCATCCGCTCTGGTGGGTCAGGAGGGCGAGTATCATGAACGGAGCGGAAGGCCAGGCACTAGCGGTTGGCATACGTGAATCCCTGCGCATGGTCATTGATCCGGAGCTTGGAGAAAATGTCGTCGATCTCGGATTGATCTACCAAGTTTCGGTGGAACAGGATGGGATAGCGCATATCGAAATGACGACCACGGCCCGTGCTTGTCCCGCGACGGGATACCTCAAGGATGCAGTCCGCTCGGCCGCCTGGATAGTACCTGGGATCCATTGGGTAGACATCCGGCTCACATATGATCCACCATGGGCACCTGATATGATGAATACAGACGCCAAGTGCCGTCTTGGCCTGACCGCAACGTGACCCATTGCATGACAGCATGGCTGCAAGGCAACGCCTCGTCATAGACGGTGCGCCGCTCTGGAAACGTCGTTGATTTACGACGGTCAAATGCGCTCCACGGCGTTGTGAAGACATCGGTCCTGATCGTCTTCATGGTTGAAAGGTGTGCGCGATTTCTGACCCGGACCCTTGCTACGGAGTTCCCGCAACCAGCGGCGCATATGCTTGCCTTGCAAGGCCGGGCCTTGCAGTGGCGCGTTTCACTTGTGGGCTTACGCTGTTCGGCCACGGCGAAGCGCGCTCGCTTTCCCGACCGTCGGAATGTTTATGACACGGGCGCTTAGCATCGGCTCAGAGTTTCCTGTTGGGGTGGCATGCCTACTCCTATGGACCAAGCAGCCTGCGCCCGCCCTCGGTGTCCAAAACGCATCTCAGCGTTGCTTGGGAAGGGGGCACACGCGGGAGGGCGCTTCCTCTTTGTCTCAGCGCAACGATCATCTGGAACAGCGGTTGCAAGATATTGCTTCCTAAACCTGGACGACGCGCATGAAGACCCGACTTCGCGACGATGCAACGATGGACGAAATAATGCTCAGGTGGCCGGCAACCATCGGAGTGGTTCTCCAGTATCGCCTGCTTTGCGTCGGCTGCCCGGTTGCCTCGTTCCACACCATTTCCGAAGCGGCGCGTGAGCACGGGATAGGCGAGGAATCACTGCGTGTCGATCTGAACGCCGCGATCGAGCGAACCGGAGCGGACTAGTTGTTCCCAGTCCGTCCTTCGGCCAGCAAAAGCAGGCGGTGAGGTTCCACCACGGTCACCTTTTCGCGGCCACTTTTAACGAGCCCCTTTTCCTCCCAAGATGAGAGCAGCCGACTCACCGTGTGCAGCGTCGTTCCTGTCATCTCGGCGATGTCCTGCCGTGATATCGGGAAATCAATCATGATTCCCTCATCGGTTTGCCGACCGGTCTGCTTGATTAACTTGAGCAGCGCATGGGCGACGCGCTGATCCACCTGTTCGGTGGACATCTCGATCACGCGCGTGTGAGCGTCCTGCAGCCTGCTGCCAACGGTTTTATAGGTATTGGCGCCAAAACTTGGGAAGGAATCCGCGAACTTGAGCCAAAGATGACCTGGCCATGCAAGAGCCACGCAATCGACGGCAGCAATTGCGCTGGCCGGATAGGTGCTGCGACCCAACGCGTGGGCAATCCCCATCAGTTCACCAGGACTAATGTAGCGCACGGTCACTTCTTGGCCGTCTGGCGTTGTCTTAACGACACGCACATGTCCGTCGAGCAACAAGAAGAAGGAGTGGGCTTCCTGCTCTTGCTCGAAGATAGGTTGATCCTTGACAACCCGCAACGATCGCGCTTGGCCGATCATGTAATCAAGATCCGTCGGGGTCATGCCCTGGAAGGCCGATAGCCCGGAGATCAACGACCGATCCAGACGGCTCAAGGGCAATTCCTCTTCCAAGATCTTGCAATGGGCATCAGCAAATCCGTGTCTCTGTCGAGCACACAATGTCATGGGTTCCCGACGGACGGCAAGGGGCACCAAGCCCGGCCTTTTCCTTCGACCTTGTTTGCGTTGCATCAAAGTTCGCATGCTGAAGTCAGTCTAAAAGCTCCCCAACGGCGAACCCGTCAAATATGAAATCACAGAAAGGTAAAATCATGAGATACGCAGTCACCATCGCCACCGCGCTCGCCGCCGCATCGCTAATGAGCGGAGCTGCTCAAGCCGCCGATCACCAGATCCAGATGCTCAACAAAGGTGAGAAAGGCGTAATGGTCTTTCAACCGGACTTTGTCCAGGCAGCGCCTGGTGACACCATCACGTTCGTGCCAACCGACAAGGGCCACGATGCCGAAACGATCAACGGCATGATCCCCGACGGCGCGAAGACTTTCAAGGGCAAGCCGGGCGAACAAATCACCGTTACACTCGACAAGGAAGGTATCTATGGCGTGAAGTGCGCGCCTCATTATGGGATGGGCATGGTGGCGTTGATCGTGGTCGGCAAGCCGGTCAATCTGGCGCAGGCAGCGGCGGTTAAGCAGTCCGGGAAGGCGAAGAAAGTGTTCGAGACGCTGTTGGGTGCAATTCCAGCAGGCAACTGAAGGTGGGGCAATTCTTGTTCAGAGACCTAAAGGACCTGCGGGCGGACGTTAGTCCGCCTATGGTTCCCTTTTGAAATGCATCCGATGGCAATCCCACGCACACGACCCGGCACTTATCCGGCGGTTCTCTCCTACGGTTTCCGGCCGTTCTTCCTGCTCGGCTCGCTGTATGCCGGAGGGGCGATCCTGCTCTGGCTGCCGTTGTTTTACGGTCGTATCGAAACCTCAAGCGCCTTCTTGCCGGTAGACTGGCATGTCCACGAGATGCTGTTTGGCTATCTCGCGGCGATCGTCACGGGTTTCTTGCTGACCGCGATCCCGAATTGGACCGGACGACTGCCGGTGCAAGGCCTGCCTTTGCTGGCACTCGTCCTGTTGTGGCTTGCGGGGCGGTTCGCCGTGTTCTTTTCGGCGCAGACCGGCTGGCTCGTTGGAGCCGCAATCGACTGCGCCTTCCTTGTGGCTGTCGCGGTCGCCGCCGCGACTGAAATCATCGCGGGTCGGAACTGGCGGAACCTCAAGGTGCTGTTGCCGGTCGCCGTACTTTTGGTGGCCAATGTGATGTTTCATGTCGAAGCGCACAACCATGCAGTCTCGGACATCAGCCGCCGGCTCGGACTCGGGGCTGCCGTCGTTCTGATCATGATCATAGGCGGACGTATCGTTCCCAGTTTCACCCGCAATTGGTTGGTACGCGAAAATCAGGGACGCCTGCCGGCCCCGTTCAGCCAATTCGACATCGCAGCGATCGCACTGTCGGCGACCGCGTTGGCGGCCTGGGCATTCTTTCCCGAAAGCAGCGCGACAGGCGCGATGCTGATCGTCGGGGCGGCCTTCAACGCTATCCGGCTTGTGCGCTGGGCGGGTGATCGCACGTTTCGTGATCCGCTGGTGCTGATCCTGCACGTCGCGTTTGCCTTCGTGCCGATCGGTCTCCTGCTCGCCGGACTTGCCGTCGTCGTGCCGGAGACAGTCCCTTCGGCGGCGGGCATTCACGCGTTCAGCGTAGGAGCGGTGGCATGCATGACGCTCGCCGTCATGACCCGAGCCACGCTTGGGCATACAGGGCGCGAATTGCGGGCGACCATTGGCACACGCGTGGTCTTTGTCGCGATCGTGCTTGCGGCCGTCCTGCGCATCGGCGCCGCGTTCCTACCTGCGCAAGCAATGCTTCTCCACATGTCGGCGACGTTGTGGGTGGCGGCCTTCCTCGGATATGTGGCCCTGTTTGGCGGCATGCTCGTTCGGCCCAAATTACGTGCGCGGCAGCCGAACAAGGCGCCTTCTTGACGCGCGAGACCTGGACCGCGCCGTATCGAAGCAAACGGAATGCCGTCGACATCGCTTGGTATGACGAATCCGGAATTTGTATCACGTTGGAGCAGCGCAATTGGCGAATTTCGGTGTTGAACCCACACTGATCGCGCCAACAATCATAGCGGCTGTTCGTCGAGATATCTCAAAGTAGCCAAGCGCTTAATGGCAGTCGTTGCCAGCATTTGAGCTCGGTCGCGGTCGGCCTGGAGGGGAAGGGTTTCCCCCGCGTTGAGGTAGGATTCGGCCAGCAGCTCGCAGAGAGCATCCAAGGATTCCGGCGATCGGTCGCTGATAGACGTGTTCGTTCCAAACGGACTGGCCGTGAGTTGTTGCGCAAGTTTTCGTGCCTCTGCCGCCAGACCGCTAAGCACGGTCTCGTCATGTTCCCCGCGAAGCGCCGCAAATGCTTTCAGTCGGATCGCGACCTGTTCTTCCATGGTTGCAAGGTCGCCAGCGCTGGCAAATGTCGCGTCGGCCTCACGACGCGAAGAGAATGCAAGCCGGCGTTCGACCCGCAGAACACGGGCATGTTCCAACTCCTCTCTGGCCATCTGCTCGGCAGCGGAGCGGATCTCCGTTGAAGGTGCGTTCGAAGCTACGTAGGACCAAAAGGCAAAAGCGCGCTCTTCGTTTCTCACTGCCATCGCAAACGAATGGTAGGGGTCCACAAGTTCCGGCGAGACCACGGCCGTGTTCTCGTCATCGAAAACACCTTTCGGCGTCCATCGGAGCTGCCTCAGATCCGGATCATTGCCACTGGATTGCCGGGACCAGCGAGTGACGTTTTCGATATGGCCCGTTTCCTCCTTGACCAGGCGCTCGAAGACCTCGGCCAGTCTCGCCTGACCCTTATCGCGCATTCGTTGTGCCAGTTCTGAGTACCTTTGAGCAGATTCCTTCTCCATCGCGAAAGCGATTGCCAGAAGTTCGGCCATCGACCTGACCGGCGCCGCCGGCTCTGCTCCCAAACGAGACATGACTTTTTCCTCCGATGCCAGTTTTTCCGACACTAAGCCAACTGCCTGGGAGTTGTTTGCGCTGCGTCAAAGAACTCCCGTCCAAAACCGCCGACACACGCGCCAGAGGCTGCTGGCGGACGAAACCAGCCGGCTCCCAGCTTGAGAACGTGATGAAGGAAGCCAATGCCGGGGAGCATTTCCACACGATATATGTTGGCCGCTTGTTTCCGACTCTGGAGGAACTGGCGCCGCCTTGCTGCGTGGGCAATTACAACCCTTGCAATCCTAACTGTCTTGTCCGCTCCCACCCATGCGGCTGGGAGCCTTAAGGATTACCTGGCAAACACCAAGCCCGGGGAGCTTATCCAGGGAGGCGACCGATACGGGGAGATGGAGGGGGTCCCGGCGCTGGCGCCAGTCTATTCGGGAAACCGAAAGATCGGATATGCCTACCTCAACACCGACTTTTCCAGCGCCGTTGGATATTCGGGAAAACCGATCAGAATTCTTGTTGGCATTGATCCCGCGGGCATTATCCGCGGAATCAAGCTGGTCGAGCACAAGGAACCGATCGTCCTCATAGGCATACCGCAGGCAAAGGTCGTTGCGGCGCTCAACTTATTGATCGGCAAGGACCTTAGTCGCGTCGCTGCTGGGGCAGAACAACTTCCGCAGGTCGACATCGTCAGCGGTGCCACCGTGACAGTTCTGGTGATGAGCGACAGCGTCGTCCGCTCCGCCGTCAAACTGATCCGGAGCAACCGTCTTGGTGCAACGGGTTCGTCCACCTCACCAGTCGCCCCAGGGCTGATTAAGAAACCGGACCTATCCAAGTCTGAAATCCGCGATTGGGCTTCGCTCCTGGGCGATGGCTCAATTCGCAGCCTCCGCCTCAGCGTCGGCGAGGTCTCCGACGCTTTCGCGCAAGCCGGCCATCCAGAAGCTTCCGTCAAGCCCGAGACAGCCAATCCAGGCGATCGCTTCATCGACTTGTATGTGGCTGCGGTCAGTGTGCCGACGATCGGTCGCAGCCTTCTGGGAGATGCCGCCTACGAGCGGCTGCAAAGGAAGCTCAAGCCCGGGCAGCAGGCAATCGTTGTTGCCGGGGAGGGCGCTTATTCCTTCAAGGGCTCTGGCTATGTCCGGGGCGGGATCTTTGATCGGATCGAACTGCTGCAAGACGGCCAAGGTGTCCGGTTCCGCGATCGAAACCACACCAGACTCGGCGACCTGGCGGCCAAAGGCGCGCCGAGCCTGCGCGAAATAGCATTGTTTTCCGTACCGGAGGAATTTTCGCTCGATCTGACGCGGCCTTGGGAACTGCAACTGCTAGCCCAGCGTAGCTTTGGTGCGCGCGACAAGGCGGTGCTTCCGTTCAATGTCGGCTATACTCTTCCCGACCGTTACCTGACGATCGAAGAGCCTCCGGTGCAGGAGGCCGTCAAATCGGTTTCGGAAGCGGCCGCGCCGGCACCTGCGTCGGCTGAAGAGCCAGGCGCGACTTTCCCCGACCAAGAACCGCTCTGGATGAAAATTTGGAGGATGGACACCGTTTCGCTCGCCATCACCGTGGCCGCCCTCCTTGTCCTTACCGCCATCTTCTTCTTCCAGAACTGGCTGGTTCGGCGGCCACGCCTGTTCGGTTGGGTGCGACGAGGCTATCTCCTTTTCACACTGGTCTGGCTTGGATGGTACGCCAATGCCCAGCTCTCCGTGGTCAATGTGCTGACGTTTTTCAACTCGTTGATCAGCGGCTTCAGCTGGGAATTCTTTCTGTCGGCACCCCTCATCTTCATCCTTTGGGGTGCGGTTGCGGCCGGGCTGCTCTTCTGGGGCCGTGGGCCGTTTTGCGGCTGGCTTTGTCCGTTCGGTGCGCTCCAGGAGCTAAGCAATAATCTGGCGCAGTGGCTGAAAGTGCCCCAGATCACGCTGCCCTTCGGCCTGCACGAGCGGCTGTGGCCAATCAAGTACATCATCTTCCTCGGCCTCTTCGGCCTTTCGCTCTATTCGGTGGGAATGGCAGAGACTTACGCCGAGGTCGAGCCGTTCAAAACCGCGATCATCCTGAAGTTCGCCCGCGAATGGCCGTTCGTGATCTTCGCGCTGGCGCTTCTGGTTGCCGGCCTGTTCATCGAACGCTTCTACTGCCGCTATCTCTGTCCGCTCGGCGCCGCACTCGCCATACCAGGGCGCATCCGCATGTTCGAGTGGCTGAAGCGCTATCCCGAGTGCGGCTCGCCCTGCCAGCGTTGCGCCAAGGAATGCCCCGTGCAGGCGATCCATCCAGAGGGCCAGATCAACGTCAATGAATGCATCTACTGCATGCATTGCCAAGAACTCTACCACGACGACCATCGCTGCCCGCACATGATCCAGGTGCGCCTGAAGCGCGAGAAATTCGAGGCGCTCTCGTCACCGTCGAGCCGGGGCAAGGGGCCGGCCAAGCCGGTGATCGCCTTCAAAGGCAAGCCAATCGAGCAAAGCAGCCCTGTTCTCAGTTCAACGACCTAAGACTCAACCAGAAGGAGACGGAATATGTCGGAAGAAGACCGCAAGAGAACCCTGAGCAGGCGCCAGCTGTTGGGTACGTCGGCAATCGTGGCGGCCGCCGGCGCATCGGGCATTGGCGGCACGCTGACATTGGGCGGAAGCATGGTGTCGCCGGCTGCGGCACAGAGCGCTGCGTCTGGAGGGCAAAAGTTCGAGGTCATGCCAGGCGAGCTCGATGAATATTATGTGTTCTTTTCGAGCGGCCAAAGCGGCGAAGTCCGCATTGTCGGTGCGCCTTCGATGCGCGAACTGATGCGGATCCCCGTCTTCAACCGCTGCAGCGCGACCGGATGGGGCCTGACCAACGAAAGCCGCAAGGTGCTGACCGAAGGGCTGCTGCCGCAAACCAAGGAATTCCTGAAGGACAAGGGCGGCATCTACCTCAACGGCGATCTTCATCACCCGCACCTCTCGTTTACGGATGGCACCTATGACGGCCGCTACCTGTTCGCGAATGACAAGGCCAATACCCGCGTGGCCCGTATCCGCCTCGACGTGATGAAATGCGACAAGATCATCCAGCTGCCGAACCAGCACACCGTGCACGGGCTGCGCGTCCAGAAATATCCGAAGACAGGCTACGTTTTCTGCAATGGCGAGGACCGGGTGCCGATCCCGAACGACGGTAAAGTCCTCGACGACAAGACGAAGTACCACGCCATCTTCACCGCCGTTGACGGGGAGACAATGAAGGTCGCATGGCAGGTGATGGTCGACGGCAATCTCGACAACGTCGATGCCGACTACCAGGGCAAATATTGTTATGCCACCTGCTACAATTCCGAAGAAGGTGTCAATTTGGCCGAGACGATGGCGAAAGAGCAGGATTGGGTCGTCATCTTCAATCTCAAGCGCATCGAGCAAGCCGTCGCCAAGGGTGATTTCAAGGAAATCGGCGGCGTGCCGGTCATCGACGGACGCCACGGTTCGCCCTACACGCGCTACGTTCCCGTTCCGAACAGCCCGCATGGCATCAATACCGCGCCAGACGGAATCCATGTGGTGGCCAACGGCAAGCTGTCGCCCACCTGCACGGTTTTCGATGTGCGCAAGTTCGACGATCTCTTCGACGACAAGATCCAGCCCCGCGATGCCGTCGTGGCCGAACCCCAGCTCGGTCTTGGGCCGTTGCACACGGCTTTCGATGGCCGGGGCAATGCCTACACCACCTTGTTCATCGACAGCCAGATCTGCAAATGGAATATCGACGATGCCAAGCGCTCCTTCGCCGGCGAGAAGGTCGATCCGATCCGCCAAAAGCTCGACGTCCATTATCAGCCCGGCCACAACCATTCCTCGATGGGGCAGACGAAGGAGGCGGACGGCAAATGGCTCATCTCCCTCAACAAGTTCTCCAAGGACCGGTTCCTCAACGTCGGCCCGCTCAAGCCTGAGAACGACCAGCTCATCGATATCTCGGGGGATACCATGGCGCTCGTCCATGACGGGCCGAGCTTTGCCGAACCACATGACGCAACGCTGGTTCACCGGTCGAAAATAAACCCCGTCAGCGCATGGGATCGGGCGGACCCGTTCTTCGCTGACGCGGTAAAACAGGCAGTTGCTGACGGCATTGACCTGCTGGCGGATAGCGAAGTCATCCGCGACGGAAACAAGGTTCGCGTCTACATGACGTCGGCTGCACCGGCGTTCGGACTGGAGAGCTTCTCCGTCAAGCAAGGCGACGAGGTCACGGTCTACGTCACCAATATCGATGAGGTGGAAGACCTCACCCATGGCTTCGCAATCGTCAACTACGGGATCAACATGGAAGTAGCGTCCCAGGCAACTGCTTCGGTGACGTTCACGGCCGACCGCGCAGGCGTCTACTGGTATTACTGCTCCTGGTTCTGTCATGCCATGCACATGGAGATGCAGGGCCGCATGTTCGTCGAGCCGCAGGCGGCGTGACAGCATGGCTCGATTGGCCACCCTCGGAACTTTGGGAATGGCGGCGTTTCTCGTCGCCATTCCTGGTAACGATGCCGGGGCGGCGGAAATCGCCGTGCCGGCCGATGAGACGCCCCTTCAAACGACCGTCGATGCCGCCGCCCCCGGCGACGTGCTGTTGCTCGCAGTCGGCAGACATCGCGGTCCTGTATCCATCAACAAACGGGTGACCCTGCAAGGCCAGGCGGGCGCAATCGTCGAGGGTGATGGCCAGGGCAACGTGATCACCGTCGAGGCCGCGAATGCTGCGGTGCGCGATTTGGAGATTGTTGGTTCTGGGTCCGACTTGGATGCGATGGACGCCGGCGTGTTCGTGAAAGAGACGGCCAAGGGCGTGATGGTCGAGGGAAACACGATCCTCGGCAACCTCTACGGAATATATCTCCATGGCGCTGCGGGCGCCGTCGCTAGGGGTAACCGCATAGAGGGCATGCGCACAGGGCGGACGAACCAGGCTGGAAATGGCGTCTCCGTCTGGAACGCGCCAGGCGCCAAGGTCGTCGGCAACCAGATCAGCTTTGGACGCGATGGCATTTTTGCGACTGCCAGCAAACACAATGAATTCAGCGCGAACACCTTCCACGATGTGCGGTTCGCCATCCATTACATGTACACAAACGACAGCGTGATCAGTGACAACGTTTCAGTCGGCAATGTTGTTGGCTACGCCATCATGTATTCCAGTAGGCTGCGGGTCACGGGCAATTTGTCCGACGGCGACCGCGACAACGGGCTGCTGCTCAATTATGCCAATGGCTCAGAAATAAGCGGCAACGTGGTTCGCGGCCGAAGGCAGCCGATCGGAAGATGGGCGAGCAACGGACAGCGTTTCGCCGACACGGACGGACTTCCTGTGGCCGACGCGGACAGGGTGGTGACTCCGACAGGGGCCATTACCCGCCTAGGCCCCGAGAAGTGCGTGTTCATCTACAATGCAAACAAGAACCGCTTTCGCGGCAATCGATTCGAGGGTTGCGAGATCGGCGTGCATTTTACGGCCGGTTCGGAAGGCAACGAGATGGCCGGTAACGCCTTCATCCGCAATCGAAACCAGGTGAAATATGTCGGTACGCGCTACCTTGAGTGGTCGAGCGGCGGCCGAGGTAACTACTGGAGCGACAACCCGGCTTTTGACCTGAACGGCGACGGTATCGGCGACAACTCCTACCGACCAAACGATATGATCGACAAAGTGCTCTGGACAGCGCCGGCGGCGAAGGTTCTCGTCAACAGCCCCGCGGTGCAGGTGATCCGCTGGGCGCAGACCCGATTTCCCGCAGTCTTCCCCGGCGGCGTCGTCGACAGCCATCCTCTGATGAAGCCGGCTGACACGAAGGAGAGCCCATGAGCGTCAACATTCAATTGAACTCCGTTGCCAGGCACTTTGGCAGGGTCAGGGCCGTCGATGACGTTTCATTCGCACTGAGTGATGCTGAGACCGTCGCCCTCGTTGGACATAACGGTGCGGGCAAGACAACCCTGATCAAGCTCATGCTTGGGCTGAGCCGGCCCACATCAGGTTCCGTGACCGTGCTGGGGCAGGATACGTCAGCCGGAAATTCCGCCGTTCGCAGACATCTTGGCTATCTGCCGGAGAACGTTTCGTTCAATCCGGTTCTGACTGGCCGCGAAATGCTTCGATTCTACGTTGGATTGAAGGGCGAGAGCCCGCGCTCCGTGAACGAGCTGATGGATCGGATCGGTCTTGCGCATGCTGCGGACCGACGCATTGGAACTTACTCGAAGGGCATGCGGCAGCGGCTGGGATTGGCGCAAGCGCTGATCGGAACGCCGCGGGTTCTTCTGCTGGACGAGCCGACCACCGGCCTCGATCCAGAACTGCGCCAGCAATTCTATCGGATCGTGCGTGAAATGCGGGATGCGGGGACAACGATCCTTCTGTCGTCGCACGCCCTCAACGAGCTCGAAGGAAACGCCACGCGCGTCATTATAATGAACGAAGGCAAGAAGATCGCGGACGGGTCGCTCGATGAATTGCGGCGGATCTCTCGCCTGCCGACGGTCATTCGGATGAGGGCTACCGACGGCGGCGTCCAGCGCATCAGGGACTGGATGGGAAATGGGCCGGATCTCCGGCAGGTGAACGGCCATACCATCGAATTGGACGCGTCCCCCGATAGCAAGATCGCGTTCCTGCGCCGGACAGGCGGCGCCGAAGTGCCATTCGACGACATCGAGATGGTGCCGCCCGGCCTCGATGAACTTTATGCCCATTTCCTCGGCGGGAGACCATCAGCATGAGTACGATCGCGCTTCTGGCCGTCAAGGAAATCCGCGAAGGGCTGCGAAACCGCTGGGTGGTGGCAGCGACAGCACTGTTGGCGGCGCTCGCGCTAACCCTGACGTTTCTCGGCAGTGCGCCAACTGGCAATGTCGGGGCCGGCGCTCTTGACGTTGTCGTGGTGAGCCTGGCCAGCCTCACCATATTCATCGTTCCGCTCATCGCCTTACTGATCTCCCATGATGCGATTGTCGGCGAGATCGAGCGCGGCACGATGACGTTGTTGCTGAGCTATCCCGTGCGGCGTTGGCAAGTGCTTCTCGGCAAGTTCCTTGGCCATCTTGCGATCCTGGCATTTGCGACCCTCATTGGGTATGGCGTTGCCGCGATTGCGCTGGCGGCGACCGGAAAGTCGATTGGCGGCGCCAGTTGGTTCGCCTTCGGAACAATGACGGCCTCATCGGTGCTGCTCGGAGCCGTGTTTGTGGCGATCGGCTATCTTGTGAGCGCGCTCTCACGCGACCACGGAACCGCGAGTGGGATCGCGATCGGTATCTGGCTCCTGTTTGTGCTGATCTACGACATGGGGTTGCTGGGATTGCTGGTAGCCGATCAAGGGCGATTCGTGACCGCCGGCATGCTAAATGCCCTGCTTCTTCTTAATCCGACCGATGCGTACAGGCTGCTGAATCTCATGGGCACTGCCGAGATCAGTTCGGCATCCGGCATGGCTGGAACCGTCCAGAGTGTCGGGCTCGGTTCCTTGTCGCTCGTGGCGACACTAGCAGCGTGGACGGTGGCGCCGATGGCCGCCGCCGCTTTCATATTTTCGACGAGGGAGTTGTGAGGATGCGCTTGGGACTGGGACTCCTCGCCGGAAGCCTCATAGCCATAGCCGGCTGTCAGCGCGGCCCGGACAAGATGCCGGCGCCGTTCGCCATGACCGAAGATGCGATGGGTCGCTATTGCGGTATGAACATCCTCGAACATCCGGGCCCGAAAGGGCAGGTTATCCTTGCCAAGTATGACGAGCCCATCTGGTTCTCCTCGGCCCGCGACACGATCGCCTTTACCATGCTGCCAGAGGAACCCAAGGACATACGGGCGGTCTACGTGTCCGACATGGCGAAAGCACCCAACTGGGATAATCCAGGTATCAACAACTGGGTGAATGCCAAGGACGCCTTTTTCGTCATCGGGAGCGACAAAAAGGGCGGCATGGGAGCTGCGGAAGCGGTGCCTTTCTCCTCCAGCGAATCCGCCCGGGCCTTTGCCAGCGAGCATGGTGGCCAGGTCCTGAACTTCACCGACCTGCCGCGCGATTACGTTCTGGGGCAGGAGTCTGAGACGGTTTCCGATCGGGGCTCGGACCCGCAATCGCTTGATCCCGACAACGTCAATTGAGGGCGCCATGATCTCCCATATGTCTCGCCGTCGATTCATTGGCATAACTGCTGCGGCTGCTGGAATGGCCTTGCTTCCGCTCGGTCGCAAAGCTCTGGCGACACCGTCGGCCGTCTCGTGGCGCGGAGAAGCTATGGGCGCCCAGGCAACGCTGCTGATCAACCATCCCGACCGAGCCTTGGCCTTGAGGCTCGTTGACCAAGTTGCCGCCGAAGTCCGCCGCTTGGAAAGGATTTTCAGCCTCTATCGTGAGGATTCGGACCTTTCGAGATTGAATCGCCAAGGATTCCTGGTCTCGCCGGCAACGGATCTCGTCGAAATCCTTCGCCGTTGCAACGACGTCTGGCGTCTTACCGGGCGCGCCTTCGATCCTACGGTGCAGCCATTGTGGCTGGCCTATCAACGCCACTTTTCCGATCCCGGAGCCACTGCGGCCGGGCCGTCGCGGCGGGTCATGCAAGAGGCCCTTGATCGGGTCGGCTTCGACAGATTGGCCTACTCGGAAGATCGCATAGAATTGCCGATGGCCGGGTCGGCGCTCACGCTCAACGGCATCGCGCAGGGTTACGCAACGGATAAGGTTGTCGATCTGCTGCGTGCCGGCGGCGTTGAGCACGCGCTCGTCAACATGGGCGAGGGCCGTGCGATCGGATCGGCGCCGGAGGACCGTCCTTGGCGCATTGGCATAACTGATCCCTTCAATTCCGATTCGATTCTGAAAGTCTTGCCGCTGACGGACAGCGCCGTCGCCACCTCGAGCCCGGCCGGCTTTCAGTTCGATGAAGACGGCCGGTTCACCCATATTATTGATCCGCGAACCGGATCCACTCCCCAACGCTATGCGAGCCTGAGCGTCGTCGCGCCGACTGCCACGATTGCGGATGCACTGTCGACCGCCTTCAGCTTGATGGACGTGGAGACAATTGCCGGTGCGGTCCGACGCCTCGATGGCGTAGACGCGTATGTTCTGTCGCAAGACACTCTATGGACGCACGTCAAGTCTTAAATCGGGGAGTGGGGATGGGCGGCAAAGGTACAAGTCCAATTGCCCGCATTGTCAGGCGGCTCTGCCAGGATCGGGTGCCAAGTGAGTCTTCTCCCGCAAGACTGCGAGATAATCGAGAAAAAGCGATACTGGCTCACCTTTAGAAATCGCCAGTCAGTCGGCACAGGTACCTGGCCTCCCACTGCCGGCGAGAACGCGGAGCCGTTGGGTCACTGGTACAACCGCGAAGGACGGGCATCTATTTTCTCAGGACGGACGGAGCGTCAGTCATGCTAGCCGTTCGCCCGTACGGCTCTTTGCGGAATGCCGACAAGCGGCAATTTCCCAATTCCTCCAGGATTCTCGGAATTGTTTGCGTTTCGACAAATAGGCTGACTGACCACGGGGTAGATTTTCGCGCCGGGATCGACCATCGCCGCCGTCTCCTGGCTCCAACGTTTCTGGCGGCCGGGAATTCCAATCGACATGGCAGACCCAGAACTTGCATCGACACTTTTGATCGACGTGCGGACCATCGCCCCGATAGATCGTCACCCGCGAATCTTCGGGGTAGCGGCCGCGTTGGTCGAGGGTTCTTCTTTCATCATCGTCAACGACCACGACCCACGACCTCTGCACTATCAGATCGAGGCCAGATATCCCGGTGTATTCGCTTGGGAATACCTTGAGCGAGGGCCGGAGGTCTGGCGCGTCGAAATCAGCAGACCGCAATCGTCTGGCTGCGACTGTTGCTGCGGCAGCTGATGACCAGCCCAACGTCCGGCAGCACTTTGCAAGGTTTCTTTTTCGTCGCCACCGACTGGTCTGGCCGCCGCCTAGGTCAAACATTCGAAACATCTAAGGCGAGGAAGGTTCCTCGCCATGAGAATGTCGCTGAAGGTTAACGGTCAGGCGATCGAGACTGAGATCTTGCCAATCTCGCGATTGAGCAGCTTTCTTCGCGACGTCCTTGGCCTGACGGGTGTCAAGGAAGGCTGTTGCGAAGGCGAGTGTGGCGCATGCACGGTGCTGCTGGATAGCCAGCCGGTTGATTCCTGCCTGATGCTGGCCTTTCAAGTCGCGGGGCGCGAGATCACCACCATCGAGGGACTCTGTGGGAGCGGCATCAACGATCTGCAGCAGGCCTTCTTGAAGATGGGTGCCGTGCAATGCGGCTACTGCACGCCGGGAATGCTGCTGGCAGCCCAGGGACTCTTACATGCCAATCCCAGCCCAGGTGAAGCCGAAATCCGCCATGCACTAGCAGGCAATATCTGCCGCTGCACCGGCTTCGAGACCATCGTGCAGGCGGTCGCTACCGCAGCCGCCGCTCGCCAGGGGGCAGGGCGATGAATGCGCTCACGGTCTCAGCGCCCGTCGACATGGCCGAGTTGCGGGCGACGCTCGCCGCGGAAGCGGGGCCGGTGCATTTCGTCGCCGGAGGGACGGACATGCTGATCGCGGGCCGTCCGCTCCCCGAAATCGGACTGCTGGTTGATCTCGCCCGTGTGGCGGGCATGGCCTTCATTTCCACGGATGGCTCGGATGTTCGCATCGGAGGTGCCACCACTGTCGCGGTGCTTGCCGCGGATTGCAGGCTGCGAGTACGAATTCCGGCCCTTTGCGAGGCTGCCGCACAGTGCGAGTCTGTCCAGATCCGCAACCGGGCCACCATCGGTGGCAACATCGCCAATGCCGCCCCAGCCGCCGACTTGATGCCCGTGTTGGTCGCCGCGGGAACAAGACTGGTGCTGCTCAAGCACGACGGGACACAACACGAGGCCGCGCTCTGCGAACACCTTCCAAGCTCCGGTCATCTGATTACGGAAGTGATCTTGCCAGCAAGCGGCCTTCTGCCGCGAAGCGCCTTCGTCAAGCTCGGATCTCGGCAGGACATGACCATCTCGCGCCTCAATCTCGCACTGCTGGCTGAGTTTCAGAGCAACCATTTCGGTGTCGTGCGGATCGCAGCCGGAGCGCTTGGTCCCGTTTCTAGCAGACTGCTCCAGGCAGAGGGGGCGCTCGCGGGCCGTAAGCTCGGTGCCGCCACGTTGCGCGACTTCATTGCGGCGTTAGTCGACGATGTCGATACGGCCATTCCCGGCCGGAATTCGCAGATATACAAGCGCCGCGCGATCGCCGGACTCGGCCTCGACCTGATCGCGCAGGCCCTGGGGCTCAGCCCACGTGGATCGGCTCTTCGAGGAAGCAGCGGGATGAACCAGATCTCCCATCGGGTGCCGCTCGTTGACGGTGTGGCAAAGGTCACGGGCGCATTGCGCTTCGCGGCCGATTTGCATGTCGAAGGATTGCTGCACTGCGCGCTCGTTTTCAGCCCGCATCCACATGCCCGCGTCGCCTGTGTCGATGCTGCATCCGCGTTGGCGGTTGAGGGCGTACACGCTGTCTTCTGGCATGAAAACACGCCCCCACGATACTACAACAGCTCGATCTGGTTCGCCGGACAGGAGGCGCTGGCAGACGAGCGAATGTTCCCGGCGGTGGTGCGCCATATTGGCGACCGGGTTGCGGCTGTGGTGGCGGACACGGAGGAGATCGCGCGGCACGCCGCACGGTTGGTGGCGGTCGAAGATGTAGATCTCCCCGCTATATTTGATCCTGAAGCTGCGCTCGGTCACGCCGGGCCAGCGATGCGGGACGATGGCATCCCGGCTTTCATGAACCCCGTGGCCGACGAGAGCTTTACGCATGGCGATCTTGATGCCGGATTTGCGGCGGCTGACCTGGTGGTGGAAACACATGTCACGACTCCGCGCAGCCATCACTGTGCCCTTGAACCTCACGCCTGTATTGCCAAGCCTGAATCCGACGGTCGAATCTTGATCCTTTCGCCGTGTCAGAGCGTTTTTGGAGTGCAGGCTGTCGTCGTCCAGGCATTGGGAGTGCCACCAGATCAGATACGCGTAGTGAAGACTCCCATAGGCGACTCCTTCGGCGGCAAGGCCGAGCCGATTCTCGATCCGTTGTGTGCATTCTTTGCGCTGGTACTAGGGCGGCCTGTCATGATCCGCTACGACCAGCATGAAACCTTCACCGCGACCCGCACGCGGTCGAGCGTTGTCGGCCGGATGCGGATCGCGCTTAGCTCCGACGGCCGAATCCTGGCGCGCGACACCGAGACGCTGGTGGACATCGGCGCTTATTGCACCGGCGGCAACTATCTGCCCAGTTCGATGCTTCAAAGACTGGTTCGGCTTTATGACGTTCCCGCCGAGCGCTACACGGGCCGCGCAGTCTACATCAACACCGCCCCGGCAGGCGCTTTTCGCGGTTACGGATCCCCCCAGATCCACACAATAGCCGAGATCACGCTTGATATATCCGCGCGGCGGCTGGGGGTGGATCCGGTGGCGATGCGGCTGAGGAATCTGGTTGAGCCTAACGCGATTGAACCTTGGCAAGGGCTCAACGTTGGCAACGCTCGGGGGAGAGAATGTCTGCTACGCGGGGCCGATGCATTCGGCTGGCAGGCGCGTAGGCAGACGGATGCCGGACGAGGCCGGTGGCGGCGAGGAGTGGGGGTAGCCTCGGCCACTCACATCAACGGCTGCTATCCCGGTTTCCACGAGGAAACGACGGCGAGGTTGAGCCTCCTGCCCGACGGGCGAGCGGAACTCGTCTGCGCGCTCCACGACCTCGGCTGTGGGGCCGACACGACGCTTGCGCAGATCACGGGCGAGACGTTGGGTCTTAGGGCGTGCGACATTGCCATCGTTCCCGCCGACACCGATAGCTGTCCATATGATCTCGGCACACGGGCCAGTCGCATGACCTATATCTGCGGCGAAGCAATCCGACTTGCAGGCGTGGCACTCTCGGAAGTGATCCGGGCTGCGGCGGTCCTGGAATTGAATACAGAAGTTGATGAATTGAGGCTGGAGGCGGGCGCAGTGCGCCGCCCGGACGGCTCGGGCCTGGCGCTTTCAGAACTCGCTGCCCGCTTGACGGTCCGCGGGGCGGAACTGCCCACGGCGACCGAGACCTATCGCGCCCAGGCCAATTCAGGCTCATACGCAGCGCATTTTGCTGAGGTGGAGGTCGACGGACTCGCCGGTCGCGTACGCGTGACAGATTATCTAGCCGCCCATGACGTCGGCCGAGCGATCAACCCCATGCTGGTGGAAGGCCAACTCCATGGGGGAATCCAGATCGGTATCGGATATGCCCTTTACGAGGATGTTGCGATCGACCCTGTCACTGGTCGAATGCGTGGCGACAGCTTCAGCCGCTATACATTGGCCAATGCCTCCGAGATGCCGCCGATGCGTGTCCTGCTCACCGAAGAGGGTGAGCCGACCGGCCCCTTCGGCGCCAAAGCCGTCGGAGAGATCGCGACAATCCCGGTCGCGGCGGCCGTGGTCAACGCCGTCAATGATGCCCTGGGCACTGAACTGACAGATTTGCCGCCAATACCCGTGCGAGTCCTCGCTGGATTGAGTTGAGGGACAATGGTCATGGAGGTGCATCTAAGCCACTGTGGTATTGCACTCGGTCCGAAGCCTAGGGTGCGCCTGCGCTTTCTGGCCGTGCATCCCTTCCATGCCTGTTCACTGCCGATGCCGCCGAACGATATCAAATGCGCGGCAAGCGCCCACACCGGATATCTCGTAGGATAGCTGGGGTAGGGCATGTCAATCGATCACGCTGTTGTGTGGCTGGAATTCCGAACAGCAAAAGTGTTCCTTTTTGAAGACGCTGCAACGCCGTCAGTCGCTGGAGAACCTGAATTCATCGGTGACATGCGGCTGACGCATGATGGTCAGAAAGGCCAACGTCGAGACGATGATTTCTTCGGGGAGGTTCTTGGCTTTCTGGAAGCTCGGAAGAAATGGATTATAATCGGAAATAGATCGAGCTGTGTCGGCTTGCTCGAGCGCATATGCCGTCAGAAGGCCGAGGGTCGTGTCGTTGGCGTGGAATTTGTCGATGCGGTCACCGCTGAGGAAGTGTTATCGCGAGCCCGTAGCTATTTTAGCGACCGCCACTAGGCATTTCCGCCACGCCATTGGCCGTCGTGAGATCAGGCCAAACTAGGATAGGGCAGGGCGAAGACCTGGCCGATGCCAACGACATCAGGGACAGGTTGGACGAACTGGAAAGGCGCGTTGGTCCACAGCGAGTTGGTGCTGACGACAACACGGTGGCTACCTCAGTACCAAGACCATCAGCCGAGGATTCGCTATGCGATCCGCGTAGCTGCAGTCGTCGTCGACGTTAGGCGGCTAGACGCGGCCTTCCGTTGCCGCGAACCGCGGGAACAGGATGTTGTTCTCCAAGTGGATGTGTTCCATCAGGTCTTCGGCAAACTGAGCCGTGCCGACGTAGAGCGCCTGCCAGGAGCGGCAGGCTCCGTCGGGCGTGACGAAGTCGCCGGTGAGGCTTTCGAGGAGCCGAAGCAAGGTGCCTTGGTCGTCGTGCTCGTGCCGCAGTTCCGAAATCGGGATATCGAACTTGCCTTTGCCCCACTGCCGCATTGCTGGAAACAGAATGGCCTCTTCCTTGGCCATGTGTTGCTCCAGTTCGCTCTGCAACTGCCGTAACGCATCCGAAAGGCCGGCCGGCACCTTCGGATGTTCGCGATGCACCGCCTCAACCTTACGCGACAGTGCAATGAGCTCGGGCAGAGCGCGCCGGTGCGCTTCGTGGTAGCAGGCTTCGATGTGGTTGATCAGTTCATCGCTGTCCATCGCAGCCGGCGCCGCTGTACCCGCAGTGTCGGTACCAAGTGCCTCCAACGCGCGCTCAAGGTCGTCGGGATCGACTCCGCGCCGGTGCGCGGCGCCATCGAGGGTGAGATCGCCATTGCAGCAGAAGTCGATCTTGAATTTGCGGAAAACGGCGGTGGCGCCAGGCAGCGTTGCGGCTATGTCGCCGACCGTGCGTTCCCATAGTTCTGGAACTGGGAATTGGGTGTTCATGACGAAGCTCCATGCATTTTCGACACAACGGCTTTGAAACTTGAAGCGGGCCCATTCGACGCGACGCAATGTCTCGAGGACGAAATCGTGCCAACCGTTGGACCATGAATTGCCCAGATAAAGGTCCGCGTCTTTGCGCTGGAACAAAGAGGAGCAGATCACCAAGCTGTCGCCGTCAGCCTCCCAGCGGGAAGCCTGAGTGCGTGCGGCGCGGCTGAGTTCAGGGCATTTGGCTCAAAGAACATAGCAATTTATCAAGTTCGGATCCTGCGTGTCCGGGCAGGGGTGCGCACCTGATCGCCTAGCGTGATAGGCCCGATGTCTTCGGCGATTGAACAGAGTTTTCCGCTGTTTCAGCCGCAGGAGGCATGAGGGCATCCGGTGCGCTTCATCCGGCCGTCGCGCAAAGGCCGCAGGCTTATGCTCTGATCGGCGGCCAGCCAAAGTCGCAATGGCCGACGATGCCGATCGCCTGCGCCATGTGATCGCAAACACGCGGTGCGCCAAGCCACTCTGGTCGAATGTTGCTTCTCAAAGCTCAAACAGGTGTGACGCATCGCAACTCGCTTGAGAAAACAATCAGGAATTCCCTCGTTGTCGCCCTCTCGCAGCTACGATCCGATGGATCAGGTGATTGTCCGCAGCTCTTAATCTAAAAGCGCTGTCGACACGGGATCATCCGAACATCGCTCGGGTATGATTGGCGCTGCGCCGATCAGTTCGAGACAGTAAGGCACGGCAGGAAAGACGGCGTTCAAGCATACGTCGATTAAAGCCGGCTTGCCTGGCAGGTTTATGATCAGCGGATGGCCGCGGACTCCCGCAGTCTGACGTGAAAGAATGGCTGTGCGGACTTGCCGCATGCTGGCCTGCCGCATGAGTTCGCCAAAACCGGGAAGTTCCTTGGTGATGACTTGCTGCATTGCCTCTGGGTAAGATCCCTTGGAGATGGACCGGTCCCTCCAGTCGTCAGGATAAGATCAACGCCGCATTGGTCGCAAAGCTCGATGAGCACATTCCGGACACTTTCCACGCCGTCAGGGACTATGCGGCGGATGAAGACGCAAGGCGATGCTACGACACGTCGAAGCCAGCGCTCGATGGCAGGCCCGCCAAGATCTTGATATTCGCCGCGGCTTGCACGTTCTGACACTGTAATGATTGCAATCTGGGTCATTTTTTCTGTTCGAGATCCACCTTCAGATCGAAGCGGTCGCTTGCCATCCGGGCTTGGCATGGGCGTATCCATCGACGAGCGTGCCGGGCAGATCGAGGCACGAGAGAATAAAACGGGCCCCCTCGCGATCCTCTCTCCCATTGGCAAGAGCTCTGTACGTCTTTGCCACCTCGATCATGTCGCACGTGTGCGGAGACAGGCGGATGCGCCGGACGCCTCTGGAGGCGAGATCCGCGGGTGCGGGGCAAAAGGCCTGCACCTGGTTGGAGAGCGTCTGCACGCCATTGATCGCGAGGAACTGCTGGTCGTCGAGCGTGTCTACGGCAAGACCGTCCGGGTCTTTCTCGCAGGTAAACTGGCACGAATCCTTGTGAAGGCCGTAAATGCGCGCATGATAGCATCGCCCGGAAGCGCGAGCGGCAGCCGACCGAAGGCGAAAATCTCGAAATCCGCCTCGGGACATGCGCTGGCCATGGCGCCGACGGCGGCGAGCGACAATTCCACTGGCGGGCATATGGTTTTGGCACCGCGATGAATGAGGAATTGCGCGGAAGACCCATTATAAACGTTCAGGAACGGACCTGTCACGAAAGGCTTGCCGGAGCGTGACGGCAGGGCGGTGACATCGTTGATCTCGATCAGCCGATCGTCGCCACAGAGGTCCTCGATGCTTCTGCGTTCCCGAACGGTCGCCGGTGCTGCCAGGGTAGACAGCACCACTTCCTTTCCGGCACGCTCGAGGCGTTCGATGATCTCAGGCCATACGGGGTCGGAAAACGGCATCCGCTTGCCGCAGACGACTTCGCCGATATGGACCCGGTCGATCGGAGCCTCGTCCGCGATCCTGCGGTAGAAGTCCGTGAGGCGGTCGGGCGACCAGTGGAAGAAGACCGGCCCAAGCGTCAACGCAATTGCGGACAAGGTGCTATCTCCACTTCTTGCTGTACGCTCCTGCCGTCTGCCGGGAACCTTCCGACTGGCCAGCAAGAATCCGATCGATCTCAATGGCGTCGCCGCCTTGCTCGACCGCGTCAACGGCCTTCCGGAAGGCGCGGACCACTTCCGTCACATAACCTTTGCCGCGCTGGCGTCCTTCGATCTTCAAGGCGGTTACGCCGGCGGCCTTCAGCCCGGCAATCATCCCGCCAGCGTTCAGGCTGACGGGATCCTCGAACAAATAGGAGGTCTTGCCGCCGGCCTTGAATTTGCCCTTGCACAAAGTGGGATAGCCTACTGGCTCGCCGAACTCGTAGCGGTCGATCGTGAACCCTGAAAGCCGTGCTGCCGTGCCGTTAGGCTCGTCGTCGTAACTCACCATTTCGGGTGGCGAACAGACGCCATTCAGATTTGGCGATTTTCCCGTCGCGTATGAAGAAAGATAGCATCGGCCTTCGATCATCACGCAAAGGCCGCCGAACACGAATGCTTCGTCTCCACGTCGATCGCGCGGTTGAGCGCCGCGATCTCCTGAACCGAAAGAACCCGCGGCAGCACGACGCGACGAACTCCGAAACTTTTCGCGTAGAATCCGATTGCTTCCGGCGTTGCTGCCGCAGCCTGTACCGACAGATGAAGACGAATTTGTTTATGGTTCTTGGCGACATGATCAAGGACGGCTATGTCCGCCGCGATGATGGCATTTGCGCCGCATTCGGCTGCGGTATCCGCTGCCTTTTTCCACAGGCCAACATCGTTGACACGCGCGAATGTATTGATGGCGACGAGAACCTTGCTGCCGTGGTTATGCGCGAAGCGGACGCCCTCGGCCAGTTCTTCCCCGGAGAAGTTGAGCCCCGGGGAAATTCCGGGCATTCGTTTCGTCGCGAAATCCGCAATAGACTGCGTCCGCGCCTGCCTGGACGGCTGCCCTCAATGTAGGCGGGGTTCCGGCCGGGCAGACAAGTTCCATGCGTCCGCTTGTCATGCCTCTGGCGCCTCGCGTCTGGAATTTCGATTGGCCATTTGGCGTGCGACGCTCAATGCGCCGAGAATGCCCGTATTGGCGAGACGAGCCAGGAAGCCACGCAGGCCGAGTAGGTCCGCGGGGCTAAGCTCGGCGTCCTCGATTGTGTTCCTCAGCGCGAGCACCGCCTCCGTGCGGCCGCTGATCGAGATGATCCGGCTGAAGAAAAGCGCATCGCCATCCAGCGTGCCGTCGAGCAGGCTCAAGAGTGTCAGAAGAGGTCCCCTGATCTGGACGTTTGATGTCGCGGCCTCACTTCTCCTGACGACACGAACGATCGAACGCTCTGCGTCCGGTACGACGGTAAATGCGAAGGCGAGGTCGACCGGGTCGATGAAATCGCAAGCTGTTCGATGTTCGCCCAGGCGGTCGAACAATCGGGGCTGGCGCCTAGCCATCGAGCGCAAGGATAGCGTCAGCAACGGCCCGAGGGGAAGTCCGGCAAAAGGTGGGAAAAGATGACGAATGACCGCCGGCAACGTCGGTTCCGTGCTGATCGTCACCATTCAGTACATCCTATCCACATGAGCTCGTTCAGCAGGCCCTTCCGGCCATCGACTTCCTGCGTCCGTCTGCCAGCAAGTCCGCGAAATTGACACTGTTGGGACAGAAATCCTGATAGTGGCTTTCGAAATCGAAGGCGGCCAGGTGGCCATGACACTGGCGGCGATGCTGGCAGGCGATGCAGATGCGTGACATGAAACGGTGCGCGGCTTCCAGCGATTGAAAGCTGTCAGGATCGATGTCAATCGAACGCATCGCGGAAGAAAGCAGGTCTTGCGAAGCGTAGGGTAGCCGCATGGCTTCATCGAATTCGCTTCGTGACAAACCGATGCCATTCAGGATGCCTGTACACTCATCCAAACCCATTGCCCAAAAGTCCCTTGTCGCTGCCATGCTCTGCCGGCGATCCGCGAGAAGGGAAATTACGGACCGCAAAGCTTCGACAGTTTCGGTAATGAGATTGCCTGCCATGTGAAATCCTTTTGGCTCGATCGCCTTCCTCGGAAATGATGTGAGAAGGGAAAAATAGCGGGGACGGATCGTTCGCTCTTTGCGCTAGCGCAAAGTTCTTCGTCAGCCCTGATGGCAAAATCGATCGCCGACGAACCGGTCGGGCCGGATTTCGCTATGCATCACCGCTGCCTTCCCTTGTTTTCAGATCTTGGCTCATTCCTTTCGTTCCTCGATCGGAACGGGCAGCTTCGTGAGGTTGGCATCCCTGTCTCGACACGGCTCGAACTGACCGAGATACACAGGCGGGTGATTGCCTCGAAAGGCCCAGCGCTCCGCGTTACGGCGCCTGTCGACGATCGCGGCGTCAAGTCAGCCTTTCCCGTCGTCGCAAATCTTTTCGGCACCCGGGAACGTGTAGCCTGGGGCCTTGGCACCGACCTTCACGGTCTGGAAACCCTCGGCGCGCTCCTTGCGTGGATGAGATCGCCTCAGGCTCCACAGAACCTTCGTCAGGCCCGACAGATGTTGCCTGCGGCGCGGGGTGCACTCGTGGCGCGGCCGAAGATCGTCTCCCCGCCCAGAGAGTGGCGCGACGCCGATCCGGATTTTTCGCTTCTTCCCATCCAGACTTGTTGGCCGGGAGACGCAGGCCCACTCATAACATGGCCAGTGGTCATTACTCGCCCGCCTGGCGAGGACGACCCGAGCACATACAATCTGGGCATATACCGGATGCAGGTGCTAGCCCGTGATCGTGCCATCGTAAGATGGCTGCCCATGCGAGGTGGAGCAGCCCACCATCGCATATGGCAGGCGAGGGGGCTTGAGATGCCGGTGGCGGTCGTCATCGGGGCAGATCCCGCGACGTTGATCGCCTCGGTGATGCCGGCGCCTGAAGGCGTGTCGGAGCTGGCACTGTCCGGGATGATCAATAATCGCCGAGTCGGATTGGCGCCCTGCAAGAGCATCATGCTTCACGTGCCAACCAGTGCGGAAATCGTGCTTGAAGGTGCCGTCTCTTCAACAGAAACCGCGCTGGAGGGCCCTTTCGGCGATCACACGGGATATTACAACACGCCGGAGCGATACCCCGTATTCAACCTCAAGCGCGTTCGCGTTCGCGACGGGGCAAATTACCTGACCACGTTCACCGGGCGCGCGCCCGACGAGCCCTCGGTTCTCGGCGAGGCACTGCTCGATGTGTACAAGCCACTCCTGCGCCAGCAGATACCGGAAATCGTTGATGTGTGGCTTCCGCCGGAAGCCTGCTCCTACAGGATTGCGGTCATCTCGATCGCCAAGAAGTATGCCGGACAGGCCAGGCGCGTGATGATGGGGTTCTGGTCCCTGCTGCCGCAGTTTTCGATGACCAAGATTGTCATCGTGGTGGATGACGATATCGACATTCGATCATGGCCGGACGTGATGTGGGCGGTCGCCACCCGGATGGATCCCTCGCGCGATCTGATGCAGGTGGACCGAACCCCTATCGACCAGCTCGATTTCGCCTCACCCCTCGAAGGGCTTGGGGGAAAGATCGGGTTCGATGCGACGCGCAAGATTGGGTCCGAGACCTCTCGCGAATGGGGAAAGGAGCTGACGATGTCAACTCATATCGAGGAGCAGGTGTCTCAACGATGGAACGAGTTTGTTTCGCAGACGACCGCTCAGGGGCAACAATGACCAAACGGCTGATAATCGGTGTGACAGGTGCATCCGGCTCCGTGCTCGCGCTGGAGACCATACGTCAGTTGGTCAGGGCCGGGGTGGAGACGCATCTCGTCGTCTCCAAGGGCGCGCGATTGGCGATCCCACATGAGCTCGGCACCGACGGCCTTGCCCAACTGACCTCCGTCGCCAACCGCGCGTATTCCTATCAGGACTTCGCCGCACCAATCGCCAGCGGCTCTTTCAGAACGGATGGCATGATCGTCGTTCCCTGTTCGATGCGGACCTTGGCAGCTATGGCACACGGTTTAGGCGACAATCTTCTCACCAGGGCCGCCGATGTCGTCCTGAAGGAAAGGCGCCGGCTGGTCATTGTTCCACGCGAGGCGCCGCTCCATGAAGGGCACCTCGACGCGATGTTGAGACTAGCACGGATGGGCGCAGTCATCGCACCGCCGGTACCGCCGTTCTATGTCAAGCTTGCCTCGATCGAGGAAATGGTAGTCGAGATGGCTGCCCGACTGATTGGCTGGGCGGGCGTTGACCCGGGCGACAAGCTCACGCGTTGGGGCGAAAAGAAAGTCGCCGCCGCGTGATCATCCTGATGGATTGGCTCAACGTGCAAGGATAGCAATGAATTTGCAGACGTCGAAAGGCGCGACATATGACGTACGGAAACTTCCACCTGAAAGGAAGCAGTCCGCTGTATTGTCAATGTTCGACGGACTCAAACCCGGTCAGACATTCGTGGTCGTTCTCGATTTTGATCCTGATAGACTCAGGCGTCAGTTCGAAGCGTTCTTTGCTGGCGAACACATCTGGCTTTGCCTTAGACCGGGGCCACCAGAATGGCTGATCGAGATAGGAAGACCTCAACCTGCGCAGTGATGTCGAGCTCTACGAAGAGGTCGCACACGCCGATCGACCGATCTGGTCACTCAAGACTCAGGTGGCAGTGACCGTGAGGGCCCCCTTCATTCCAAGCTCATAATGACCCCGTATCAGGTGGTCGTATTCGCCTTCATTGGTGAAGGCCAGACGCACCGTCTCGCCTCTTTTTACGGTGACTGAAACCGGATCGAACGCCATCGATCCATCTTCGTTCTCGACCATGCTGATCGCGATGGTACGATCTATTTTGGCCGCCATGCCCGGCTGACCGATAACCATCAGTTCATGGCCGTCATGAGTGCCGGAATGCATTCCCGCCGCAAGCGCCGGGGCGATGAAGAGGACCATGGCGATTGTTGGCATCATGCATTTCTTCAGTGCGATTTCTCCGTTGTGAAATGTGTTGAGTTTCACCCTGTCGGAGGTGGCCGCGGGCTCTGTTTTGGACCGCGATCGGCGGAACCAGGTTAGCAGGGTCGCCTGAAGCCTTCACCAGTTCTTGCCGCTGATCACCTATGGCCCGTCTGCACCGCAGATAAACTGAGTTGCCGCATCGAAAATGCACCCTCCTTTGCGGTGCTCGCGATGTCGTCAAACAGGAGAGCGAGATCCATGTAGACGCTGCGATCCCGTTCGGCTGCGCCCATTTCATCGAGATCCTGCAGGAAGAAGAGAATGGCTTCGATGCGCTCGCGTTGACAGCGGGCGTTGGCAAGATGCTCGCGTGCCGCGCGCCGCACTTCCAGAGCCGTAAATCGCGCCAGCGTCTCGTCGAGTCTGGAACGGCACTCACAATCGAGCCGGGCGTCCTTGATCAAATTTGCCAGCCTGCCGACAACGGCCATGCCAGCAAAGCGCCGGGAACAGTCGTCAATACTACTCAATGGAACGTTTTGTTTCATCTTCTTCGCTCCTAGGGCAGACGTTTCGCAGCCGGTCGCAACGCGAACAGACGACGCGCGCCCTGCCAATCGGCAGACGCGGTCTCGAAAATTGTTTTGATTATAAGCGACTATTTTTGCTGCCTGTTTGCGCTGGAGCAAACACGTAGACCGATCATCGACGGTATTGCCTTCGCATTGAGTTTTTTCCGACCGCCGATCTTGCGAGTTGAGAAGCGGCACGAGGACGTCGTGTCAGTCATCCCTGTAGAGGAATTGTCGCATGGCCGCCGACGGGAGTGTGCTTATTTTCGACGCGAAGCAGAGGCGGATGTCGGCGCCGTTTCGGCCATTCTTTCTAATCGCGGGGTTGGACGCGATTGTAGGCCCGGCGGTCTGGCTGCCGTCAACGTTCGGAATACAGGCCATCGGCCCGACCGGGATATCTCCCGGCGATTGGCATCGCGACGTGCTTCTTTTCGGGATGGTTCCAGCCATTTTGACTGGCTTTCTGTTGACGGCATTGCCTCGATGGACAGGACGACGCGCAGTCTCGCCACTTACCACGCGTCTGCTCGTCGCCCTATGGCTGTGCAGCCGGGGGACTTTCCTGTTTCTGTCGCATTCGGCCGGGCTTGCCCTCTATGCGTTTTTGGTGCTGACGCTCCTCTTGATTGCGGCGGGACGGGTGATCGCGAGCCGCGACCGCCGCAACCTGAAGATATTGTTTCTGCTGCTCGCCTTTTGTGGTGGCAACATACTTGCGGCGGCGTCCTACCAAGTAGAATTTGCGCTGCGGCTAGCCTTGGCTTCGATCGTCGGACTTGTCATGATCATCGGAGGACGCGTCGTCCCGGCGTTGACGGTGGCCTATGTCGAGAGCGCGGGCGGTCGAATCTCCGTCAACCGTTCTGCCGTTTTGGAATACGCGGCAGCGGCTATTGCGGCATGCGCCCTTGGTTTGTGGGTTGTTGCGCCGCAGGCACAACTCACCGGCGTTGCCTGCGCGCTCGCCGCCTGCGGTCAGACCATGCGAGCCGCCCAATGGAATGGTTGGCGAAGCGCGGCCTCGGCGACGGCTCTTGCCCTTCACATAGGATATGGATGGATCATCGTGGGTTTCGGACTTCTGGCGATCCACATTCTAGCACCGGAGTGGCTGGGACAGGCGGCTGCGGTCCACGCATGGACGATCGGCGCCATTGGCACGATGGCCCTCGCTATCATGGCGAGCATGATCCGTAAGCATAGCCACCGCGCCTTCGCGTCTTCGGCTCCGACGACCGGTGCGTTCATAGCGATGACGACTTGCTGCCTGTCGCGCCTCCTCGTCGAACTGTTGCCGGACTACGGGACAGGCTTGACCAACCTCTCGGGAGCAATGTGGGTTGTCGCCTTCGGTCTGTTTGTCACAGCATTCCGTAGAATGCTCATCCTGCGCAAGACGAAGCCAGACTGCCGCTCCACATCCTAAGCGACGATCAATGCCGCAGCGCGCCTGATTGAGCTGATCCGAGGGTGCCATGCCGTCGCTGCCGATTGCCTTCACACCCAATTCGTGAAGTTATTTTTGCGACAGCATAGGGCCGCCGGTTCGGTCCAGTGGAAGATGCTACCCACGCTGCTGAACGCCTTCAAGGTTGCGGCTTATACTTATCCGGGGGTTGAGATGCGTAGTATTGTGCTACTTGCTCCATTTCATCGTCCGTCATTGCGCGTGCAATATTTCGCATCTGCTGGCTAATATCGTTGCGACGACCTCCGTCTGCGAAAGCGCGCAGTTGAGCTTTGATGTAGACGGCCGACTGGCCTTCGAGCCACGGACTGCCGGCCTTGTTGTCCAAACTGCCGTGACACGAGCCGCAAGGCGCAATTCCGCGCATTGGGGCTCCATTGATGACGATGCGAGGCGCAGGAACCTTTTGCGAGGGATGATAGGCAGGCAATCGCGGCAGGTAATTATAATAGGCCGCGAGGTCGATCATGTCCTGGTCGGCAAGATGAGGCGCGAATGGACTCATTACGGCGTTCACGCGCGCGCCCGATTTGAAGTCTTTTAGCTGTTTGTATATGGCGGCTGGGTATTGCCCTGCGAGGTTGGGCGAATCGGCGCGGCTGACGCCCGTCGGGCCATGGCATATCGCGCATTGCTGAGCGAGCGTCGCACCGCGGTTGATCGACTCGTTCGAAGGATTGGCGAGCATGGCTGACGTCATGATGACGTCCGAGGTCTTGAACGTGGGCTGAACGGTCCTGGCACCCGATGTCAGTTTGGGAATGCCGGCAGCACTGCATATTGCGTCCCACAAGCCAGCCAGCTTCAGATCAGACTGTGCATAGGGAAGCAGGATGAAGCCGCCAAGGGCTGTCAAGACCACCAGCGCGGCCGTGATACCAATACTCAACCTGACCCAAGGGTTTGTCGCTGAGAAGAGGCGTTCCGTCGACATTATCGGGCTCCAATGTAGACAGCCGGAACAGAGGTGCCCTGCCTGAACGCGAGTTGCAAGATTGGGAACCCATAATTGGTCACAGTGAGCCCGATCATCAGTGCCAGCCAAAGGCCATAGCTGTTAAGGGCAGCGGGCACAGAAACGGGAGCATGGACGGCCGTGCTGAAGCGATATTCGCCCGCATCCATCGCCGGGGCGCGCTGGCCTCGTATGAGGATGAGAATGAAGATCGCGCCGGAGATCAGCAGGATCAGCCCCCCAAAGGCCGACATGCTCACTGACATCGCTTCGGAGGCAAGTCCGGGGTCGGTATAATCGAAGTAAGCCATGCGGCGAGGCATGCCTAATATACCAACATAATGCCACGGGAAAGTTGTAATGATCATGCCCAGAAACCATAGCCAGAGCTGCAGGCGCATGAGGCGGAAGTCGATGAACGCGCGCCCCGTCAGATGTGGCCATAGATCGTAGGCGATGGCGAAATACATGATCACGATCGCGCCGCCGAAGATCAGATGGAAATGGCCGGTTATCCACTGCGTGTTGTGGATCGTGGTGTCGAGCTGATAGCTCATGTTAATGAGGCCTCCGGCGCCGCCGAAACCCAGAAGCACGAAGGAGAATGCCGTTGCCAGCATGATCGGATTGTTCCACGGCAATGTAGCGATCCATCCCAGTGGTCCTCTGCCCCCACGCAGGCGACCTGCGATTTCGACAGATGCGCAGATCGTGAAAACAGTCAGCAGGGTCGGCAGGGCCACAAGCGCCGTGAACGCCGAATGGATGAACTTGAAGCCGGCGCCGACCTGCGGATCGGCGAAAGCGTGATGGATGCCGATGGGCATCGCAACGACCAGAAAGAGGATGAAGGCAATCCTGCCCATGGAGTCGCTGTAGAGCTTCCCGCCAATGGCCCGCGGCACGATCGTGTAATAGGCGATATAGGTAGGCATCAGCCAGAAATAGACGATGGCATGAAGCGTCCATGAGAAGAAGACGCGGGCCAACCCAGCGTCTATGGTCGATTTCAAGCCGAGCGCTACCGGCAAAATCTGGAACAAAAGCTCTAGCGCCGCTCCAACGGCCGTCCAGGCCCAAAGATATGCGCCCGCTACATTGGCGAACATGGCGAGAGGCACCGGCGCGTCCGGGTTGTTTCGCTTCCAGATCCTCAGGTTGATGGACATGAGTGCGACCCATATCCATGACCCGAGCACCACCAGCACGACGCCGATATAGTAGAATGGGCTCCCAATCAGCGGCGGATAGAACGTGTAGAGTACGGATGCGCGGCCAAGCGACACGGGAACCATCGCCGTCACTGCGCCGATCACGATCAGCCAGAAGCCCGCCCAGGCCCATCGCCGTCCGATGAGTGGTTGCTTGAGCGCGCTTTCGGAAATGGCGTAGCCGAAGCCCATGGCCACGAGCGTCGGGAACACGTAACCCATAATGGTTCCGTGGGCCGTCAGCGAGCGATAATACCATTCCGGATTGGTGATCCAGGTATGAAGCGGGCTTCGAATGAACATCTGCCAGGCGCCCATGATAAGCGCGAGCCCAAAAACCGCAAACGCAAGCCAAAAATGAGCAAGTATCAGTCGCCGGCTATTTAACACAGCTCACCCTCTCTTGCTTGGTTGCCATGGTCATGAACTCGGCTTTGTCAATGACCTTGACTTTCCCCCACATTCCTTCGTGCCCGAAGCTGCAATATTCCTGGCATGGCATCAGGTACTCGCCCGGCTTGCGGAAGCGGGCGTTCTGCACGGAAATGTAGCCGGGGACGAGCATGGTGTTGACGTTCGTCCCCTGAATAAGAAGGCCGTGGATGACATCTGCACTGGTGGCGCGGATGGTTATCGTCGTGTCAGTCGGGACGAGAATGCACTGTGGCGCGAAGGAGTATTGTTGCCCGATTGCCCGGACAGTTACTGAACCGTCAGGCTCGATGGCGCTACCAAGGTTGGATTCGACGAACTCACCCGAAATGTGAAGCGTGGTTGGATCAGCGGTCTCCACCCGCGCCTGCGGCATCGTCGCCTGATGGATGCCGGCGAAGGCCGCCATGCCGGCGAGGAAGGCGATGATCAAGACCGCGATTATTGCCCAGTTTTTCTCGGCGCGAATCGCAGCCCCGGCATGGTCAACAGGATCCTCGGTCATCTGGATAGCCTCGAAGCCCTAAGGATTGGCGTGGGGGATGAATACGAGTAGGTAGAACGTCAACCACATGCCAAGCACAATGGCGGTCGTAATACCGGCGAGGAGAAAAGCTCCGCCTGGGCCCGATCGTAATATCCGCTCCAGTGCCTCCTTTTCGGATCCGGCTGCGCCTGTCGGCTCATCAGAGTTGATCATCCGGCCCTCAATTCAATGTCGCAGAGCGCAGCTGGTTTGCTTCCGACGGGCTGATCGCTGCTCCCCGATTGCCCCACGAGGTGCGGACATAAGTGACTACCGCCGCCACCTCGTTGTCTGACAAAGTGCCGGCAAACGGAGGCATGCCATACGGCATCGGATTGCCGGCGGTGCCGGGAGGATAACCGCCATTCAGTACCATCCGGATCGCGTTCACCGCCGACTGCATCTGGATGGACTGGTTGCCGGCCAATGGCGGGTAATGTGGCGGAGCCCCTTCGCCTCGCGCGCCGTGGCAGCTTGCGCATCGTTGATCGTACACCGTTTTGCCAAGGCTTATCAGCAGGCTTCCTTCGCTCGGCGGCACGGAAGGTTTAGCGACATCGGGGGCGCTGTCCTGAGCGATGCTCTTCAAGTAGACGGCCATTGCGCGCGTGTCTTCGTCGCTGAGATACTGGAGGCTGTTGTAAACGACTTCGGCCATCGGCCCGTAGACCGCGCCCCTGTTCGAGACCCCGGTGCGCAGCAGATCGGAAATGTCCTTGATGCTCCAGTCGCCGAGCCCCGCTTCCTTGTTCGAGGTGAGGGATGGGGCATACCAGTTCTGCATCGGGATAAGACCGCCCTTGAAGGCGTCGGACTGAGAGTTGCCTCCAAGGGCGTTGATCGGCGTATGGCACATGCCGCAGTGCCCGAGCCCCTCGACGAGGTAGGCGCCGCGATTCCACTCCTGCGACTTGCTTGGATCGGGCTGATATTCGCCTTCGGTAAAGAACAAGGTACGCCAGCCAAGGATTAGTGATCGGTTGTTGTATGGAAAACTGAGGTCATGGGGCCGGTTTCGCTGTTTCACCGCTTCGACAGACTTGAGATAGGCGTAAATCGCGTCGCTGTCTTCCCGGGTCACCTTGGTGTAGGAGGCGAACGGCATTGCCGGATAGATCAATCCCCCATCCCGTGAACGCCCGGTATGCATCATCCTGTAAAACTCGTCGGCCGTCCATTGGCCGATACCGGTCTCAGGATCCGGTGTGATGTTGGAAGTGTAGAGTGTGCCGAAGGGGGTGAGCATGGCGCGGCCGCCTGAAAACAACTTGCCTTCGGGCGCCGTATGGCAGGCGATGCAATCTCCGGCACGTGCCAGATACTCGCCTTTGAGAATAGTGGCCGCCGGGTTTGTCAATGTCCGTTCTTGCGCCCAGGCGGCGTCGTCCAGCTTGAGGGCGGCAAACGAAACCGCGCCTGAAAACGCCAGGAGGCCGACGAGAACTTTGGGCTTCAGCATAGCGTCCTCTCAGTTCGGCTGGCTTCCACAATCGAAGGGCAATGTGAAGGTGCCTTTCGGGGCTGGCGCGGCATTCGGCGGGGCCGGCAGGGAAGACAGCCACGCCGCCACGGATCTCACATCATCTTCCGTAAGGTGCCCTGCCACGACTTGCATGCAATCAGGAGCAGTCGCCGTCCGGGTCCCGTAGCGCCAGGCGCCGAGCTGAGCGCTTACATAGGCTGGGCGCAGACCAAGAAGGCCGGGAATTGCAGGCTCCATGCCCGTAAGCGAAGGGCCGTGACAGCTCGCGCACGCAGGTATGGAGCGCGCTGAGTCACCATGTGTCACCAGTTCCTTGCCATGCATCAAAGCGTCTTGCGAGACGTCGGGGGGCGCGGCAACAGGCAAGGCCGGCCGTTGGTCGGCAAAATAGTCCGCCATCTTCTTGAGATAGGACTGCGGCAGGAATTCGAGCAAGTAGTTCATCGGCGGATAATGGCGCCGTCCCGCTCTGAACGCGAGCAACTGATTATAGAGATATCCGGATGGCTTGCCCGCCAGTCGCGGGAAATAGACGTCGCTGGTGCCCTTGCCTTTGTCGCCATGACAAATGGTGCAGGCCTGCACGCGAGCTTCCATTGTGTCTGGAGCGTTGTTTGGCGGATTGTCTTGCGAAAGTGCGGAGACGGAGGTGAGCAACAGAGACGCAACAACAGCGAGCGGAATTGGGTTGCTCATACCTAAGCTCCATCGGCCTGGCTGAGACCATAACCAAGACAGCAAGGATATGGAACCCCCGCAGCGGCAACTCGCTTGTTTTCACAGACATGAGCTGATGGGCCACGGAAATTGCCGCAAACGGGTCGAGGAGCGCGTTGGAGAGGACGAGACGAAGCAGATGGAGCTTGAGCCGGAAAGGTAGCCTGAACCGCAGTGTTTGGCAGAAACGCGGGGTCGGAAACGGGCGGGGCAGCTTGGGGTTTCTCCAGGCGATTTCTGGGGCATCGACGCGTATTGTCAGCCAGACCGAAGGATCCTAGCTCATACTAACCCGCTTGAACCGGCAACTCCATGCGGAACCATTCTGCGCCGTACAGGTTGCTTTTGCAGAGTGTTCGATTCCCCGAGGATGCAGCCGCTTGAGGCCCGTTGTCCGTCCCTCCGGCAGCGGGCCTTCCTTGCTCAGTCAGCCCCCTAATGGGGCACCTCGGAATTTCCCCTCCTCGATAGCAGCCAGCTTGAAGCACTCTCGAGCCTTCCTGAGGTGTCGCTTGGCCAGCCAGAGCGGCCCAGCAAGCGCGCACCGCTTGTTTCCACTTAGGGCCACGCTTACTCCACTGAAGGAGATGCTCGGCGGCAGCCTCTACGCTGCTGACCATGTACGTCATGCCTGACGGGTTGCCGCTGACGGGACCGGTGGGGTGAACCAGTGGGTGGCCATCAAGGTGGCCATCAGCTGACGCTCCGATAGGAGAGCCTGCGTTTGAGTTCAGAGGCGTTCAGGAGCATCACGAGGTCCGTCGCGTAAGGTGACCTCAAGGCCGACCGCTGGGTGACCCTCGGGTTCAGCGGGTTTCCCGGTCTTTTGGTCGACCACCGTCCACCCCTTGGGGTCTCTTTTCCGTTCGTACCTTGGGGCCATGAGACCATTCGCTGTATTTCCGTCTCAGTTCTTCGAGCAGGGACCGATGCTCCTGGGGGAGATCGTGGTCTATCCGCAGCCCCAGCAACTGGCGAAGGTGGCGGCGGAACGCCTCTGTCTTGATCCACCGGCGAACAAGGTGGGCTATGGCCTGCTGCCGGGCTTTGTCGAGTTCTGCCATGGTCGGTCTGCACGAGTAGTTCAGCACCGAACTCCGGGTGCCCTGGATGGTTCCCAAGGCCAGAAAGCGCCCGAGAGCCCTGAGCTTCGTCATTCAGGCTAAACTGACGCCGGCAGGGACAACTACTTGCTGATGATCCAATCCACCAAGCCAACTTCGACCGGCACGCACCCGACGTATTCGAGTACCAGGCTCTTAGCCAGATCGCGCCATTGACACTCGGGCGCGTTCGTTCCCGAGACCAAATCTCGGAACACAGCGCGGAGAATATCGGCATCGAACGCTGAGATGGTAAGGGGAGCCGGGTCTGCATCTTCCCAAGGTCGGACGGTGTCATCGTTCTGGGACTGGTGAAGCCGTCTCAGAAGGTCGTGTGATGCCGTGGTTACGCTTCGGGTATGATTAATATCGCGCCGAAATGCGGCTCTTTCAGCAAAGGAGCGATGCCGCAGCAGGAAGGTGGCTTCGATGGCCGCGCGCGATGTCTGTATGCGCTGCAAGCATGGGGCTTCCTCCCCCTCGAAAGGATTTATTTACTCCCTGTTGAACGGACCCCACAAAGCAAATCAACACCCGAACCAAAGCGGCCGGGAATGTTTGAGCGCGAAGGATCAATCAAGCGTTGCCAAGCGTTCGCTTGCGATCAACCGCGTTCAAGACGGCCACCAAATCCTCGGCAAATTTCGGGACGCTTATGTGGTTCCTTACTCATGGAGGTCGAAGAGGACGAGCTTTTCACCTATTGACGCAAGGTGAACCACCCTCGTTCATCGGCGGAAGGATCGTTCCGAGTTTCACGCGCAACTGGCTCGTCCGCCAAGACACGACCGGCTGCCGACACAATTTGCCCAACTCGACATCGTGGCAATAGTCATCTCGGCCGTCGCGCTGGGCACGTGGTCGACCGCTCATGACGACAGCGCCTCAGGACTGTTTATGGCCGTGGCCGCTATCCGCCAGGCGTGGCGACCGTGGGCTGCGCTGGTCCTCCATCTTGCATGGGCCTCGTGCCGGTTGAAGTTGCCTTCATTTCGGCGCCGATCTTCTTTCCTGCCATGGTGCCGACCGCTGCCGGGCTATGCGCGCTCGGAACGGGTGCGGTGGGCGCTTTGACACCTGCTCTGATGACCAGCGCTCGGGCACACTGGGCGAGAGTTCAAAGCTGGAAATGGCGCCTTTGTTCATCTTCGTAGCCGTCCTTCTTGCGGGATCACTGGGAATTCTGATCGCCTTCGTCCCCAACTGGAGCGGCGGGTGCTGGCCGGATGGCGGCTTTTGCCGGCTTTATCCTGATCTATCGAACAGCATAGATGAGGCCAAAGACACCGTGAGCCCGGAGCAGCAATCGACCGACGAAACCAGAACGCAGCACTTGCTCCTGACTGTCAGGTAATGCCGAGATAGCTAAGGAAACGGTTGGCCCATCCACGATGCCCTCGCACCAGTCTGAATCCCAGATTGTCGGGGGGCAAGCCGACGGCGCAGCCTCCGCTTTTTCCGTCACTTACGAAATTCGACATATAGGCTCTGTGAAGGCCTTCAAGGACATGGACGCCACAATTGTCGACCGCGCTCACAACCCCGCTTCCGTCTTCGGCCAGCGTCGTGCGGACATAACAGGTCGAAGTCCACTCCCACACGTTGCCGGAAAAGTCGGCCAAGCCACGCGAATTCACACCAAAGGAACCCCGGCTCCTGGGCAACGGGTCCGGTTTGCGATTGAGGTCAAGCTCTGCCTGGTAGCTGGTGAGCCAACGCCTGGCAGGGTTGTTGGCATCGTTTTCGACACCTTCGAATTCGCCTGCAAACCGCTCAGCTGCCGCAAATGCCCATTCCTCGTCGGTGGGCAGCCGCCATTGGTCACCTGTTGCTTCTGAATACCACCGGGCGTAGGCAACGGCGTCGAGATAGCTCACTGTCGTTGCGGGTGCGTCATGCGGGATTGAGCGGGTCTCCTCCGCCGGCCGACAGGCCCCAGCCGACACGCAATCCGTATAGTCGGCTGCGCTGACCTGATAAGTCATGATCTCAAGCGGACCGTTGAGTTGCTGCTCGACCTTGGGATTGGTTTGCGGTCGTCCGTTCTTCAGGAACTCGCCGGGCATCGGATAGGTGATCGAACCGGGGAACAGGCTAACCGTTGTGGCAATGGCGTGGGGCTGTCGCTGGCCATCGGCGGCCTGTATCGAGAGTCCTACCGCTACCGCTGCGGCCACCACGGCCATTGGCACGAGCTTCAGGATGAAAGCCGACATAGTTCTTGTCCAAGCCCGGACAGGATCACTGTCCGGGCAAATGCGAGGGCCGTTCAGTTCATGGCGACGGGTTTGGGCGCTTCCACCTGCGTCATGAGGTCGTCGTTCCAATCGCCCTCGACCTTGAAGTGAGCGGTCGCTCCGAGCTCCACGGCCTCGATCAGATTGTGATTGACGTAGGCGTAGACGCCCGGCTGCAGGAAGGTGTAGAGCGCCGAGCCCGCGGAACCACCACGAATGAACCAGGTTTCCAGATCCTTGGCCGGCGGGTTGGCGAATTTACCCTGTTCCCAGACGTAATCGCCATGGCCGCCGATCAGATGCGGCCGCGTATCGCGGTTGGCCTGTGAGTGGACGATCAGCACGGTTTCGCCGACCTTCGACTTCATGGCGTTGTCGCCGGTGAGCGATCCGACCTTGCCGTTGAACACCACATGCGTGGGAATGAGCCCGCGCATCACCTTGACGGTGTCATCGTAGGCGTCGCCGGCGGATTCGTAGCTCTTGAAGTTGCCCTTCTCGTCGCGCGGGATATAGAAGTCACTCTCGCCCACGTAGAAGATCTTGTCGTACTTGACCGGTTCGCCCTTGTCGTTCCTCAAGCCGTCGCGCGGCAGCACCATGACCGCGCCGTTCATCCCAGACACGACATGCCAGGGGATCATCGCGCCGCCAGGGGCGCAGTGATAGATAAACGTTCCCGTCCGCGTCGCCTTGAAGCGCAGGGTCACCTGTTCGCCGGGGTTGATCAGCGTGAGCTCGCCGCCACCCAGAGCGCCGGTTGCGGCGTGGAAGTCGATGTTGTGGGCAAGCGAATTGGTTTCAGGATTGATGAGCGTCAGCTCGAGGTAGTCGTCCTGGTGCACGACCATCAGCGGGCCGGGGATCGAGCCGTTGTAGGTCATCGCGTTGAGCTTTGTGCCGTCGGCATCAATGACGATCGGCTTTTCTTCGATTGTCATGGTGAACTCGACGATCTTCGGTCCGCCCTTGGCAATCTGGTCATGCGAATGCACAAAAGGCGGCGCAACGAGCATGATCTTTTCGCGGGGCAGCCCCCGCACCTCTGCCTTTGTAACCGTTGCCGACAATGCGGGCAGCGCCGCAACGGCGGCAGCGCCAAACGCTGCTCCGAAGAGGGCTTCGCGTCGCGTAATCATGTCAATCTCCTGTCTCTCGACCATTGTGGATGAGGAGAAACTACCTGACCTGACCTAGCGTTTCTTTGCGTTGGCGCAAATTGGTGATGTTAATCGCGGAAACAACAGCTCGGAACGCAGCGATCTTATGTGTCACTATTTGAAGTGGAGAATTTTGGCGTCGCCGTTTTCTGCAAGGATGCGCCGTCACGGGCCACTTCTTGAATATCAGCGGCCGCTTTTATCTTCCGTATCGATCAGAATCCGTTCGGCGGCTCCGTCGAGATCTTCGTACTGGCCAGTTTTCAAAGCCCACAGGAAGCCCCCCAGGCCAAGCGCTCCAAGAAACAGCGCGACAGGTATGAGGTAGGTCAGTGTGGTCATTACGGTCCGACCCGTTCGTTGGAGTTGGACAGCCTATCGTGGCGAATATCGCTGGCCGGTGAGATTGGTTTCGACGATCGCAGTCGCAGCGCATTGCCGATGACAAGCAGCGATGAGGCGGACATGGCGATCGCCGCTATCAAGGGCGTAACGTGGCCAAGGATGGCGATCGGTACCGCGACCGCATTATAGACGATCGCGATGGCGATGTTTTGCCGGATCAGGCTTCCTGCCTTCCGCGAGATGTCCAGCGCGAGAGGCACGGCCAGAAGACTTTCGCGCAGGAAAACGAAATCCGCTGCATTCCGGCCGATATCGGCGGCGCTGGCCGGTGCGATCGAGACATGGGCCGCGCTCAGCGCCGGCGTATCGTTGAGCCCGTCGCCAACCATCAGAACCTTGTGCCCATCTCTCGCCAGACTCTCGATGCGTTCGACCTTGCCGGACGGCAGCAGGCAGGGAACGAAGTTATCGACACCCAGCACGTCCGCAACCTCGGCGCAGGCTTTAGCGGTATCGCCCGACAGCATTTCCACCGATACCCCGGCATCGTCCAACCGTTGGACGGCCGCTCTGGCGTGGGCGCGCAGCGCATCCTCGAAAACGAAGGATGCGGCAATCATGCCATTTTTCGTCAGCACCGTTCCGCCGTAGCCGTATTTGCCTTCGCCGCCAGTGCGAGCCTTCCAGCCGGCCCATCCGCGTCGACCCAAACGCCAGATGGTTCCGGCGTCGGTGGCTTCGATCCCGAAACCTGGTTGCTCGGTCACCGCATCGAATTTGTGCTGCCGGCTCGAAATGGCAAAGCCGGCTATGGCCTTTGAAAATGGATGACGGGAATGTGCGGCCAAGTCGGCTGCGATCGCCAGCATGCCTGGATCGATCGACGAAGCGTTGACCAGCCGGGGCCGGCCAAGGGTCAACGTGCCGGTCTTGTCGAACACCGTCGTGTCGATTGTCGCCAGGCGTTCCATGGCCGAACCATCCTTGACCATGATGCCGTTCTCGAACAGGCGTCGTGCTGCGACCACCTGAACGATCGGCACGGCGAGGCCGAGCGCGCATGGACATGTGATGATGAGAACCGCGATGGCGATCGTCACGGCCCGGTGCCAGTCGCCGGTCCCCGCCATCCAGCCCAGGAATGTCAAGAAGGCGGTGAGATGAACCACCGGGGCGTAGAGCGCCGAGACGCGATCGGCGACGCGGCGATAGCGCGCGCGACCGCCCTCGGCGGCCTCCATCAGCCGGACCATTTCCGCCAGGAACGAATCCTTTGCGGCGGCTGTCGCCTGAATCATCAGCGGGCCGGTAAGATTGAGCACGCCGGCCTGTACTGCTTCGCCCGGCGCCACGTTTTTCGGCGTGCTTTCGCCCGAGGCCAGCGAGCAGTCGAAATCCGACGTTCCCTGGATGATCTTGCCGTCGACGGGGATCCTCTCGCCGGCTGCGATCAACAATCGCATGCCTGGTTCGATCTCGCCGACCGGCAAATAGTCGCGCGCGCCGTCGCCGCGCAGCACCATGGCGCCACGCGCGGCCAGCTGAGACAGGCCTTTCACGGCAGTCCGGGCACGCTCCCGCATCACATGATCCAGCGTGCGTCCGATCAAAAGGAAGAACAGCAGCGATACCGACGCGTCGAAATAGGCGTGGTCGCCATGATTGACCGTCTCATAGAGGCTCATGGCGTAGGCGAGCGAAACACCGACCGCGATGGGCACGTCCATGTTCATGCGACCATGGCGCAGAGCATTCCAGGCCGAACGGAAGAAGATGCCGCCGGCAAAGGCGAGGGCAGGAATGGCGATCAACGCCGAGACCCAGTGAAACAGGTCGCGGGTAGCACCTTCGGCGCCGGACCAGACCGAAACCGAAAGCAGCATGATGTTGCCCGCCGCAAAGCCGGCAACAGCGACTGCGCGGATCAGTTCGGCAAGCGTCTTGTCCTTGTCGTCGATCTCGGGTGCGAACAGATGCGCCTCGTAGCCCAGCCTGCCAAGCGCGGCGACGAAGGGTGGCACCTCGTCTCCACGCCACCGGACCGCGACCCGTTTCGTCGACAGGTTGACGCGCGCGCTTTCGACGTGATCGAGCCTTCCAAGTGCCGCTTCGATCGTCTGGATGCAGGCGGCGCAATGAACCGTCGGCACTGAAAGGTCGGTCTGCCGAAGATCGTCGCCAAGCGATCGGCTCGCCAACCTGATCTCCTGGCTGGATGGCAGGACCGATGTGGCGCCGTTCAGATCTAGCGCCATTTCAGCGCCCGGTGCACAGCAGCTCACTGCAGCCTCCATGAGAAATCATGATCCTGCGGACGTCGCGATAGGGTCGTGCCTGGCCGGCATCGGCGTCGACTTCGACGATCCAGACACCGTCCTTCGGCATATGCTGCGCTGCGAATTCCTGGCCGGAGGCAAGCGCGAGCGTGACGGACTCGTCCTCTTTCTCGTAGGCGGGATGACGAAACAGCACCTTGACGCCGTGCAGAGGAACCGGCTTGCCGGCTGCGTCGGAGAGGCCGTAGCGGACTTCGCCCCATGCGATGGTCAGCTTGCCGGTCCAACCGAGCGCTGCTTGGGCGCGGCCGGCCTCGGCCTCCTTGTTGAATTGCTGGCTGGCCACATAGGTGTTTTCGACGACGAGGCCGGTCCAACTCGTATTGGCGAGCGTGGCCATGGTCAGGTTGACCGCGATGACCACCCCGAAAAAGGTGAGAATGATGGCCAGCATGTGCCTGCCGGTGAATTCGCGAGGCTTTTGGGCATTGGCGGTCATTTGGCGGCCTCTGGCGCGTTGAATGTGGCGGTGTACTCGTTCGACTCGAAGCTCGCCTTGTCCTCGACACGGAGCTTGAAGGTCTGGGCCGGGGCGTGGATCTGGTCCGCCGGCTGGCGAACGAAGACCTTCAACGTTTTCAGGCGGTCGGGTTCGACCGGGACGGCGAAAGACCGGCCGGCCGGGATGTCGTCGCCGACGACGACCATGTCGGCACCCTCCAGGCCCTGCATGGTGACGGCGATGGTCCTTGGCTCAGGGATCATGTTGAGCAGCTTGACGGTATAGCCGTTGCGGATGGAACCATCGGATAGCGTGACGAATTGCGGATTGCGGTCATGCAGCACGTTCAGCTCAAGCCGATTGCGCGTCAGCAGCGAATAGAGCAGGCCCAGCCCGATCAGCGACCACAGGCCCATGTAGACGTAGGTGCGCGGCCGGAAGATCTTGCGAATGTGAAAATGCGCCACCTGATCGGAGAAGGTGCCGACGGCAGTCCTGACCAGCGACGGATTGATTGAACTGGAGCCGCCTGCGGTCGCCAGCATCATGTTGGCGTTGTAGTCGGAGAGCGTCGCGTAGGAGATCAGCCCGCGCTCCTTGCCGAGCTTGTCCATGACGCCGTCACAGGCGTCGATACACAGCGCGCAGGTAATGCATTCGAGCTGCTGGCCGTCGCGAATGTCGATCCCCATTGGGCATACCGCAACGCAGGCATTGCAGTCGACGCAGTCGCCGACGGACTGCCCTGCGGCTTGCACCTTCTTGGCGTGACGCGAGCGCGGTTCGCCGCGCCAGTCATTGTAGGTGACGGTGAGCGAATTCTCGTCGAGCATGGCTGCCTGGATGCGCGGCCATGGGCACATATAGGTGCAGACCTGTTCGCGCATCAGGCCGCCGAACGTGTAGGTGGTCGCCGTCAACACGGCGATGGTGATGTAGGCGACAGGCGCGGCGGTACCGGTGAAAAGCTCGCCCACAAGTGTCGGTGCATCAGCGAAATAGAAAATCCAGGCGCCGCCGGTCGCCGCACCGATGACCAGCCAGACGGCGTGCTTCGATACGCGCAGCATCAGCTTGCGGGCGGTCCAGGGACCATCGTCAAGTTTCATGCGGGCGTTGCGGTCCCCCTCGATCGCACGTTCGATGACAAGGAACAGATCGACCCATACGGTCTGCGGACATGCATAGCCGCACCAGGCACGGCCGACAGTCGAGGTAATCAGGAAAAGTCCAACGCCGGCCATGACAAGAAGGCCGGCCACATAGTAGAATTCCTGGGGCCATATCTCGACAAAGAAAAAGTAAAAGCGCCGATTGGCGAGATCGAGCAGCACGGCCTGGTCCGGGGCAAATGGACCGCGGTCCCAACGCAGCCACGGCGTCAGGTAGTAGATGCCAAGCGTGATCGCCATCACCAGCCATTTGAAGCGGCGAAAGTTGCCTGAGGCGCGCTTTGGGAAAATTTTCTTGCGCGCAGCGTAAAGGGGCTGACGGGTCTTGGCGGAATTGACCGCCTCGGCTTCCAGCCGTTCTATCTGCGTCTTGTCCAGCACGAGTATCTCCACTTGCGCGCAGACCGTGACTTTGAGTGCGCTGGACAACCTTGCCGCGGCATGGACAGACCCGCGTTGATGCAGGTCAATCGAGGAATGCCGAAAAAATTGAGGCCCGGACTGGCCGGGCCGCGTCGCTCAGGCGGCGAAGGGCAGGAAAGAGGGCCCCCGACCTATTCCCCGCCGCCGAGCGAATGGATGTAGACCGCCAACTCCTTGACCTTGGTCTCGCCGAGACGCGCGCCCCACGCTGGCATCACGCCCTGCTTCGGTGCGCGAACCTGGTCGGCGATTGCCGTTTCGCCCGACCCGTAGAGCCAGATCGCGTCGGTCAGGTCGGGCGCGCCGAGCTCCCTGTTGCCTTTCGCATTGTCGCCGTGACAAGCGACGCAGTTTTCGGCGAAGACCTTGGCGCCGAGTTGAATAAGAGTTGCATCGCGGACCTTGCCGGACAGGCTGGCGACGTAGGCGCTGACCTGGGAGATCTGGTCGGCGGTGATGATGTCGCCGAAGGCCGGCATTTCCGACAGGCGCGTGTCCGGATCTGAAGCGAAGCGGATGCCGTGCGTGATCGTCTGCTGGATCTGCTCGGCCTTGCCGCCCCACAGCCAGTCGTCGTCGTTGAGGTTGGGAAAGCCCTTGGAACCCTGGGCGCCGGAGCCGTGGCACTGCGTGCAGTTAACCTTGAATGCGGCGCCGCCGGCCGCGACCGCGAATTCCCGCAAGACATCGTCCGCGGCGATTTCGGAGATGCTTTTCGACTCCACCGCCGCGACGTACTTGCCCTTCGCTGCTTCCGCCGCCGCCAGCTCGTTCTTGACGTCATTGCGGCTCGAATAGCCGAGAACACCCGTTGTCGCCGAGTGCAGCAGCGGCCATGCCGGATAGGCGATGGTGTAGCCGATCGCCCACACGATGGTGACGTAGAACGTTGTGACCCACCAGCGCGGAAGCGGGTTGTTCAGCTCCCTGATGCCGTCCCATTCGTGACCGGTGGTTGAGACGCCAGAGATTTCATCGATGTGCTCGTCGCTCATGATCACTCGTCCTCAAGGGGAATCCGGGCAGCTTCGTCGGCCAGCTTGCGGCTGCCAGGGCGCAGGGCAAAGACAATTGCTCCGACAAAGAAGAGTGCCATGGCGACCAGACCCCAGCTGTCAGCAAACTCCCGCATCAAATTGTAATCCATGGATAAACTCCTCAACGGTAGCCGGCGGCTTCGTCGTAGTTCTTGAAGTCGACCAAGGTCCCGAGCATCTGGAGATAGGCAACCAGGGCATCCATTTCGGTCACCTCCTGCGGATTGCCGTCGAGGTCACCGACCTTGGCTTTGGGATAGCGCTTCTCGAGGCCGGACGTGTCGGCATTCGGGTCGGCCTGCGCCTTCAAATCGGCATTGGCGTTGGCGATCATGTCGTCCGAGTAAGGGACACCAACGCGCGCGTTCGCAACCAGGTGCGTCGAGAAGTTCTTCACCTCGATCTGCGCGTCCTTCAGAAAGGCATAGCTCGGCATGACCGATTCCGGGACGACCGAGCGGGGGTCGGCAAGGTGCGCGACGTGCCAGGCATTCGAATAGCGGTCACCGACGCGGGCGAGATCCGGCCCGGTGCGTTTGGATCCCCACTGGAAGGGGTGGTCGTACATCGACTCCGCAGCCAGGCTGTAGTGGCCGTAGCGCTCGACTTCGTCGCGGAACGGCCTGATCATCTGGCTGTGGCAGAGGTAGCAGCCTTCGCGCACATAGATGTTGCGCCCGACAAGTTCGAGCGGCGAGTAGGGGCGCATGCCTTCCACCTTCTCGATCGTGTTGTCGAGATAGAAGAGCGGTGCGATTTCAACGATGCCGCCGATTGTCACAACAAGAAGGGAGCCCACAAGAAGAAGCGTGGCGTTCTTCTCGATTAGTGCATGTCTATCCATCAAGCCCATGTTCTGGCTCCTTATTCGGCAGGCTGAAGGGCGGGAACGGAGCCAGGCATCGGTTGCTCCTCGCGCTGGTGGCCGAGGATGGTCATGGCGATGTTCCAGGCCATGACCAGGGCGCCCGAGAGGTACATGGCGCCACCGATGGCGCGCATGACGTAGTAGGGGTGCATGGCTGCGACCGTTTCGGCGAAGGAGTAGACCAGGAAGCCCTGCTCGTCGTATTCGCGCCACATCAGGCCCTGCATGATGCCGGACACCCACATGACCGCGGCGTAGACGACGATCCCCAGGGTCGCCAGCCAGAAGTGCCAGGTAACCAGCCGCAGTGAATAGAGCCGGTTACGGTTCCAGAGCTTCGGCACCATGTAGTAGATCGCGCCGAACGAGATCATGCCGACCCAGCCGAGCGCACCGGAGTGCACGTGACCAATGGTCCAGTCGGTATAATGCGATAGCGAGTTGACCGCCTTGATCGACATCATCGGGCCTTCGAAGGTCGACATGCCGTAGAAGGCGATGGCCATCACCATCATACGGATGATCGGGTCGGTGCGCAGCTTGTCCCAGGCGCCGGACAGCGTCATCAGACCATTGATCATGCCGCCCCAGGACGGCATCCACAGCATGATCGAGAACACCATGCCGAGCGTCTGCGCCCAGTCGGGCAGGGCGGTGTAGTGCAGGTGATGCGGCCCGGCCCAGATGTAGAGAAAGATGATCGCCCAGAAATGGATGATCGAAAGCCGGTAGGAATAGACTGGCCGGTTCGCCTGCTTGGGCACGAAATAATACATCATGCCGAGGAAGCCGGCGGTGAGAAAGAAGCCGACCGCGTTGTGGCCGTACCACCATTGCGTCAGCGCATCCTGGACCCCCGAAAAGGCGGAGTAACTCTTGGAACCGAGCAAAGAGGCCGGCATCGAAAGGTTGTTGACCACATGCAGCATCGCGATGGTCACGATGAAGGACAGGTAGAACCAGTTGGCGACGTAGATGTGCGGTTCCTTACGCTTCAGGATCGTGCCAAGGAACAGGATGAGGTAAGCGACCCAGACGATAGTCAGCCAGATGTCCACGTACCATTCGGGTTCGGCGTATTCGCGGCTCTCGGTGATGCCGAGCAAGTAGCCTGTCGCGGCCATTACGATGAAAAGCTGGTAGCCCCAAAAGACGAACCATGCGAGATCGCCGCCAAACAGGCGGGCGCGGCAAGTGCGTTGCACGACGTACAATGAGGTGCACAGCAGCGCATTACCGCCGAAGGCGAAGACGACCCCGGAAGTGTGCAGCGGCCGCAAGCGGCCGAAATTGAACCAAGGCTGAATGTTGAGATCGGGGTAGGCCAGCTGCAGCGCGATAACCACGCCGACCAGCATGCCAACCACGCCCCAGAACATTGTGGCGATGGCCCCGTAGCGGATCGGACCGTCCGTGTAGGCGGAAGGGTCGATCGGTGCGGTCACTTCGAAGCTTGAGTTGCGAATGAGGATGGCGACAAAACCGAGCAGCACGAAGAACAGCACCCACATGTGCTGCCGGAATGGCTGGTCCACGCCGAAGCCGGCGGCCACCAAAGCCGCGAATGTAAAAAGGCTCAACGCGAAGATTTGTGTGCCGAACTTCATGACATATCCCCGACCTCGGATTCCCTGCGCGGGCGCCAATCCGCGGCAACACCAATTCCGCAGCCGGCACGTCGCCGCCTTGATCCATGTCAAAGTCATTTGCATTTGGAGTGGGCAGGCTTGGTCCTGCGAACGATCAGGAGATTGCCGTTGAACTCGCAGACAGCAGGGGGACCATTTCCGCCGCATGCAGCCGGCAAAAATTCGATACCGACAGCGTTTGCTGCGGTGATGAAACGTGCACACCTAGAAAAACTGCAGCTCTGCGACGTCTTGGAAAGGATCGCGGACACGTTGCCCAAGGTCGACACGTTGGCGTGCCTGAGCGTAGCCAACGCAATCGTTCCGCTGTTGCGCGACAGTCATCGATACGAAGAGACGGTCATCTTTCCCGCCTACGAGGCCGCGTTGGCCAGCAGTGATGCCGACCTTGGTTCAGCAAGGCGATTGAGCGCCGAGCATATCGAGGACGAGTGCTTTGCCGGTGAGGTGACCGAAATGTTGCTGGCGATCGGCCACGGCAAGACGATCGACAACGCCGAGGCGGTTGGGTTCATGCTGCGCGGTTTCTTCGAAAGCCTGCGCCGGCATATCGCCTTCGAGCGCGAGCATGTCCTGCCGATGATCGGGTTTGTCGATTGAGCCTAGGCGCCGGAGCGGCTCTGCAGCCGATTCAAGCTATCGACACTAACATGCCGATTGTTCTCGATGCGGATCACGCCATCTGATCGCAGCCGGCTCAGCTGACGGCTGACAGTCTCGATCGTCAGGCCGAGGAAATCGGCGATGTCGGCGCGGGTCAAAGGCAGGTCGAAACGTGTCGACTGGGCGGTCGGATCAAGCGTGGGGTCGATGTTCTTGGCGATCATGAGAAGGAAGCTCGCCACCTTTTCCGAAGCACTCTTGCGGCCCAGCATCACCATCCAGTCGCGGGCATCATCGAGTTCGTTCAGCGTCTGCTTGAAGAGACGATGCTCCAGTCCCGGCGATTGCTTCATCATCCGTTCGATGACGGCCCTTGGAAACGAGCACAGGGAGACCGCGGTTGCGGCTTCGGCGTTGATCGCGCTTTCCACCTTGAAGGGCCGGCCCAGAAAATCGGGAGCAAATTGAAGCCCGACAATCTGCTGGCGTCCGTCCGAAAGGCTCTTCGTCAGCTTGACCACGCCGGAAAGCACATTCGCGTAACTGTCGATGGCCTCGGCATCACCGATCAATTCCACGCCCGCTTCAACGGTATGCTTCGATGAGGTCTTGGCGAGGCCCACCAGTTGGTCCGGATCGAGCGCGCCGCAAACGCCATGATGCCGCGCTTCGCATGACTGGCAAAGCACGGGAATGCCGGCGCTATGTACATCCTGACGCACTGTCATCGTGGTCGTCCGCGAACCCAAAGTACTGGCAGGATATAGTATCGGCCCGAGAAATCCGTTGCGGCAGTTTGTCCGCGGCGAGATATCATTGACCGAGATCAAGGCTGCCATTGTCCGATGTGAGCAGGATCGTGCAATACACATCGGAGCAGATATCGAGATGCGGCCAGAATTAATTGCCAGGCTTGGTGAAAACGTGCCGCGTTATACGAGCTACCCGACGGCGCCGCATTTTCATCCGGGCGTCGATGCCGCCGTTTGTCGCGACTGGCTGAAGGCGCTCAACAAGGGCGACGAGATCTCGCTCTATCTGCACATCCCTTATTGCGACAAGCTTTGCTGGTTCTGTGCGTGCCACACCAAGCAGACACGCCATTACGAACCGGTCACCAAATATCTGAGATCACTGCATGCGGAGATCGCCACCGTCTCAAGTCTCGCCGGAGGCAAGGGCCGGGTACGTGCCGTCCATTTCGGTGGCGGCTCACCGACGATGCTCAAACCACAGGACATGGTCGCGCTGGGAGCCGTTCTGCGCAACTGCTTCTCATTTCTTCCCGGCGCCAAGATCAGCGTCGAAATCGAACCCAACGATATGGACGAAGCCCGCCTCGACGCACTTGCCGAAATCGGCATGACGAGGGCGAGCCTCGGGGTCCAGGATTTCGATCCGAAGGTGCAGAAGGCCATCAATCGCGAACAGACCTTCTTGCAGACCAAGACAGTCGTCGACGGCGTTCGGTCACGCGGCGTCGAGTCGGTCAACCTGGACCTGCTTTACGGCTTGCCGCACCAGACCAGGGAGAGTGTCTTGTCCACTGTCATGCAGGCGCTGACGCTCGAACCCGATCGGATCGCCCTTTTTGGCTATGCCCATGTGCCATGGTTCAAGAAACATCAGACAATGATCGACGAGGCCTGGTTGCCAGGCCCGGAGGAGCGGTTCGCTCAATCGCAACTGGCAGCTCGCGCCATACTCGACCAGGGATACGAAGCAATCGGGCTCGACCATTTCGCCAAACCGGGCGATGCGCTGGCGCTTGCTGCGCACGCGGGGATGTTGCGTCGTAACTTTCAGGGCTACACCGAGGATCGCTGCGAAACCTTGATCGGCCTCGGCCCGTCATCCATCAGCCAATTCCGGCAAGGCTATGTACAGAACATGCCTTCGACCGCCGAGTATGGCCGCATGGTGGATGACGGTGGGTTGGCTGCGGTCCGCGGAATTGCTTTGTCCGACGACGACCGCGCTCGCGGGTGGATCATCGAGCGGCTGATGTGCGATTCCGGCTTTTCAGCGATCGACCTGGTCGAGCGCTTTGGCGAAGCTGGCCAAAGGCTTCTCGGCAGAGCGAGTTCCACCGCCCTTCTTGACCCTGCCCGGTTGCTTGAACTTGACGGTGACCGCTTCGTCGTGCCGTTGGAAAGCCGCCCCTTTGTCAGAAGCGTCGCGGCGAAGTTCGACAAGTATTTCGAAACCGGCAAGGCGAGGCATTCCGTGGCGGTCTGAACATCGGCTGCGGTCAGAAATGCTCGCCCAAATCGTATGGAAAGGCCTACATCCCGATCTGGACAGCGCAGATCGTCGACCGCGTCAGGAACCGCTTCTCCCTTCCGTTGTCCAGCGAGAACATGCCGCCTCGGCTTGGCACCACGTCGATAATGAGATCGTTATGCTTCCAGGCCTCGAATTGCGATGCGCCGATGTAGAACGGCGCATCACCGATATGGCCGAGCAAGACATCGCGATCGCCGACGATCAATTCGTCCAGCGGATAGCACATCGGCGAAGAGCCGTCGCAGCAGCCGCCGGATTGATGGAACAGCACTGGACCGTGCTCGGCAACGATCTCCGCGATCAGTTCAAGCGCTGCCGGCGTTGCCGTGACCTGGTATGCATTAGGTTTTCGATCCAGCTTGGGGCGCGGTCCCCTGCGGAGCCGCGCCCTTGAGCCGATCAGAAGAAGCCAAGCTTCTTCGGGCTGTAGCTGACCAGCATATTCTTCGTCTGCTGGTAGTGGTCGAGCATCATCTTGTGGGTCTCTCGGCCGATGCCGGACTGCTTATACCCGCCGAAGGCCGCATGCGCGGGATAGGCATGGTAGCAGTTGGTCCAGACGCGGCCAGCCTGGATCGCGCGGCCGAAGCGATAGGCACGGTTGGCGTCGCGTGTCCAGACACCGGCACCGAGGCCGTAGAGCGTATCGTTGGCTATGCTGAGCGCTTCGTCGTCGTCCTTGAAGGTCGTGACCGATACCACCGGCCCAAAAATCTCCTCCTGGAAGATGCGCATCTTGTTGTGACCCTTGAACACCGTAGGCTGGACGTAGTAGCCGCCGGCCAGATCGCCGGGCAGAAGACTGCGCGCTCCACCGGTCAGCAACTCGGCTCCTTCCTGGCGGCCGATATCGATATAGGACAGGATCTTTTCCATCTGCTCGGACGAAGCCTGGGCGCCGATCATCGTTGCCGGATCGAGCGGATCACCCTGCACGATCGCCTCGACGCGCTTGAGGGCGCGTTCCATGAACCTGTCGTAGATCGATTCCTGGATGAGCGCGCGGCTCGGGCAGGTGCACACCTCGCCCTGGTTCAGCGCGAACATGACGAAGCCTTCGACCGCCTTGTCGAAGAAATCGTCGTCTTCGGCGACGACATCCTTGAAGAAAATGTTGGGTGACTTGCCGCCGAGCTCGAGCGTCACCGGGATCAGGTTTTGGCTGGCATACTGCATGATCAGCCGGCCCGTCGTTGTCTCGCCGGTAAAGGCGATCTTGGCAATGCGCGGCGACGAAGCCAGCGGCTTGCCGGCCTCGAGGCCAAAGCCGTTGACGATGTTGAGCACACCCGGCGGCAAAAGATCGCCGATGAGATCGGCCCAGAGCAGGATGGCAGCCGGGGTCTGCTCGGCAGGTTTCAGGACGACGCAATTGCCGGCCGCCAACGCGGGAGCAAGTTTCCAGCATGCCATCAGCAACGGGAAGTTCCACGGGATGATCTGGCCGACCACGCCGAGCGGCTCATGGAAATGATAGGCGACAGTGTCGTCGTCGATCTGCGAAAGGCTGCCTTCCTGGCCACGCACCGCGCCGGCGAAATAGCGGAAATGGTCGATGGCCAAAGGCAGGTCGGCCGCGGTCGTTTCGCGGATCGGCTTGCCGTTGTCCCACGTTTCGGCGCATGCGAGGAGATCGAGGTTTTCCTCCATGCGATCGGCGATGCGGTTGAGGATAAGGGAGCGCTCGGCCACGCTGGTGCGCGCCCAGGCGTCCTTGGCGGCATGGGCGGCGTCCAGGGCCGCCTCGATGTCCTGGCCGTCCGAGCGCGCTACCTCGCATAGCAGCTGGCCATTCACCGGCGAGAAGTTCTCGAAATAGCGGCCAGAGCGGGGCTCGGCCCGTTTGCCACCGATGAAATTGCCATAGCGCTTGTCGAAGGGCGCCTTGACCGAGCGTGAGAATTCAACCTTGTTCATGCGTCTTCCTCCCAAAGCTGACGTCGCGGGATGCGACGCTTCGAAAGACACTTGCGATTTTCGGCGGTGCTTGTCACCGCGCCGGTCACGCTGGTCGGGTAGGATGTGTCGCAGAATTGCGACAGTTATGAGAGCTTGGGCGTCAGTGTGACCGGCGGACATCCAGACGGTTGAGCTTGCGGTGAAGCGTCGCCCGGCTGATCCCAAGCGCCTGAGCTGCGGCTGAGACGTTCCCGTCAGCGCGCGCGAGCGCACGCTGGAGGGCTCCACGCTCTGCCTCAGCGAGAACTTTAGGGCCGATCTCAGCCCAGCCGAGCAGATCGGCGGCAGGCATTGGTTTGTCGAAACACTGCTGTGTGATGCCAAGCGCCAGGCGGGCCGAACGGGTCGCGCCGACCACGAGATCGTCCGCGTCAACGGCGATCAGCGCGCCAGAGCCTTTGTTGGTCACCGGCGCCAGCAGAATTCGCGCCTTCGGGAATGCCATCTTGAAGTTCTCAATCTCGATCCGGTGCACCGCGTCGACCACAGCCATCGAGATGAGATTGACAAAGGCTTCGGTCAGATCAGCCCGGCAGGACGACACGTCAAGCACGGCTACAAGATTCCCCTCATGATCGTGGATCGGAGCGGTGGTGCAACTGAGCAGCGTATTGCGCGTATGGAAATGCTGGTCGCGGTGAATTGTCAGCGGGCGTCGCTCAACCAGACAGGTGCCGATCCCGTTGGTGCCCTGCCTTTCCTCATTCCAGACGGAGCCAGTCCACAAACCCCAGGAATAAAACGTCTCGTCGTCCACGAGCGCGCCGCGCCGTTCGACAGGCACGCCGTCGCGATCGGCGAGCAGGACACAGCATCCCACGCCGCCTACTGCGAGATAGAGACGGTCGAGACTCGCTTGGGCAGCGCAAATGAGAGGTTCGATTCGTTGCCGGGCCTGTCCCAGTTCGGCCTCCGTCAGATAATGTGGAGGCCTGCAATCGGCTGGTTCGAGTCGATGCAAATTGGAAGACCGTCGCCAGGAGGCAACCAGGGCGGATTTCGCCGCAGCGTCCGACGCAATCGCCGCCTGGATGCGGTCGGCATGATGACCGAATAGATCTTCTCCCATGCTTATCCTCCCAACTCTGATGTCTTTCCTCCCGGTCTGCGGTTCGATCAGGTCATAGTCAATTCGTCCAAAGAAGCAGAAAGGCAGATCTCTCCCTCCTGCTGATCGTCGGCCAAATCATGGCTGACCCGATCGTAAGAGCGTACCAACAGAATGCCCGTACAGTATTGATCGGGAGCAAACCTGAGCACCAACTGGTCAGAAATGCTCGCCCGCCTTGGACGGTCCGATGCGGTGCCGGCTGCGATGAGACAGGCGGTCGACCAGCCGATGAGCAAGAACCCGTTAACGCATTCGAGTGCCGCCAGGACACGCCACGCAAGGGCAGGCACTATGTCGCCGTAGCCAACAGTCGAGAAGGTGATGGTGGAAAAAGTACAATGCAGTTTCAAAGTCGGCGAAGATGTTGAGCATCCGGTACAACCCCGCCCAAAGCCAGATCTTTGCCGTCATGACGGCAAAGAGACCCATCACCACGCGTCATCGCGACGATGCGGCTGCGGCGCCCGTGCATGCGAAAACGGGACACAAGGCACCCCCCACCGGGTGTGTGACCTCGATGAGGCCAAAGATATGAATCAGTACCGTCAGGCTGATCACGATGGTACCGATAAGGAGATTGAGAGCCACAGGCGAGTCTCTACCATTCGAGCTCACGACCAGACGTCGTGCGAGATCAAATCTGTAACGGGCATGCAGTGTCGTTGCCCCTCCCGAAGCCGCCCTGACTGATGCTCTGGAATTGCCGCCCCTTTGTCTCGGCCCAAGTGAGGTGAAGAGCGTTGAGGCGCCAAAACCAAACTCAATGTTGAATTACCTCGGCCCAAAGCTTCTTGGCGAAGCCGCGCTCGTCGAGTGCCCAAGTATCACCCGTGACCACAGCTTTGCCGTCCTGGCATTTGTAGGAATAGACGGTATCGTGGCCGCTCGCCGCGGCCGGCACGAAGTCTTCATTCGGGTTCGCCTTGCAGAATTCGTCAGCGCCAGGATTGTCGCGTGAGGCGTTCATCTTGGTGCAGGGCAGATTGGCGCCCACGAAGCAGGCCAGCAGCTTGCCATTCATGCAGCGATAGTGAACCTGGGTTTCGAGTTCCGGTTCCTCCGGCACGATCTTGGCATCTGGAAACAGCTTTTTGAACGCCCTGACCGTGCCGGCGTAAAGCGCGTGCGAATAGGGGAGGACCTCGTCGTCGTTCTTCACTTGGCGGCAGAGCTTGTAGAGATCCTTCGCCGGCGCCGCCATAGCGCTGCCGGTGGCGATGGCGAGCAACGCTAATGCCGACAGCGTAAAGAACCCCAGAGTTGAAAAACGCAAAAGAGATGTAAGGCGCAAAGCAGACATTTTGATATCCTCAGGAGAACACGCAGGGTTTGGCGTCGGGGCCGCAGATCAGGCGCCTGGCGAACTGGATGACAGCGGCGCGCAGACGGATGGTCACCAGCCAGTAGCCGGCACCGTATCCAGCGGCCATCATCAGCGGTAGTGCCAGCGCGAAGGCACTAGCCGGACGGGGTGCTGTGGATGCGGGGCCGATATAGACCGCCATCGTGACGAAGGCGCCGACGACATAGAGCCAGATCGATCGGGACCCGACCAGCCGGCGCACGATCTCAATGCCGACGGCGAAGACCAACATCAGATACGTGATGCCCAAAGTGTCGAGCAGGGCATCCGTCAGGAAGGACTGGTGGCCGATCCAGGTGTTCGGCACAAACCCAGCACCTAATGAGAAGAGACGCATCAGCCCGGCGACAGGAAAGCCGACCGCGTAAGGCACCGTGAGCATGGCCAGGTAGAAGAAGGCGATCGTGGCGACTATGTCAAAGGCGATCTTGAGCAAGGTTTTCAGGGCCGGGCGCATCTCGCCATCCTTCTTTGCCGTCCGCCATCGGCGGTCAGCCTTGTCTCCCGCCCCTGTAGCCCCGATCGAATTCGTTTCGTCATTTAGGTAATCAGCTTATCGTCAATGCGTCAACAATTAATTGATTGCCTAATCGACTTGCTGTCGTGTAGCATTGTCGTATGTCCATCCAACTCATCTTTGAGGCGCTGTCCTCGCCGGTACGCCGCAAGATCCTTGCCTATGTTGCGCATCACGAACTAAGCGCGGGTGACATCGCCGGGCGCTTCGACATGTCGAAGCCGTCGATCTCGCAGCATTTGCAATTGCTTGAGCATGCCGGCCTGGTGTTGAGCGAAAAGCGCGGCAAGTTCGTCTATTACCGCCAGGCGCCTAACACGCTGGCCTCGACGTTAACCGGCTTTGTGCAGGAGATCTGCCCGGTAGGCCGGCCGATCCGCCGCGAGAGCAAGGCACTGGCCAGGAAGGCAAAGGCGCCCGGCGCCAAGGATCAGCAAGTCGCCAAAATCCCGGTGGCAAAGGCCTCAGCCGCGAAGAGCTTGGCTGCAAAGGCCAAGGCGACGGCATCCGCGCCGCCGAAACGCGCAAGGCCCAGAACCAACAAGGTCAAGGAAAGGACTGCCTGATTGCCGCTGTCAATCCTGAATAGGGCCGGCGCGGCTGTGAATGGGCGGGCAGCAGAAAGGAGAGAACCATGCTTATGACCAGATCGGTCATGCTGAAAAGGCAATCCAGCTCGGACAGCCATCGCCGCGCCGGGGCTAAGCGTTCGCTCGCGGTCCTTGTCGCACTGGCGTCGTTCCTGCCGGCAGCCGTCCAAGCCAAGATGCCGAACGACTTCCTCGGCAAATGGTCGACCGATCCGCTGCGCTGCGAGCAGGAGAACGGGGAAGTCGATGTGCTGGAGGTTCTGCCGTCGGGATTGACCTTTTATGAGGTCGGCTGCGAATTCGGCGAACCGCACGTTGACGGAAAAACGCTGCGCGTTGCCGCCCAATGCTACAAGGGCGGCAGCCCGATGAGCGCAGGCACGGTCGAGCTCTCGCGTTCGGAGCCCAACAGGATAAGCCTGTCCCTGCACGGCTTTTCCTGGTCGTCCGATGATCCGGAAACATTCCAGCGCTGCCGCGCGCGATGAGCCGGATGAAATTGCGCTTCGCCTGACCGCCCTTGCCCGGAGAACTGTGGAGAAGTAATCTCCAAGCCCAGATCCTCATCACAGAGGCGATCAAGGCGAGCGCATCGTCCGTCGCCGGCTTCAAGGAAAGCCAGCGAGGTTTCGGAACATCAAGGCACCGCGGCGAAGGATGATTTGAAGATCCGGCCGCGACATGTCCGCAATGGCACTCGGCCGCACTCTCAAGCTCTTCGGCGAGAGATTCTCGGGTCATGGCACCGTTTGGCCGTACTGAAGACGACAGGGCCAGCGACATCTTTCTGAGTCCTACAAACGGCTGGTGCCGAATACAGTCGCCTTGTGCTCGTCCATCATCCAATCGACTGGCTCTTTGACGGAGGCGCTGTGAACGATGCTTTGACCTCTCGTGCAATCCTGCACCTCTTCGGCCACAAGCACAGACACCGTGCCGTGATGGAGGCAGTATATCCGCCTTGGAGCGGGCGCGGTGAAGCCTTCGCGGCACGACCAGCCGTACGATCCTGGCTACAACCTCATCCGTCTCGAATGCGGCGTTTCGGCTGTCTTATCGGCGAGCACTTCCATGGTTGCGCCGGGTCGTTTCTGAAGAGCCAAGCTCGACAAAGATTGCACGCTCAAAACAAAAAGATCCGGGGCTTAGCTAGGCGCGTCCATAAAGCCGCTGGTTGAGATAAAGCAGCAGGCTACTGGAGACGCCCGCAATGACGACGAGCAGGAAAGTGAGCGCCATGATGAGGTCTATGTTGTGCAAGCCGATTGCGTTCATCAGGAGGAAACCGAGGCCGCGCTGTGAGGCGAACATCTCGCCGAGCAGCGTCCCGATCAGCGTCAGCGAAAAGCCAATCCGGATGCCGGCGAAGATCTCCGGCATGGCGGCCGGCAGGACGATGCGCGCGATCATGTCGGCAGGGTTCAGGCGCATGACGTGCCCGGTCTTGACGTAAACGCGCTTGACGTTTCGCACTGCATTGATCGTGAAGAGTGCGATAGGAATGACGCCGTGGATCGTGCCGAATGCGACCTTCGCCGACATGCCAAGCCCAAAGGCGAGCAGCAGGATCGGGTAGAGCGTGATCTTGGGGATCGAATAGACTGCGACGAGCATGGGCTCGAGAACCTCGGCGATGGCGCCGTTCAGGCCAAGCGTGAAACCGATCGCGAGGCCGATGACGACCGCCAACAGGAGCGCGAGGCCGAAGGCCTGGGCGGTCTCGGTAAGATGAACCCAGAACTGCCCGGTTGTGACGAGATGGGCCGTGAAGCCGAGCGTCTCGAGCGGCGAGCGCAGCGCGACCTCTCCCACGATCCAATAGAGGATCTGCCAGAAGACGAGCAGCGCGACAACGAGGGTGACGCCGTTGCGCAGGCCGTCGGGAATATGGAAGTCCTGTGCGGCTGACCGGGTCTCGGTCGACGCAACCGTATCGACCTTGCCGGAGACGACCGCGTTGAGAGGCAGTTTGCTGCTCATCGAAGCCCCCGCCGGTTCATGAGCTTCTTCTCCCAGCGGGCGAGAAGCGCGTTGATGGTGATCGAAACGATCAGGATCAGCAGAATGAGCGGATACATGATCGCATTGTCGAAGTTGTTGTAGGCGAAGCTGATCTCGTAGCCCATCCCCCCCGTCGACATGATGAATTCGGCGCCGATGATGCCGATCAGCGAATAGGCGACGGCGAGTTTGGCCCCCGTGAGGATATAAGGTGCTGCACAAGGCAGGGTGATGCGCCACGCGGTCTCGACCGCAGACATATGGCCCATCTTGGCGGTCTTGAGGAACACCCGCGGCACCCGGTCCAGGCCATTCAACGTATTCACGATGACAGCGACGACGCCCAGCATGGTTCCGATGAAGATCTGCGGTGCGTCACCAAGCCCGAAGAGGATAATCAGGAGCGGGTAGAAAGCAAAGACCGGGATCGCATAGTAGGTCGCGAAGACCAGGTCGAGTGTGTCGCGCACACGCTCGAACTGATGGATGACGATAGCACTCGCGACCCCGGTGACAACGGCAATGACGAAGGCGATTGCGGCGTTGCCCAACGTCTTGGCAATCGCGGCATTGAGCGCGCCCGAGGCCAACATCTTGACGAGATCGATGACGATGCGGTGCGGCGGCTGCATCGTGAGGTGGGGGATGACCCCAACAAAGCACAAGACTTCGAGCAGGCCGACGAAGCCGACGACGATACCGATCCGCCAGAATGTGGCGCTCTTCATGCCGCCCCCTCCATCTTGCCGATCGCCTTGAGCGATTCCTCGCGCAGCGAACGCCAGAGCCGGGCTGTAATTGTCCCGAAGCGCTCCTCCTGCACGATGCGGCTGTCGCGATCCTTCGGCCAGTCCGTTTTAACGATATCGATGAGCCGTCCGGGTCGGGCCGACATCACCCCGATGCGATCGGCAAGCATGGCGGCTTCATCGAGCGCATGGGTGATGAGGAAGACCGTCGCGCCGGTCTTGCGCCAGAGGTTCAGCACCTCATCGCCCATCAGGAGGCGGGTTTGCTGGTCGAGCGCGCCGAACGGTTCGTCAAGCAGAATGAGCCGCGGCTCCGTCACTAGCGTCCGGGCGATGCATACGCGTTGGCGCATACCTCCAGACAACTGGGCAGGATAGCTCTTGGCAAAGAATGTGAGCCCCATCATCGCGAGCGCCCGCGCGATCCGTTCTTCGCGCTCCTGATGCGAAATCTTCATGCGCCGCAGCCCGAAGGCAATATTGTCGGCGACCGTAAGCCAGGGGAAGGAGGCATCTTCCTGGAAGACGACGCCGACGCCATCCGGTATCTGGCCGGCGATCGGCCGGCCTTCGAAGGTGACTTCGCCGCGGGTCGCGGTCGAAAGTCCCGCGACGAGTTCCAGTAGGGTAGATTTGCCGCAGCCGGACGGCCCCACCACGGCGAAGAATTCGCCCTGCTTCAACTCAAGATCGATCGCGCCGAGTGCGTGAACGGTGTCACCCGGCCGTCCCGGCCGGGTGAACACCTTGTCTACGCCGCGCAGCGCGACCTGTGCGCTTTGCGAAATGGTCATTTCAATTCCTTGATATCGTCTGGCAGGAACTGGGTATCGATTATTGCCTTGAGGTCGACGTCGCCGCTCAGGGCGCCGATCATCTTCTGCACCTCGACGGACTTCTCTAGCCCGTCCAGGTGGATCTGCCCCGTGCCCCAATATTCGATGCCGTTGGTACGGCTGTCCACGAGGTTCTTGACCGCGCTGCGCGCTACTTCTGGCTCGAGATTATACACCTTGGCGATGATGTCGCCTGCCTCATCGGGATTCTGCGCCATGAACTCCACCGCGCGACGGCGGGCGCGGATCACCGCCTTGATGAAATCGCCCTTTTTCTCGGCCGCCGAGCCAGCAGCGGCACCGAGCACATTGGCGATGGGCGGCAGCAGATCGGAGGCCTTGGCGATAGGCCGATACTTGTCCTTGAACTTCGACCACAGCGGTTCTGGAATGGGCGCGACGTCGACAAGCCCGGTGTCCAGCGCCGCAACGCCTTCGCCGAAACCGCCAGTCTTCACGAGCTCGGCGTCTTCAGTCTTGAGGCCGCCAGCCTGCAAGACCAGCGCTGCCAAGCCTTGGCTGGTGGAGCGAGGGTTGGTAAAAGCGATCTTCTTGCCCTTCAGGTCCTTGACCGATTGGATCGGCGAATCCGGCTTCACTGCCCAGATGAATTCTGCAACTGTCAGCACGTTGTCGCTGATGATCTTGATATCGGCGCCCTGCTGGATCGCCGCGATGATGGCATTCGGATTGACTTCCGCATATGGCGCGTCGCCAGCGAGCATATTGCGCAGCGTCGTGCCGCCGCCGGCCGAGGAAAGGATGCCTGTAACGTCGGCGCCCTCTTCCTTGAAGAAGCCCTTCTCCATGGCCACGGCAAAAGGCATTCCGTTTGCCGAGACGCCGTAGTTGCTCACAACGATCTGTTCGGCTTGCGCCGTGCCCGCCAGCGCCAGGCTGGCCGCAGCGAGAACCGCTAGACGCGAGAATGCATTCGATACTTTCATAAGTTCCTCCCTTTTCAATTCTCCGGGCGTCGCTAAGCCCGTGACTCTCTTTGCCATGCCAAGGCCACTGCTTGCGCGGCATTCATACCCTCGGAAAGGCGACTCCAGTACGTCCTACCTCGCCCCGGGAGTTTCGATCGCCCGCCAGTGGTCGAGATTGACTGCCTGATCCAGGATCCCGCGCACGGCCACGCCGTTGGCGAGCGGCTGCAGTGTTTCCGTCCCCTCGGCATGGCGCCGCAGCGCGGAGACTGCCTGCTGCATGACCGCGACCACGCGAAAGATGATGCTTGCCGGAAAGGACACCTGCGTAAAGCCCATGGCGCCGAGTTCGGCGGGGCTTAGCCAGGGCGTATCGCCGCCCTCGAACATGGCAGCCGACAGATAGGCGCCCTTGAAGGCGGCACCAACCTTCCGGTAATCCGCTTCGGTGCGGAGCCCCGCGATGAAGATGCCGTCAGCTCCCACGGAAAGAAAGCGTTCCGCCCTGTGCATAGCCGCGTCGAGGCCGAGCGGGCCATAGGCGTCCGTGCGGCCAATGATAAAAGTCTCGGGATACCTCCGTGCACCGAGGGCGGTACGAAGCTTCGCCTCGATCACCGCTTCCTCGACCACCGCGGCCGCCTTGTCGGCACGCTGCTGCTTATGGTCACGACTCTGGTCTTCCAGGAGAAGTCCGCGAACGCCGATCGCTTCATAAGCGGCGATCGTACGCGCCACGCTCTTCACGTCGCCATAACCGTCATCGGCGTCGGCAAAGAAGGGCAGCGATGATGCAGCCGCGATATCGCGAATGCCCTCGACCATGTCGGTCAGCCCGATCAGTCCAATGTCGGGATAGGCATGGCGGGCGGCGAGCAACGCCGATCCGCCTATGGCGAAGGCCTTGAAGCCGGCCTGTTCGATCAGCCTGGCGGAGAGCGCGTCATGTGCTAGCGGCGTAACGAGCGGCGTCTCCTGTGCCAGCGCCTCACGGATGGTCGTACGCGTCATGTGTTCCATTCCCCTTCCACGGGCCGGTAGATCCAGCCGCGACCTGTCTTGCCGGCGGCATAATAAGCCTCGATCTCGGCGGCGTGGCGAAGCGTCGTGTCGATTTCATCGTCGCCACGCACCAACGCCTCAGCGCGCATCGCCGGCACCCGGAAAGCGTAGATGTGCCCGTCCGGCGCAGCGATCTCCGACATCGTCAGATCGACCGTGAACACTGGGTTGCTGGGACGGCTCTCGACCGTTGCGGCCAGCGCGGCGAATGTCTCTGCGTCGATCAAGCCGGCAAGCAGGCCATTGCGAAAACTGTTCTCGTAGAAGATGTCGGCGAAGCTCGGCGCCAGCACGCAACGGATGCCGAACTGCTGCAATGCCCAGACGGCCGCCTCGCGTGAGCTTCCACAGCCGAAGTTCTCGTCCGCCAGGAGAATGCTTGCAGCGCGGAACGGCGGCCGGTTGAGCACGAAATCCGGCCGTTCGCGGCCGGCCTCATCATAGCGATGGCCGCCGAAGAGGCCTTTGCCGAGGTCGGCCATCGCGGACCGCAGATAGGCCGACGGGATAATCGCGTCCGTGTTGACGTTGCTCAGCGGCATCACTGCCACCACGCCATTGACACTGGCGAAGGGCTCTCTCATGCATTCCCCTTACGGACATCGGTGATGTGACCAGCGAGCGCCGCAGCGGCGACCATGGCGGGGCTCGCAAGATGGGTGCGACTGCGCGGCCCCTGCCGGTTCTCGAAATTGCGGTTACTGGTCGCCATGCAGCGCAGGCCCGGACCGACCACATCCTCATTAATGCTTACGCACATGGAACAACCCGCATCGCGCCACTCGAAGCCCGCTTCACGGAAGATGTGGTGCAGGCCCTTGTCTTCGGCTGCGCGTTTCACCGACATGGAGCCCGGCACGACGAGCGCGCGAACATTCGGAGCGACTTTCCGCCCGCGCACGACGGCCGCCGCCGCTTCGAGATCCGCAAGACGTGAGTTCGTGCAGGAGCCTATGAAGGCGATGTCGATCGGGATACCCTCGAGTGAACTGCCAGGCTCGATCCCCATGTAGCGAATTGCGGCAGCAGCGAGTTCGCGGCGCTTCACATCGGCAAAGGAGGCGGGGTAGGGGACATGCCCGTCGATGCCCGTGACGTCTTGCGGCGTCGTTCCCCAGGTAACCTGTGGAACGATCTTGTCGCAATCGATGGTGACGTCGCGATCGAAGACGGCGTCCGCCTCTGTCCGCAGCGTTCGCCAATAGGCCAGCGCGAGCTCGAAATCCGCCTCGGCGGGTGCGAATTCGCGGCCACGGACATAGTCGAAGGTCGTTTCGTCAGGGGCTATGAGGCCGAGGCGCGCACCGAACTCGATCGACATGTTGCAGAGTGTCAGCCGCGACTCTGCGGAGAGCGCCCGCACCGCCGGCCCCGCGTATTCGACCGCCGCCCCGCGACCTGCGGCGATGCCGTATTCGCCGATGGTGCGCAGGATCATGTCCTTGGCGGTTACGCCCGGCCCGAGCGTACCCTCGTAGGAGACACGCATGGTCTCCGGCCGCGCGAGCGCAAGCGTCTGCGTCGCGAGCACATGCTCGACCTCGCTGGTGCCGACACCGATGCCAAGCGCGCCGATCCCTCCGACGGTGGAGGTGTGGCTGTCGCCGCAGGCCAGCACGCTGCCCGGCAGTGCAACTCCCAGTTCCGGCGCAATCACGTGCACGATGCCTTGGCGCGGATCGCCGACGCCGAAGTGGCGGATGTGGTGCCGATACGCATTCGTCCGCATCAGGGAAAGGAGCTCGCGGCCTTCCGGATTGGTGTTCTCGGTACGACCCGGCGCCGTGGAGATGATGTGGTCCTGGGTTGCAAGGGTAAGCTCCGGATGACGCACTTGCCGTCCGGTTTTTTCCAAACCCGCGAAAGCGGCGGCGCACGTCGTCTCCTGCAGCACGTGCCGGTCGACGAAGATGAGGTCGCGCCCGTCATCCAACTGCCGAACGAGATGGGCGGTCCAGATCTTCTCGAAGACGGTCTTCGGCCCAGTGGAGGAGGCCGAAGCTCGCGCCGAAGACGTTGCAACGGCTGCTAAGCCATCTGCTTGCGTCGGCGGCGCGTGAACTGGCATGACTTTTCCTCCCACATGAGTCGTGAAACCCGCGACTTCTGGCTTTTGGCTCCGCCCGGTGTTCGCGCAATAATGCGTCCGTTAGAGTAGATTTCTGCTGACGGTAACCTCCTCCGGCCCTAGGGTACACCCACAATTTACTCTTTTGCCATCAGGAAAAGGCATAGCACATGTCGCGCCGACTTCCTCCCTTGAATGCCTTGCGCGCCTTTGAGGCGACGGCGCGCAACGGCAGCCTGACACGCGCCGCCCAGGAACTCTCAGTGACCCAGGGTGCGGTCAGCCGCCATCTGCACCAGCTTGAGAACTGGCTCGGCACAACCTTGTGCCTACGGCTCAGGCGCGGAGTAGAGACGACGTCCGAGGGGGCGGCTCTGGCTGCTGTGCTGCGCGTCGCCTTCGACCAGATCGAGGCGCAGACGCGGCGCATTCAGGAAAAACCGGAAGGCAACAGATTGCGCATCAAGCTGCCCCCGACCTTCGCCATCCGCTGGTTCGTGCCGCGGCTCGCCCGTTTTCACGCACTCAATCGGGATGTGGACGTGCAGATCACTACTTCGCACCAGCAGGTCGATTTCGATCGCGAGGAGATAGACGTCTGCATCCATTCCGGCTCGGAGCCTCCACCGGGCCTCTATTGCAGGCGATTGTTCGGGGAGATCGTGCTGCCGGTCTGCAGCCCTGGCCTGATTGGCAGCTCATCGCCTCTCGTCGAGCCGAAGGATCTGGTCCGTTACGTCCTGCTCTGTTCGATGCACAGACCGGATGACTGGCCTGCCTGGCTTCATGCCGCTGGCGTGACGACGGTCGACGGCAATAGCGGCCTCAAATTCGAGAATTCGGCGCTCGCCTACCAGGCGGCTACCGATGAACTCGGCATCGTGATGGCGCAGCGCGCCTTCGTCGAGGACGATCTGCGCACGGGACGCCTGATCGCACCCTTCGGTTTGAGAGTGCCGACGCAGGGCGCTTACTATCTGGTGTATCCGCGCGCGACGCGGCGGACGCTCCTGATCCGCACTTTCGAAAACTGGATTGTGCAGCAGGCGACCGAGTTGGAAGAGGCCGCCGATGGAGCTCGTTGAAGTCGGTGACTTGCTTGAGGTTGGGTGGCGCCGGTCGCAGGGGTTTTGAAATGTGTGGCGCGACCCGATCAATCGCACCGTTTGCCCGTGGCTGTCGGTCCCGGATTTGTGCTGGCTCGAACATTTCCAAAGCCGCTCGCGTAGCCGACCGGACTTGCATCTATTTGCCGGCAACATAGTCGAGCATCGCTTTCGGTGGAACCTCATTAGGGGCCAGTGGCCGGCCGGGGTAGCGCATTAGGCAAAGTTGGATGGCAAAGCCGAGTTGATTGGGTTCACGGCGCCGTAGCTGGTTTTCCAGCAAATCGGCCGGGCGAAAGAGAATAGTGGCGGATCATGCCAGCCGTCGCGACTCGCTGATCGGGCGCATGAATCTGGGCCAGAAGCTCACCGACGATGCTGTGACGATGTTCATCAAACTGATGAGTCGGCTGTTCTCGCAAGCTAATAACCGCAAGAAGCAGCGGCACGTTGGCGGATGGCCTCATGCCTGCTGCAATCGATGCACGCACCCCATGTAGTCGTCAGCCGAGGTGAACTGCCAGTCTATTTTCCGGCTCTTCCGGTCGCCGACGCCGATAGGCTGTGATCTCTATCTCGACTTTCAGTTCGGGCTTTCCCAAAGGCATACACAGTGTCGTGTTTGCTGGATGGATACCGCGGAACTTTTCGGCCACAAGCCGGTTGACGATCTCCTTGTCCTGACGATCGGGCACAAAGACGTGTACGACGACGACATCCTTCGGAGAGGTCCCGACCGAAGCAAGCGCGCCTTCTATATTGAAGAACGCATGCTCGGCACTTCACTCTTGGGCCGTTGCGGGGTTCCCCATCGGCCGAGACGTGGGGCTCGGCCGCAGGAGACGGCATTCCCCTTGCGCATCCGCCGAGGTTTGATCTGCGTCGGGTCGAAAACCGCTTTGCGCGAACTATGCGCGGAGTATCTTGTCCATCACTTTGCCCTTGGCGAGCTCATCGACCATTTTGTCTAAATATCGGATCTCCCGCATTGTGGGTTCTTCGATAGTTTCGATCCGGACTCCGCAAACGACGCCGGTTATCATGGACCTCGATGGATTCATTTTGGGCGCTTGTGCGAAGAAGTCCTCATAGGTCGTCTTTTTCTCAATTTGGCCATTGAGCGCTTTTTGCGAGTAACCTGTCAGCCAACGAATTACCTCGTCGACGTCAGCCTTTGTGCGGCCGTTCTTCTCCGCCTTGGCGACGAGAAGGGGATACACCTTGGCGAAGCTCATCGAATAGATGCGGTGTTTCGTCATTCATCGCCCTCTTGGTGCCAAGTGGTATTTTAGATCATCCCGACGAGGCGCAGGAAACGATAAGTTCACGGCGTGTCGTAGCAGCCTGTTCTTCGGGCGCAAGGTGCCCGCAATCCTTAATAGTGGCGCAGCGGATGCTGCGAATGCCAACGCTACGAAAAGCCGTCGATATAACGATTGATGTCGCCAGGCTCATCCGCGCCGCGAATGTAAAGCAGCGGTGTTTCGACAAAATCTTGAGCTTCTCCCCCCGCCCTGTTCTGGGCAGCTGCGGTGAGAATGCGCGACTACCAATCAAATCCGACGCGAAGGGCATCTGGTCTTGCATAGGCCGCGCATAAAGCGTGGTCAGGGGCAGGTCCCGCCATCGACGTAGATAAGCCCGACATCGGCTGGAGTGGCACGCGCCGTCAAGTGGAGCGTGGATGAGCTGCTCGATGCCGACAGCCGACCTCTCGCTTGCGGCCCCTAATTTCACCTTGACGGAAGAATCGCTCAGTTTTCAGACCCGGACGGAAGTCGCATCATTCTTGCGGAGCCACCCTCGAGGCTTTTCAAAAGATAACAAGCCCGAAGCGCGCCCTCTCATCAGAACGATAACCATTGCGGTGTTCGGACGTTGTGGCCCACTGGCGGGAGAGGTGCTCTCATCGGACCGATCGGGCAAAGCGGAGTTGCTCCGGCTAGAGGAACTGCCCTATGATCCGGTGCGGGGATGGCCGACGGGAATCGGCGGCTGGTTTGTCCGGGCCGGCATGAACCGCTGCAATGCCCGGCTGAACAGCTACGCTTTCGATCAATTGCAGTTGGTTCCGGAAGATCGGGTCGTGGAAGTCGGATTCGGCGGTGGGACGGTACTGCCCCGGCTTCTCCGGGACGCAGTATTCGTCTGCTCCTTGCAGAAATAGATGATTGCTCCAAGAATTTGTCCTTCCGCACCCAAGGCCCATGCCGTCTTGTCATCACCCAACGCGTCCGGGATCGCGCCGTCAGTGGTAACGAGCTTCTCGTTCAGACAGCCAGCATAGGCGTCATCGCCCTCGGAAGTGACGCGCGCCAGCTGAGTATTCACCGCGATCGTGGCAGCACCCAGCCTGGCGGCATCGTCCTGGTACTCGGAATGGAAAGCGTCGGTAGGATGAACGCTCACGTTATCGCGCGCCAGGTCGGGGTATGCCGCCAGCGCGGCCGGATTGCACGTTTCGGAAATCGCCTCAACGATGGACTGTTCGACGCCGGTTTTTGCGGGGGTGATTGTCGAATAAAGCTTGATTTTGAAGGCATCGTAGACGGGCAGGAAGGCCGGGCCGTGCTTCACAAAGTTCTTCTCGATACAGCCGGCCAGCTTTCCGTTCTGGAGCCGCGCGCTGCGCAAAACCTCTGTAGAGAATGCGATCTGAAGATCGGTATCCTGCCTGCGGTAGTTGACAAAGAAGTCGTAGAGGGATGTCGCCCGTGCCGGCGCAAGCGACATGCCAACCGACAGCATGGCAACTATCAGTCGCGCGGCCAATGTACCAGAAGAACAAGGTGGTGCTACTGCTGGCACTTTCTTAGATCCTCACTGACGCTCGGCAGAAGGTTGACCACGGTCGAGTAGTTCCGGCGCGGATCGGACTTCAGGTAAGCGCCTTCAACCGCAGTCAACCGCTGTTCAAGAATAGGACCTGCGCAAGCACAATAAGGCGCCGTCTCGGGTTGGTTTGCAGGTAGGGCCTTCGTACACATCTCGGCTACGCCCAGTTTATCATTTGGAATTCCGCTTGTCGGGTCTGCGAGGAATTCCTCGGCATTTGCAAAAAAGGTTTGCATGTCGGGGTCTTTACAGGAAATGTCGGTGACGAGTTGTCCATCGGCCTCGGCGCGATCCTGAGCGGCCGCGTCTCGGACCATGTCGTTCATGAACTGCCCGGGGTTATTGAGGGCTTTTCCAAGCCACTGCCCCTCCTGCAACAGGAACTCTGCATTGTTGTTCTGAGCATCTTCGCTGGTCCCGAATACGCCCGATCCCAGTCCTCGCTGAAGCACTGCTCGCAATAATTTTTCCGTGAGGGTTCCCGGGCAGGCCTGATTGATCGGCCTGACCATCCCCACGATAGCGGCGAAGGCGTCCGCCTGATCGTTTCTGAGCGCTAAGAAATCGTGATCAAAAATCGCCCCCACAAGCTGCCGATTCTTCAACTCGGGGGAGTGGAAGATCGAAGCCACATTCTGGCCATGGCTGGCTGGTGATGTCCCGGCGACCGCGGCACTGCCCGTCGTATGGGCCGCAAACCATCCGTCGAGGCCGCGCATGTAAGCCTGCCACATGGGAGATGTCATGACGTCGGAATGGCCGGATTGGAGCTCCGCGACGGCGCTCGATATGGTCCCGATCTCGCCGATGTCCGTGGCTTGGGTCACGACGCTCGCCAGCCCGGCCACGACTTGCGGAATTACGCCGTCTATCTCCTGCGAGGCAGATTGCATGGCGGTCTTGTAGGAAGCGAATTCTGAAAATCTCCCGAGCTCGTTTTCGGTCTTGCTCTTCCACTGTTGCAGGTGGCTGAGCGAGAATATGTCCGCCCCGACGTACTCGACATGGGTGCGGCCGAGCGCGATTATCTCCGTCAAATCCGCATTGACGATCCCGATAGCGACGGTCTCAGCCGAAGCGACTTCTGCGGCTTGGTCCGCACTTCTCAGGGCGTCGATCATATCCGCAATGACGCTCAACCTGTCGAGCGGTCTTGGACTGCCTTGCTTTGCCGGTGGCTCCGCATGCACGGCGACGATTGCGATCTCCGCCTCGCGGTCGATCAGGGGCTTGAGCACGGCTTGGCGAACCTGCATCAGCACCGGCTCCAATTGCATCTCGAGCGGCGAGACATATGCCCGCAATTTCATGAAGCCATCGGCCGTCGCACTGAAATTTGCCCCAGCCTGGGCCACCTGTTTGACGCGGTTCTCCACGGTGGAGATGATCGCCAATTCGCCATCTTCGTCACCTAGATGGTTCAAGTACGGAAGTATTATTTTCACCAGCGCGGGGCTGTCGTCGAAATAGAGCGGATGAGCCAGGCACTCGCGCGCAAGCTCCGTCCATCTGAACCAGATTTCCTGGTCTCCTTTCTGTCGCGTATCCAGTGTGGTCAGCGGACGCCCCAGGAACTTCCTGGTCATCGAATCGTGGAATGCGCTGGCGATCAGCAGCTTCATGGGGGGGTCTGTCGTAATGTTCTTGGTCAGGTCGAGTTTAGGCGCGCCAGTTTGAATCTGATGCGACCACGCCAACATGCTCACGCAGAACGGAAGGCCTTGCGCCGGTACATATGCCGGATCGGCTTTAGCGTGCGAGATCGCCTGCAGGACCGCCTCAGGAAACTTCTTTCTCTGCAAACGCACCTCACAGGATGGCGCAAGATGCATCGCCAGCGTGGATCCGCCATCCTCAAGTTCCACGTTCGCGGATTTGGGAAGCGTGACGAAATCATTGTTGCGGATGATGCTCATTTCGGAGAGATCGATGGTGCCGATGGTCAGGTCGTATTTTGCTGCGTATCGCACGATCGTCTGCTGATCTCCCCGCGACATCACATAGGCGGAATTCGCCTTATCGATCGACCCAAGGACAACGAAGTCATACGTCGTATTCTTCGGCGCGCACGGCGCAGTGCCTTCCCAAATCTCCCGATCCGTAGGCTCGACAGCAACTCCGTCCTCGATCGATAGCGTGTCCGCGTTCGTAAGGGCGGGACCGGGACCAGAGGAAAGAGCACTGCCCACTAGTTCGCGCAATTGCGCCTGACGCTCAGGAGGGAAATTGGGCGCGATAAGTTGTAGGAGAGTGATGTCGCTAACAGCAATGGGATGCCCGCCGATTTCTTTCAAGGTTGTCTGCCACCAATCGTCCATTACCTTGGAATATCTTTGCTGCTGATCTGCGGTAAGGAATTGAAAATACGATCTTAACCTTATGTCGTAATTCTGGAAAAATCGGAGATCACGAATGTCCCTTGGCAATTTTTGAATCAATTGAACAAGCACGTCGGCGTTCTGAACGTAAATATCGTTTTGGCTCGGAAGCTTCAGAACCTGCTTGCGAGCGTCCCCCGCCAGTCTTGCAGCAGGTGTCGTAGACGCAGATGCCGCTGTGCTGCCTGGAACTGCCTGCGCGGTGGCACCCAGTTGGGACAGTTCGAAAATCCGCTCCCTGTACAAAGTGGAAACGCATGTCGGAGCGGTGCATTTGTTTCTCTGCTTGATCCAACGTTTCTGAGCAGCCACGAGTTCCGGTGCCTTCCGGCCGTCAATCGCTTGAAAAGCCGCGTACAGTTTCTCGTCCAGATCGGAGAGCAATGCATCAGCACAGATCATGCGCTCGACGGAAAGTCTCGCACGAGAACAATCAAAGCTTGCTCCTGCAGCCTTTTGTGGCGCATCCAAAAGGAGAGCGGCGGCTGCGACGCAGAGCGTCATAAAAATTCGCATAGCCGCCCTCCGGAAAAGTGTCGTTCCAGCACAACCACTGCCGCAACCGCCATGCCGCAGATCGGGATCGGTTGCCTGCAGAAGGATGCTCCCGCCCAAACCTCCGCGCCACCTGATACCCAGAATCCCGCAGTATCGACGTACAAATCCGATTATAGGCAAGGCAGGATAGCCTCGGTCATCTCACGTATCGACACAAGTACGCCTTTCGGAGAGCGACTCTGTCCGACGAGCGAGGCAAGCTCCCTTGTCTTGGTTTTGATCTGCGTTCGGAAACCCTGCTCTCTTGCAGCTAGTCTTGACTTCTCCGCAGCCGCGCGAGTTCTCGTCTCATTGCCAAAAATGCCCGCTTGCCCAGCGCGCGCAAGTTGTGCACTTGAGACTATCTTGGCTAGTCTCGTCAGTGCCGGCGGCGACCTCGTCTGGGTCCACACCACCCTGTCGTTTTCGAGCCTTCGTAGCTATTTCGTCTTTCGAGGATCGTCGGCCGGATTGATGTACTTTATGCCCCACGGGCCGTTAGTGGTGAGCTGGAGCACCGTCTCTTCGTCGAAATATGCAAAATGCGCCATGCCTGGCGGCAAAGCGAAGTAGCTGCCCGCAGGAATTGCTTTGACGGCGCTACGGTTGGCGGTCTCGCCCATGCCAAGATTAATGGTTCCCGATATTACTGTGTCAACTTCAAGCCCCGGATGCGTATGGGGCGCGATCGCATACCCAGCCGGCTATTTGAGCCGAAGGGCAAACGGACCTTCCTTGGCCGGATCGCCGTACAGGATTGCCAACTCTGCTCCAGCAGGAAGCGTTTTGGGGCCCGGACCCCACTTAACCTCGCTGGGAGTGGTCACAGTGTGCGCGTCCTCGGCCGAAGCAAAGGGGGCGATTGCGCAGGATATGATCCAGCCGACTGCAAGTAGCGATGCAACTTTCATGGTAGCCTCCCGTCTAGGCGGGCTACCCATTCCGGCGGCGTGCCGGGTTGGGCTCGCCAAGGTCCGCGCGTCACACCTAGGCAAGCGATTTGTCGGCTCAGTATAACCGCTGCCCTTGGCGAAAGCGCATGCGAGTCTCGCGCATGCGCTTCACCCAAGGGAATTTTCGAGCACGCTTCTCAAACGATATTGACGTGCCGCGTTACCTGGCCATTGCTCTCCCAGTATGTGTGCTTTTTTGCAATCAAAGGATCGTCCATAGCCGGTTGAACTTGCCCCTCTGTACTGACCGCCCGCGAGGTGACGCTGTGCTCCCCGGCGGAGGGCTTGGGCCAGTTGACCGACCATATCTTCCAAGCAAAGTCCGCCTTGTCCGTCTCATCGATGGCCGCCAGCATCCACGGCCCATCGTCGACTTTCACCTCAACCCGGTCGATCGGCGCGCCCCAGGCGGCCCCGACAATGCGATAGTCATTGCCGATATGAGTGACCCGGGCCGGTGCCGATTTCAGCCGCGCCCGCCCGACAGAAGTCTCCACCCATACAGTCTCGCCGTTGTGGTCCTCCTCGCGCCGTGTGACGTAGTCGCGTCCCATGAAACGGTTCTCGAAGCGCTGGTCGCGCACATCGATACGCTGTAGCCATTTCGCATTCGCGATCCCATACCAGCCAGGCGCTATAAGCCGCAACGGGAAGCCATTATCAGGCGGCAAGGGAGTCCCGTTCATCTCGTAACAAAGGATGTTTTTGGGATCCATGGCGTCGGCCAGCGACATGCTGCGGGCGCCCCATTTGTTGTCGTGGCGAGGGTTGCGGCTCGGAATCTTCCGCATCACGCCTTACACTCGGTTTGCGGTTCAACAAGCTCCGCCACAGGCGAAATGGACAGGACGGATACGATTGAACGGCAATGACCGTGGAATCGGACCCCGCATTTCGCGTAAAAGGGGATACTCGTGTGGTTGTGTTGGAATTTCATGCGAGTGTCGTTCCAAGTACCTGAAAACGCTTCCATCCGGCCACGCTGCAAGTTGGCGGCTATCTGAAGCCAGCTTTAAAAGCCATTTAGGATCCACGGATCGGTGTCGTATCCGAGGCGCGGCTTTTCCGGCGTTGTTCCATCCGGCAATTTGGCCGTGCCAGTCAAACCGCAGTCCAGATCTCTCACCGGCTTCTTGGTCGAATGCTTCGTAGAACACAGGGCCGCAGCATCACCGACCACCACTTTCTTCTCCTTGGCAAAGGCACCACCAGTCGCAGCGATCACGATCGCCGCGAAAAATATTGCTACTCTCATCGGACTTCCCCACCGGTCGCGCATCCCCGAGATGCCAAACATTACGTCAAGGCGGGCTGCTCTTCCATTTCGCGATGGCTTTTACGCTAAGCTCGTCCGCTGCCGAAACCGCACCGCGCCGCCAGTGGTGCGTCCACAGAAGCCCGCCGCCTATTGGGAGCATCGGCAACGGGGCAGATAGGCGGACCGGTGTCGAAGGGCCTGAAAAGAAAAGGCCGAATGGCTCAAGCCAGGCCTTGTCGGTCGGGTCAAATTCTTCAAGGGTGAAGAAAAAGCTTCGCCCGCGCGAAACTACTGGATTAAAGGGAGACGTGAATGGCGGTTGCGAAAGAGGTACCTGGATGACCGCCGTCGGAAAACCGGTCCTCTACCCAGTCACGGAAACGGAGTTTGTGGCGAGTCTGATCAAGCACGCCAGTGATCAGCCGACGGTACAGTTTCTGCAGTACACCTATAGGGTCCAGCAAACGCTCGACCAGGATATCGAAAATTGGGAAGAGCCCGCCGAGGGCAAGGTCGATCAAACGATCGAATGGCTCCAGGAGCGCAACACCAATCCCGACGTCGTGATCACGCCGGATAATTATCGCATCTACGCCCGGAGCCTCGCGGTAAACCTGCTTTTCGTGATCAGTAACGACCGTCCCATCCAGCAGGACCACCGGGTCGCCAATGAGAGCAAATGGGAGGAGAGGCAGCAGGGCGAATATTGGCGATGCGTGGCGATTTGCTCGACCGGCTGGCGGGAGACTTAGAGCGGCTTGCCGGCGCGGAGCATGGTGCGCGACAGCCAACTGTGCTTCCGTCCTGGCGTTCTCTTTCTGGGTCATTTTATCGACCGCGATGAGCCGTCGTTCGCGGTCGTGTAAGCGTGCGGGTTGCGTGCACCGATGACCGCGAACAAGGTGGCGAGGAGGGCAAGCCCTCCGTACCCGACGGCTATTTGCGGCAGCGAGAAAGTGTTGGACAGCTTGCCGGAGATGAGGCTGGGGAAGGCGGCGCCGCTGTAGCAGAGGAGATAGATCGCGCTGAAGATCGGTGCGCGGTCGGCTAGCGTGCTGCCGCGCAACAGACCGCGTGTCGCGGCGCTGATGGCGATGCCTTGGCCGGCGCCCGCAAGGATGGTTGCGATGATGAAAAACACAAGTGTGCCGGCGGCGATCGCCGTGATGACGCCGATCATTCCGGTCAGGAAGATGACCATTCCGACGCGTTGGGCGACCGCCGATGTGAACCGGCCGCCGATAGGAGCGCCGAGAACGCTGGGCGTCATATAGGCGGCGAACACCAATCCGAGAATGAGCGGGCTGCGGGTCTGGAGTTGATCTTCCACCAGCGCAGGCACGAACGCTTGGTAGAAGGCTCCGGTCGCCCAGGTGGCCAGGAACACCGCTGCCGCCACAGGGAGCAGATGCCTAACGTGGGCCGGTACGCCCACCCGAGGCAACAGCGATCGCCAAGCGCCCGGGGTCAGAGTTGCGGTTTCCGGGCTGATTGAGATGAGTCCACCAGACAGCAATAGAAAGCCGACGCAAACCAGATAGATGAGGTCGCGTGGCCAAGGGCCGAACTGGACCAAAGCACCGGAGGCGATGGCGCCGACAGTGAGGCCCAGCATCGGTCCCTGGCTGGAGGCGACGGAGGCCAACCATTCTGGCCTGCTGGGCGCGGCGTCGACGATGTAGGAAGTCAGGCTGCTGCTGGCCAACCCAGTGCCGACACCCACCAGGAGCCGACCGGCCAGCAGGATTTCGATGTCGCGCACATTCAGCAACAGCAGACAGCCCAGCAGCAGCAGACCGAGGCTAGCGATCGAAGTGAGCCGGCGGCCCAGATGATTGGACAGACGTCCCAGCACCAACAGTGAGGCGATAGTGCCGATGGCGTACGCCACCACGGCCATAGAGATGCCGGCGTTGGTGAACCCGTCCTCCGCCCGGTAGGTGTTGTAGAGCGGGATTGGAGCGGCCGCTACGGCAAAGGAAGCGACCAGGGACACCATGGCGGATATGAAAGCCAGCTGGCGCATTCCGCCCCGGCGAGCCTCATTGATCACTGGTGGCACGTCTTGCACCGAGCCGTGCATTTCTGCCTCACGCAATTGAGCTTTGTCCGTTCCAGGCTGCGCTGCGCGTCACTCGAGAAGATCTGCGGAAGCGATAGGCATCGATTGCAGCGAGGAACGAAACCTTCCACTAGCCGGTGCATATGGTTTTCTTAGCGGCGCAGAAGAGCGCTGCGACAATCGTCGCCCTCAAGCCGCCCTACGCCTGTCCGCTCCCAAATGCGTCGCGGCTGGCTCCTCAGGCGCGTTAAAGACCGACGTGGTGAGTAGGACAGCGGCAGCGAGGACCCAGTAGTACCAAGCGTCGAGCCCAGCAAACTTGAAGGCGAACGGTGCGATGACAAACACGACGCCAACGGCCCGGTCGACCCAAAGATGCAGCCAGTAGGGAATGATATGGACGAGCCCGGTGGGATGGTCGGTAAGGGCGGGCAAGAGTAGCGCCGCGACACCGACAACAACCGAAAGCCACACCGCGATCGGTCCGCTCTGGCCGAGCTTCAGCACAAACGGTGCTGCGATCAAGACGACAGCGACGGGATAATCGATGAGGTAGGCGTGCATAGACTTGGTGATGAAGCGGAACGACATTGGTGACTCCTATGGCTTGTTTGCTTGGGCGGGTCCTTGCGACGTGGATAGCGCATCATCTAAGAGGGCGATCACGACGCCTTACGCTAGCGGCCACTCCATGCGTCTCTCGGGTCAGCTCGGTTAATTGCACAGAGCTATCCCGAAAGGCTGACCATTAGAAATGCCGGGTTGTTATCGTTTCCATTCCAGTCGCCCGGCGCGCCATGGAAGCGTTAATGCGGCGTAGAGCGTCGGCCGACAGTAAGTGCGGAGTGCACTTCAGGCGCACGACGTGACCGTGCTTCAGACCTTACGTCATCAGCTTATTCCCTAGCCACCCCACAAGAGCCGGATCACTTGCCGCGCGTTATGCCGGGGTGCTTGCCTTCAACATTCGGCGTCGCAGCCGTCAGGCGACCTCTTCGATCACGAGGTCCCTTCCATTGAACGAGACCGTGTCACCGGCGCGCTTGCCTTCCAACTCAGCATAGATCGGCGCTTGCGTGGAGATGCCCATAATTTCGTTGCCGTCGCACGCAAATTTGGCCGTCGGCACGGCAACAACGAAAAACCGACCGTGTAGCTTCAGCATTGCGCCTTCTTCGACCTTGCTCTTTGGTCCGAAGTCTATCGTCGAGCTTCTCGATCTTGTCGGAGTGCGAGTGAACAGTGTCGTCGAAGGCTTCAGACAGGTCGCTTGCGAGCTCCGCCTGCGCTTGTTCATCGTATTCGATCGGCTCACTTCTATCCAGCCGGGCGCTCGCGACATACTCCAGGTATTTTTCTCTCGCGCTCTCGAGGTCGCGCGCCTCGAGCGACAGCATTGTTTGCTTCACGATCTGCTTATTCATCTCACGTCGTTTTAAAGGAGGCGCCGCGGGCCGGCGCTGTGGTGACAGTGTCGGCAAGCCCGACCACTGCGCGCTCATTCGTTGTCGGGAACGTCAGCCCCCTGGTAAGGGATTCTCTCAACCCTGGAATCTCGTAGGATGCTGGCGACCAGACAGACGTAGGATTGCTTCACCGTGTCGAACCCGAGCATGGAGGATGACTGCCCTAACGGACACGGGGGGAAGTCAGGAAACCCGATGCGCAGCACAAACCGCTCGGGATCCCGATCGAATTCCTCCTTAAATATCTTTCGCAGGCCATATCGGCTCGCTATTTAGTCTCCGTTGTCGTGACGTGTGGGGCGGTTCGCGTTTAGCTGTTCGTCAAGCCCCCGCGAGCGCTCCTGGTCCAAGGCATCAAAGGTATCGATCAACAAGCCCTTGCTGCCGCCCCCCCTGTCGGTGATCGCATAGATGTTGGAACCGTCTCCCGCTTCGGGCGGGCTCTCGAACCTTATCGCGCCATCAACGCGGGCGCCGCCGCCACCTACGGGCTTCTCGGCAGTCAGGTCGTAGAGTTGGCCATCCTTATCCGGTATTTGTGGTCGTAGCCGCGTCTCAAGAGATCTGAAACAGCCACGACCATGTCCCTCGCGTCGAGGTTCATCTACATCCTCCTAGATTTTCGCCGCTCAGGCGGCAAAATATATCGGTCACAGGAACAGACCCGCGAACGCGACACCACACGACAAGTGGTCCCTAGACACCCCGCACCGAACGCTAAGTTTCGTAACAGACGTTGGGAAATGCAGTACTGTTCTGGTTTCCATTCTCGCAATTGCGGCCGGATGAGATCCGGTCGCCTCTGGTCTAGCCGTCGGCCGCGACGTAGTTCGACGGGAAGAGCGCACGCATCGTTTCCTCGTCGTTCACCTTCTTGAACTCGTGATCCGTTCCGACCGCACGCGCCCTCGCGACGGCGGGCCGACCATCGATTGCGGCGAACCAGCGTTTGACGTTCGGGAACGGCGCCAAGGGATCGTCGGCGCCCTTCATCACACGTGAGGCACGGTCTATCCAGCCCCAGGCGGACATGTCGGCGATCGTGTAGTCGGACCGGACGATATAGTCGCGGCCGACGAGTTGACTGTCGAGTACGCGATAGTGGCGCTCCACTTCGCGGCGATATCTGTTGACGGCGTAGTCCAGGCCGTCGGGAGCCGCAAACTGGAAATGCACAGCCTGTCCCGAGAAGGGCCCCAGGCCTGTTGCTAGGAAGAAAAGCCATGACAAAAGCTCACCCCGGTCGGCGGGCTGACCAAGGAAGCGGCCTGTTTTCTCGGCCAGGTACAGCAGAATTGCGCTGGAATCGAAAACCCGCACCTTTTTTCCGCCTGGGCCTTCTGGGTCGACGATCACAGGGACCTTGCCATTGGGATTGACGGCGCGAAATGAGGGCTGGTGTTGTTCGCCTTTGCTGGTGTCGACCGGCACCAGCTCATACGTTAGCTCAGACTCCTCCAAGAACAGGGCCACCTTGGCTGGATTGGGCGTAGGGTGGAAATAGAAGCTGATCATCGCACTCACCTTCAGGATTTCACAGACTGCGCACAAGGGCCGGGCGCCGGGTCGACGGAGCCACTGGACCAAGCCGCCGACGCCACATTGCCAATGCGTTCGTCCCTACGGAAGTGCCGCTGCATTATCGATTTCATTCCCGACCGCCTGACGCCTACACTCGATCGCGACCGGCACCACGACCTGCAGCCCTCGGCGAGCATCACCTTCGCGCCGGGTCCCGACGCCACGCCCGCGGCGCGGACGTCTCCTGACCCGCCCCCGATCACGAACAAGGTCGACATCGAATTCCACTTCACCGGAAGGCGCTGAAGCGGCGGGCGCCAGTCTCGACGCGGCTGGAGGTCACTGCAATTCGTCCGTGTCGCTCAACTCAGGCATCCGATCCATTCTGTGGGCGGTCGAAATGCGTGCGCTGACCGTATTTGTCCGCGCACGCCGATTTCCGCCTAGACCAGAGCTCACTCTGGATATGAACGAATGTGAGTCCTGGCGAACACGCCGCCGCTTCAGACTCGCGCCATCGTGTTTTGAACTTTCGGCTCAGTGCATCCGTCGATGATCAGTGCGGCTGCGCCGCCTCGCGCAAGAACCACGCGCGCTTCTCGGCGGCGTCTATGTACCCTTCGAGAAGGCTTGCCGTCGCAACGTCGTCCAACTCGTCGCAGAGCTTGTGCGCCAGCCGCATCGAAGCCGCCAAGGCCAAGTTGCCCTCCATGAGCTCGGCGAGCATAGCGACCGGTGCAACGCCATCGGCATCGTTGTCCGCAATGGTTCGCAGCCGCGCCGCCTGCCCAAGCGAGCGGATCGTCCTGCTGCCGGCCGCGCGGACGCGCTCCGCGAGTGGGTCGATCAGGTCGAGAATGTCGCTCGCCTGCTCGTCCAGCATGAGGTGGTAATCCCGGAAATGGGGGCCGCTCACGTGCCAGTGGAAGTTTTTGGTTTTGAGATAGAGCGACAGAGCGTCAGCAAGGAGCTGGTTGATTTTTGCCGCGAAGGTCGCAATCGAGTTTCGCACCGCCGGCTCGTCTCGCTCGCCGTTCGGCAGCTCTTGGACATTTGTTGTCATGTTGGCAGCCCTTTCATTGTCTTTGTACGTGGGAGTCCCTGGCGTGCGTGGAACGAGCGGGGAGGGCGCGTGCTCGTCAAACCGCCGGTTAGGGCGACGATCGCTTTATTGACGTTCTCGAGCGCATAGCCGCCGACCTGTTCGAGCGATGTGGAAGGTCCGGCATTTCGTCAGGCGCCACGCCGCACGCGACGATCCCAGGGCGGGGGGACGCAAACGCCTCGATCAAGTCGACTCGAGCAGCTTATGATGAGCCGTCTTCCACTGACGGAGTGTTGCCGTTCGATGTAGGCTTGCAGCCAAGTCATGCACGACGGGCGCGAGGCCCGTCGCCGATCAAGGGCTTCGGCCTAATGGTTCGCGCCGCCTAGCGGCTTTAGGTTCGCACAAAATTCCGCGTAAGGCTTGCTCATTGCCTCATCTTGGCACTCTTTCATCATCGCGTCCTGATCGCTCTTCGACATGCTTTTCCACGCGGCCTCGAATTCGGCCTTGGGCTTCATCGTTTTCATTCCTGCATCATTGAAAAACGGCGCCATCATCGCTGGCGAGTCGAGAGCGCCTGCGAAAGCCCCGCCACCAAGCGTTGAAAAAGCCAATGCTCCGAACAGAATGGGTCTCAGGTTCATTAGTAGGTGTCCTTCTGGTTTGCGGGAGTTCTTCTGCAATGTGTGTTTGCCCAGGATCGAAAATTGCGTTGTTTCTGGCGCGCTCAGATTTCGCCCGAAGCCGCCAATCCAGGCCAATGAAAACGTTGTATGGATTTCATGCCGGTCGGGAATTGTAGGCGACGAATTCTTCCACTTTCGCCAAAAGCAAATGATGTCAGACAAAGATCACGCTCATCAGATACCGGCGGTCAGCCTTCAAAACCGCCCAAGCCGCTTGTAAGTTCGTTCTCCGCTTTCCACGTAGCGAGCTGCACGTCAGAGCCGGTCGTGGAGGCGCCCTGTCGGAGGCTGGGTAGCAGGACTGTCCGTGACGACCTCATCCCGGCCGGTTATCGATTGGATGTCCGCTTTCTATGATCTTACCATGTCGGCGACCGGTACTCTCACTACGGCGTGTGGCCGGTCAGAGGAACTCCAACATGGCGACGGAAAAGGCGGTGTTGGCTGGTGGATGCTTCTGGGGCATGCAGGCCATGTCCCGGCGAGTGCGAGGCGTGGTCTCGACACGCGTCGGCTACACTGGCGGCGACCTCCCCAATCCGACCTACGGCAACCATCAAGCGCACGCAGAGGCAATCGAGATCATCTTCGATCCCGCGGTGGTAAGCTACCGGGCCATCCTTGAACGCTTCTTCCAGTTTCACGACCCGACAACCTACGAGCAGGAGCGACTTTGGACCAAGCTAGCTGCCATCTTCTACCCCCGACGAACGGCAGAAGGAGACGGCGCTCGCGACGGCCGCAGAAATCGATGTCTCTGGGTTGTGGCCCGGTCCTGTCACGACTGAAATCAACTCCGAGGAGCGGTTCTGGCAGGCCGAGGCCGAGCACCAGGACTACCTGCAACGGCACCCGGGCGGCCAAAGCTGCCATTATCCGGCCAAACTGGCGACTGCCGTCGGCTCGTGCATGCCAGGCGACGCGGACCGTCGAGGGACCGGAGGACTGAGGCGCCTTCCAGGAGCCTGCCATATCCCCTTGTGCCCGAACCTAAACGAGAGGGTCGATACCCGCAGCTCCCAGCTCGGCTATATCGGCCTCAAATTCAACTAAGCCTTGTCGCGCGCCAATGACCTCTCGCAACTCGCTCACTACTGATGTGCCTGGAGCTCGTTTCCAGGCTTGAAGGCATCGGCTGTTATCGTGCGTCGCGCCACCACCTCACGAGTAATCACCGCCGCTCTGCTGAGTGAGGTTACCGAGATAGTCGCGCTTCCCAATAGCCGCACCGAGCCGCCTGAGGATCGCGTGAGCAATCGAGATGTGGAAGAAGAAGTCAGGCAGAACCAGGTGCCGGATATAGTCGTCGCCGCCGTACCACCCGCGCACGATAGGCGGCGTCAGCTCGTATGTGTGGGACTGCGCGCCGGCAATTTCCTCCGGCTGCACGTTTTGTAGAAAGCCGCGCGTCTCAACGAGCCGCCCCTTCAATGCTGGATACATCATCGCCGTGGTGCGGGGTGCCGGCGGGTGGCGCTGCATCAACTTCGCCATGTGCGCGTCGACCTTGTTGCAGCTTACGGAGAACTGTCCTCCGAAAGACAGCATGCTGGGCGTGAGCCGTTCGCCAAGGATCCTCCCGGGATCGAATCCCTTGCTCCGCTCGAGCGCTTGAGCGTGGTCGAGATAATCATCCATCACGTTCAGGCCATGTACCATGACAGGGACAGTGATGTCATAGACCGAGAAGGACACGCCAATCTCCATGCGCTCGTTTGTACTTTGAACGTCCGTCGGACCCGAAAGGTCGCTGACGGGAACGAGTGGTCACAATAAGCCCATCAATCTTCCGATTTAGCCACGCCAGTCTGCCGGACTCGACATTGGCTCGGAGAAACCGCCGCAGCAGGTGAGCGCCTACGCGTGCGGCAGGCTGGAGCCGCTCCGCTGACCTGTGCGAGCGCCACTGCGGTGCCGGCGACCGGCGCAATGGCAACGCCCAGGCTGACAGTCCTCGGTAACTTCATTGGAGGTCTCCTTTGTCGCTCGCTGAAGACACTATGACTTGGCTGGCGAATTCAATCGCTTTGGAGGCGGCCACGCATCGCGACCGGGCGAATGGACGTCAGCATCCGACTCAACCGACGAAATTAGAAATTCCTTTTGGATATGCATTTGATAGGAATGGGATATCGTTGTCCAAAAGCTCCGGTCGCAACCGGCGTCGCGTCGGTCTTCGATCAGCCGTCGAGGAACGCACCGTACTCAGGGTGCGGCGCGGCGTAGGAAGACATGAAGGGGCACTTCGCGATCGCTCTTTTGCCGTCGCGTTGCAATGCTTCGAAAACGCCATGCGCCAGCCGCGATCCGTACCCAGGCCGGACAGCTCTTATGACACCAATGTGTGCAGGACGACCCCGCCGTCTTCGAATCTAGAGGCAATGCAAACCGGCTCATGGCGGATTGTCCCGGATCTCCCTTTTCACCTTCTGTCTCCTTGCTCATCAGCCTAACAAAGTTAGCAGCCAATAGGCGGTGGTCTGCCGGCAGACGGCGAGCGAAGCGTGTGCCTGGAAGCACGGCGATCGAATAACGCGGCGCAACGCCCCACCGTCAGGACGTTGGCAACGCGGGCCACGAAGACGCTTCGCAGCTCATAAGGCAATTTCTATCGACCGCTCTAGGACATCTCGGATCGCGCCGTTATCCATCAAGACCCATTGAGGAACTCCTTGCCACAAGCTTGCGGAGCCGCATTGTTTGGAGCCACTCCCTCGAATGGTGCATCGTCCGGTATGGCCCCCATGCGGACGAATCGGCTCCCGACCGTCACCCTGCACTCACGGCGACAGGAACGGTATGACCGGTAAGGATTAAGGCGTCGGCTGGCTGCGTGCATCGATCGGCACGTGTCTCTCACGGGCGAACGCGGATGACCGTTTTCCCCGCGCGTCGTTCGGTCGAGTTGAAGGCGGCGATCGCCTCGTCGAGGGGCGCGACTTTGCCGATGTTCGTCCGCAGCCGTCCGTCCCGCACCCGCTGGACGATCTCGCTCAGCTGGGCACGATCGGCTTCGACGACGAAGTCGACCGCCAGGCCCTCCACGGGCCGCGTCTCGGCCGGGCCGACGACGGTCACCAGCGTGCCTCCGGCTCGGATCAGCGCCGCGGACCGCTTCTGGATGTCGCCGCCGATGACATCGAACACCAGATCGACTGCGCGCACGTCTTCCAGGGTGTCGTTCTCGAGGTCGACGAATTCGTTTGTGCCGAAGTCGAGCGCCTTCTGGCGGTCGGCAGAGCGTCCGGTGCCAATGACGTAGGCGCCGGCCTCTCGTGCGAGCTGCGTCACCATCGACCCGACGGCGCCGGCCGCACCATGCGCAAGGACGCTCTGCCCCGCCTGAAGACGGCCGTGCTGAAACAGTCCCTGCCACGCGGTCAGGCCCGAGATCGGCAGGCTAGCGCCCACCGTGAAGTCGATATCGCCCGGCAATGGCGCGAGGTTGCGCGCTTCCATGGCTACATACTCCGCCAGGGTGCCGTCGCGATACCAATCGGCGAGGCCGAACACCCGCTGGCCCACCGACAGTCCCGTCGTACCGTAGCCCAGGGCGGTGACCACTCCGGCCAGTTCGTGCCCGGGGATCGATGGCGTCCGGTCGCCGTCGACGCGATCGGTCCAGGTCGAGGGCCACGTCAGCTCGGTCGGGACGAACCCCGACGCATGGATCTCGACGACGACATCGTTTATCGCCGCCTGCGGCTCGGGCCGCTGCACCAACTTCATCCCGGCCGTTCCTGCAGCCTGGTCCGTCACTACGATCGCTTTCATGGGAATTGTCTCCTCGGGTCTTTTGTCTGCTTAGCGGAAATGCTTCATCGATGAGCGCGATTCGCTCACGGACGAATGCGGATGATCGTCTTCCCCTTACGTCGCTCGGTCACGTTGAACGCGGCGATCGCCTCGTCGAGGGTTACGACTTTGTCGATGTTCGTCCGCAATCGTCCGTCCCGCACCCGTTGGACAATCTCATTCAGTTGGTCACGATTGGACTCGACGACAAAGTCGACCGCCAATCCATTGGTGGGCCGTGCTCCGGCCGGGCCGGCGATGGTCAGCGGGCGCGGTATCAGCGCTTCCGCAGGAAACATCACGTTGGCCGTTACCTCGACGAAGCCGGCTTCGTTCCGGCCGAATGAAAGATAGAAGGGCGTTGGCGATGGCAATCTGGTGGCGATAGTACTCGCGGAAGCATCCACGGCTTGGGAGGAGGTGGGTTGGGATGCTTCCGCGAGAGCGGCGATCTTTGCCGCCGTTCCTGCCAGGACGCCCGGCGCCAGCGAAGCAGCGCCCGCGGGGAGCGGCAACGTCGAGAAAGCCGCGACGGACGTATGGAAAATTTTGTCGCTCTGTTCGTTGCTCAGGAAGTTGCAAACCACTTTTTGGTCGCGGCATAATCGCGAGTCCATAGAGCGCTCCTTTGCAGCCCACGCGCGACGCGCTGCAATAAATTCAATCGATGTCAAGGCGGCCGCGTGTGCTCGGCCGGCCCAGCCAGACTCAAAGATCGGACGCGGCGGACGAAATTAGAAATTCCCTTTGGACATGCTTTCGATAGGCGCGAGGTATCGTCATCCAAAGGTGCCATGCTCACAATTGCCCAGGGCCGTTGCAAGGACGCTCATTGCCGGACTGTCCCGGATACTGTCGCAGACCGAGGAGCCGCGTGGCCGCGCGGCACGCACAGTGTAGGTATGACGCTGACGTCCGATACTGGTGCGTCGCGATCGGTCGGTCGCGAATTCGGCCGTGCGACCGAGACTCGGGGCTTCCTGTTGAGGCGCCTGGGCATCGGTTTGTGTGAATTTATAAAGTTTGCCGGTCGCTGAGACGCTCAGCAGGATCATTCATGTTGCGCCTGAATATATCTAATTCGACTTCAGCCACTACTCCGTCAGCTGCAACTGAGTGATTGTTCAGCGTCTTCAGTTGAAGGCAGTGAAGATCGAACCGATCAATCCCACATCAGGTGGGAGCGTGAATGGCCCTTCGCCCGGTTGCGCAGGCCGAAGGCGTGGGCGAGATGGCATCGTCCCGCTGTCTCGCAGTCGAGCTGGGCCTGAGCACCATAAAGAAGGCTTCTGGACGTGGCAGGCGAGCCGTTCTGGCGTATATCGCGACAAGACCTCGACAAGTTGATGACCACTTTGGACGTCACCCTAGTCAGCCTGTCGGAGTGCACGCTTGCGGCGGGAGCCCACTTGGCGGTTGCCCGCGCGGCAACCTCCACCATCCACTACTGCTTTCGAGGCGCCGGGTTCATTCTCCGTGATCATGAAACGCCCATACGCCTGATACCGCACACGCTGGTAGTCGTCCCTCCTGGGCGAGCGATGACGATCACCGCAACGGAGCATCCGATCGCACTAAGGAACGCCGGCAAACACAACAACGGCGGCTTCACACTGGGGTCGTCTCAGCGGCACACCGTCGGAGACGGTGATCCGACACTGGTGCTTGCGTGCGGGGCCTTCCGGGCCACTTATGGTCCGGCGCTCGACTTGTTCGCCTCCTTGGCAACGCCCATTGTCGAGAGGTTCGACGTGCACGACCAGCTCGACCAAGTGATGACCTACGCGATGGCCGAGCTCGCAGCCCAGGAGGTTGGTGGAGGGCCGATGTCGGCGGCACTGCTGAAACTTGTTCTCCTCGCATTGCTCCGGCGCAGCCTGGTGTCGACGAACGCGTGGGTGGAGCGGTTTTCGAACTTGAGCGATCCTCCGATCGCACGGGCATTTGCCGAAATGGCCTCGCGCCCATCCGCGCCGCACACTGTCCAGAGCTTGTCTCATGCCGTCGGTCTCAGCCGCTCGGCTTTTATGGCTAGGTTTTCCGCCGCCTTCGAAGAGTCTCCAATGTCATTGCTCCGCCGCGTGAGGATGCGTCACGCGGCGGACCTGCTCGCGGCCAATGCGCTGTCTGTCGATCAGGTCGCCCTGAACGCCGGCTACCAGAGTAGAAGCAGCTTCACGCGCACTTTCCGCAGATATTACGGCAGCGACCCATCAGAGTACCGCGCCAAGGCGCAGCGAGCCTGGTCCAACAGCGCTACGCCGATCGAAGACGCGATCGAGGAATCCGACGCAGCCTGACGCCGGTGTTCGCTCCGGGATTGCGTAGGCGCGACCGCGGTAAGGTGCGCTGGACGCACCAGCGCCCCCAGCAGCCACGGGACGCTTTGAGACATCAAGGCTTTCAGGTGGTACACGAAGATCATCACGGCTCCGCGTTTTCTCTCAGCCGAGGCGACGTCGCGGAACTCACAGAAGGCTTTCGGCGATCCTCCGGCGGAGCGCCTTCAAGTCGTTCGCGAACAGGCGGACCGAGCTGTCCGCCGCCAAGCGAAGTCCTGAGAATTGCCAACGCGTGTGCCGGAAAGAAATTGCGATAGCTCGCGCGGAGGTATCCCGGCGGCGTCACGCAAGATCCGCCGCGTAGAACGAACTGCCCGGACATGAACTGCCATTGTATTCGCCGACCGCGCCCTCGACCGCGCGGAACCCCGGTGAGGCGAGGACGGGCTGTGCGTGTCCATTCCCAGGCGTCGCCGAACATCTGATGCATCCGCGCTTGGAATCTGAAAGCTGTGTCCGGCCGTCCAAATCTCGCAGCCTTGTCGTGTGTGGGCGACTTCGCGGCGGCGGGAATATTTAACAAAACGGTTTGTGAGGCACATGCAGTCAAGATGTGCCCGCCGCAGGTCACACGTACCGCAGCCGCCCTCAGGCGGCGTTCCTTCGCGGCAACTTCCAACCCGGCCGGACGAAGTGACAGGTGTAGCCGTTCGGGTAACGTTCCAAGTAGTCCTGGTGCTCGGGCTCCGCCTGCCAGAAATCGCCAGCGGGATAAATCTCGGTCACGACCTTGCCCGGCCACAGTCCTGAGGCTTCAACGTCGGCGATCGTGTCTTGCGCGACGCGTAGCTGTTCGTCGTTGGTGTAGAAGATCGCAGACCTGTAGCTCGTGCCGCGGTCGTTCCCCTGCCGGTTGGGCGTGGTCGGGTCGTGTATCTTGAAGAAGAACTCCAACAGGTCGCGGAAGCTCGTCTTGCTTGGATCGAAGATGATCTCGATAGCTTCTGCATGCGTGCCGCGATTGCGATAGGTGGCGTTCTTGACGTCACCGCCGGAATATCCGACCCGTGTCGACACGACGCCGGGCAAACGCCTCATCAGCTGCTGCATTCCCCAGAAGCAACCGCCGGCAAGGATCGCTCGTTCTGTACTCGCTGCCATTGTCAGACCTCCTGTTTTGCAACGGGCTTCGCGTACTGGCCGTACCCTTCGCTCTCCATTTGATCGCGGTGGATGAAACGAAGGGAGGCCGAGTTCATGCAGTATCTCAACCCGCCCTTGTCGAGCGGTCCGTCCGGGAAGAGGTGGCCCAAGTGGCTGTCGCCGTGCTTGGAGCGGACCTCGGTCCGTGTCATGCCATGCGAGCTGTCGTCCTTCTCTACGACGTTCGCGGCCTCGAGAGGCCGCGTGAAACTCGGCCACCCGGTGCCGCTGTCGGACTTGTCGAAAGATGCGAACAGCGGCTCGCCGGAAACCACGTCGACGTAGAGGCCAGGCTCCTTGTTGCCCCAGTATTCGTTGGCAAAAGGGCGCTCGGTCCCGTCAGTCTGCGTGACGCGGTGCTGCTCCGGAGTCAGCTTCGAGACCGTCGCTGGGTTTTTCCTATAGGTCGGCATTTCGCGGAGCTCCTTCTCGCGCAGGCTGGAAGAATAGGTAGCGGGTTGGCGAGCGTCTAATCACCTCGGGCTATCGAAACGATGCCATCGACGCAGCGCAAGCGGCAAGAAGCACTGCTTTGGCGAGCCGTCGGTCGGAGTGATTCCGTCCTCGACATGCTTGTTCAAAGCCGTCGATCCCTGTCGGGGCGACGCGCCCACCGGCCGCGGTCCGCAACAGGTCGTGGTGTTGGGTGGCGGACCCCTCCGGCTAAGACGTGGAAGCGGCACGGCGCAGCGAGGCCAAGATTTGCGCCGGCTCCGCCCGCATCGTGAAGTCGGGTTCGACGGACGCGCTGCGGATCCGGCCCTCCGTGTCGATGATGTAAGTCGCGGGAATGGGCAGCATCCAGACTGGCGAACCGTGCCGCGCACCGAAGTCGAAACCGAGCCCGGAATAGTGCGCTTTGATTTCGTCAGGCACCCGGAACAATATGCCATACGACAACGCAACGCCGTAGTCGACGTCAGACAGTACCTTCAGGTCTAGGCCCAGACTTCGCTTGAGTTGCCGCGGGAATTGTCCCGTCTCGGGTGTCACGACCGCGAGAGTTGCGCCGACGCTCTCAAACTCCTCCTTCGCCGCCTGAAGGGCGCACAGCTCGGCGGTGCAGAACGGACACCAGTCTCCTCGGAAGAAACTCAGGACGAGGGGGCCGCCCCGGCGCAGCTGGTCGGAGGAGTGAAGACGACCGTCCGCGTCCGGAAGGAGGAAGTCCGGCGCGGCATCTCCGACCTTCAACGCGTACGATACCACGTCTATATCGCGAAGCCAGCCCACGAGGTGGTTGTATGACGCCCAGTCCGCTTCGCTGAACCTCGTCAACAGCTCCGAACGAATCTGGGCGAGTGTCTTGTCGATCTGGCTTGGCATCCGTTTGGCGTCAAACTGCGGATCGGTTGGCTGGAAGCGGTTGGCCGGCGGCGTGCGTGCCGCGGTCATGCCGGCACGCCCGCCGCCTTCGGAAACGTTGGGTCCAGCATCCCGCGATGGGGGACATCGATCGACCAGTCGCGAAGCCGCGCGACCTTGACAAAAGCGTCCAGCGCCGGCGAGTAGCGGCGCCCCTGCACAGCCAGCAACCGGACTTCCCGCCAAACCTGATCGCCTTCGAGCGGAATGGTCTTGAGTGAGGGAAGGCGCGGCATGTGCTCTGGTGCGAGCATCACGCCGAAGCCAGCCGCCGCCATGTGCTGCAGGTGCAATTCATGACCGCTGCAGTGGCCGAGATGGGGTGGTCCCTTTGGAAAATACGTCTGTTGGATTTTTGGGGCGACGTCGCATCCCGCGCGATCCAGCAAGACGGTCTGTCGGAGGTCGTCGATACCGATCGATAGACGGTTCGCCAAGCGGTGTGTTGGCGCGAGAACTGCGACGTAGCGCTCCTCGAATAGCAACCAGTCGTCGATGCGGGCGGGCATGTCGGGCACGTCACCGACGATTGCGGCGCTGATCTCCCCCTCAAGCAATAAATCGACGAGTCTCTGCGCTACACCCTCGTACAGCTCCACGTGAAGTCCAGGCACGAACTTTGCAATCTCCGCGATCGGATCGAGCACGAGCGACGCCGAGATGGAGGGGGCGAGGCCGATCTTCAGTGGTGCGACCTCCTTGCGCTGGAACTCCTGGGCTCTGCGACACACCGCCTCCGCCGAGGACAATGTGCGTTCCAGCATCGGAAGGACTTCCTTTCCGAGGTCGGTGAGCTGCGTCAATTGGCGCTCACGGTAAATCAATTCGCCGCCGAGCTCCTGCTCAAGCTTCTGCACCCCCTTTGTCAGGGCGGGCTGCGTTACGTTGCACTGCTCGGCCGCGCGAGTGAAGTTGAGGGTGGCCGCGACGGCGAGGAAGTAGCGGACTTGATGAAGCTCCATGTGTTTTCTCCGTCAAGTGGCTGACCATTATGATGGCGAGGTTATGCACCCGGTGGCGTGCGGGGCACGCCGTAACAACGGAGCATGGATGCCACTTGCAGGCGCACGTTGGAATGGCCGGGTCTATTCGTTTGGACGCCCGGACACGCTTTCTGGAGCCCCAGAAAGCGGCTAGTGCGCAGCGAGGTTGGCGAGGACCGGAATCAGATCGCACGGGTCGCCGCGTCGCGTATAGTCGACACTGATATCGGCGTATTTGATCGTTCCGTCGGGCGCAACGACGTACCGGGCCGGCATAGTCAACGTCCAGCTCGGATCGCCGTTGAAGGTCGCGAGATCTATGCCGCATTCCTTCTCGACGAAACGCAGTTCGTCGGAGGCCCTCCAGCGTAGGCCGAAAGCGTGCGCGACCTTGCCACCCGCGTCGACCAGGCTCGCGAATGAAAGGGCATTCCACCTCTGCGTCTCAAGGCTGTTGTGGGCCGTCTGTTGTGAGATGACAACCAGCGAGGCGCCGAGGCTGCGTATGTCGTGAGAGCACGCCTCGATCGCGCGAAGGTCGACTGTGCAGTAGGGACACCATCTCCCCCTGTAGAAGAAGAGAACCATCGGGCCTCGACGCAGCGCCTCGCATGATGAGAATGCCCGGCCATGCCCATCATGCAGCCGGAACGGAGGGGCTTGATCCCCGGCCTGCGCGGCCCGCTCGGCCAATCCGGATGTGGCAAGCGCTTCCACCGCCCGTTGCCGAACCAGCGTCACGTTCGGCGGGGTCCTGGCCAAATCCTCGGCTCTAACGGCGTCCAATTCGTCTTGGAGTAACATCTTCGGCTCGTCGCGCGCGGCCCGGCATGCCACTAGCATAATCGCTGGTGCAGCGTGGCTCCGGTAGTCTTGCCGCGCGAGTTTGAGTTATTTTTCTCATGCATGAATGATCGCCCGAGAGAGAGTTGGCTACTTCGTCGTTTTTGCGCATATCTTTGGCGCGGAGAGCTTGGCCAGGTCGGCCGCAAGCGACTTGCGCAGCCGAGAAGCGGCGAACTCCATGAAGCGCCGCAGCTTGAGGGGCAGGATCGCCTGTCCGGTGTGCACCAGATGCACCGGGATCGGGTCAGGCTCGTAGTCCTCCAGGATGATCCTGAGCTTCCCCGCGGCCACAGGCCTCGCGATTTGGTAAGAGAGCACGTTCGTCACGCCGACGCCGGCGAGCGCCGCGTCGATCGCGGACTCCGCCGTGTTGATCTTCAGCCGACAGTAGGGACGCACGCTCCTCGTCGCCTTGCCGCGCGGCTTGAAAACCCACGTCATCCCAGCTGCGAGTGCCGTGAACGTCACGCACATGTGCTCGGCCAGGTCGTCAGGCGTTTTCGGGACGCCATGGGCGGCGAAATAGTCGGGGCTGCCGCACACCACACGCCTGATCTCGCCCACCTTCGTCGCGACGAGTGTGCTATCGGGCAACATGCCGACGCGGACGGCCAGGTCGATGTGCTCGTCGACGATGTTGATCGTGTGATCGGTGAGCGTCAGTTGAATGCTGATCTGCGGGAAACGCGCGAGGAATTCATTCACGACAGGCACTACGTGGAAGCGCCCAAAGACAATAGGCGCGGTCATCGTGAGCGTACCGCGCGGGACTGTGTACTCCCCAGAGGCCTGCGATTCGGCTTCCTCGACCTGTTCCAGGATGCGTTTGCAGGCGGCGACGTAGGCGAGCCCCGCTTCGGTCAGGGACAGTTTCCGCGTCGATCGGACCAGCAGCTGGGTATTGAGGTGGGTCTCCAATTCGGCGACCTTCCGACTGACGGTCGGTAGAGGGACGCCGAGCTGACGGCCTGCCGCGGAGAAACTGCCGGCCTCCGCCGACCTTACCAAAAGCGACATTGCTTCAAACCGGTCCATTTCTCTCACCCTCCGAGAGGCCATTTCTCACGATTAGGCAATTATGGCGCCGAACGGCAGAGGCTACCACAGCAATTCAAAAACCGAGCCGGCCAGAGTCCAACGGAGAAGAAATGTCCCGCATCGCTATCCCGGGTCGCGACGACGCGCCTGCCGAATCCCAGCCAATCCTCGACAACATCAACAAGATGCTCGGCTTCGTACCGAACCACTATCGCCTCATGTCCATCAGTCCGAACGTTCTGGGCGGCTGGGCCGGTCTGATGGGGTCGCTGTCCAAGGCCCTCGATCTGAAGACCCGGGAGGGCATCGCGCTCGCGGTTTCGGAGGCAAATGGCTGCGACTATTGCCTTGCAGCGCACAGCTATGTCTCAACGAACCTCGCGAAGATCCCTCCGGAGGAAATCGATCTAAACCGGCAGGGCCGATCGAGCGACTCCAAGCGCCAAGCTGCGGTCGCCTTCGCGAAGGCGCTTATCGAGACGCGCGGCAAACTCTCCGACGCCCAGTTTGCGGCGGTCAAGGATGCGGGCTGGACGGATGCTAGTACCCTCGAAATGATCGCGCTGACTGCTCAGTTCCTGTTGACCAACTTCGTGAACAATGCAGTGCGGACCCCGATTGATTTTCCGGAGGTGAGGCCCGCGAAGGCAGTCTAACGCCAGGTGACGCCGCTCTCCGGCGCTCGACGCGACGATGCCGATGCGTTCGCCGTCTACCTCGCGGCCCGCTAGCAGATGATTTCAGGTCGAATCGACCTGAAATCTGAATTCGTCTCTAAATCGGAGAAGTTGAGCATGGTGTTGCCCGAAAACCGCTTCACATTCTTCGGCATTATGCCTCTAGTCGGGGTCGATGTTCGGGATCGGAAGCTTGCGCAAGTCGTCGTCATAGCTAGCCGCTCGCCCGACGCTGACGTTGTCGTTCGTGCGGATGTCGGCGCTGAGGCCAAGCGTCCGCCCCACCGGACACATGTCCGCGGCCTGCATCAGTTGGGCACGTTCCTCGTCGCTCAGGTTTCCTTCGAGCCGGATGGAACGCTCGAAGGAGTCGCGGCTGCCCTCGATGCCGTGGTGATATGAAACAGCCACCTCGACATGAGAAAGCGGGAATTTCCGCCTTCGCGCCTGCAGCCGTATCGTCATCGCTGTGCACGCGGCGAGCGAAGCGCTGAGCAGCTCGTAGGGGTTTGCCCCGGCCGTGATGCCGCCCCTCCCATTGAGGCCGCCAATGGAGAATTCCGATGCGCCGGCGCGGCCGTTGAGCGCGCCGGCGCCGTCAAGATCGCCGCCTACCACGGCCTGCGGGTGGGGAGCGCCATCATTCGAGTTCGTCATCGTGCTTTCCTTTCAGGTTTCGACAGGGCCTTTTGGCAGGCCCGCCTTGACCAGGTATCGTAGCTACGGCCTCGCGAGCGCGACCTGGCTCCCCCGCGGCCCGCACTTTTGCGAACGTAGGGTTTATCACGCTGCGGGTCGACGGTTCCCGACAGTGGGTATCAGGCGTGGAGGGTCTCGCCACCTTCGGCATCCGCGTAGTACTGAGGCGCCTCGCGACGGTCATACTTTCCGTAGTCGCGCACGATCCGCACTCTTCGGATCCTGGCCTTGTTATTCGGCGCAGAAGCGTCCTCATAAGCCTGCGCGGCAGCGGCGTTCTTCCACGATATGAGGAGAATCAGGTCGCCGGGCGTGAGTACGGCGTCAAAGATGTCCCAGAACGTGCTGTCGGCGGCCCACGGATTCAGGCCAAGCCACTCGGCACAATCGTACGGGTTGTTGGTTTGCTTCCACTGCGCGGGGCGAGTCGCGTTGATCAGCGTAACCGTCGTGCCCTCCCCAAATTCAGTCTCATCGAGCCTTTGCTCCGTGAGGGCGTACCCCGTCGGCAGCTGATTGTCGGCAGTGATCTGACCCACGCGCAGGTGGTAGTCGGCGAGGATTTCGTCGCGGCCTTTCTGCTGGAGTTCGTGATGATGCCTGCGGGTGCGCCAGCGCACGAGCGACTTCTCGTCCCGCCAGTTCGAAAGCGAAAGGATCCAGCCCTCGCGGATCAGGCTCTTGTAGCGGATGTTGTCGACGAAGCCCTCTTCCTGCTCCAGCTCGGGGCGCAGCATCTTGGCGCTGTCGAGGTAGTCATCCCAGTTCTCTTTATTGGGGAGGACTTCGAAAATCACTGAAAACATGTTCGTATCCCGTCTCTAGAGTGCTTCGACGCAGTCAGTCCCAATGTCGAAATGGCCCGACAAAGGCACATATTCTTGACGGCAGAAGACGTTCCAGCCGTCGACATCGGTCGCCTTGGACAGCACCCCAGTGGCTCCCGTTCATTCACTGCGCGGGTCCTCGCATTCAACCACTAAAGTCGCTGCAGGCCGCACGGATAATCTGGCGTTTGCGAAAATTATGCTCTCGCAAAACGAAAGGAACGGTCCCTCAAGCGCCGTAGCGTTCGGCCTTGATCGCTCTCGCTTCCAGTCCCAATGCGAGCGCCGCGTCCGCCGCGATGTCAACGAAAGCAGTCGACCCGCACACGAAGACGCTGCCGGGAGAGACAGGCTGACGTGCCGCGACGTCGGCGACCATCGCCGCGTCGATCCGCCTGCTGAAGTCGCTGCTGCGCATCGCCGGCTCGCGCGTCAAGGCCAGGGCGAGTGCGAAATCGGGAAGCGACCTCTCGAGCTCGAGGAGCTCGTCCCTGAAAAGCACGTCACGCCAGGTCCTGGAGGAGAGCAACAGCGCGACAGGCACTGGCTCGCCGCTGGCCTTCCGATGCCGGATCATTGCCATCAGCGGCACGACGCCGGAGCCCGCGCCGATCAAGAGCAGCGGTTTCGCTGTCGGTCCCGGCCAGAGGAAGTGACCGCCAAGCGGCCCGCGAAGCTCGATCATATCTCCTGCTCGAGCGACGTCGTGGAAGAACGGGGAGACCTCGCCGTCCGCGAGGCGCTCGATCGCCAGCTCGATCACTTTGGAATTGCCCGGGGCCGACGCGATCGAGTAGCTGCGCATGGCAGTGTAGCCGTTGGGTGCAGTCAGCCGCACGTCAACGTGCTGTCCGGCCGTATACTCGAACGGTTCGGATAGGCGAAGAAAGAAGCTCTTTATAGCCGGCGTTCTCGTCGCGATCTCGACAATCGCGCAGCTCTGCCATCGCGCGGTTGTGCCAATCGCTTCAGTCATTCGTGTATCGCTGCTCGCGCCACGGATCCCCGTATATGTGGTACCCGCGCAGCTCCCAGAAGCCGGCCTCGTCGCGCTCGGTGAACTGAAGCCCGTTTACCCACTTCGCCGACTTCCAGAAGTAGAGATGCGGCACGAAGAGCCGCGCCGGCCCCCCGTGGTCGCGCGGCAGTGGCTGGCCTTCGTACTCGAGTGCGATCATCGCCTTGCCCGTCGCGAGGTCCGCCAGTGGCACGTTCGTGGAGTAGCCGTCGTAGCAATGGGCGAGCGCAAACGGAGTGGGTGCGCTGAGGCCGGCGTCGGCGAGGATATCGTCGACGGCCACGCCCTGCCACGCGGTGTTGAGCTTCGACCAGGAGGTCACGCAGTGGATGTCTCGCGTCATCTTGGTTCGTGGGAGGGCGTTGAACTCCGACCAGCTCCAAGCTTTGACCGGACGAGGTCCGACCTTTAGCGTGAATGTCCAGTCCGCGGGCTCGATCCTCGGCGTGGGACCGGCCGTAAGCACCGGGAAATTGTCGACGAGGTGCTGTCCCGGGGGAATCCGATCCGATAGTTCCGATCCGGATTGGCGGCCGGTAAAACCGCGAGTAACCATGGCGGACATCCTTCCTCGGCAGGTAAAAAGAGCGTCGTCCCGCGCAACGCCAAGCCGTAGTGCGCCGGATGAGCAAGGTACCGGCGTAACATAGTATTCCGCGCCGCGAATGGGAAATGACGTCACGCCATGAAGTCGATAGCCGGGCGTTATGATCGCCGTCCGCCTTCCGCATCGGCCTCGCGTGCGCCCGACGCCGACTGCTCCAGCAGCTCGGTCAGCATCCTGACGGCCTCCGTCAGCTTCAGGACTTCGCGCTCACGTAGTTGGTCGATCTTTTCATGCAGCAACTCTATCTCGAGCTCCGCCTTCACGTTGATGCGGTAGTCATTCTCCGCGGCCTTGCGATCGATGTCCTGCTGCCGGTTCTGGCTCATCATGATGACTGGCGCGGCGTAGGCCGCTTGGAAAGAAAGCGCGAGATTGAGAAGGATGAACGGGTAGGGGTCCCAGCCCCTGATCGCGCTGACTAGGTTGGCCCCTATCCAGACGACCAGGATCGCACTTTGCACGATGATGAAACTCCACGATCCCATGACGCTGGCGACGGCGTCAGCTATCCTTTGCCCGGGCGTCAGGCACGCAGCCGCCGCGGACTCATCCATGTCCTGGAGACGAAATGAGCGACGCGCTCGCCTGAGGTCGGCGAGCAGGTCATGCTCGGCTTGTTCCATGCCGTCCTGGTCTTCCACCTTCTCTTCCACGTTGCCAGCACCGTTCCGCTTGATTGCACGGTCGACGCGCCAGCGCCCCACCGCGTTTTTGATCGCGTCGTTTAGCCGTGAAATTTCGTGGCGATATCCGCGATGGCTCGTCGCCGGCACCGGGCGCCGGCAAGCTCGTTCTCGGTCGGCGGCCGCTGCGCGTCGGGGCCGGCAATTGTCGTGGCGCCGTAAGGCGTACCGCCGGCGATCTCATCGACTTTCCTTTGGCCGGCAAACCCGCAGTTCATTCCGACCACCGTCATGCCGAAGTGGAGCAGATTGGTGATGATGGTGAACAGCGTCGTCTGCTGGCCGCCATCCTGCGTCGTCGATGACGCGAAGGAGCCGCCGACCTTGCGATTGAGGGTTCCCTTCGCCCATAGGCCGCCAGCCTGGTCGAGGAAACTTGCCATTTGGGACGACATCCTGCCGCAGCGCCTGCTTGCGCCCAAGACGATCGCGTCCTACACGGCGAGGTTGTCGATGCACGCGACTGGAGCGGTCTGGTCGAGGTTGTCGTTGGCTGCCTTCGCGCCTCCGGAAATAGAAGTTCAGGCACTCGCTTCACGTCGGCGGACGCGCCCGCCTCGCGCGCGCCCGCGGTGATTTCGTGTGCGAGCTTTTCGATGTGCCCGTAGGAGGAGCAGTAGAGTACTAGCACTTTGGCCATGGGAGCCGTTCATCGTATTGACCGCCGCCCGCTTACGCGTCTTCGGCTATTTCGAAGCATGCAGAAAACCTCCGGCGCGAGGGCGTCCGGTCGGGTGCTTGCTTTGCTAGCATTAAGTTTCGGGGCAGGAAGGGTAAACGTATCGTATCAATAACTGCCGGGAATGCCGCGCTATCGCTGCAATCCTATGGTCGATCGTCTGCAGCGCGGAGTTCCCTGAGAAGGAAGTCGGTAAACGCACGGGCGGCGGGCTTTATGGTCTTTGCGCTGACAAAGAGCGCATTCAGTTCCATCGAGCCGAAATCCCAGTCGGGCAGCACCCGAACAAGTTTCCCGGCGTCGAGCTCTGCCCGCGCGCTGTTTTCGCTCGATGCGGCGACCCCCAACCCGGCGACAGCGCTTGCCGTGGCTACTTCGTTGGTGGTGATCGAGAGCGCGCTATCAACGCGCACGGAGGTGATGCGGCCGCCCTTGCGGAAGGAGAAAGTCGGCGAGGGATGCGCTGGACTGATGATCACCGAGTGGTGCACGAGATCCGACGGCATCGTGGGTGTGCCGCGCTCCTGTAAGTAGCCTGCCGAGGCCGTGAGTACCCTTGGCTGGTGGATGAGTTTGCGCGCCATCGCGCTGGAGTCGGGGAGGGCGCCGAACTGCAACGACACGTCGAGGCCCTCAGTCACGAGGTCTGGGTAGCGGTCCGTCACTCGGAGCTCGATTTTCAGCGCCGGATGCTGCTTCGTAAACGCGCCAAGCCGCGGGATGATCTCCCTGAGCGCGAAACTTGTCGGCGTGCCGACGCGAAGCGAGCCGCGCAACTCTCCTGTTCCGCGCGCCTCGTGGTCGGCATCGTCGAGCGCTGCGAGGATCGTTTCGACGCGCATCAAGTACGTCGCGCCGGCCTCGGTCAGCGTCACTGCTCGCGTGGTGCGGCTAAAAAGCGTCGCGCCGACCTCCTCCTCGAGCGCAGCGATCAGCCTGGATGCGGACGGCTGCGACAGGCCAAGTTCGCGCCCGGCACGGGAGAAGTTGCCGACGCGCGCGGCGCGAGCAAACAGTCTGAGTGCTGAGAGTCGGTCGTTCATCACTTGGTGGCTCGCGGCGGGCTACACGGAGGTCGGATCCAGCACGAGGGCCAGGATCGTATCGAGCGCGGCGGCCACCGCCACCGCAGCGCAGACGGCGGCGACCCCAAACCCCCGTGCTCGTTGGAAGCGAAAAAGGCCGACTGCGGTCGCGAGTGCGGCTTTCCAGGCATTCATCGGTCTCCTCAGCGGCACCATGCTCTGCAACACCTGGGAAGTAGTGCCTATCGACTCTCAACATAATCGTCTATCTGTGAGACACCGCCTCTCGGCATATGAGAGTAGGTAGTTTGCGTGCTCCTGGCGGCGCTATGGGATGTCGGCGGCAATATCCCCTGCGATTAGGAAGTCACGGTCCCTCGCTACGAGCCGCCCCCACGCTTCTGATCTCAGCGCGCCTCTTCATTCAGCGCGCAGCGCAGTTGGTGTCAAACCGCGAAACGCCGGTATCATTCAACCGCTCGTCGCTCAGGTGCGGTCGTTAGCTCTGGCCGCTGATTATCTTTTTGCCGCGGGGCGCCGCTTAGTCCATGCCGGCCGCGCTGATCGCCTTATATTCGTGGAGCAGCCGCGCACCCATACAGCGCAGCGCGCCACGGAAGGTCAGGGTGCGCCAATGGCCGCGCGGAGCCAGGGCGCACAGCCGCTTCCACTTCGGCCGCCAACATGACAGCGAGCCATGTTGGCCTTGATCCACGGCTCATCGAACAGGCACTGGGGATCGGGCCCGGTCTGCGAGGATCCAAACGCAAGCGCCTGCTGGCGAGATCAGCGCACGCCAGATACGCGGTAGTCTTCCAGGTGTCTTTTATAAATTTTGAGTAGAGGCGAAGAGATTCGATTAAGTCGGCTCCGATATCCTGCGCCAACTGGAAATCAGGGCGACCGAGATTCCATCTTGCCATTTGCTATTCATCAGCGCTTCCGCACCTTGATGACCTGGACCAGTCTTCCGGCAGTGATCGCCCTTGCGGTGCTGTTAACTGCCGGAATTTTTGCGGACCATCAAAACAGCATTGTAACCGAGCAGGCATTGCGCGTTGACGTTGCGAAGGAGATGAACCTCGTTCGCGCCAAACTTGAGGGTAATGTCAACGGAGACCTTCAACTGGCGCGTGGTCTGGTCGCGACGATCGTTACTGAACCGAACATGAGCCAAGCTCGCTTTGCCAAACTGGCAAAGAGCCTCTTTCGCGAGAAGACACAGATCAGAAACATTGCCGGCGCCCCTGACCTGGTCGTCTCGTTGATGTATCCGAGGGAAGGCAATGAAAAAGCGATAGGGCTGGACTTCCGCGAAGACGAAAAGCTGCGCGAAGCAGTACTTCGGGCACGCGATAACAAGCAACTGGTGTTAGCCGGGCCGGTAGAACTCAAACAAGGAGGTCAGGCATTCATCGGGCGATTTCCTGTCTTCCTTGACCGTGACGGCCCTCGCGAGACGTTCTGGGGCATAGTGGCCGCCGTGATCGACGTTCCGAAGCTGTACGCGGACAGCGGTCTTTTAGACAAGAACCTGCCAATCGAAATCGCTCTGACAGGTAAGGACGCTCTCGGGAGAAGCGGGGCGCGATTTTACGGTCCCGCGTACGTGACGGAACAAGATCCCGTCACTTCCGAGGTGCGGTTGCCGACAGGATCTTGGCAAATTTCCGCCATTCCCAAGGGTGGCTGGAACACCACGCCCCGCAACGCCTGGATTTTGCGACTAACAATGCTCATCGGCGGCGCCCTGGTCGTGGTTCCGATCGTCTTTGCGGGGCGGCTTCTCAATCAGCGGTATAAGCATTACGCCGATCTGCGCCGCGGCGAACGACGACTGGCACAGCTTTCAGAGAGGCTGGAGCTTGCGCTTGACGCCTCGCAAATTGGCGTCTGGGAGCAGGATCTCGACTCGGACATTATATTCTGGGACGACCGCCTGAACGAAATCTATGGCAAGTCAGCAGATGGCGAACCAAGAACCTTCGAAGAGTGGTCAAGATCGATCCACCCTGACGATCTCGACGAGGCTAAGCGGGATTTCGCGCAAGGGATCGCAACCGGCATATACTCTTCGCAATATCGTGTGGTGCTTCCCAATGGAGTTGTCCGACACGTCCGCGTGCGTGCCAAGACTTACAGGGACGGCACCGATCACAAAATGGTTGGCGCGGAATGGGACGTGACGGCGGATGTGATCCAGACACGGGAACTGGAACGGGCAAAGGATCTCGCCGAAACGAGGAGTGCTGAGCTTGAGGCGGCGACAGCGCGCAATGAGCATACGGCGCTTCACGACTCACTGACCGGCCTTCCGAATCGCCGCCACCTTGACACGATGCTCGATAGCTACGCCGTCACAGGCTCAACGCCTGGCAGCGGCGCCGCGCTTCTGCATCTTGATCTCGATCGTTTCAAACAGATAAATGGCACGCTCGGCCATGCCATCGGCGACGCCGTGCTGATCCATACCGCAAAGGAGCTGACATCAACTGTTCGCTCATCAGACTTCGTTGCCCGAGTCGGAGGCGATGAGTTTGTGGTAGTCTGCAGACGCGATATCTCAACTGATCAGCTTAAACAGCTGGCCGACCGCATCATACATAGATTGCGGCAGCCGATTCCCTACAAGGACCATCAATGCCGTATCGGCGTTAGCATCGGGATCGCAGTCGATGCGGACGGTCCCATCGACGGCCCACGCCTGATGGTCAACGCGGATATAGCCCTTTACCGGGCCAAGAGTCGGGGACGCAATCGATATGAGTTCTTCACCCAGGACCTCCACTCTGAGATCATCCGGACCAAACGGGTAGCCGACGAGATCCTCGCAGGGTTGGAACGCAACGAGTTTGTTCCACATTACCAGCTACAGTTCGATGCCAAAACGCTGGAGGTTGCGGGCGTTGAGGCGCTGGCGCGCTGGAACCATCCCGCCGACGGACTTCAGACGCCAGCCGGGTTCCTCAAGATTGCTGAAGAGTTGAATGTCGTTTCAATTATTGACCGACTAGTACTGGAACAAACCCTCCACGACCTTGATCGCTGGCAGAGGGCCGGCCTCCTGGTTCCGCGCGCTTCGGTGAACGTCTCCGCGAGACGGCTTCAGGACGAGGAGCTGATCACCAGCCTGACGTCACTTTCGATAAAACCAGGAACCGTTTCGTTCGAACTTCTAGAATCAATCTTCCTCGACGACAACGATGAGCTTATGATCTGGAACGTCAACCAGATCAAGGAACTCGGAATCGACATCGAAATTGACGATTTCGGCACCGGCCATGCGTCGATTGTCAGCTTGCTCAAGCTTCAACCGCGACGGTTGAAAATTGCACGCCAGCTAGTTGGTCCAATCGCCAGGTCAGCCCAGCAGCGAGAGGTCGTACAATCGATTGTGCAGATTGGCCGGTCCTTGGGCGTGGAGGTCATCGCCGAAGGTGTCGAGACGATGCAGCAGGCCAAGGTCCTCAAGAATTTAGGCTGTGACATCTTGCAAGGCTATGCGCTGAGCCGACCAATGACCGCACACGGCATCACGAAGTTGTTAAACAACCGGCGAATGCTCGCAGCATCATGAGATCAGCGCGCGCGCGACGAGCATCGGCGCCCGCCAACCCCCGTTTGCGGCCCCTGCGCATGACCAAGCGGATGTACTAGCGCCATTTCACGCGCCAGACCAATGGCTTTTCTAACAAGGCAGAGGCTCACGCCAGCCCGGTGGCCTCCATTCCAGGTATTACAATTGAGCGACGCATTGATGCCTCGCGCCGCATGACGCAGGCGATAGCCGCTGGCGTCACTGGCAAGCTTTTGGAGATTGGTCACATCCTTAAGCTTCTCGAAGGGAAGGAAGCAGAACCGAAGGCTCGCGGCTCACTTCGGATACGACAGGCCGGGTAGGTTCTTTCAGGTTCTCATGATCGACCAGGGGACTGGGGCTTATCGGAGTAGAATGCGACTGGGCAGCCGTGTGCCTTCAGATAGAGTTCCAGCGCCTCGAAGGAGCTGAAGGTGCTCTCCGACTTCACAAAGCGAAGCTGCTGGAGCTTGCTCGTGGCGTCGTCGATGAAGACGAGCAGGGTGCATGGATCGCCCCGCTCCTCGAACCAACGGTGATCACTGCCGTCGATCTGCACCAGCTCGCCATAAGATTCTCGACGCAAACGAGGCTGATGGAATGTCCGGCGCTGCTTGCGCGACAGCCAGATTCCGGCTTCCGCCATCCATTTGCGCAACGTCTCTCGCGACACGATCAGGCCGTGGTTCGCCGCCAACTTCTCGGCCGCCAAGGTCGGCCCGAAGTCGAGATAGTGTTCCCGAACCAGCCGAACCGCCAACTCACCGATGCCGGCGACATATCGATGGTTCGACGGTCGTCCTCGAGCCTTGTGCCGAAGTGCCGCGGCGCCTTCAGTCCGGAACGCCTTCAGCAGATGCTGGACCTGGCGCGTTGTCATATCCAGGACATGCGCCGCCGAGACAACCGTCATGCGCCGCTCCAAAACCTTCGACAGCACCTCGATGCGTTGCAGCTCGCGCTCGCTCATTAAGATCAGTCCCAACCCGCCGTCTCCCTCGCTCATCGGCGAGCAGGGCGACATTCCTACTTTGCGGAATCAAGACATTTCTATTTTGCGGCAATACCCATAAGTCGCATAACATGTATTATGGAACTAACATTTGTGATTACTATTCATATACTTATGTGAACTTCAATATTTCGATTGGACAAGCTAACCGGGAAGCCCGATGAACGGATTCTGATACCGAACTCCGAGCGGTCTGAAATCCTTTTCATTGTCCGTGAGCACGATTAGATCGTGTTGCGTGGCTGTGGCAGCAATCGCGATATCCTCGAAACCGGGAGAGATGCCAGCTCCGCGGGCGACTGCCATAAGTTGCCCGGTTATCGTTGCCGTCTCGAGATCAAGAGGCAGAATGCGGCTACCGTAGTAGTGACGAATTTCTCCCCACCACTCAGCGAGCGCGGCCGCTTTTTTGGTGGCACCGGTTCGCTTGGCGTTCGCAATACCGTCCTCGATCTCAGCCGAGGTGATGACGGACAGCCAAAGGTCGGAGGATCTGTCGACGATCCAGGCAACTAGTCTTTCATCGGAGGGTGTCCTGCGTCTCGAGGGGGCGAGCAAACTGACGACATTCGTATCCAGAAGGTACAACGTCAAAACGCCGGGTCACGCAGAGCCCGTGCGGGCTTTCGGCTTCGCGCTGGCAGGTCGCCGTCCTCCAAGGGCGAGTTTGTAAGCAACCAACCCAGCGATGGCACACGGGAAAGGCGCTCGTAGTCCGCATAGCTGATTACGACAGCCTCTCTTTTGCCGTGACGGGTGACAACCGTCGGTGCGCCTGCAACCGCTTCGTCGACCACATGCGAGAACGTCGCCTTCACGTCTTTAAGCTGAATCTCTTTCATCTTGACAGCCCTGTGACCAAAGTAGTCATATAGCTTATGGAGCGAGCCTTGACAAGAAGGCCGTAGCCCAACTGTCGTAAGCAGATGAGTTGTCCGGATTAGGTAGCACGTGAGTTGTCCGGTTTTATCGCCAGCGGATGGAGGCTGGG